>NZ_JBXAFE010000001.1:0-707680 GCF_058792715.1 Phyllobacterium sp. MT110
GGCGAAGCTGACACCGGTGCAGGTGAAAATCAGCAGGCCGCGGATCCACAAAGGCGGAGGAGTCTGGCCTTTCGGCGCTTCATAGAGCGCTTTGTTTTTGATCAGCAGCCGCATTGCCAGCAGCAGCAGGGCAGCCATGCCGAAGCCGACGAGCGGCGAAATCAGCAGCGACATGCCGACTTCCGTGGCCTTCGACCAGTCGACGCCGCTGGTGGCAGTGCCTGTCGGGGCCAGGAACTGATTGGCGAGACCGACGCCGACGATCGAACCGATCAGCGTGTGCGAGCTGGAGGCAGGCAGGCCCAGATACCAGGTGCCGAGGTTCCACAGAATGGCGGCGGTCAACAGCGAAAACACCATGGCAAGACCGGCGCTCGAACCGACCTGCATGATCAGTTCCACCGGCAGAAGCGAGATGATACCGAAGGCAACGGCGCCGCTTGCGGTCATGACCCCAAGAAAATTGAAAATGCCCGACCAGATCACGGCGATCTCGGCGGGCAGCGAATTCGTATAGATCACCGTTGCAACGGCATTGGCGGTGTCGTGAAAACCGTTGACGAATTCAAAGCCCAGGGCCGTAACCAGTGCAAGCCCCAGAAGAATCCACGGCACGGCGACCGAGCTGGTCAAATCCTGGGTGAGTGAATATCCAACATAAAAAAGGCCGCCGATCAGGATGGCGACCACCGCATAATTAGGCCAATTGCCTAAATTGCTTGGTTTGTCGAGCGGGTGTTCGTCTTTCAACAGACGTGTGTCAGTCGCATTGCTTACCGTCATCAGAAAATCCCCAGTATTTGCTTCAAACACTAGGGGGAACGCTAAGGCCGGCGCGTGAACTCTTGATGACAACTTGCGCGCGGACGTTTGAGCGTCTAACGCTTGAGACAGATAAAAACTATGGAAACGCCATGCATAAGGTTGTCATAAGTGGTACCGGTGTCTTTACGCCGGAACTCTCCATCAGCAATGCCGAACTCGTTGAAGCATTCAACAGCTATGCCGCGCGGCAGAACGAAATCCATGCCGATGAGATTGCGGCAGGCACGCGCGCACCGATGACGATGTCCGCGGAAGACTTCATCGTCCGCGCATCGGGGATCGAGCGGCGCTACGTGCTCAACAAGTCGGGAATTCTCGATCCGGCGATCATGCATCCTGTCCTGCCGGAGCGCAGTGACGATGAACTGTCAGTCATGGCCGAAATGGCGGTCAAGGCGGCAACCGCGGCGCTGGCCAAGGCTGGCCGAACCGCTGCCGACGTGGATGCCGTGATCTGCGCCGCGTCCAATCACGAGCGCCCCTATCCGGCGATTGCCATCGAGGTGCAGGAAGCGCTCGGGATACAGGGTTTCGGCTTCGACATGAACGTTGCCTGTTCGTCGGCGACATTCGGCATTCAGGCGGCTGCCGACATGATCCGCTCGGGGTCAGCCCGTGCCATCCTCATGGTCAACCCGGAGATTTGCTCCGCCCATCTCGAATGGCGTGACCGCGACTGTCATTTCATTTTCGGCGATGTCTGCACCGCAGTGCTGCTGGAGCGCGACGACCTCGCAACCGCATCGGACCGGTTCGAGATCATCTCGACCCGCTGCCTGACCCAGTTCTCCAACAATATCCGCAACAATAACGGGTTCCTGCGCCGCACGCGCGAGGGCCACATGACAGACCGCCGCGACATGCTGTTCCGCCAGGAAGGCCGCAAGGTGTTCAAGCAGGTCGTGCCGATCGTTTCCGACCTGATCCTTACCCACCTTGCCGACGAGAATATCGCACCGGCGCATCTGTCGAGGCTCTGGCTGCATCAGGCCAACAAGGGCATGAACGATCTGATCGGCTCGAAGGTGCTGGGGCGTGAACCGGAAGCGGGAGAACAGCCGAACATCCTGCAGGACTATGCCAATACGTCCTCTGCAGGCTCGATCATCGCCTTCTCCCAATATTCCGACGACCTTGCACCGGGCAGTCTTGGCGTCATCTGCTCCTTCGGTGCCGGCTATTCCGTCGGCAGCGTGATTGTGAGGAAGGTGTAGCTTGGCGGCATCAGAGCCTGTCACCACGGCGAAAACGTTGCGGCCCGATCCGTCGGAGTTCCAGTCAGGTGATTTTGTGTGGCCGAAGAAGCCGGGCGTTATCGTTCCCTATTCCGCGTCCTACGCGCCTGACATGCGGCAGATTCCAACTGATTTTTACGACAGGCAAAAGTTCGAAGCCGAGAAGAGCGCTTATCTGGAGCAGGTAGCAAAATCCGATCCGGATTTCGCCGCATCGCAAGAAGACCGGCTCAATCGGCTGAGTTTTGAAGCGTTCGCCAGACAATATCACGGGTCGCAAACCCTGAACGCGGCGTCATTGGGGACGGGATCGATCGTCTACGTTGGACATGTGGCTATCCTCGAAATTTGCGATGGCGCGCCGTTTGTGATTGAGGCAGTCTCGGGCCAAGGCGTGATCAGGCATTCCTATGAAGACTGGCTTGCTTCCCGCCCGGGCGAAGAAGTATGGCATGGCCGCGTTGACGACTTGTCGAAAGAGCAGCGGTCCGAAATCCCAGCTGAAGCAAAAAAATATCTTGGCCGCCCCTATGAATTCTTCAATCTGGATTTGAACGACGATTCCGGTTTCTATTGTTCGAAACTCGTTTGGCTGGCCATTTTCCGCAGCCTGCAATTTGCCATCGATGACGATCCGCAGAGCGAGAGATTTTTCTGGTTCTCTCCCAAGCAGTTGATGAATGCCAGGCGAGTCCAGCTTCTCTACAGTCCCGGAAGCTATCTGGACAACTGAGGCTTGTTTGCAAGCGAATATCGCTCGGCATCCCTGATTTCAGACAGGTGAACAAGTGCCGCCGCCGCTTTGCCCGCCGCCTCGACATAGCTGGCATCGCGATGGACAAGCATGATGGAAAAGGCCCCGTCCATCAGCAGCACGATCTGCCGGGCGAGGCCTTGCGGCTCTTCCACGCCGGCTGTTGCCAGAACATCCGCCAGCCACGCCTCGAATTTCTTCTTGTGCGCGGAACCGACCTTGATGGCCGGGTGGCCGGGCATGTTGGCCAGTTCGGCAGCTGTCCGCAGGAAACCGCAGCCCTTCCATTTTTTGTGCCGCGCAGCCCTGGCCAGATGGGTGAAGATCGCTTCGACCTTGTCCGCAATCGTGCCGTCCGCCGCGTTGAACCACTTGGCAAACAGCGCGAGATTGGGATGGTCGCGCGATTGGAGATAGGCGGCAACCAGATCGTCCTTGCTCTTGAAATGATAGTACAGCGTCCGCTTTGTGAGCTCCGCCGCTTCCGCAACGGCATCCACGCTGACAGCACGAATGCCCTCCGCATAGAACAGGCGGCTGGCAGCATCGAGAATGCGGTCGCGGGTCGGGTCGGACGTCTTTGGCATGACGAAAAAGTATACTAACCAGTGAATATACACAATGCGCACGGAGCATTACATCTTCGGCCTTGATCCTTCCCAGTGAAAGGCAAAATCGATGTCCGATCCCGTGCTCTTCGAAATCAAAGGCAATATCGCGTTTCTGACCCTGAACCGGCCGGAAAAGCTCAATGCCCTAAACTACGCAACCAATGATCTGCTGCTGCAGCTTCTCGATCGCATCGAGGATGATCCCGGCATCCGCGCCGTCATTCTGACAGGCGCAGGCGACCGGGCATTTTCGGCGGGCGGAGACATTCATGAATTCTCGCAAAGCATAGGCGAGGGCATCGATATCGCCGTCAGGGCGTTCGTGCGGCGGGGGCAGGCGATGACCGCGCGCATGGAGGCGTTTCGCAAGCCGATCATTGCTGCCGTCAATGGCATTGCCTTCGGCGGCGGTTGTGAAATCACCGAGGCAGCGCATCTGGCCGTTGCGAGCGAGCGGGCCGTGTTTGCCAAGCCTGAAATCAATATCGGCATCCCGCCAACCTTTGGCGGTACCCAGCGCCTGCCGCGCCTCGCCGGCCGCAAGCGCGCGCTGGAACTGTTGTTGACCGGCGATACCTTTTCAGCGGCGAGAGCCCTGGAACTCGGGCTTGTCAATAAAGTGGTTCCCCACGAAGACCTGCTTCCCGCAGCGCTTGAGCTTGCCGGACGTATTCTGCGTCATTCCCCGGTGGTGGCTGCGGGCATCATCACCGCCGTAACACGCGGGCTGAACATGCCCATCGGCGAGGGGCTGCAGATGGAAAGCGAACAGTTTGCCCGTGTCGCCGCCTCGCACGATACGCGGGAAGGGTTGAATGCCTGGATCGGGCGGCGGGCGCCCGTGTACCGGGGAAATTAGCTGGGATTCAGATCCGGTCCATCAGGGCATACCAGCTGAGTGCCAGAAACAGCAGCGGCGCGCGGAAGGTGCGCCCGCCCGGAAAGGCCGGTACTTTCAGCTCTTCCAGCAGTTTCAGGCGGTCGCGGTTGCCGGCGACAGTCTCGGCATAGAGCTTGCCGACATAGTTCGACAGCATCACGCCATGACCGGAATAGCCGCCCGCCGAAATGACGTTGGGCATGACTTCGCGCACGAAAGGCTGCCGGGGCAGGGTGATGCCGACGGAGCCGCCCCAGGCCTGCGTGATTTCCACGTCGGCGAGTGCCGGATAAATCTCGGCGATCTGCCGGCGGATATGGGTGCTGATATCAAGCGGATTGTCTGCGGTATAGGCTTCCCGTCCGCCGAACAGCAGCCGCCCATCCTTGGAGCGGCGGAAATAGCGCACGACAAAGCGCGAGTCATCGACGCTTTCACCGCCGGGCAGGACCGGACTGTTTTCGCCAAGCGGAACGGTGGCGCCGATAAAGGAACGGATTGGCATGACATGCGAAGCGCTGACCGGTTCAAGATTGCCGCCATAGGCGTTGACCGCGATCAGGCATTTGGCGGCCGTCACGTTGCCTTTGGCCGTTGCCACCGTCACCCGTCCGTTCTGCGAGGTGATGCCGGTAACTCTTGTATTCTCGTGAAGATGGGCCCCGGCCCGGGCTGCTGCTTGTGCCGTGCCAACCACAAGTTTCATCGGCTGGATATGACCGGTGCCCGCATCGTAGACGCCGCCGAGATAGCGCGTGGAGCCGAGGCGTTCCGCTGTCTCCGCCGCATCCATGTAATGAATGTGCGGATAGCCGAAACGGGTTGCCATCAGTTCCGCGTGGGCGCGGTAATCTTTCAGATAGCGCTTCTTGTGCACAACGGACATTTGCCCCGGCACGAATTCGATGTCGATCTTGTGCGTGTCGGCGAACTGCAGAAGGTGCGCCTTCGCCTCTTCGGCAAGGTCGAACAGCGCCTTGGCGCGGGTAAAGCCATACTGTCCTTCCAGCTCCTCCGCCCAGGCGCGCTGCCCGGTACCGAGCTGACCGCCATTGCGCCCGGAGGCGCCGTCACCGAAACGGTAGGCTTCCAGCAGGACGACGTCGACGCCCGCCGAGGCGAGGTGAACGGCGGCGGAAAGGCCGGTAAAGCCGCCGCCCACGATGACAACGTCGGCGGTGCGCGAACCGTCCAGTGCCGGATATTCGGTGCGATCCGCAATGGTCGACTCATACCAGGAGACGCCGGGGGAAATCGGGGATTGGTAGGGCATGTTATGAAGCAATCTTGTTTGCTGGCTTGCTGCAAGGCCATAGTGCGTGGTTCGACAAGCTCACCATGAGGGAAAGGTATTGGCTGCAATTCCGATTCTGCAGGCCTTCCTCTTCCTCATGGTGAGCTTGTCGAACCACGCACAGTGCTCCTGCAACCAAAGCAACCTCGCTCAAATCAGACGTTCAACAGCAGATATTCACGCTCCCACGGACTGATAACCTCCATGAAAGTCTCGAATTCTGCACGCTTGATGGCTGCGTAGGTGATGGCAAAGGACTGTCCCAGCATGGCCGTCAGGTCCTTGTCCTGCTCGAACAATATGGTCGCCTCGATCAGCCCCCGCGGCAGTTCGATGAGGTTGTCATTGACCGTTGTCGACGCAGGCGCATCCGGCTCGATCCGGTTGTTCATGCCGAGCAGGCCGCAGGCGAGCGACGCCGCCAGGGCAAGATAGGGATTGGCGTCGGACGACGGAATGCGGTTTTCCACACGCCGGGCATTGGGATCCGAACGCGGCACGCGGAAGGCCGTCGTGCGGTTGTCATAGCCCCATTTGACATTGACCGGCGCAGAAGCCGCCGGTGTCAGCCGCCGGTATGAATTCACGTAAGGCGCGAACATGACCAGAGAGGCCGGAACGTGCTTCTGCATGCCGCCGATGAAGTGGCGGAAGGCCTCGCTTTCACTGCCGTCGGGATTGGAAAACACGTTGCGCCCGGTCTTCTTGTCGACGATCGACTGGTGGATATGCATAGCCGATCCGGGCTGGCCCTGGATGGGCTTGGCCATGAAGGTTGCATACATATCGTGCTTCAGCGCCGCTTCGCGGATGGTGCGCTTGAACAGGAACACCTGGTCCGCAAGCTCGACGGGATCGCCATGGCGCAGGTTGATTTCCAGCTGTGCCGCACCCTCTTCATGGATCAGCGTGTCGATCTCCAGGCCCTGACCCTCGGAGAAATGATAGATATCGTCGATCAGCTCGTCGAACTCGTTGACGCCGGCGATGGAATAGCCCTGGCCACCGCCAATCGCCCGGCCGGACCGGCCGACAGGCGGGGTCAGCGGATAATCGGGATCGGGGTTCTTCTTGACGAGATAGAACTCGATTTCGGGCGCGACGACAGGCTTCAGGCCCTTCTTGTTGTAGGCGGCAACAACGCGCTTGAGCACGTTGCGCGGGGTGAATTCCACCGCGGCGCCATCCTTGTTCACGAGGTCGCAAATGACCTGTGCCGTGGGATCGCTCTCCCAGGGCACGACGGAAAGGGTCGACAAATCCGGCATCAGTTTGAGGTCGCCGTCGTCTTCCGGATAAGAGAAGCCATAGCCGTCTTCGGGATAGTCACCGGAAATCGTCGCCATGAACACGGCGGAAGGCAGCGCCAAGGATGTATTGGAGGTGAATTTCTTCGACGGCATCATCTTGCCGCGGGCAACGCCCGCCTGATCGGGAGTGATGCATTCGATGTCTTCGATATCCCGCCAGGCCAGCCACTCGGAAGCTTCACGCCAGTTTTTTACGCCGCGTGTGGCTTTGACATAGGCAGGCGTGCGCCGCCGCGTTGAGGTCCGTGCGGGTTTCTTCTCAGGGGTTTCAGAAGGCATCAATCACCAGAATTTATTGCGGTTTTCGGATGATAGATCAAAACTCATCGCTATGGGAAGGCTGGCACGAGAAAATTGTGGTCGTGTTTTTTGCCGTCAAAAACCAAAACCGTCCGCAATCGCTTGTGGACGGTGCAAAGGTACGAAGCTGAACTCTATGCGGCGTGTTTCGGCGTAACAGCAAGCTGCACACCCAGCGCCTTCAGGACGCCAAGCAAGGTGGTCAGCTTGGGATCGCCCTTGGCGCTCAGCGTTTTGTACAGGGCTTCCCGCGTGACACCTGCTTCCCTGGCAATTTGTGTCATGCCTTTTGCGCGGGCAACGATTCCAAGGGCGTCGGCAATATAGCTTGCATCGCCTGTTTCAAATGCGTCGCTCAAGAGTTCGGCCTGTGACTCCGGCGTATCGAAATAGCGCGCCGGGTCGAAGGGGGTTGTCCTGATCGTCATTTTTCTTTCTCCAAATCCGCAGCGAGAGCTTTAGCCTTCCGGATGTCTTTCTGCTGGCTACTTTTGTCGCCACCGCACAGAAGAATGATCAACACCGTTCCATGCTGGACAAAATAAAGGCGATAGCCGGGGCCGTGGTGAAGACGAAGCTCGCTGACACCCTCGCCGACAGGCTGCACGTCGCCGCTGTGCCCATGCCGAAAACGCACAATCCTTTGCGCTATCATATGCCTGGCGTGCCTGTCCTTCAGGCGATCCAGCCAATCCGCGAAGACCTGTGTTTGACGTATCTCAAGCATGTAATAATTAGATTACAAATGCGATGACGTCAATCAATCCAGACTTTCGGCTAATTCGCCGTCAAAAACCAAAACCGTCCGCAATCGCTTGCGGACGGTTCAGCGCGCCGTGCTGGTTCCAGACCGAAACCAGAGAAGGCCACGGTGAGCTATTGCCGGGTGACGACCACCGGGATCAGCAGGTCGCCCCAGTTGCCGTCGCCGCCGTGGTGGCGGGCGGAGCGGACCAGCTCCACGGACACGCCGGCATCCACTGCCTTCATGACGGATTGGTTGAGGCGATGCAGATCATTCGCGACCATGCGAATGACAGCCTGCTGGTCTGCATTCATGGCCGATGATTGCTCCTCGGCCCGTTCCTTCACGCGTGTCTGCGGTGCCATGATGATGCTCCTTGTTTCTGGCGTTGCAGTGGGCGGTCCCTGTGACTGCCCGGGGTGGACCGGCGGCATGTAAGGGCCTCGCCGGCGGTCCGGATTGGGTGCCTGTTACTCGGCTGCCGGACGGAACTGTGCCGTCTCGGTCGATTCCTTCATGGCCGTTGTCGACGACTGACCGCCCGTGATGGCCAGCGAGACCGCATCGAAATAGCCCGTTCCAACCTCGCGCTGGTGCTTGGTGGCGGTGTAGCCGTTTACCTCGGCGGCGAATTCCGCTTCCTGCAGCTCCGAATAGGCGGACATCTGACGTTCCTTGTAGCCGCGGGCCAGCTCGAACATGCCGAAGTTGAGCTGATGGAACCCGGCCAGCGTGATGAACTGGAACTTGTAGCCCATCGCACCCAGCTCGCGCTGGAACTTGGCAATCGTCGCTTCGTCCAGATGCTTCTTCCAGTTGAACGACGGCGAGCAGTTGTAGGCGAGCAGCTTGTTCGGATGTTGCTTGCGCACGCCTTCGGCAAAACGCTTGGCCTGTTCGAGATCCGGCTTCGACGTCTCGCACCAGATCAGGTCCGCATGCGGCGCATAGGCGATCGCCCGGGCGATGCAGGAGTCGAGACCGTTCTTGACCTGATAGAAGCCTTCCGTGGTCCGTCCGGCATCATAATCGACGAATGGGCGGTCGCGCTCGTCAATATCCGAGGTCAGAAGCTTTGCGGCTTCCGCATCCGTGCGGGCGATGACCAGTGTCGGCGTTCCCATGACGTCGGCAGCAAGCCGCGCGGCATTCAGGTTGCGGATATGGGCAGCGGTCGGGATCAGAACCTTGCCGCCGAGATGGCCGCACTTCTTTTCCGATGCCAGCTGGTCCTCATAATGCACGCCCGCAGCGCCAGCCTCGATGAAAGCCTTCATGATCTCGAAGGCATTGAGCGGGCCGCCGAAGCCGGCTTCCGCGTCGGCAACGATCGGTGCGAACCATGTATCGACTGACAGACCCTTGCCTTCTGCGGTTTCGATCTGGTCGGCGCGCTGCAGCGTCTTGTTTATGCGTTTCGCAAGCTCCGGCGCAGCGTTTGCAGGGTACAGTGACTGGTCAGGATACATGGCGGAAGCGGTATTGGCGTCGGCTGCAACCTGCCAGCCGGAGAGATAAATCGCCTTAAGGCCCGCACGCACCATCTGCATCGCCTGGTTGCCCGACAGAGCGCCAAGGGCATTGACGAAGCCGTCTTCGTGGATGAGCTGCCACAGTCGGTTGGCGCCGTTTTCAGCAAGAGTATATTTGATCTGAACCGAACCGCGCAGTTTTTTGACATCGTCAGGCGTATAGGGACGTTCAATACCATCGAACCGACCTCCCGGAGCATTGGGTACGAGATTGTAAAAATCAGTCATTATCTTTCTCCAGCTTCTGTTGACGCGATCGCAGACAGGTCGTTTGGGAGTTTCGATGGCTGCGTTCATGTGACTGAATTTACATTGCGATGCAGTAATTCCAATAAATATCGCCGTAATTGGCGGATTTATCGAGTTAGCATGTCGCTGCTTTGACAAATAAGATTTGTAAATCTGTAAATTTTGTAATATTGGTTGATTGCCTGAAATTGTGTAAATTTTGTCAATATTGCTGACTTGAGGAGTGGAAATGGCTGAAGGCAAGATATTCGCCGGTCCCCGCATCCGGCGCATCCGCAACGAGCAGGGGCTGACGCAGACGGCCATGGCCGAAGCGCTGGGCATTTCGCCGTCCTACCTCAATCTCATCGAGCGCAACCAGCGTCCGCTGACGGTGCAGCTGCTGTTGAAGCTGTCATCGACCTACAAGATCGAACTCGATACGCTGCAGGTCGAAACCGGCTCGTCCATGGCGGCACTGAAAGAAGTGTTTTCCGATCCCTTGCTCAATGGTGAATTGCCCGGCGACCAGGAGCTGATCGAGATCGGCGATGCCGCACCCAATGCGGCGGCTGGTGTCATCAAGCTTTATCGTGCCTACCGGGAATCGCTGGAGCGCCTGTCCGACCTCTCGGGAATGCTGGCAAAGGAAGGGCATGTGCCGTCGCTGTCGGCGACGCGTTTGCCGCTCAGCGAAGTGCGCGAAGTGCTGGAGCGCAAGCCCAATCATTTTGCCCGCATTGAAGGGGAGGTCGACAGCTTCATCCATCTGATCAAGCCGGGCGATGATCTCTCAGGCGCCTTGAAGGCATGGCTGAAAAGCGAGCACGGAATCACGGTGCGCGTCCTGCCGGTCGCGACCATGCCGAACTGGCGGCGGCGCTATGACCGCCATTCGCAGCGCCTGTTCATCTCGGAACGGCTGTCGCCATTCGATCAATTGCGCGAGCTGGCCATCGAGGCGGTGCTCATCCGCATGCAGGTGGTCATCGCGGCGGAGATCCAGGAGCTGAAGCTATCCTCCGACGAAGCGCGCCGCATCGCCCGGTTCGAGCTCGCCCGTTATGCCGCTCAGGCCCTGATGATGCCGTATCAGGCATTCCAGACCGCCGCCCTGCGCGCCCGCTATGATGTCGACGTGCTGCGCTCGCGTTTCAATGTCTCCTTCGAGCAGGCGGCCAACCGGTTGACGACCCTGCAAAGACAGGGGGCTGCGGGCATTCCGTTCTTCATGCTGGAGGTGGATCATGCGGGCAACCGTTTCCGCCGGGCCGGGGCGCAGGGCTATCCGCAGTCGCGCTTCGGCGGCGAGTGTCCAAAGCTGGCGGTGCATGCCGCCTTTGCCCAGCCGGGGCAGATTCTGGTCGAAGCCATCGAGATGCCGGGTGGCGCTGAATTCATGACCATTGCCCGCACGCTTGAGGGGCCGCAAGGCAGTTTCAATGAACGCCCGCGGCGCACGGCGATCCTGCTCGGCTGCGATATCGGTTTCGCCGATGAAACGGTTTATGGCGCTGCGCTCGGCGGCAGGAATATTGGTGCGACGCCGGTCGGTCCGGCCTGCCGTCTCTGCGAGCGGTCCGCCTGTCTTTCGCGTGCCGAGCCGCCGGTCACCCGTCCGCTGGGGCTGGATGAGATGGTGACGGGTCTCAGTGCCTTCGATTTTCAATGATGCCGCTGGATTTGCGCGCGAAAACGATGCAGAAAGCGACAATCTCCAGTCGTTTCCCAAACTCACCGCAGATTTGAAATTTGGCATTGTACCCGCATGAGTGTTTCGTCCGTCCCGCTGCCGCCGGTTGCTGCGCCCGATCCCGCCAAGAGCGCGTCGGAGACCGCGGTCGGCTGTCTGCTGGTTGCAGGCTCGGCAATCGCCTGGAGTACGGGCGGCGCTCTGACCCGTTTTCTTGAAACCACGGATAACTGGACCGTGGTGTTCTGGCGGTCCGTATTCGCCGGGCTTTTCCTTTTGTGTTTCATGCTGGTTCGCGATGGTCCGCACGGAACGTTGCGGCTGTTCCGCAACATGGGGCTGGCCGGGGTGGGCGTCGGCATCTGTTTTGCCATCGCGTCGTCCTGCTTCATCGTTGCCCTGTCCTACACGACGGTTGCCAATGTCCTGCTGCTCCAGGCGGCGGTGCCGCTGCTGGCGGCGCTGATTTCCTGGGCGCTCTTTCGCGAAAGGGTCAGCCTTGCAACCTGGGGTGCTATTGCCGTGGTGATCGCCGGCGTTGCCATCATGGTTTCCGATTCGCTGGATGGCGCAGTTTCCCCCATCGGCGACCTTCTCGCCTTGCTGATTGCCATCGCCTTTGCGTCCGCCACGGTGATCACGCGGCGCAAGGCGCACCTGCGCATGACACCCGCGGTTTTTCTCGGCGTGGTGATGGCCGCCTGTGCGGCCTCGGTGATGAGCGGATCATTCTCGGCGAGCGCGCGGGATTTCGGTTTCCTGTTTGCTCTTGGGGCCGTCAATCTTGGTCTCGGCCTTGCCCTTTTCGTCAGTGGCGCCCGTCTTATCCCCTCGGCGCTCGCCGCATTGATCGGAACGCTCGAGCCCGTGCTCGGGCCCGTCTGGGTCTGGCTTTTGCACAATGAAGTCCCGACGCAGCGCACCATCATCGGCGGCGGTATCATCCTTTGTGCGTTGCTCTTTCATCTGGGCTGGGAATACCGGCGCCAGCGTGCGGCTTTGACACGAAAGCCACCAGCCTGACGCCGTGCGCCAAAATGCTGCGATCAAAATTGCGTTGATCTGCAACTTTAGATGAGGGAGTTGCTGCAACCCTGTTGACGAAGTGATCGCAATCTAAAAAGGTAGGGGAAATTTGGGAACCCCTGGCACGGCTGAAAGATCAGGTGCCAGCAGCATGGAGGCATTTTATGGGTATCAAATCCATCCTTTTAACGGCCACTTTCGCCCTTGGGCTTGCCACGGCAGCCGGCGCGCAGGAACGCGTTGTCAATGTCTACAACTGGTCCGATTATATTGATGACAGCATCCTGGCTGACTTCACCAAGGAAACGGGCATCAAGGTTGTCTATGATACCTTCGACTCCAATGAAATCCTCG
This sequence comes from Phyllobacterium sp. MT110, assembly GCF_058792715.1. Classification (NCBI taxonomy): domain Bacteria; kingdom Pseudomonadati; phylum Pseudomonadota; class Alphaproteobacteria; order Hyphomicrobiales; family Phyllobacteriaceae; genus Phyllobacterium; species Phyllobacterium sp. MT110. Next base: position 12,788 of record NZ_JBXAFE010000001.1, read on the forward strand.
AAACCAAGCTGCTGGCAGGTGGAACCGGTTACGACGTCGTCGTGCCGACCGCATCCTTCCTGCAACGCCAGATTGCCGCCGGTGTGTTCCAGAAGCTCGACAAGTCGAAGCTGCCGAACCTGAAGAACATGTGGGATGTGATCAACCAGCGCATTGAAAAATACGATCCGGGCAATCTGTATGCCGTCGACTATATGTGGGGCACCACGGGCCTTGGCTATAATGTCGACAAGATGAAGGAAATTCTCGGATCGGATGCGCGTCCGAACTGGGACATCCTGTTCAAACCGGAAATGGCGGCCAAGTTCAAGGATTGCGGTGTCCATGTGCTTGATTCTGCCTCGGATGTCCTGCCGTCCACGCTGGCCTATCTCGGCCTCGATCCGGACAGCAAGAATCCCGACGATCTCGCCAAGGGCGCAGACCTGTTGACAGCGGTTCGCCCGTCGATCCGCAAGTTCCATTCGTCGGAATACATCAATGCACTCGCTGCCGGCGATATCTGTCTGGCACTCGGCTATTCCGGCGACATCCTGCAGGCCAAGTCGCGTGCGGAAAAGGCCAATGCTGGTGTGAAGCTGGACTACGCCATTCCGTCGCAGGGTGCGCAGATGTGGTTTGACGTGATGGCCATCCCTGCCGATGCACCGCATGTGGCCGAAGCCCACGAGTTCATCAACTACATCATGCGTCCGGAAGTTGCAGCGAAGGCCTCGAACTTCGTGTCCTATGCCAATGGCAACAAGGCCTCGCAGGAATTCATCGACAAGGCCATTCTGGAAAATCCGTCGGTCTATCCGGATGCGGCCACATTGGCCAAGCTCTTTACCGTGACGCCTTACGATACGAAAACGCAGCGAACCGTCACGCGGCTCTGGACCAAAGTGGTAACAGGCCAGTAAATCTCGAGAAAACCCCGGCAGAAAATGCCGGGGTTTTTAACGTCAAGACCAAAATGCCGGGGCAATCATGAAATCACTGGGAAGCTTTCGCCGTAAATTCGCACCTTGGAATGATCCTGAAGCAAAACCCTATATTTCCTTCGAGAATGTAACCAAAAAGTTTGGTGACTTTACCGCTGTCGATGACTTGTCCCTGACGATCTACGATCGTGAATTCTTTGCCCTTCTCGGCGCATCCGGCTGCGGCAAGTCCACGCTCCTGCGCATGCTGGCCGGATTTGAAGAACCGACCTCGGGCCGTATCCTGCTTGACGGCCAGGATATGCGCGGCATCCCGCCCTACAAGCGGCCTGTGAACATGATGTTCCAGTCCTATGCCCTGTTCCCGCACATGACGGTCGAGGGCAACATCGCTTTCGGTCTGAAGCAGGATGGCATGCCGAAGAATGAAATCGACGCGCGTGTTGCGGAAATGCTCAAGCTGGTCAAGCTAGAGCAGTTCGCCAAACGCAAGCCGCATCAGCTGTCCGGCGGCCAGCGTCAGCGCGTGGCGCTTGCCCGCTGCGTTGCCAAACGGCCAAAGGTCCTGCTGCTGGACGAACCGTTGGGGGCGCTCGACAAGAAGCTGCGTGAAGAAACGCAGTTCGAGCTGATGGACCTGCAGATGAAGCTTGGCCTGACCTTCGTCGTCGTGACGCACGACCAGGAGGAGGCCATGACCATGGCCGATCGTATCGCCGTCATGGACAAGGGCAAAGTCAAGCAGGTGGCAACGCCCGCGGAAGTCTACGAAGCCCCGAATTCCAAATTTGTGGCGGATTTCATCGGCAATGTGAACATGTTCGAAGGTACGGCCTCGACAGTGATGCCCGGCAAGGTCGACATCGATGTCCCGGCCGACAGGATCACCATTCGCACGGATGCAACGCGCGACTGCTCCACCGGCCAGTCCGTCGGGTTTGCCATCCGCCCGGAGAAAATTCGCCTCAGCCGTAAGGAACCGGCAAACACTGCCGTCAACGCGGCGCATGGCGAACTCTACGATATCGCCTATTTCGGCGACATGACGGTTTTCCACGTCCGGCTTGAAAGTGGCCGGATCATCAAGGCAGCCAGTTTGAACGCGGTGCGCACGGTCGAAGACCCGCTTGGCTATGACGACAAGGTCTGGGTCAATTTCGATACCGACGCCGGCATTCTGTTGACGGCTTAGGGGGCTGCCATGCAAAAACTGATCGCGTCCGTCGTCAGCCGCCTCGTCATCAGCGTTCCCTATCTGTGGATGCTGATTTTCTTCCTCATCCCGTTCATAATCGTTTTCAAGATTTCACTCTCGCAAGTGACGATGGCGATACCTCCCTATACGCCGACGATTGATGTCTGGGCGGGCTGGCAGGGGCTGGTCAACAGCGTGTCGCAGTTCTCCTGGGACAATTATACCTTCCTCGGCAGCGATCCGCTCTATGTCAAAGCCTATCTGTCCAGCGTGATCATTGCCGCCATTTCGACATTCCTGACGCTGCTGGTGGGCTATCCCATCGCCTACGGCATGGCACGCGCGCCAGCCACCGTCCGGTCAACCCTACTGATGCTGGTGATCCTGCCCTTCTGGACAAGCTTCCTTATCCGCGTCTATGCGTGGATCGGTATTCTCAAGCCAGAGGGGCTGCTCAACCAGTTTCTTATGTGGGCCAATGTCATCCACACGCCCCTGAACATTCTCAACACCAATACCGCGGTGCTGATCGGCATTGTCTATTCCTATCTGCCGTTCCTGGTGCTTCCGATCTATTCGACGCTGGAAAAGATGGATTATTCCCTGGTCGAGGCGGCGGAGGATCTTGGCTGCCCGCCCATCACCGCCTTCTGGAAAATCACGTTCCCGCTGTCGCTGCCCGGCGTTGTCGCCGGATGTTTCCTTGTCTTCATTCCGGCCGTCGGGGAATTCGTTATTCCCGATCTTCTCGGCGGGTCGGAGACATTGATGATCGGCAAAACCCTGTGGAACGAGTTCTCCGCCAACCGTGACTGGCCGCTGTCTTCCGCGGTCGCCGTGGTTCTGCTGGCGCTGCTCGTCGTGCCCATCGTGCTGTTCCAGCGGTCGGAAGCCAAAGCCCAGGAAAGCGAGAAGTGACATGAACACCACCTGGTCCCGCTTCAATATCGTCTCGCTGGTCATCGGTTTCGCGTTCCTGTACCTGCCGATCGTGCTGCTGGTTGTCTTCTCGTTCAATGAATCCCGCCTCGTCACAGTCTGGGCCGGCTTCTCGACCAAATGGTATGTGTCGCTGTTCAACAACAAGAGCTTTATCGATGCGGCGTGGGTGACCATCCGCGTCGGGTTGATCTCGGCGACCTTCGCGACAATCCTCGGAACGCTTGGTGCCCTCGCACTCACCCGCTATACGCGTTTCCGGGGGCGGATGCTGTTTTCAGCGATGATCTATGCGCCGCTGGTCATGCCCGAAGTCATCACCGGCCTGTCGCTGCTCCTGCTGTTCGTGGCCATTGGCTTTGACCGGGGTATCTGGACCGTCACGCTCGCCCACATCACATTCACCATGTGTTTCGTGGCCGTCGTGGTGCAGTCGCGCCTGGTCACGTTCGACCGTTCGCTCGAAGAGGCGGCCATGGATCTCGGCGCGACGCCGGTCACCACCTTCTTCAAGGTTACCCTGCCGGTGATCATGCCGGCGGTGGTATCCGGCTGGATGCTTGCCTTCACGCTGTCGCTCGATGATCTCGTGATTTCAAGCTTCACTTCGGGTCCCGGTGCCACCACCCTGCCGATGCGCATTTATTCGCAGGTGCGTCTCGGGGTGACGCCGGAGATCAATGCCGCCTGTACGATCCTGATCGCCGTCGTCGCGGTGGGGGTGGTGATCGCGTCGATTGCCAACAAGCGCCGCGAGGTGCAGAAGGCGCGGGACGAGCAGGCCGCTGCCCGTCACTAACCTCTCGATGCACTAATTTGCCGGTGCGATGATCGGCGAGATAAACGGATTGTCCCAGGAACCGCCGATAAAGAAGCGCGTGTGATTGAATACTGGCGCAGGCTTCTGCTCGGCGGGTGCGGCTTGAGCCGTCGCGTCAGCGGGCGCTGGAGCAGGGGCTGGCGTTGCCGCTGGGGCGGGTGCAGGTGCCGCGGCAGGAACAGGCACCGCATAGTCGCCCGTCAAGGCCAGGCTCTTACCGATAAGGGTGACAATGCCGGCAAAGCTCAGCACACCGGATTTCATCTGGACTTGCGCGGTCTCGAGGGCCGCCACGCCGTCCATGATATTGGCCTTGATCTCCATCCGGTCGAATGCCAGCCAGGCGTCGGTTTTTTCATTCAGGCTGAAAAACCGGTCCGTTTTGGCCCGGTTGAGCAGGTTGTTGAAATCGATGCTTTTGATCTGCCCCGTGCCGAAGCGCATGCTGAGGGTGCCTTTGGCGTTCTCCATGGCCGATGACCACCGGGTGATCGGTCCCTTGAGAACGAGAGACATCGTGCCTTTGCCGAGCTCGAACCGGTTGCCAAGCCCCAGCAGCGGGGCGATGGCCGCGCTGTTCACATCCGTGCCGTTGAGACGCAGTTCACCCGTGGCGCCGCCATCGCCTTCTTCGGCCAGCTGGAAACTTGCGGCGATGGAGCCGTTGAAGGCTGCGGCCTCGCCGATGTCGAAAATGGCCCGGCCGTTGCGAACCTGCGCGGTTGCGGCAACATTCGTCAGATTGACCGAGCCTGCCGTGGCCTTTTGCGTGGAGACGCGCAGGTCCACATTGGCCTGCTTGAGGAAGCGGGTATCGATAACCGCATTGGCGTTGGCCGACCCGTCGGGCAGCGGCATGAAGCCTGATAGCACGGAGCGGAGGTCAAGCGTCTCGAAGGCGAGCGTGCCGGTGATGCTTGGCGTTCCGTCGTTCAGGACGATTTCAATGCCGCCCTTTGCCGGATTGTTGTTCAGCGTTGCCGTCAAACCGTCGAGCTTCATGCGGTTGGCTGAGCCGGAAACCGTGGCGTCGAGGGCGAAGCTGCCAATCGGCGCGCCGGGAATGGATGGGGTCTTCGACCATTCCAGCGTCCGGCGCAGGGACGGGGAGGTCAGCGACAGGGTGCCCTGAAAGAACTGGTTCTTGGCAATATTGGCCGAGCCGTTGAAAGCAAGGGTGAGCGGCGTCGATGTCAGGTTCACCTGCAGCGGGCTGGTGCCGCCGGCCAGCAGCAGCAGCGCCTTGCTGGCGGAGCTGTCGATCTCGGTTTCCTCGCCATGCCAGATGGCATTGCCGCGGAAACTGGCGACGCCCGAGGTCTGCGGCCATTCAAAAACGCCGCTGATGCTGGAAATCTGCTCTTCCGACCCGTTGAGCGGCCGCTTGAACGTCACCATCGCATCTTCAAGCCGGATGCGTCCGAACGGCTGCGACGACACATTGCTCATATCCGGTTTTGCCGGATTGGCCTCGATGGCAGCCCGTGCCTCGCGCATGACGTCGCCGATGCGCCCGTCGGTTTTTGCCAGGGATTCGCCGATCTGCGACAGGCTCTTGATCGGCTCGTCGATGACAAAACGCGGCCGGATAATAGTTGTCTCGGTGAATTCCGTCCGGCCCATCAGCGCGGAAAGCAGCGACAGATCGACTTCGATGCGTTCCGCCTTCATGAAGGGCGTGCCTTCACTCTGCCAGGGATTGCGGATGGTCACGTCGGCGAGCGAGGCGGAAAAGACCGGAAAGAACGAAATTTGCGGCGTCTGCCGCGATTCGACACTGTAGCCGGTCCAGTTGCTGAGTTCCTGAATGAGCCGGGCACGGATGACATCCGTGCTGACGAGATAGGGAATAGCGGCGAGAAGTCCCGCGGCAACGAGAGCCAATGCGATGATTGTCGCGAATATGTTCCTCGGCCGGTACCAGGACATGAATATTCCGATGTCTGCTGTTCTTCCGGCTGCACGCCGGAAGGTTTTACGCTTCTCCATCTACGGTTTAGCGATGATGCGTTGCAATTCAAGGGCCAGAGATCGTCAGGCGCCAATTTGTTGCAGAGCGTTTGCCACCGCATTGCGGACTGAATGAGGCGATGGGAAGCTGTCTTACAATTTTCAGTCGGCGAGGACGCGGGTCGACGGAAAACTGATTTCGACCATCGTGCCGCGCCCCGGCGCGGAATCGATGGCGAAGCTTGCGCGGTTTGCCTCGGCCATGGCCTTTGTCAGCGGCAGCCCGAGACCCGTGCCGTCGGTGCGCGCATGTTTGGGCGTGGTGATCTGCTTGTAGGGGCGCAGGGCCTGTTCGACTTCCTGCCGCGTCATGCCGATACCGGTATCGCGCACCCGCAGGAGCACGTCGCCGCTGGGTTCATAACTGGTCGAAACGATCACCTGTCCGCCCGGCCCGGTAAAGCGCACGGCGTTCGACAGGAGGTTGAGGGCAATCTGGGTGATCGACCGCTGATCGGCGACAATGTCGGGCAGGCGCGAGGTAAGGCTGGAGCGGATGATCACCCGCTCGCGGTTCGCCTGTGGCTGCATGATCGCCACCGCCTCGGTGAGGGCGTCGTTCAGCGAAACCGCTTGGAAGTCGAACTCCACCGCACCCGCCTCGATCTTGGAAATGTCGAGGAGATCATTGACCAGCGACAGAACGTGATTGCCGGAACGGCTGATATCGTGGAGATAGTCGCGATAGCGCTCATTGCCGACAGGGCCGAATTTTTCGTCCGCCATCAACTCGGAAAAACCGATGATGGCATTGAGCGGCGTGCGGATTTCATGGCTGATCCGGGCGAGGAATTCGCTCTTCTGGCTGGAGGTGCGCTCCGCCTCGCGCTTGGCGCTGAGCAATTCTTCCTCGGCCTGTTTCCAATGGGTGATGTCCCGCAACACGACGCAAAAGCCTTTTGACGCATCGAGCTTGCCGATGGTCATAAACAGCGGGATGAACCGCCCCTTGCTTTCGCGGCCGATGACCTCGCGGCCGTCATTGAGAACGCTGGCAACCCCGTTGTCCGACAGGCTGCTGACATAGTCCATGGCCGTCCGCTGGCTCTCGATGGCAAAGAGCAGGGAGAACGCCTTGCCTTCCACGTCTTCCGGATTATAGCCAAACAGCGCCGCCGCCGAATGATTGACCGAACGGATGGCACCGGCGGAATCAAGCAAGATAACCCCATCCGTCGCGGTATCCAGAATCGCGTTCAGCTCGTCGATGCGGGTTTGCAGGAGCTGCCGCTCGCTGTCGTCGAACCGCTGTTCCGGCGATTGCAGCACAGGCGGCTGCGCCTCAGGCGACAAAGCCAGCAGCAGGGCGCGTTCGCCGTCCTCGTCCCAGCGCACGGCCTGAAGATGCGCCTGAACGCGCCGGGTCGTGCCGTCGCTCAGACGCAGGTTCACACCATCCGTTGTCTCGCTGTCGGCCTGTTCCGGATTTTCGGCAAAAAGTGCATTCAGGCCGCCTGCCGCGTTGATGTTTTCGTGCGTTTCATAAAGCGTGGCGTCGAGGAGGGCCCTGTTGGCATAGAGAAGAATGCCATGGCGATGGATGAGGACGGGAAGAGGCAGGGCCGCCAGAACAGCGGTATCGACGCCTTGCCGGGCTTGTGTGCGGATATTCTCGGCAAAATCCGTCTGCGGCGCCGGATCGGCCGCAGTTGCCTTTGCCTCTTTGTCTGCCGACACGGTGAAACCGGGGCCGACGACTTCCGCATCGGGAACCGGGGGCACGACCGGAGCGGGCACTGCCAGCTGATCCGATGGCGCTTCGGCGTTTGTTGCGGCAGCCGCAGGGGCGGCTTCCTTCGGGTTGTCGGCCAGAACTTCGCGGCGCAGCCGTTCGGCGATTTCCCTGAAGGCATTGCGTTCCGCATCGTTCAGGCGCCCGTCATCACGCGGAAGACGGTTGGTCTTCAACGGGATGACATTGCCTTCAATTGCTTCTATTCCGGCTTTGTTGCGGGCGGGCTCGGCCGGTGCGGCGGGTGTGATGGCAATGGCGGGTTTTTCGCCATTGAATACATCGACGGGAGCAATGGGCTTGGGCGCGAGCGCCTTGCCAATCGCCTCGGGATCGGTCGTAACATCACCCATGCGGGCAACGCCGAACCCGCGAAAGCCCATGAACACCCGCTCGCGCGAATAGATCGGCAGGGCCGCCAGTTCGATGGGCACACGTAAATCGGTGCCTTCGATCGGCCACAGGACGGAGCGGCCCGACCACGTGTCGCGCCGTTCGAGAAGTTCTGCAATCTCGCCGCCGCTGTCGAGCCCGTAGACGTTCGCGACGTCGCGGAAGGATTTTCCGATGACCGCCGCCGAGTTGGGGCCTACCGCACCGACAAATTCAGGAGATATTTCGTCGAAATGCGCCTCCGCATCCACCTTCCAGACAAAACGGACGGGGTTGTCGGAGTGCCTGTACTGAAAAGGCCCATCCTCGGGCGCCGCGTTCTCCGCCTGTTGCCCCGCTGGTTCAACGGCAGCGGTGCTGCGCGGCGGTTCCGTCGCTTCGACGCCGCTGTCCTGGACATCATGGACAACGGTGATGGGCGGTACTGCGGGCGGTTCGGGCTGCTTGTCCGCGGCTTTTACCGGTTGCTCTGCGCTTGCATTGACGTCGCGGATGGCAAAGAGAAGATGCAGGGCAGGGCTGTCGGTCAGCCGCGCTATGCCGGCCGGCACAAAACCGTTGGCTGTCTGCACCGGGCGCTTCACCAGCCGGTTGCGTTCGAGGCGCACTTCGCGCACCAGATCGCCCAGCATCTTGTCGTTGAAGCCGATGCTGCGGAACTGCTCGGAGGCTGCCAAGACCGTGCCGGCGGCATCGATCATGGCCGCATGGGTGGCGCTGTCTCCGAAGCCCTTGATGGCCAGCGCGGCGATCTCCGTTTCGGATGTCAGTCGAGCCGTATTGGCGACGGACAGCAGGATGGCGGCTTCACCGCGCGGCAGGGTCAGGTCGCTTGCCTGGAATGTCAGGATGCGGCTGGCCAGGCCGAAGGCCACACGCAATGACACCGTGCGGCCATGGCCGATGGCGGGGAAACCGTCGAGCGCCATGAGCTGGCGTCTTGCCTGTACATTGAGCACGGAGCCGGCATCGAGAATATCGTCGATGGTCGCATAGCCAAGCGCATTTGCACCCTGGCCATTCGCCCAGATGACATTCTCCAGATCCGGCGAAATCACCACAAGCGCATCGCCATTGGCAAAATGCTCGCGAATTTCATCCAGAACGGCAATATCGATGAATGGGTAAGTTCCAGACGTCATCGTTTGACCGGTGCACTCCACAATAAAGCATCCGCTGTCTGCGGATTGTCTTAATACTCTGTTAATAATCGTCTGGCGATCAATCGTCCACTCACAGTCCCTCACGTCACACGTCTTTCTCTTGGTTTAGTTAACTTGGAAGACGCTCCACAAAAATATTTGGATGAAAAATCAGACGTTTGATTGTGCGGTGCAAAAGAAATGTTGCAATGCACAATAAATTGGGTTATACACGGGTCATGAATTCACAAGCAGCCGCATAGACCGGCTGCACATGGAAGGAACAGATTATGAGCAAGACCACCAAACAGACTGCTGATGCGTTCTCGATCCCTGCCTTTGATGCGACCGCTGTAACCGATCAGGTTCGCGAATTCACCGAGAAGGGCGTTGCCCAGTCCAAGGAAGCCTATGCCAAGATCAAGGATCAGGCCGAAGCTGCCCAGAAGACACTCGAAAGCACGTTTGAAACTGCACAGTCGAACACTGCTGCTCTCTCCCTCAAGGCTCTGGCTGCGCTGCGCGCCAACACCGAAGCCAGCTTCGCTCATATCGAAGCCCTGATCGGTGTTAAGTCTTTCGGCGAAGTCATCGAACTGCAGAGCGCGTTCGTTCGCAAGCAGGCTGAAGCCCTGACCGACCAGGCCAAGGAATTCCAGACAGTTGCAACCAAGGCTGTTGAAGAAATCTCCGCTCCGGTCAAGTCGGCTGTCGAGAAGGCAATCAAGGACGTCAAGGTCGCCTGATTTAAAGGCCTTTGATGAAAAAATACTCCGGCGGCACTCCTTCCTCCCGGCCGCTGGACAAGCAAGACCCGATAGTTCCTCCCGTATGGGTCTTGCATTAATGGAAAAGGCCGGTTCCTCCCCCGGCCTTTTCTTTTTTGTTGGTTTTTACCTTTCTGTTGCATCGGGTGCTTGCCAAAAGCATCAATCTTACGTATGTGACCCCTGTCGAAAAGAAGACGGTGCGCGGTCGTAGCTCAGTTGGTTAGAGCGCAGGATTGTGGCTCCTGAGGTCGGTGGTTCGAATCCACCCGTCCGTACCACTTCTTCCAAAACCTTCCCAAAATACAAAGCCGGATCAAACCACCCGCACCAGCGGTCCGGTTGCTTTTGCGCACCGCGGCTGATGCCGCGCGCCGGTAATGGCGCTGTTCTCAAGCCCGCACCGGCCGGCCGTTGCATTCAATCCCTGCATGGTAAAAGCATTCATCGTCAATTGATCCCGGCGGGCGTTCATGTCAATGAAAACCATGCGCATATTGCTGGTTGAGGATACGCATGATGTGGGGGAGGCTATCGCCAAGCGTTTCGAGGCGATCGGCCATGCTGTCGATTGGGAAACTGACGGCCGTGCCGCGGCGGAAATCATCGATTTCACTGAATATTCGCTGATCATCCTTGATGTCATGCTGCCGGGCATGGACGGTTTTGAGATTCTCAAGCGCCTGCGCAGATCCGGCAATGCCGTTCCCGTCCTCGTGCTGACGGCGCGTTCCGAGATCGAGGACCGCGTCGGCGCCCTCGATCTGGGGGCGGATGACTATCTCGTCAAGCCCTTCGATTTTCGCGAGCTTGAGGCGCGCGCCCGCGTGCTGATCCGGCGGCGCACCGGCGGCGAGGCGACCAATCTGATCAAATGCGGCGATATCGCCATCGACCGCGGCGCACGGTCCGTCCATGTCGGCAAGCGCGAAGTCCAGTTGAAGCGGCGCGAACTGACATTGCTTGAAGTCATGGCGGCGCGGCCCGGCCGTGTTTTCAGCAAGGACGAACTGCTCGACCAGATCTTCGGGTTCGACGAGGCCGCCAATGCCAATGCCATCGAGCTCTATGTCGGCCGGTTGCGCAAGAAACTGGAAGGCGCGCAGGCGCGCATCGTGACGGTGCGCGGGCTGGGCTATCAACTGGTGGCCGGCGATGCAGCATGAGCCGTCCCTCTTTGCCCGTCTGGCCCGGCGTATTTCGCTGGTTCTGGGTATCGGTGCGGCGATTCTTGTCAGCGCGGCCTGGTATTACGCGGAAACGGCGGCCGACAAGGCCTATGACCGGCTGCTTGTCGGCGCTGCCCTGCAGATGGCCGAGAGTCTTTCCGTCGAAAGAGGCGCGCTCAGCGCCCGTTTGCCCACATCGGCATTCGAATTGCTCGGTCTTGCCGAACGCGACCGGATTTTCTACCGCGTCATCGATACCAACGGCAAAACCGTGACCGGCTATGACGATCTGCAAAGCCCGGCGCCACCGGATGGCGCGCGCGATGCCGTCAGCATCAGCGAAGGTATCTACAAGGGCGAGGCGGTGCGCATAGCCCGCGCCACCCGCGTGCTGGCCGACCCCTCGGTGACGGGACATGCCTATGTCGTCGTGGCGCAGACCAACGAGGCGCGCTCCGCCCTGACGCGGGAACTGACGCTGCGTGCCACCATCCTTGTCGTCGTCATGAGCTTTCTCGCCTTTGCCGGTGCCATGCTGGCCATCCGCTATGCCTTGCAGCCCGTGGAGCGATTGGGGGCGGCCGTGCGCCGCCGTGACCCGCATGACCTGACGCCCGTCTCGGTCGGCGTTCCGCGCGAGCTTGATCCGTTTGTCAGTTCCATCAATCATTTCATGGGCCGCCTGAATGAACGCGTCGACCTGCTGCAGCGGTTCATCGCCGATGCCGCCCACCAGATCCGGACACCGCTGACGGCCCTGTCCGCGCAGATCGATCTTCTCGGGCATGACAAGCTGGACAAGACCGGACGGCAGCATTTCGAGCGGGTACAGCAGCGCACCGGCGAGCTGGCGCGCCTGACCAACCAGTTGCTCAGCCACGCCATGGTCATCCACCGCGCCGATTCCATCCAGCTTGAGCCGATCAGCCTCGTCGATGTGGCCCGCCGTGCTTACCGCGCCGCCATTCCCATTACCGTGGACCCCGATATCGTCATCTCGTTCGAAGCGCCCGATGACCGCCCCTTTGTTCTTGGCGATGCGGTCAGCCTGCGCGAGGCTATCGTCAATGTCATCGACAATGCCCTGCGGCACGGGACGGATCAGCGGCTTGAGGTGCGGGTGCGCTCCGATGCGCTCGACGCCTATGTCGAGGTCGAGGATGACGGCCCCGGCATTCCGCCGGAGGGTTGGGAAAAAGCCACCCAGCGTTTCGCGACATCGAAATCGCACGAAGGCAGTTCTGGCCTCGGCTTCGCCATTGCCCAGGAAGTCGTCAATGCCCATGGCGGCACGCTAGGTTTTCGCGCACGGGACGAGAAGAGCTTCACGGTTATCCTGACATTGCCGTTGCACAAGGGGCCCGCGAAATGATGAAACGTTTCACGGCTACGATGATTGCCACGATCCTTGCCCTGACATCGCAGGTTCTGGCGGCAACGGACAATCATACACGGTTTCCGGCGCTCCAGACGGAAACCGGCAAGCTGACGATCTATTCAACCACCGATCTGGCTGCCATGAAGCCGCTGATCGACGATTTTCAGCGCACCGCACCGGGCATATCGATTGATTACATTGAGTATCTCACCAATGAACTGCATGCGCTGGCCAGTGAGGCCTGCCGCAAGGACGAGCCGCTCGGAGACCTGCTTCTGTCGTCGTCAGTGGATCAGTTGCTGAAATTGGCCAATGACGGCTGTGCCGCATCGCACACATCGCCGGAAACGCAGCGCGTGGCCGATTGGGCCAACTGGCGCGACGAGGTTTTTGGTTTCACCTACGAACCGGCCGTCTTCGTCTACAACACCCGCAAGGTCCCGCCGGCCGAGGTGCCCCGCACCCACGTGGAACTCGCCGACCTCCTGCGCGAACGTCTTGACTATTATCGCGGCCGCGTCGGCACCTACGACATCCGCCTGTCCGGCGTTGGCTATTTGCTGGCCTTCAATGACGCGCGGCAGACGAACACCGTCTTCGGCCGCTTGCTGGAAAGCATGGCACGCGCTTCTGCGGTGGCGCGATGCTGCACCGGCGAAATTCTCGAGGAGGTGGCGAGCGGCCGCCTCTATATCGGCTACAACATGCTGGGTTCCTATGCCTATGACGTGGCGCGAAGGCATCCGGACCTCAGGGTTGTCGTGCCGCGGGACTATACGCTGGTGCTCAGCCGCGGAGCGCTCATTCCCAAATCCGCAGAGCGCAGCGACCTTGGCGCGCAATTCCTTGATTATCTCCTGTCGGAGCGCGGCCAGTCGATTGCGCGGAGCAACGCCTTCTATTTTTCCGAAACGGGCAGCCTGCCGCCGGATGTCGACGGGCCACAGAACCTGAAGGAATCGGGAATTGCCCAGCCCATCCGCATCGGGCCGGGGCTGCTGGCAGTGCAGGATTGGGCGCAGAGACAGCGCTTCATCGAGGATTGGTCGCGCTCATTGATCGAGCTCAACAGCCCGGAATGGACACGGGAATAAGCTAGAAAAGCGAGCCTTGGTCCGTGCCGGGCGCGGCAGGCTTCTTTGCCGGAGCCGGGCGTTCCGGCTTTGGCCGCATCGGATTGGCTTCACCTTCCCCGGACACGGCTTGAACCTCGCCATCCTGGAAGCGCAGCGTCAGATGATCGCCGCTGGCAATGGCAGCGGCGCGTTTTACAGGAGCGCCCGCCGTGTCGAGCACGATGGCAAAACCGCGCTCGAGTACGCTCTCATGCGAAAGGGTTTTCATCAGCCGTTCGAGTTCGCTGCCGCGTCGCCTTGCCCGGTCCAGCGTGATGCCGATGGCCTGATCCTGCCGCCGTTCCAGCTGGGTCAGCGATTGGCGCCCTCGCACGGCAAGGCGGGCAATCGGTTCAGGCGACAGACGCTGGGTATGACGGGCAAAGACGGCACGCCGGTCACGCAGGAAGACGCTCAGGCTGCGCGGCAGGCGGTCGCCGAAAACGGTGACTTCCCGCTGCTTTTCGCGGAACCGCTGCTGCAGCACACGCGGTGACAATTGCCGGGCGCGGCCATCGAAATGCGCACGCTTTTTCTGGGTGTTCGCCTGCAGGGCGCGGCCGAGCCGGGCGGCGGTTTCGTCGAAATGCCGCCGGGGCAGGGCAAGCAGCTGGTCGGCGGAGGGCAGGGCGCGCGACAGGGCGCGCTGGGCCTGACGGCGATTGTCGAGGTAACGCGACATGCCCGCCGCCAGCCGCGCGCCATAGGTGGCGACGCTTGCCTGCAGGTCGGCCCGCACGGGTACCGCCATCTCGGCGGCGCCGGTCGGGGTCGGCGCGCGGACGTCGGCGGCAAGATCGATCAGCGTCCAATCCGTTTCGTGCCCGACGGCTGAAATGACAGGAATATCGGAGGCCGCAACGGCGCGCACGACGATTTCGTCATTGAAACCCCAGAGATCTTCCAGGCTGCCGCCGCCACGCGCCACGATGAGAACATCGGGCCGGGGCAAGGCGCCGCCCGGCTGCAGGGTATTAAAACCGTTGACGGCGGCGGCCACTTCCGCGCCGGAGGTTTCGCCCTGCACGCGCACCGGCCAGACCAGCACGTGCAGCGGAAAGCGGTCGGTAATGCGGTGAATGATATCGCGGATAACCGCACCCGTGGGCGAGGTGACCACGCCGATGACGCGCGGCATGAAGGGCAGCAATTGCTTGGCGGCCGGATCGAACAGACCTTCGGCACCGAGCTTGCGCTTGCGTTCCTCCAGAAGCGCCATCAAAGCCCCGGCACCGGCCGGTTCCATCTGCTCGATGGCGATCTGGTATTTCGACGAGCCGGGATAGGTGGTCAGCTTGCCCGTCGCGATGACTTCCATGCCCTCTTCGGGCTGGAATTTCAGCCGGCTCATGCTGCCGCGCCAGACGACAGCCTCGATACGGGCCTTGTCGTCCTTCAGGGAAAAATAGGCATGGCCCGAGGAATGGGGGCCGCGATAACCGGAAATTTCGCCGCGCACGCGCACATGGCCGAACGTGTCCTCAACAGTGCGCTTTAGCGCTCCCGAGATTTCGGATACGGAATATTCGGCAACGTTGGACGTCGATTCGGACTTTTCGGTCATTCCCTATTCCTAACGGGGTGATGTATGGCGTCAAGTCTTGGAGGCCTGTGTTGCAGGGCCGGGGGATGAAAAGGGGAATGCTCATGACGCAACGTCTCAGTCTGCGCCATTATCTGATGATCGGCGCTGCGATGATCGCTCTGACCGCCATCATCCTGCTGTGGATGGGCCGCAATCCCATCTGCACCTGCGGAACCGTCAAGCTCTGGGTGGGCGAAGTCAACTCGTCCGACAATTCCCAGCACATTTCCGACTGGTATTCCCTGTCGCACATCATCCACGGCTTTTTGTTCTACGGCCTTTTGTGGCTGGTTGCGCGCAGCAAGCCGGTGGGCTTCCGCCTGCTCCTTGCCATCGTGGTGGAAGCAGCGTGGGAGATTTTCGAGAACACCGACATGGTCATCAATCGCTACCGCGAGGCGACCATTGCGCTCGGTTATACCGGGGACAGCGTGCTGAATTCGGTGTGCGATATCCTGTTCATGGTGATCGGCTTTTTCTTTGCCTCCCGCGCGCCGCTCTGGCTGACGATCATCATCGCCATCGTCTTCGAATTGCTTGCGGGATATGTCATTCGTGACAATCTCACCCTCAATGTCTTGATGCTGGTCTATCCGCTCGATGCCATCAAGGCGTGGCAGGGCGGGCTGTAACCGCCTACCAGCCCGGAACCAGCTCTGTGGAGCGCACCTGCCGCAGGCGCTGGTTGACCTGGTTCGGCGCGGCCGCCGGCGCCATGCTGACCGGGGTTGGCATCGACAGGTTGTCGAGGCTTTCGACGATATGCTGCGCGAGCGCATCCACGATGGCGGAGGGCTTGGTGTGGCCGCGCATGATGCCGATGCCGAATTCCGGCAGGCGGCCAAAGCCGTCGGCTTCGGTGAGCACACGCATGCCGGGGCGCAGGGCGCATTCCGGCAGGATCGAGACCGCAAGGCCGGCAAGCACCGCTGCTGCCAGGACCGTCGCCGACCAGCTGGTGAACAGGATGCGATAGTCGTGATGCATGGTGTCGAGCACGTCGATTGCGGCGGCGCGCCAGATGCAGGTGGGGCGGCCAACGGCAAGCGGCAGCACCCTCTCCTCATGCACCGTATGGTGCGCCGAGGTGACCCAGAGCAATTGCTCGCTTCGCACCACTTCCGAACGGCGCATGTCGTCGCACTGGGTGACCAGCGCCAGATCGAGCTGCCCTTTGCGGATCATCTCGTCGAGATTGACCGTGGGTTCGCACACCACCGAAAGTTCGACACGCGGGTTGGAGCGGGAAAAGCGCGCCATGATTTCCGGCAGGAAGCGGTCGGCATAGTCGTCGGGCGTGCCGATGCGGATATGGCCCTGCAGCTGCGTATCGTCAAAGGCGGCGATGGTTTCACCGTTGAGCTGCATCATGCGCCGTGCATAGGCCAGCAGACGCTCGCCGTCTTCGGTCAGCTTGTTGGTGCGGCCATCGCGCTCAAACAGGGCCTTGGAAACCCGCTCTTCCAGCCGGCGCATCTGCATGGAGACCGCTGACTGTGTCTTGTTGACCGCATCAGCCGCTCTGGTGAAGCTGCCGCTGTCGGCAATGGCGATAAATGTCTGCAATTGGTCAAGATCAAGAGGCGCACTCATGGCTTTGCTCCCGGACGGTTCAATCCATCATTATTATTGAACGTTTACATGAAAAACATTCGTTTGAATAATCAATTTTTGTGGATCATTCTACGGATGTTCAGGAGACGCCTGTGTTGAAACGATACCGGGCGTAATGCGTAGAAAATGGTTTCCACGTGATTCAACCCTTCTTGATCAGCGCCATTCAAAAAAGGAGTAGGGCGATGACGACGACAACGAGAACGACTGAAGTAAATGGATTTGTGCCCGCGATCGCTTTCGCGCTGGCCCAGGCCGCTGGCTTTGTCACCCGAATGATCGTCGCCCGCCGCAATCGCAAAACGATTTTGAGCCTCGGGGAGTGGAATGATCAAATGCTGCATGACATCGGTGTCACGCGCGGTGATCTGCATTCAGCCCTTGGCACGTCGCTGCTTGAAGATCCGAGCGAAAAACTGGGTGCATTGGCCGATGTACGGGCCCGTTTGCGCGCAGCACGCTCGATCAGCTGAGCATCGATTTTGACGGTTTAGCAGGCGTCCCATTCACACCGGAATCCCCTCCCGGTGCCCCGCCTGCCCACTGCCCGGCCTTCTGGCCGGGCTTTTTCTTTATGGGGCAAGCTATTTGTTGCGATCCATGCCGCGCAGATACTGGTCGAAAATCGATTCGACGCCCTTCTGATACTGCTCATTGGTTTTCCGGCCCGTTTCAAACATCTGGTCGAGGACATCCTTGAACGGATTGTTGGCAGCGGGCGGCTGGTCCGGCTGCCGGGGCTGAGGCTCCGGTGCCGTGCGCTGTTGCGCGCCGCCGCCGAGCATATCGCCGAAGATTTTGCCGAGGGGATTGTCGCCGAACGGGTTCTGCGCGTTTCCCGCCGGCTGCTGTCCTTGCGGCGTGGCGCCGGGAAACCCGCCGCGCGTCATCTGTTCGAGGATTTGGCCAAGCGGATTGTTGCCCCACGGATTGGCCTGACCCTGCGGCTGCTGTGGCGCTCCGGCAGCGCCGCCGCCGAGCATGCTTTCCAGAATCTGGCCCCAGGGGTTGGCGGCGCCCGGCTGGTTGGGAGCGGTCTGGCCGCCGATGCCACCGCTTTGCCGCATCATCTGCTCGATGAAATCGCCAATGACATTGCCGCCGCCGAGCCCGGCCGCTGCAAACTGGCCCGTCGACTGCTTGTAGAGCCCGCCCATCGTCATGGATGCGAGCACGGGCAGCATCTGCTGCAGCGTGCTGACGGCGATACCGGTCATCCGCGCGGCATGATCGGCGACGGCGCGTGACAACTCCTTCGAGCCGAACAGATTGTTCAAAATGGCATTGCCGTCGGCAATGCCTGCCGGATTGAAGGCCGCCTGCGGATTATCAAAATAATTGACGTGCTGGCCCGACGACAGCGACTGGATGAAGGCGCCGACACCCATGGGATCGGCGGTATTGCGCTGCAAGCCCTGCGAAAAGGCGGGCATCAATGCCTCAATGGCGGCGATTGTCTGTTGTTGCGAGAGCTGAAACTGGCGGGACAATGCCTCCACGGCCTGCCCACCCTGTCCCTTCAGGAACATGTCTACGAGATTCATGGCGCCGATCCTCCTTCGGGCTGATGCACGAGGGAAGAGTAGCCCTGCCGACAAGCAAAGTTCAATCTTTTTATCGGCTTAGAGCGCGTGGTTCGACAGGCTCACCACGAGGGGGAGTGGTTTGATGCAACACCAATCGCGAAGGTTGCAGAATAAGGCTCCCTGCAATCCTCATCCTCCCTCATGGTGAGCCTGTCGAACCACGCCCGGCGCAGATGCAGTCAGGTCGGTTCAGGGATATGAATCCGGCCATTAAACCTTAAAAATACTGCGCCAGATTCTTGCGGATACGTTCCAGCGGATCGACGGCGGGATCGCCGGGCGTGAATGTTGCACCGGTAATCGTTTCATAGGCCTGGATATAGACCTTGGTCGTCGCGTCGATCATATCCTGCGGGATCTCGGGGATATCGTCCTTGTAGGGATCGCAGCGCTCGACCACCCAGGTGCGGATGAAGTCCTTGTCGAAACTGACTGGACGCTTGCCCGGCGCATAGCTGTCGGCAAACCAGTAGCGGCTGGAATCCGATGTGTGGATTTCGTCAGCCAGCACGATGTTGCCATCCGCATCCGTGCCGAATTCGTACTTGGTATCGGCCAGGATGAGGCCGCGGCTGGCAGCGATTTCCTGTCCGCGCGCGAAAAGCTTGAACGCATAGGCGGAAATCGTATCCCACTGCTCCTGCGTCAGCAGCTTCTGCTCAAGTATTTCCTTGGCGGTCAGCGGTTCGTCGTGGCCGCCATCGAACGCCTTGGATGTCGGCGTGATGATCGGGGCTGGAAGCTTTTCATTGTCCTGCAGGCCATCGGGGAAGGTCGTGCCATACATCTTCCGCTTGCCGGCCTTGTAGAGCGTCAGGATCGATGTGCCGGTGGTTCCGGCGAGATAGCCGCGCACGATGATTTCGACCGGCAGGATATTAAGGCGGCGGGCAACCACGACGTTCGGGTCGGGATAGTCGAGCACATGGTTGGGACAGATATCCTTGGTCTGCTCGAACTGGTAACGCGCGGTCTGCGTCAGCACTTCGCCCTTCAGCGGAATGCAGGCAAGAATCCGGTCAAATGCGCTGATGCGGTCCGTGGCGATAATGATGCGCCGTCCATCCGCCAGATCATAATTCTCCCGGACCTTGCCGCGGTAATAGTTCGGCAGTTCGGGAATGAAGGCTTCAGTAAGCGCTTTGTGTGTGGGCATGGTGTGAAGAATCCGCGTCAGACAATCTGGCTTCCGCATAACACATAAGTCGGGGAACGGGAGTCAAATTCTGAGTTAGCGCCCGCCGGTGACATCGAGAAGCGCCCCGGTCACATAGGACGCGGCATCGCTGAGCAGCCAGACGATGGATTCGCCGACTTCGTCAGCCGTGCCCGGCCGCCCGAGTGGTGCCGTCACGCCGAGGCGCTGGGCCCGGTCGGGCTGGCCGCCGCTGGCGTGGATGTCGGTTTCGATCAGACCGGGGCGGACGGCATTGACGCGGATGCCTTCGGGGCCGACTTCCTTGGAAAGGCCGATGGTCAGCGTATCCATTGCGCCTTTTGAACCGGCGTAGTCGACATATTCCGACGGCCCGCCAAGACGGGCGGCGGCGGATGACAGGATGACGATTGATCCACCTTTGCCGCCGCGAGACCGCGCCATGCGCCGGACACCCTCGCGGGCGCAGACATAGGCGCCGAGAATGTTCACATCGAACATGCGCTTGAGACGTTCGGTATCGATATCCATCAGCTTGGATGCGGGCGCTACGATACCGGCATTGACGACAAGGCCGTCGAGCGGGCCGAGTTCCTCGGTCTGCTTGAACATGGCGATGACGTCGGCCTCGTTGGCGACGTCACCCTGTATGGCCTTGGCCTTGCCGCCCGCCGCGACAATCGCCGCCACTACATCGTCCGCTGCCGCCCTGTTGCCGATGTAATTGACGCCGACCGACCATCCCTTTTTGCCAGCAAGAATGGCCGCCGCGCGGCCAATGCCACGGCTCGCGCCTGTTATCAGGATGGTCTTGCTCATCGCATGTCTCCCAAAGGGTGGAATTAGTAGGCATATTCCAGAAAAGCGGGTTCAACCGAGCCGCCCCAGACCGTGTTGTACTGGCTGAGCATCTGCTCGGCGGAGGTCGTGCCGCGTGCGACAACTTCCTCCAGCGAGGCGAGATAATGCGTCTCGTCAAAGCCTTCGCTGTTCAGCAGCGCGCGGTTTTTCAAGCCGAGGCGCGAAATCGCCAGCACGTCGCGGGAAATGTCGTGCACCGAGCGGTTGCGCAGCGTGGCGCGCAGGCCTTTTGCCGGCACCTCGTCGCGCAGGGCCTGCACTTCCGGGTAGGTCCAGTCGCGGGTGAGGGCTTCCGCGGCATCCAGTGCCTCGGCGTCGTAGAGAATGCCGACCCAGAATGCCGGCAGCGCGCAGATACGCCGCCACGGGCCGCCATCGGCGCCGCGCATTTCAAGGAAGCGCTTCAGCCGCACTTCCGGGAACAGCGTTGAAAGGTGGTTCGTCCAGTCGCCCATATTGGGCGTGGCATCCGGAATGGTATCCTTCAGCGCGCCGTTCATGAACTGGCGGAAGGTCACATGCGTGCAGTCGTGGTAACGGCCATGGCGCAGGACAAAATACATGGGCACGTCGAGCGCCCATTCCACGTAATCGGCAAAGCCGAAATTTTCATTGAAGATGAACGGCAGCACACCGGAGCGGTTGTTGTCCGTATCGCGCCAGATATTGGAGCGCCAGGACAACAGGCCGTTCGGCTTGCCCTCGGTGAACGGCGACATGGCGAACAGCGCCGTGGCGATGGATTGCAGTTTCACCGAAACCTGCATCTTGCGGCGCATGTCGGTTTCCGAGGCGAAGTCGAGATTCACCTGGATGGTACAGGTGCGGTACATCATGTTCAGCCCGTCCTTGCCGACCTTCGGCATATAGTTGGACATGATGTTGTAGCGGGATTTCGGCATGCGCGGCGTTTCGGCCAGGGTCCATTTCGGGCTGCCGCCGAGACCCAGGAAGCGGATGCCGAGCGGTTCGGCTATCTCGCGCACCTGCGCCAGATGCGCATTGGTTTCGCGGCAGGTCTGGTGGATGGTGGAGAGCGGTGCGCCTGACAGTTCGAACTGGCCGCCCGGTTCCAGGGAGATCGCGCCCTGTCCGGTCGGCTCGACCAGGCCGATGATATTGCCTTCGTCAATGATCGGTTCCCAGCCCAGCTTCGACTGCATGCCTTCAAGGATGGCGCGGATGCCGCGCGGACCGTCATAGGGAACCGGACTGTTGTCTTCGGTGTAGAACGGGAATTTCTCATGCTCCGTGCCGATGCGCCATGCCGATTGTGGCTTGGAGCCCTGGGCGAGGTAGGTCGCCAGTTCTTCCGTACCGGAAAGGGGCGTCTCGTCTGTTGTATCGCGCGCCATGGATGGTGCTTCCCCACTAGAATGTTCGAACTTGCGGCGTGATTGGCTGTTTTCGGAAACGAGCGCAAGCAAATTTCGCTGATGCACTCATCAAGAGAATTTGTAACTCACCAATCGCCGATCGTCGCCTGAATAAGCGCGAGTGCGGCAACGGCGGCAGTGTCGGCGCGCAGGATACGTTGACCCAGCGGAATGGCGGTGACGAACGGCAGCTTGCGCAGGGTTTCGCGCTCCGCACCCGAGAACCCGCCTTCCGGCCCGATGAGAACGCCGAGCGGCCCGCGCGGCAGACTTTGTAGCAGCGGCAGCGGGTTATGGGTATCATGACCTTCGTCGCAGAAGATCAGGCGCCGGTCCGGATCCCAGCCATCCAGCAGTTTCTCGAGCCTGACCGGCTCGCGCGTTTCCGGGATGGCCAGAACGCCGCATTGCTCTGCCGCTTCGATCGCGTTGGCCTCGATCCGATCCACGCCGATTCTGGCGACCTGCGTGTGCTGGGTAATCACCGGTTGCAAAATGCCAGCACCCATTTCGACGGCCTTTTGCACGAGGTAGTCGAGCCGTCCCTGTTTGAGCGGGGCAAAGCAGTAGATGAGATCGGGTGATTCCGGCTGCTCCCGCGTCAATTCGAGCGGCTCCAGCGCCAGCTTCTTCCTGCTTTCAAAGCGCAGAGCAGCGCGCCACTCGCCATCCCGACCGTTGAAAACGAGGATTTCATCGCCATCCTTCATCCGCAGCACATTGGCGAGATAGTTGACGGCTTCCGCCGGGGCGTCCGCCCGCCTGCCGGCCGCCAGATCCGCGGTAATATAAAGCCGTTGCATTCTGTAATTTGCGCGCATGGGAGATGGATGCCAGAGAGGGGATGGGGCGGTCAAGCAGGCGATGTCAGCCGAGAGGCGGCAGGCGCCGTTTCACCGGCGAGGATTTGACGATGGAGGTGTTGGTTTCGGCCTTTTCCGCCAGCCGGTCGAGCAGCGTATCCAGCTGTTCCATGGTGCGGAAATGCAGCTTGCCGACAAAGCAATCGTCGCCCGTCACCTTGTCGCATTCGGTGATTTCAGGCATCTCCTGGATCAGCCGCTCGACAATATGCAGCATGCCGGGCAGGGGCCTGACCCGCACGATGGCTGTCAGATTATAGCCGAGCGCCGCCGGGTCGATATCGACGGTGAAGGCGCGGATCACCTTCTTTTCCTCGAGCCGCCGCAACCTCTCGGACACGCTGGGAGACGAGAGCCCGACTTTCTGGCTCAGTTCCTTCAGCGAGATTCGCGCATCTTCGATCAGGATACCGAGGATGGTCTTGTCCATTTCATCGAGCATAGCAACCTCGTAAGGCAGATCAGACGTTTTGCCTGCATTAAGCAGGTCGAGCGAACTTTACGCCTTTTTCCATATATATCAAATTGCCATTGCTCCGAATAGTCTCGTGGTGCGAGACGAAAGGACAGGTGGCATGGAACGGGATATGGCGAGAGGCAGCGTGGAAATGACCGCTGCGATGATGATTTCGGGTACGATCGGCTGGTTTGTGCTGATGTCCGGTCAGCCGGTCTTATCCGTGGTGTTCTGGCGCTGCGCCTTTGGTGCACTGACATTGCTCGGCGTTTGCGCCGCACTCGGTCTGCTGCGTCCGAATGTTATTTCTTTGAAACTGTTCGGCCTTGCTGTTCTTGGCGGCATCGCCATTGTCCTCAACTGGGTTCTGCTCTTTGCCGCCTATTCCCGTGCGTCCATTGCCATTGCGACGACGGTCTACAACGTGCAGCCGTTCATGCTTGTCGTGTTGGGCGCCCTGATCTTCAAGGAGAAGCTGACATTTACCAAGCTGTTCTGGCTGGCGGTCGCATTTGCCGGCATGCTGCTGATCGTTCAGGCCAAGCCCGGCGGCGGTTACACGGGCACGAACTACATGGCCGGTATCGGCCTGTCGCTGGGTGCAGCCTTCCTCTACGCCATCGCATCCATCGTGGCCAAGCGGCTGAAGGGCACGCCGCCGCATCTGATTGCGCTGATTCAGGTCTGTGTTGGCATCGTGCTGATGGCGCCGCTTGCCGATTTCAGTGTCATGCCGAAAGGCGCAGCCGAATGGGGCAGCATCGTCACGATCGGCGTCGTTCATACGGGATTGATGTACATTCTGCTCTATAGCGCCATCCAGAAGCTGCCGACCCATCTCACGGGATCGCTGTCCTTCATCTATCCCATCGCTGCCATTCTGGTTGACTATTTTGCCTTCGGGCATCAGCTGCAACCGATACAGTTCCTGGGTTCCGCAGCCATTCTCGTCGCAGCGGCTGGCACCAGCCTTGGATGGAAGCTGGGCCGGTCGGTGCCGGCAAGCGTCAAAATCTGATCGCGGACACCACTTGATTGCCATGCCACATTTGTTCTATATGCCACTAAAGAGCATATTATGTCTGACGGATATAGAGCAGGAACATGGAACTCCGCGCACTGAAACGCAGCGAGATCGAACAGGTCTGGACCATCGATCGCCGCGAGATCATTGAAAACCTTTATACGCTGCGGGGCGGCAAGCTCGTCCTGCATGCGGAATATTTTGATGTTCCCGGCTGGGAAGAAGGCGAGGCGGAGAAATACACGCCCCTGCTACAGGAAAGTTTCGATCGTGGTGGAAAATTCTTCGGCTTTTTCGACGGCGATACACTGGCCGGCGTTGGGGCCGTGGATACCATCTGGCGTGGCCCCGGGAAGGATCTCCTGCAGTTGAGTTTCCTTCATGTCGGCAATGACTATCGCGGCCGGCGCCTGGGTATGCAGCTCTTTGAACATTGCAAGGATGTTGCCAGGGAAATGGGCGCCAGGGGGCTGTGCGTTTCTGCAATACCATCCGAAAATACGGTCAATTTTTACCGGCGTCTCGGGTGTGTCGTATCGGAAGCGCCAGACGCGGATCTGGCGGCCGTGGAGCCGGATGACATCCAATTGGAATGCATTTTCAAATAGAATAATGCATATTTGTTATATTCCCAGAACGACCGGGATATAACCGGAGGCCAAAGCCCGCACCGTCGAGGGCGGTGTCAGCAGGCTGATATCCTTTGTGGGCGGCGGACAGGCCGCATAGCCATCCCACGACCAGAGATAGGTCTGGCCCCGATGCACCAGATAGGCATTGTCGCCGGAGGCGATCATGCTGCCATCCGGCAGCTCCAGGATCGCCGTTGCAAGCGGGTGGTGTTTCTTGCCGCCGTTCGCCTCGAGGCGCTCCCCGTGCAGCACGCGATCCATTTCCGGTGCCGATGGTTTGGCCGCGCCATCGGCCCATGCCGCCTGAAAAGCCTTCGCCCGTTGCCGCTGGCAATAGAAGCATGGGCGGTGTCCGGCGCTGAGCGCCGTCGCTTCATCGAGGAAGAACAGTTCGGTCCAGCTTTGCCGGGCCATGACGGCACGCCGGACGCTCCTGAATTGGCAGACGCAGATGATCCATGCTCTCGTCGACCAGCGCCGTTTCAGCAGGGAGCGCGTTGACGGGTCGTGGATGATGCCGCGATTGCCCATGAAGGTCCCGCGCTGGGGAACGGCGGTGATATCGCCGAAGGGTGTGACACGGTTTTGCAGGGGCATTTGATGGCTTCCGGCTGTGAGGGGTCCATGCTATCGCAGGATCATCGTCAATGCGATCATCAGGCAGGTAGAATGCGCGTTCTTGTCGTACAGAATTATCAGAATACCGGATTGGGACTGGTTGGACAGGCCTTGGCGGAGGCCGGTGCACAGATTGATCTGGTGCAGGCCCATACCGGTGAACCGCTGCCTGCCGATGATGCCGGTTACGACGCACTGATCTCGCTCGGCGGCGATCAGAATGCCCTTGCCGATGACCTGTTTCCCTATCTTCCCGCGCTTGCCAGGCTGATCCGCCGCTTTGGCGATGCGGACAAGGCGGTGCTTGGCATCTGCCTGGGCAGCCAGCTTGTCGCACGCGGCTACGATGCCGAAAACATTCTCGGACGCCCGCAGGAATTCGGCTGGCATGCCGTCACGGCGACGGCCGAAGCGGCAGCCGATCCCGTGTTGTCCGCTGTTCCCCACACCTTTCCGATCTTCCATTGGCACAGGGATACATTTTCCCTGCCGGAAGGCGCCGTACATCTCGCCTCGAGCGCGATGACCCGCAATCAGGCCTTCCGCATCGGGCGGGCGGTGTACGGCATCCAGTTCCACTTCGAGGCGGACACTGCACTGGTCGAGGAATGGCGGCATGTTTTTCACGACGAGATCATGAGGGACAACCCGGCCTGGCTTGAAAACTATCCGGCGCGGGTCGCGGAAAGTGGCGCTGCCGCCGATGCCGCGGGTCTTGCTTTGGCGCGCGCCTGGGTCGCGCTGATCTAGCGGCGGGCGATTCAGTTGCATCTGTGCAACAGGCAAAATTTGAATCAAATTGCCCCGTCGGTATTCATGGGGAGCGTGGCTTTCGTTCACTTGCTGGAAAGAATTGTGCGCTGTAGTTGCCGGGCCGGTTAGCTGGCATGAAGCCAGGCCGTAGAGACTGATGGAAACGCCCGAATGACTATGAAAAGTGCCGCCCTTTTGACCGCAATGATGCTTGCATCGATCCTTTTCATGGGCGCCGAACTGGTATCGGTTGATGCCGGAGGCCGCACCGTATCGAGCGACGGCTACGGAATCAGCTCCGCTTCGCGTTAAGACTTGTTCTAGACAATCGCTTCCAGAAAAGACTTGCCTTCAGCGTCGATCTTGATGGCGCTGAGGCGCCCGCTGGCATAGGCGCCGGTATCGAGATTGACCCGGTTCTGCCGCACTTCCACATCGCTGGCCGGTGTATGGCCATGCACGACAACCTTGGAATGCAACCGGGGATCATCGAGAAATTCCCAGCGAATCCAGATCAGATCTTCGGGATTTTGCCGGTCGAGATCAACGCCGGGCCTGATGCCGGCGTGACAGAAGAAAAAATCGCCCAGTGTCATCGAGCGCCGCAAGCCGCGCAGAAACTCCACATGGGTTGCCGGCACGGCGCGCAGCAGGGCGGAGCGTCCTGCCGATACCGAGACCGGATCGTCAAAATCGATCGTCACGCCATAGGAGCGCGCCGTCTGCCGGCCGCCATGCCGGGCGAAGATTCCATTGATGTCGCCGGTGGCCAGAAAATCCAGAAATCCGATATCGTGATTGCCCGCCAGCGTCAGCATGCGGTGATTCTTCCTCTGGGCATTGACCAGATAGTCCAGCACCCCCCTGGAATCCGGCCCCCGATCCACATAGTCGCCAAGATGCACCGCCACCCAGTCGAACGGCGGCGACTTGGCGTTTTCAGCCAGAATGCGCCGGTGCATCTCCTGCAGCAGATCGAGGCGGCCATGCACGTCGCCGATGGCATAAACCCGCAGGCGGTCGGGACCGCGCGCATGCTTGAAGTCGACTGTCTTCATGGGCGGTCCAGCTCCCTCTGCCTGCGCCGCAGCCGCGACGTTTCCTGCCAGGCATTGCTGCGTGCCGCGTCCTTTTGTGCCTGCTCGATAAAGTCGATGTGCCTGTGCACGGCAGCCCGCGCCCCCTCGGGGTCTGACGCCATGATGGCATCGGCGATGGATGTGTGCTGTTGCAGCAGCTTTTCCCGGGCGCCGGGAAAACCGTAGATGATCGTACGATTGTAGAACACATCGTCGGCGAGCAGCCGGTAGCACGACCGCAGCGTGTGCAGCAGAATGATGTTGTGGGCGCATTCGCCGATGGTGCTGTGCAGTTCGACATCCAGCTCGGCTTCCCTTTTGAAGTCATCGGTCTCGTAGGCGCGCTGCATTGCGTCAACGATCCCGCGCAAAAGCAGGCGGTCATCATCCGTTGCCCGGCGGGCGGCATAGTCCGCTGCGATGCTTTCAATCTCCCGGCGGTATTCGAGATAGTCCGCCGCGGCCTTCGGATGGCTCGAGATCAGGTCCATGACGGGCTTGGAAAAGACCTCGCCGATGACATCGGCAACGAACGTTCCGCCGCCGTGGCGGACGACAAGCAATCCCTTGGCCTCCAGCACTTTGAATGCGCTGCGCAGGATGGGGCGGGAGACATCGAATTGTACGGCAAGGTCCCGTTCGCCGGGCAAACGGTCGCCCACGCGCAGAACACCCTCAAGGATCAATGTTTCGATCTGGCTGACGATGTCGTCGGCCGTTCGGGAAGAATGGATGCGGGCAAAGACCGGGCTGCTCATGTTGAAAGTCGTCCGCAGGAGTGATGTGTCGTGCCAGCGTATCGGCAAATCACGAAACTGGTCAATTCTTTGATCCAGTGGGCAAGCGTCGCATAGCCGCAGCCTTCCGGCGTAAAGGAGCATTGAAAGGGCCGGCCATTGCGTTCACCATCTTGTGAACAGTCTATACCAAGGGGCCGATATGAAGGGGAAAAGACTGAAAACCGCAGCGGCGTTTTCAAACTCCGCCACGAGTCCGGGTGTGATGGGCTTTCCGGGGCATGCGGAGCGTTCCGTGGCGCTGGGAGAAGTGCATGCGCGGCCCTATCCATTGATCGATACGCCGCGCATTCTTATCCAGCTTGCATTCATGACCGAGGGTGGGTCCACCGTCGATCATGCGGTTCTGGCGGAACTCAGCCGCAGCATAGGTGTAGCCTCTCCGGCGCGCGATGCCCGTCACCACATCATGCCCTGGGGCAATGGCACGCTGCGCTGGGAGCGGCACACGGAATTCTCGACCTATCTGTGGGAAGGTCCGCTGCCGCGCACCGGCCAGGCTGCACAGCATCCCTTCGGAGAGGGCTTCAATCCGCCCGGCACGGTGATCGACGGTGTGCGGCTGGAGATCATCCGCAAGGACGCCGGCGCCGCGGCTTTGATCGAGGCATTCGATCCGACAAGCCTCTGCTACAGCGATGTCGAGAACGGGCTTGCCTCCATCGTGACGGATTTCCGGCAGGATGGCGACGGGATGACCCGCATTCTCATCCTCGACAACGGCCTGTCGCCCGCCCGCGCCGGCGCCTTGTCGCAGCGTGTGATCGAAATCGAGACCTACCGTACCCTTGCCATGCTCGGCCTGCCGCTGGCGCATTCCCTGTCGCCGCGCATTCGTCGCATCGAAGACCGCCTGGCGGGCCTGACGACGGAAATGCGCGCGCCGGATGCCGACAATCACAAACTGTTGGACGAGTTGACATCGCTTGCGGCGGAACTCGAAGCCGATGCGGCCTCGAGCCTCTACCGGTTCGGGGCGAGCCGGGCTTACAATGGCATCGTGCTGGAACGGCTGGCCGCGCTGCAGGAAGAGCCGGTGACCGGTTATGAAACTTGGGCGGCGTTCATCCAGCGGCGCATGGCACCGGCCATGCGCACATGCCATTCCGTCAGCGGACGGCAGGAAAACCTGTCGGAAAAGCTGTCGCGCGCCGCCACGCTGCTGCGCACGTCGGTGGACGTGGAACTGGAACGGCAGAATCGCGATCTCTTGAGCTCGATGGACCGGCGCGCGCAACTGCAATTGCGCCTGCAACGGACGGTGGAAGGCCTGTCGGTGGCCGCGATTTCCTACTATGTCGTTGGTCTGTTCTATTATCTTGCCAAGGGTGCCGAGGCCTATATGCCGGAACTGCACTCGTCGGTTGTCACCGCGGCGTTCGTTCCCATAGCGATCCTCGCCATGTGGTTCGTGGTGAAATCGATCCGCAGATCGCACAAGGATGAATGATCAGACCCGGTCCCACGGCGCCACGGGGCCGTAAAGGCCCGCGAGATAGTCGATGAACACCCGCACCTTTGCCGGGAGAAACTGCCGCGAGGGATAAATCGCATAAATCGCGATATTATGCGAGGCGGCATAGTCGGTCAGCACGCGCACCAGCTGGCCGGCGGCAAGTTCCGGCCCGATATCCCAGGTGGAGCGCAGGGCTATGCCAAGCCCGCCAAGCACCGCGGCGCGCACCACCTCACTGGAATTGGTCAGGATCGGCCCGGTCGGGCGCAGGGATACGCTGCCATCCGGTCCGTTCAACCGCCAGGGGTCGCCGTTGTGGGCGGCCAGGCAGATGTGGTTGTCGAGATCGGCTATGGAGCGCGGGGCTCCGTGTTCTGCGATATAGCGCGGAGAGGCGACAAGATACCGTTGCACCGGCGCGAGCTTGCGCGCCACCAGGCTGGAATCGGACAGTTCGGCAATGCGGATGGCAAGATCATAGCCTTCCCCGACGATATCGACGAATTCATCCGTCAGCACGAGATTGATGGACAGATCGGGATTGGCCCGCATGAAGGGTTCGAGATGCGGCGCAATATGCATGCGCCCGAACGTGGTGGGCGCCGAGACTTTCAGCAGGCCATGTGCCTGTTCGGAACGGCGCGATACGAAAGCTTCCGCTTCCTCGACGCCCGACAGGATCGCCAGGACCCGCTCGTAATAGCCTTGCCCGGTTTCGGTCAGGGCAATTTGCCGGGTGGTGCGCTGCAGGAGGCGCGTGCCCAGCCGTTCCTCAAGCCGCCGCAGCCGCTTGGAAATGACGGCGGGCGATACGCCGAGCTCCCGTCCTGCCGCCGACATGCTGCCGGATGAAACCACGCGCGCAAAAATTTCCATGTCGTTCAGATGATCCATCGGCGCACTCTTTCCGCGGGATCAGTACAAGGTCAAGCCCCTGAAGGGCCTGCCGCCCGGCGATAGGCGATGGCGCGCAGCAACAGAATGCAGGGAATGTACAGCATCGCGCCGGAAATCCAGACAAAGCCGCTCCAGTCGGTCCGGGTGGCCGTGTAGATCGCGGTAAACGCCACCGGCCCGATGATGCCGGTCAGGCTTGTCGCGCTTGCGAGGATGCCCTGGACTTCGCCGAGCCTGGTTTCATCCGCCTGCCGCGTGATGATCGACTGGAGCGCGGGGCTGGCAATGCCGCCCATGGACAGGAAGACAAGGATGGGCAGGACCATCCAGCTCTGGCTGGCAAAGCCCATCAGCACATAGCCGATGCCGTCCATGCCCATTCCAAGGATCAGCGTGCGCCTTTCGCCGAGTTTTTTAGTGATGGGACCGGTAAGCAGCCCCTGGACGAGCGCGTGGCACAGGCCGAATGCGGCCAGTGAAAGACCCACGGCCGAAACGCTCCAGGTGAACCGGTCCTGCGTGTAGATGATCCACAGCGCTGCAGGCACCTGACCGACGAGCTGCATCAGCGTGAACACTGTGACGAGCGGTGTCAGGCTCTTGATGCCGGTCGCCCAGCGGAAACCACCCAGCGGATTGAAGTTTTGGACCGCAAGCGGCGTTTTAACACCTTTGCTGGTTTCCGGCAGGCAGAAGAGCGCGAGCAGGAAGTTGACGCCGTTGAGCGCCATGGCCAGCAGAAACGGGTAGTGGATGCCGAATCCTCCTGCAATGCCGCCGAGCAGGGGACCGGCGATGAAACCGAGGCCGAAACAGGCGCCGATCATGCCGAAGCGCTGCGCGCGGCCGTCTTCCGGGGTGATATCCGCGACGGCAGCGCTTGCGACGGACATGGTTGCGCCGGTGACCCCCGAAATGATGCGGCCGATATAGAGCAGCGGCAGCACCATGGCCGACGCCATGACCAGATAATCCAGCGTCGCCCCGGCCAGGGAGACAAGGATCACCGGCCGCCGGCCGAAGCGGTCGCTCAATGCGCCGAGCAGTGGCGCGCATAGAAACTGCATCAGCGCATAGAGAGCGAGGAGAATGCCGTAATGCGCGGCAACGTTGTCCGCATGCGTCAGCCCCGTCAGCAATTCCGGCAGGACGGGCATGATCACGCCCACGCCGACAGCATCAAGGGTAACAGTCGTCAGAATCACGATCAGGGATTTGTCGAAAGTCATGGATAACTCTTATTTATCATTGATAAGTAACTGGACGCATATCACTTATCGATGATAAATTGTCAAGCATGGCAAAACGAAGTGATATCAAATTGCAGCGCGAGGCGGTCATCAGGGCTGCTCTGGATTTGCTCGGCGAAACCGGGGTCGACGGCCTGACCACAAGACGCATTGCGGCGGCTTTGGGTGTTCAGCAGCCGGCATTGTACTGGCACTTCAAGGACAAGGCCGCTTTGCTCGATGCGCTGGCCGAGGCCATCCTGATGGAAAACCACAGCCGCTCCCTGCCGCTGCCTGATGAAGACTGGCGGCATTTCCTGATCGAGAATGCGCGCAGCTTCCGGCGCGCCCTGCTCGCCTACCGCGACGGGGCCAGGGTCCACGCCGGGTCGCGGCCCAGTCCGGCACTCTATCCCGCTGTGGAAGCGCAGCTCGGTTTCATGGTTGCCGCAGGATTTGATAGTGTGGCAGCCGGGTACATCCTGCAGGCGGCCGGGCATTATGTCGTCGGTTCGGTGCTTGAACAGCAGGCCGCCATGGCAGCAAACGGTCTGCCGGACCACGGGACAGGGGCCGATCTGGCATCGGAAATAGGCACGCAGTTTCCGCTGCTCGGTCAAGCCTTCCGGAAGCTCGAAAATGTCTCGCCGGATGAAGGTTTTGAATTCGGGCTTGTCGCGCTTGTCGCAGGTTTTGAAAGTCTGCTGTGAGACGCGTCACTTTGGCTGTGTGCCACCTCCGTTCAACAGTTTAGACTGTTTACAAACTCGAATGGACACTGGTAAACATAATTTACCAGTTGATGGAGTTTGCTGGGAGGAGGTTTCATGTCCGGATTGGTGATGCCGAAGGCCGATGCGGCGACCATGTCGCGCCGCAAGGAGATCGTTGCTGCCTTGCAGGCCATCGTTCCGGGTGAAGGCGTTGTCGACGTTACCAACGAAATGCGCGCATTCGAATCCGATGCACTGACCGCCTATCGCCAGCTTCCGCTCGTCGTCGTCCTGCCGCAGACTGTGCGGCAGGTTTCGCAAATCCTGAAATATTGCCACGACAACAATGTGAAGGTCGTGCCGCGCGGGTCGGGAACATCGCTGTCCGGCGGCGCCCTGCCGCTCGAAGATGCGGTGCTGCTGGTTATGTCGCGGTTCAACCGCATCCTTGAAATCGATTATCCGAACCGCGTCGCTGTCGTGCAGCCGGGCGTGACCAATCTCGGCATCACCAAGGCGGTGGAGCACGAAAGTTTCTATTACGCGCCGGACCCCTCATCGCAGATCGCCTGTTCGATCGGCGGCAATGTCGCGGAAAATTCCGGTGGCGTGCATTGCCTGAAATACGGGCTCACGGCCAACAATGTCCTTGGGCTTGAAATGGTTCTGATCAGCGGCGAGGTCGTGCGGCTTGGCGGCAAGCATCTCGATTCGGAGGGCTATGACCTGCTCGGCCTGATGACCGGCTCGGAAGGGCTGCTCGGCGTGGTGACGGAAGTCACCGTCCGCATCCTGCAAAAGCCCGCAACGGCGCGGGCCTTGATGGTCGGTTTTCCCTCAAGCGAAACCGCCGGGCAATGCGTTGCCGATATTATCGCTGCGGGCATCATTCCGGGGGGCATGGAAATGATGGATCGTCCGGCGATCCACGCCGCCGAGGATTTCGTCCATGCGGGCTATCCGCTTGATGTGGAAGCGCTGCTGATCATCGAACTCGACGGTCCGGCGGTGGAGGTCAACCATTTGATCGACATGGTCGAGAAGATCGCCGGCAGGAACGGCGCGTCCTCCTGCATCATATCGCAGAGTGAAGAGGAACGGATGACGTTCTGGGCGGGCCGCAAGGCGGCCTTTCCGGCCGTCGGGCGCATTTCACCGGATTACCTCTGCATGGACGGCACGATTCCGCGCAAGGAATTGCCGCAGGTTCTGGCGGGCATGCGCGCGCTTTCGGAAAAATACGGGCTGCGCGTCGCCAATGTCTTCCATGCGGGGGACGGCAATCTGCATCCGCTCATTCTTTACGATGCCAATATTCCCGATGAACTGCGCAAGGCCGAAGATTTTGGCGCCGATATCCTGCGGCTGTGCGTCAAGGTGGGCGGCGTTCTCACCGGTGAACATGGCGTGGGTGTCGAGAAACGTGAGCTGATGCCGGAAATGTTCAACGAGATCGATCTCAACCAGCAGATCCGCGTGAAATGCGCCTTCGATGACAAACATCTGCTCAATCCGGGAAAAGTCTTTCCGCAGCTGCATCGCTGCGCCGAATTGGGGCGGATGCATGTGCATCGCGGCCAGCTGCCCTTTCCCGATATTCCGAGATTCTGATCGATGCTGTTGAAGATATACACGTTTGAGACCATGGCGCGCTGACATGACCATATTGACCCCTTCAACCGAGACCGAAATTGTCGAGGCGGTGCAATGGGCATTGTCCGAGGGCGCGCCGGTAGAAGTCTGCGGCCATGGGTCGAAGCGCGGACTTGGCCGTCCGCTGCAGACCGAGCACACGATTGCCCTGTCGAACCATTCCGGCGTGACGCTCTATGAACCGGATGAGCTGGTATTGAGCGCCAGGGCCGGAACACCCATCGCTGAGCTGGAGGCCCTGCTTGCCTCCAAGGGCCAGGCCTTTCAGTTCGAACCCATGGATTACGGACCATTGCTGGGACAGGCGGCGGGGCAGGGCAGTCTTGGCGGTGTCCTTGCCGCCAATCTGTGCGGTCCGCGCCGGTTGAAGGCCGGGTCCGCCCGCGATCACGTGCTGGGCGTACGCGTCGTCTCGGGGCGCGGCGAACTGTTCAAATCAGGCGGCCGGGTGGTCAAGAACGTGACTGGCTATGATCTGTCCAAGGGCATGGCCAATTCCTGGGGCACCCTTGGCATCGCCACGGAAATCACCTTCAAGGTTTTGCCTGCGCCGGAGACGGAGACAACACTGGTTGTTCGCGGCCTGATGGACGATGAGGCCGCACGAGCCATGGCCATCGCCATGGGGTCGAGCGGCGAGGTGGCGTCTGCCGCGCATTTGCCGGTGAACATTTGCGGACGGGTTATCGAGGGCGTTCTGAAAGGCGAGTCTTCGACACTGCTCCGGCTGGAGGGCTTTGCCCCTTCCGTTGCCGACCGCGTGGCGATGCTGCGGGGCCTGCTGTCGTCCGCCGGTGCCATCGAGGAAATTTCCGGGGAGGTATCGCGCAAGCTCTGGCAGGAAGTGCGCGACGTCATTCCGTTCGCCGATGGAACCGAGCGGCCGGTCTGGCGCGTGTCCATGGCACCGATGGAAGCCCACAAGCTGGTGGCATCCATGCGCATGGGCGCTGCGGCCGATGCCTATTATGACTGGCAGGGCGGACTCATCTGGATGCGGCTCGACGGTGAACCCGAAGCGGAGGCAGTCCGGGCCCTCATCCGCAAATATGGCGGCGGCCATGCCACGCTGGTGCGCGCGCCCGATGCGGTCCGCGCGGCCACCCCCGTCTTCGAACCGCAGCCCGCAGCACTGGCGGCCCTGTCGAAGCGGCTGAAACAGCAGTTTGACCCGGACGGTATCCTCAATCCCGGCCGCATGGTTGCAGGAGTGTAGCATGCAGACCAACTTCACCCCGCAGCAGTTGCTTGACCCCGGTGTTGCCGAATCCGAAAAGATCCTGCGCAAATGCGTCCATTGCGGGTTCTGCACCGCCACATGCCCGACCTATGTCACGCTGGGCAACGAACTCGACAGCCCGCGCGGGCGCATCTATCTCATCAAGGACATGCTGGAAAATGGCCGTCCTGCCGATGAGCAGATTGTCAAGCATGTCGACCGCTGCCTGTCCTGCCTTGCCTGCATGACCACCTGTCCGTCGGGTGTGAACTACATGCATCTGGTCGATCATGCCCGTGCCCACATCGAAAAAACCTATAAACGCCCGGCGATGAACCGTTTCATCCGGGCGCTGCTGGCTTTTGTTCTGCCGCATCCCCAGCGCTTCCGGCTGTCATTGACGGCGGCAAAATTCGGCCGTCCATTGGCGCCGCTGTTCCGGTCCATCCCGGCGCTGAAACCGGTTGCAGCCATGCTTGACCTCGCGCCGAAATCCGTTCCGGCAAAATCACGCTTTGCCGAGCCGGGCCTGTACACGCCGGCGCTGGAAAAGCGGGGCCGTGTCGCCATCCTGACCGGCTGCGCCCAGCCGGTGCTGAAACCCGGCATCAACGAGGCGACGATCCGCCTTTTGACCCGTCTCGGCGTTGAAGTCGTCGTGCCGAAGGGCGAGGGCTGCTGCGGCTCCCTCGTCCACCATATGGGCCGCGACGAGGCTGCGCTGGATGATGCCCGCCGCAACGTCGATGTCTGGACACGTGAGTTGAACGCGGGTGGGCTCGACGCCATCATCGTCACGGCGTCGGGCTGCGGCACGACGATCAAGGATTACGGCCATATGCTGCGGCTCGATCCGGACTACCGTGACAAGGCGGCTGTCATCTCCGGGCTTGCCAGGGATATCACCGAATATCTGACGACCCTCGATCTGCCTGCGCCGTCGCAACCGGCAGATCTCGTCGTCGCCTATCACTCCGCCTGTTCGATGCAGCATGGCCAGAAGCTGACACGGCAGCCGAAGGATCTGCTGAAAGCCGCCGGTTTTACCGTCCGCGAGCCCGCCGAGGGGCATCTTTGCTGCGGGTCCGCCGGGACCTACAACATCATGCAGGCGGAGATTGCCCGCACGCTGCGCGACCGCAAGGTGAAAAATATCGAGGCGACGGGCGCCAGCGTCATTGCGACAGGCAATATCGGCTGCATCACCCAGATTGCCAGCGCGGCGAAGCTGCCCATCGTCCATACGGTCGAATTGCTGGACTGGGTCTATGGCGGACCGCGGCCGGAAGGTGTGCCTGCGCCTGTCTTGCGCGCTGCCGAGTAGGCAAAAGAAAGGCGGTGGCTCCATCGGAACCACCGCCCAGTTTCGGCACCGCCCCCGGTGCCGTCCCCACTAACTCTCACATCACAACGACTTTCGTGCCGACCTTGACGCGTTCGTAGAGATCCGTGACATCCTCATTGCGCATGCGGATACAGCCGCTGGAGACGGCGTGGCCGATCGTCCAGGGCGCGTTGGTGCCGTGAATGCGATACAGCGTATTGCCCAGATAAAGCGCGCGGGCGCCGAGCGGGTTGGCCGGGCCGCCTTCCATGTGAACCGGGAGAACCTTGCCCTTTTCTCTCTCGCGCTCGATCATCGAAGCAGGCGGGCGCCAGTCCGGCCATTCCGCCTTGCGGGTGATGTTGTTGGTGCCGTTCCAGCCAAAGCCTTCCTTGCCGACGCCAACACCATAGCGGCGGGCCTGGCCATCGGCTTCGACAAGAAAGAGGAACCGCTGGGAGGTATCGATAACGATGGTACCGGGCGCCTGCGGGCCACTATAGGCAACGGTCTGCGGCAGGAATTTCGGGTCCATGGCGCGCTTTTTGGGCTGCGCTTCGGCGGCAGGTTCTGCCGGGCGGCGGAATGACACTTCGCGTACGGCCGGGTTGGCCGCCTCTTCGGTCCGGGCGGGACGGCGTGCTTCGCGGCGATGCATGCTTGTGCCGCGTGCCGGCGGGTCGCTCAGGACAACGCGGTCGCGTATATTGACCGAGGTGCCAACGGGGCGTTCCCGCAACTGCATCACCCACGGCGCGGAAAGGTCGGGGCTCATCACCACCGGCGGCCGGGTCGCGTAGCGCTCGCTGGCATTGGCGTGGACTGTAAAGGCGGTCAGGCAGGAGGTGACAAGCAGCAATGCGGTCTTCATCGGGCAATTCTCTTGGCAATCAACGCTCCTGACAGGATTTGTCAGGTTTCGGATTGAGTTTGCGCGCGTGGCGGTAGAAAAAAGTGAACGAGGATCAATAAAAAGCGATTCTTTCCGGAAACTATTTGTTGTGGTTACCGGATGGTTTCGGTCACTGGTTAATGCCAGGTGAACACGTTCCGGAAGGATAGGCAGATGACAGACGAAGCGCCGGTAAAGACGGGTTTGATGACGGGCGAGGACGGCGAGACCAGATGTTCCTGGCCCGGAGCGCTGCCGGAATATATCCACTATCACGATCACGAGTGGGGACGTCCTGTCACGGACGACCGCCGCCTGTTTGAAAAGATATGCCTGGAAGGCTTTCAATCGGGATTGTCGTGGCTGACCATCCTGCGCAAGCGCGAAAACTTCCGCGAGGCGTTCGACGGCTTCGATTTCGAGCGCATCGCCCGCTATGGCGAGAAGGATATCGAGCGGCTGCTGGCCAATGCCGGGATCATCCGCCATCGCGGCAAGATCACCTCGACCATCAACAACGCCAGACGCGTCCTTGAACTCCTTGAGGAGAAAGGTTCGCTTGCCGCCTATTTCTGGAGCTTTGAACCGCCTGTTGAGGAGCGGCCCAGAATTGTCGACTATGGCACGCTGATGGCCAATCCCACGACACCGGCGTCGGTGCGCCTCTCCAAGGATTTGAAGAAACGCGGTTTCAGCTTTGTCGGACCCACCACCATGTATGCGCATATGCAGGCCATGGGGCTGGTGAACGACCATGTGGAAGGCTGCAAGTGCCGGGCGGAGATCGAAAAAATCCGCGCCAATTTCAAACGGCCTGTCTGATCCACCTGTAGTAAACTGAAAACGGCATGCGGGCTTGCTTTGCTGCGGCAATTGCGAGCCGGTAATTCCTTGCCCTCCATGCCCTGATCGGTTAGAGCAAACTCCAATTCAAAGTTGATACTTCAAGGCATCGGATCAAAATCATGACAACGAAGGCAGACAGGTTGAAGGCGCGGCTGCCGCGCGGTTTTGTGGATCGGGTTCCCGATGATCTGCGTGCTGCCGAAACGATGATGGCCGACATCCGCAAGGTCTACGACCTCTACGGTTTCGAGCCCGTGGAAACACCGCTCGTCGAATATACCGATGCGCTCGGCAAGTTCCTGCCCGACCAGGACCGGCCGAACGAGGGCGTGTTTTCCTTCCAGGACGATGACGAGCAGTGGCTGTCGCTGCGCTACGATCTGACGGCGCCCTTGGCGCGTTTTGTGGCCGAAAATTTCGAGAGCCTGCCAAAGCCTTATCGCAGCTACCGTGCGGGCTGGGTGTTCCGCAATGAGAAGCCGGGTCCCGGCCGTTTCCGCCAGTTCATGCAGTTCGATGCCGATACGGTCGGCGCGCCCTCCGTCTCGGCGGATGCGGAAATGTGCATGATGATGGCTGACGTGATGGAAGCTGTCGGCATCAAGCGCGGTGATTATGTCATCCGCGTCAACAACCGCAAGGTGCTGGACGGTGTGCTGGAGTCCATCGGGCTGGGCGGCGATGACAAGATGGGCCAGCGTCTGGTCGTGCTGCGCGCCATCGACAAGCTCGACAAGTTCGGTGTCGACGGCGTGCGTCTCTTGCTCGGTAAAGGCCGTCTCGACGAAAGCGGCGACTTCACCAAGGGCGCGGGCCTCGACGAGGCGGCGATCGCCAAGGTGCTGGCATTTACCTCAGCCGGTGGTGCCAATGGCAGTGAGACCATTGCCAATCTGGAAGCCGTTGTCGCCGGAAACGACAAGGGTGTCGAAGGCGTTGCCGAACTGGCTACCATCGAGGCTCTGTCCTCGGCTGCCGGTTATGGCGCGCGCATCCGCATCGATCCATCCGTGGTGCGCGGCCTTGAATATTACACCGGCCCGGTCTTTGAAGCCGAACTAACCTTCGACGTGACCAATGAGAAGGGCGAAAAGGTTGTTTTCGGTTCCGTTGGCGGCGGCGGCCGTTATGACGGTCTGGTGTCGCGCTTCCGCGGCGAACCCACCCCGGCAACGGGCTTTTCCATCGGTGTATCGCGTCTGATGACGGCGCTGAAGAACCTTGGCAAGCTTGACACGTCGGATAATGTCGGGCCGGTGGTCGTGCTGGTCATGGACCGCGACACGGCAAGCCTCGGCCGCTACCAGAAGATGGTTTCGGACCTGCGGCAGGCGGGCATTCGCGCCGAAATGTATCTCGGCGGTTCCGGCATGAAGCCGCAGATGAAATATGCGGATCGGCGTGGCGCACCCTGTGTGATCATTCAGGGTTCGCAGGAACGTGACAATGGCGAAGTGCAGATCAAGGACCTGATCGAAGGTGCGCGTCTTTCGGCCGAGATCGAGGACAATACCGTGTGGCGTGAAGGCCGTCAGGCGCAGATCACTGCCAAGGAAAGCGATCTCGTCGCGGAAGTGCGCAAGATTCTCGAAGCCCAGGCTGAGGATCGCGCCAACGCCTTGAAGGCTGGCTGATCCGCTATGACCGGTTCCCGCGCTCCTGTCTTTGCCCGTGACCTTGCCGCGCTGATTTCCGCGCGGGATGCGGAGCTTGTGGATATTCCGGTCATTCAACCGGCTGACCAGTTTCTGGACATGGCAGGCGAGGACTTGCGCCGCCGGATTTTCCTCACTGAGAACGAGAACGGCCAGAGCCTGTGCCTGCGCCCGGAATTCACCATTCCGGTCTGCCGCAACCATATCGAGCTCAATGCCGCGACGCCCAAGCGTTATGCCTATCTGGGGGAAGTGTTCCGCCAGCGGCGCGAGGGCGGCAACGAATTCTTTCAGGCCGGGATCGAAGATCTGGGCGATGCCAACCGCGCTCGTGCGGATGCCCGTTCGCTGGCCGATGCCATTGCCTCCATCCGTCTTGTCGCACCGAAGGCCGAACTCGAAACGCTGCTCGGCGATCAGGCGATTTTCGAAGCGGTTCTCGCGGCACTCGGCCTGCCGCGCGGCTGGCAGAAAAAGCTGGCGCGCGCCTTTGGCAATCCGGGTCAGCTGAAGAGCCTGCTCGCCGATCTCTCGTCCAGCCAGAAGAACGGTTCTCTGCCCGAACACCTCACCGCGCTGGTCGCCGACGGTGACGAGACCGGACTTGCCGCCGCGCTGGAACAGGACATGCAGGTGGCGGGTATTTCGCCGGGCGCCGGGCGCAGTCCGCATGAAATTGCGCGCCGTCTGATCGAAAAAGCCAATCTGGCCTCGGTCAAGCTGCCGGCGCAGGCTTTTGCCGCGCTCGAAACATTTCTCGCCATCCGGGTGCCGCTGCAGGCTGCTTCGTCTCACCTGCACACTTTCTCGCGGGCCAATGAGTTCGATCTCGGACCGGCGCTCGACCAGTTCGAAGCTCGGGTTGTCGCCGTGTGCGAAGCCGGGATCGAGCAGGAAAACATCGTCTACGATGCCGCTTTTGGCCGTCCGCTCGATTATTATACCGGGCTTGTCTACGAGACCCGCGCGCTCGCCAGTCCTGATCTTGGCGCCATTGTCGGCGGCGGGCGCTATGACCGGCTTTTGACCATGCTTGGCGCTGTCGATTCCATTCCCGGCGTCGGTTTTTCGATCTGGCTCGACCGGCTGGAGAAAATTGCCGGAGATGCGCGATGACCATTACCCTTGCGCTTCCCTCCAAGGGCCGCCTCAAGGAACAGGCCCTTGAGGTCCTTGAAAAAGCCGGGCTGAAAGTCATCCTGCCCAAGGATCAGCGCAACTATCGCGCACAGGTCAAGGGTGACAGCAGGATCGACATCCTGTTTCTGTCGGCCTCGGAAATCGCCCGTGAGCTTGGCTATGGCAGCGTTGATCTCGGGGTAACCGGCGAGGACCTCATCCGTGAGAGCCTGTCGGCAGCCGACGAGCGCGTGCAGATCGAAGCGCGGCTTGG
Source organism: Phyllobacterium sp. MT110 (assembly GCF_058792715.1). Classification (NCBI taxonomy): domain Bacteria; kingdom Pseudomonadati; phylum Pseudomonadota; class Alphaproteobacteria; order Hyphomicrobiales; family Phyllobacteriaceae; genus Phyllobacterium; species Phyllobacterium sp. MT110. The sequence goes on from NZ_JBXAFE010000001.1 coordinate 54,049, forward strand.
CTTCGGCCATGCGGATGTGGTCGTGGCCGTGCCCGAGGTCTGGTACGACGTGTCGACGATGGCTGACCTCGACGATGTGGCGGCCGAGTATCGCCAGCGTCACGGCAGGCGTTTGCGGATCGCCACCAAATACTGGCGCCTGACCCAGCAGTTTTTCTCGCAGATGCATGGTATCCAGGTCTACCGCATCGTTGAAAGCCTTGGCGCCACCGAGGGCGCTCCGGCATCCGGCTCCGCCGATATCATCGTCGATATCACCTCGACGGGCTCGACCCTGCAGGCCAATCACCTCAAGGTTCTGGAAGACGGCATCATCCTCAAATCCGAGGCGTGCCTCGTTTCCTCGCGCCGCAGTGCCGATCCCGCGGCGGTTGCGGCTCTGGCGCAACGCATACGGGCGGCGATAGCGCGCGGCTAAGCATCAACTATCCGTGATATCACGTGGCTTTGTAACTTTTACGGCCGCTCATACGTATTTCCCAACGAGATGACTGATATGTTTCGGTCATCCTGTTCAGGGAGACTTTGTCATGATGACACGCCGATCGCTTTTTGGCGGAGCTGTTCTGGGGCTTGGAGCGCTGATTGCCGCGCGCTTTTCCTCCCAGCCCAAAGCCTATGCAGCCGGTACTTTTGAAGTCGAGCATACGGATGCAGAATGGAAGAAGCTGCTCACCGCAGATCAATATGATGTGCTGCGCAAGGAAGGCACGGAGCGCCCGTTCACCAGCCCGCTCAACCACGAAAAGCGCAAGGGTACATTTGCCTGCGCCGGGTGTGATCTGCCGCTCTTCGATTCCGACACCAAATTTGACAGCGGCACCGGCTGGCCGAGTTTCTGGGCGCCGATCAAGGGTGCTGTGACGGAAGTGTCGGACAGTTCCTTCGGCATGACACGCACCGCCGTCAACTGCCACCGCTGCGGCGGCCATCTGGGCCATGTCTTTGACGACGGGCCGCAGCCGACCGGTCTGCGCTATTGCATGAACGGCGTCGCCCTTACCTTCAAACCAGCCGCCGCCTGATATCCGGGAAAGGATTATCGATATGAAATTGCGTCAAATTCTGCTCGCTTCCTGCCTCATCTTCACGCCGGTCACTGCCTTTGCCGAAAGCATCACCATGGTTCCGCCACCCGCCATGGACCAGGCGGCAACCGCGAAGACGGAAACGATCGTTCTCGCCGGCGGCTGCTTCTGGGGCGTGCAGGGTGTCTACCAGCATCTGAAGGGTGTCACCAATGCGGTGTCCGGCTATTCCGGCGGCAAGAAGGAAACCGCGAGCTACGAGATTGTCAGTTCCGGCAACACCGGCCATGCGGAATCCGTCGAGGTGACGTTCGATCCCAAGGTGGTCAGCCTCGGCAAGATCCTGCAGGTCTATTTCTCCGTGGTGCACAATCCGACAGAGTTGAACCGGCAGGGCCCGGATTCGGGAACGCAGTACCGCTCGGCGATTTTCACCACGAATGAGGATCAGGCGAAGATTGCCAGCGCCTATATCGCCCAATTGGATAAGGCAAAGGCCTATTCGGGACCGATCGTCACCAAGATTTCCGCTCTGGACAAGTTCTATCCCGCGGAGGGCTATCATCAGGACTACGCGACGCTGCATCCCTCGCAGCCCTATATCGCCTATTATGATCTGCCGAAGATCGAGGGCCTCAGCAAACTCTTCCCGCAGGACTACCGGGACAAACCTGTTCTGGTCAGCGAGGCGAAAGCGTCAAACTGACGGGCAACCGGGACAATAAAAAGGCCGCGTCAAGCGGCCTTTTCCATGGAAGATGGACCGATTTCAGCGAAGCTTGGCATCGACCGAAAGTGTGCCTGCACCATGCTGGGCCAGAACGAAGAAGCCGCCGGCGATAGCCAGGTTCTTGAAGAACTGGATGCTTTCGAAGGGTGCCCAGTGACCGACATAGGCGGCGCCGAGCGTAAAGAGGCCGAGAAGAATGGCTGCGTAGCGTGTCTGGAAGCCGAAGAGAACGGCAAGGCCGCCCACGAGTTCGACGAGACCGACGACAGCAGCTGTTACGGTTGGCAGCGGCAGGCTCTTGGCTGCAAAATATTCAGCCGTACCGGCCAGGTTGGTCAGCTTGCCATATCCCGCCGGGATGAACAAAAGGGTCAGCAGAATGCGGCTGATCAGTGTGGCGATGGCATTGCTGGACGTTGTTGAGTTGGCAAGTGCGTTGTCTGACATGGGATCGTTCTCCAGAGTTTGTCGTGACAACCGAATACCTAAATTCGATTGTCAAACAAAGCCACTATTTTCTCGACGCATTGTTCACAATGAAATGATTTTCTCTTCTCATTCCGGTGCGATCATGCGTTCTGGACGAACGAGACGGTCATAATCCTCGGCCGAAACGTGGCCGCTGGCCAGTGCTTCCTCGCGCAAGGTCGTGCCGTTCTTGTGGGCGGTCTTGGCGATTTTGGCTGCATTGTCGTAGCCGATGGCGGGCGCAAGCGCCGTGACCAGCATCAGGGAACGCTCGAGCAGGTCCTTGATGCGCACTTCGTCCGCTTCGATGCCCTCGACACAATTGTCGGCGAAGGACACCATCGAATCCGCAAGCAGGCGGATCGACTGCAGGACGTTGAGCGCAATGACCGGCTTGAACACGTTGAGCTCGAAATGGCCCTGGCTGGCGGCGACGGTAACTGTCGTCTGGTTGCCGAATACCTGTGCCGCGACCATCGTCAGCGCTTCCGCCTGCGTCGGGTTGACCTTGCCTGGCATGATCGACGAGCCCGGTTCGTTTTCCGGCAGCTTCAATTCACCGAGGCCGGAGCGGGGGCCTGAACCCAAAAAGCGGATGTCGTTGGCGATCTTGAAGAGATCGGTGGCAAGCGCGTTCAGGCTGCCGTGGAAGTTGGCGAGCGCGCCATGGCTGGCAAGCGCTTCGAACTTGTTCGGTGCTGTCCTGAAGCTGAGACCGGTGATATCCGACACGGCTTCGGCAAAGCCGGTATCGAAGCCAACAGGGGCATTGAGGCCGGTGCCGACGGCTGTGCCGCCCTGTGCCAGCAGGAACACATCGGCAAGGCTCTGTTCGATGCGCTTGCGGGCATATTCCAAAGCGGCGCGATAGCCGGAGAATTCCTGGCCGAGCGTGACTGGTGTCGCATCCTGCGTATGCGTACGGCCGATCTTGATGATGTCGGCAAAGGCCTTTTCCTTCTTCGCCAGGGCAGCCGTCAGATGGTCAAGGGCAGGATAGAGCCGCTTGGTCGCCTCGACGGCAGTGGCGATATGGATGGCGGTCGGGAACGTATCGTTCGACGACTGGCTCATGTTGACGTGATCGTTGGGATGAACCGGCTTCTTCGAGCCCTTTTCCCCGCCGAGCATCTCGATGGCGCGGTTGGAAATGACTTCATTGGCGTTCATGTTCGACTGGGTACCGGAACCGGTCTGCCAGACGACGAGCGGAAAATGATCGTCCAGCTTGCCTTCGATGACTTCTTCCGCCGCAACGGTGATGGCACGGCCGGTCACGTCGTCGAGCTTGCCGAGCGCCATGTTGGTCTCGGCGGCAGCACGCTTGACGATGCCAAGGGCGCGGACGAGCGGGATCGGCATTCTTTCGCCGCCAATCTTGAAATTATGCAGCGAGCGCTCGGTTTGCGCGCCCCAGTATTTGTCCGCGGCGACTTCGATGGGACCAAACGTATCTGTTTCGGTGCGGGTATTGCTCATCGTGCTTTCTATCCTGTTGGAAGTTGCCGGAAGAACTACTGCTAACCTCCGCGCGAGGCAAGGTTTGCCAGGAGAATGTTGTTCTGGAAATCGTTCGGCAATGGGATAAAATCGATTATACGGCGTTCTGCGCAAATGAAAATTTCGGCAAGGTTACCCATGAATTCACCCCAGGAGATGCCTGTTCTTGCCAATTGCTCGGGACAGTATCGTGAGTCGGTGCCCCAGGCGGCGCTGAAGCCGCATTTTCTCTGCGTCTGGAGCCATATAAGCCCGCATGCGGCGGGAAAGCCGGTGACCGTTGTCCCCGATGGTTGCGTCGATATTCTGTGGTCGCAAGGCCGTTTGAGCGTGGCCGGTCCCGATATCGCACCCCATGTGGTTGATCCCGGCATAAAGAGCGTTGTCGGCATGCGTTTCGCGCCGGGCGCTGCCGCAAAATGGCTCGGCCTGCCCATGTCCGAACTTGTGGGATTGCGGGTTGATCTCGGCGAATTGTGGGGTGCAAAAGCCGAGGCGCTTGTGAACACGCTGAGCCCGGCACAATCGGAGACAGAGGCAATGCAACGGCTGGAAACGGCTATTGCCGCAATGGCGGGTTCGATGGACCGGCCCGATGAGGCCATGTCCCGTACCTTTTCGGCGCTCGGCCGGGTGGGTGAGGGGTCGCACGTATCCCGGCTCGCCAGGCTTCTCGATATGAGCGAACGCACGTTGCGGCGGCACTGCCGGACGCATTTCGGCTATGGTCCGAAAACACTCGAACGCATCCTGCGCTTCCAGCATTTCCTCCGTTTGGCACAGTGTACGCCGGAAAGCAGCCTTGGCATGCTGGCATTTGAGGCGGATTATGCCGATCAGGCGCATTTGAGCCGGGAGGTAAAAGCGCTGGCGGGCATATCGCCCGGCGATGTCGTGCAGCAGATGGCGGCCTGATTGGCCGTTTTGTTCAAGACAGGCCGGTGCGATAAGCGATAGGTAACATGCAAATGGGGAGGACAGGCCGTGGTGACGCGTGACTCGCGAACTCTACAGGTTTCCATCGAACGGGATTGGCATGCGGTCTACGACTTCGCGTCCAATCCGGAGAATGTGCCGAAATGGGCATCCGGGCTGGCATCCGGTTTGCAAAAGCTTGGTGATGAGTGGCTTGCGGACGGGCCGGTCGGGAAACTGCGCATCCGCTTCGCCCCGTTGAATGCCTATGGGGTCCTGGATCATTGGGTTATGACGGAAACCGGCGAGGAGGTCTATGTGCCGTTGCGCGTGATCCCGAACAATGATGGCTGCGAGGTCAGTTTCACGCTGTTCCGCATGCCTGACATGAGCGAGGGCAAGTTTGCGGAAGACGCCGCATGGGTTTTGAGAGATTTGACGGCATTGAAAGCCGTTTTGGAAACGCAGCAGATATGAAGGGCGAATGATGGCTCAATCGGGCAGGGACAAACGGATCGACTATATCGAATTCAACGTCAGCGACATCGGCCGCATGCGCGCATTCTATGGCGAGGCGTTCGGCTGGACCTTCAAGGATTACGGTCCGGAGTATTGTGAATTTTCCGATGGCAATCTCACGGGCGGCTTTGCTGCCGGCGGTGACGTGCGAACCGGCGGCCCGCTGGTCATTCTGTTCGCCGATGACCTTGCCGGTGCCCAGAAACGTGTCGAAAGCGCTGGTGGGAAAATCGTCAAGCCTGTTTTTGATTTCCCCGGCGGGCGGCGCTTTCACTTCGCCGACCCGGATGGCTATGAACTCGCGGTCTGGTCCGACAAATAGGCAGCCCGTTCAGGCGGCCAGCTTCAGCATGTGCGCGTCGTAGCGCTCCATGAACTGGCGCAGCAGCTGCGGATATTCCGGCGTGACCGCCGCCTTGACGCTCGGACGTTCCGACAGGGCCTGGCGCCACGCCCGGACCTTCGGGTAAGCGGCAAACACGCCATGTTCCGTGAGTGTGTCGAAGGTGTCGAAATAGCGGAAGACAGGGGCGAACACCGCATCGACAAGACTGAATGTCTTGCCGGCAAAGAACGGCCCGTCGCCGAGAACTTCTTCGAGGCGGGCAAACTTGGCTTTCAGTGTCGCAAGCTTGTCGTTGAACAGCGCGGCATCCCCTGTGGTTTCCAGTGACCAGATATCCGAAAGGATGGTCGAGCCGAATTCCATCCAGCCACGATGGCGGGCGCGCTCGAGGGCATTGTCCGGATGCAGGCGCGGTTCACCTTCAGTCTCTTCGATATATTCGGCAATGACCGTGCTTTCGAACAGGACAGCCTCGGAGCCATCGTCCTGTTCCACCTTCAGCAGCGGGACCTTGCCCAGCGGCGATATTTTGAGGAACCAGTCCGGCTTGGCATTGAGATCAATGTAGATCTTTTCGAAGGGCACGCCTTTTTCCGCAAGTGCAATCGCCGCGCGCTGCACGTAGGGGCAAAGGAGATGGCTGATCAGGGTAAGTTTCTTGGTCATGGCGGGTCTCCCTATTCGTGATGGCTGAACAAGCAAAAAGGGCGACCGTCGAAACGGCCGCCCTTTGGAACTTATGCGGAGCGCGCTGCCTTCAGGGCCTTGCCCCACCAGACGAGCTGATCGAGCTGGTTGGTGGCTGCCTCATTCAGATGGGCATAATCGTCAAGCGTCTTTTCACCCTTGACCACGCTCAGATATTCCGGGAACGAGATGTGGATGCCTGTCTTGACCGAGGCTGCACTCATCTCGACGAAAATCCCGCGCAGGTGCTCGATGGCCCGTGCGCCGCCGACACCGCCATAACCGACGAAACCGACCGGCTTGTGGATGAAGTCGCCAAGATCGATCGCGTTCTTCAGCACGCCCGTTGGCGCGTGGTTGTATTCGGCGACCGTAACGACATAGGCATCGAATTCACGCAGCTTCTTCTTCCAGCGTTCCGCCGTCTCGCTCTGTTCCGTGGTCGCACGCTCTTCACCGAAAAACGCCATCGGATAGTCGATGAGATCGAGGATTTCGACCGCGACATCGTCGCGTTTGCCCGCAACGTCGGCGATCCATTTCGCCGGGAACTCGGCAAAGCGGCCAATGCGCGTGCTGCCAACGATGATGCCGATCTTCAGTTTCGTCATATTCAGAATTCCTCAGGTTTTTTGCTGTGGTAACTATTGGTTACTGGCGCTATATAAGTGACTGTTGAAAATACCCGCAAGGAGGCACTTTTTTGAAACCGAAGCACTTCCAAGTAACCTCTGCCTGTACGGCGGTGAATCACATTCTGGCCCGTGTCGGTGACAAATGGACCGTGCTGGTTATCAACTATCTGGGCAATGGTTCAATGCGCTTTAACGAGCTGAAACGAACCATCAACGGAATTTCGCAGAAGATGCTGACCAGCACGTTGCGCGGGCTTGAGCGTGACGGCTTCGTCACCCGGACCGTCTATCCGACCATTCCGCCGCGCGTGGATTACGAGCTTACCGATCTTGGCCGTGAACTGCTGGTGCCGGTTCGCGGGCTGGCAGATTTTGCCATTCAAAACGAGCAACGTATCGCCAATGCGCGGGCACGGTTCGACAACGCCACCGGCGTGGCTGACATCGCCGCCTCATTCGCGGAAGCGGCGGAGTAACGCGTTCACCACCACTCTTGAAAGTAAGGTAAAAATGCCTTACTTTGTTGTGCGTTAAACAGGTGGCGATGTGATGAGCGTACTGACAGTGACGGCAAAGGGCCAGGTTACTCTTCGAAAAGATGTCCTTCAGCATCTGGGTGTGCAGCCCGGCGACAAAATTGTGGCGGAGCTTCTGCCCAATGGAAAGGTTGAGGTTCATGCCGCCAAGCGGCATGGTTCTATCGAGAATTTTATCGGACTTCTAAGCCGCCCGGATCAAAAACCGCTCAGCGTCGAAGAGATCAATGAGATCATTGCCGACGGATGGACTGGTCTCAAAAAATGAAGGCCACGCTTGATACCAACGTTCTCCTCAGGGCCGTTGTTCAAGACGATCCGGCCCAGTCCGCCACCGCAGCCAACCTGCTTAGAGACGTTGAATTGGTGGCTGTCAGCACGACATCCCTGTGTGAATTCTGCTGGGTGCTCGCCAGAGGCTATAAGTTTGATCGAAGCGATATTGCGCGAGCCGTGCGTGCATTGACCGAAAGCGAAAATGTGGCCTCCGCCAAAGCTGCCGTCGAGGCCGGTCTTGCGGTGCTCGACGCGGGTGGTGACTTTGCCGATGGCGTGATCGCCTTCGAAGGGCAGCGATTGGGCGGTGAAGTATTTGTCACTTTCGATAAAACTGCTGCCACTCTCATTGGAGCAAGTGGCGTGTCGGTAAAGCTCCTATCGGCTTAACAGGCCGTAACCGAGCGATAATCCTCTTCGATAGAACGCTGCTTAAAATACAGACAACAAAAAAGGCGGGCCAAGGCCCGCCTTTTCCGTATGTGATTGGCGTGGACTGATTAGAAGTCCATACCGCCCATGCCGCCCATTCCGCCGCCTGGCATCTGGGGCGCGCCGCCATTGTCCTTCTTCGGAGCTTCGGCGATCATGGCTTCTGTCGTAACAAGAAGACCGGCAACCGATGCTGCGTCCTGCAGAGCCGTACGAACAACCTTGACCGGGTCAACGATGCCCATGACGATCAGATCGCCATATTCACCATTGGCCGCATTGTAGCCGTAGGTTTCCTTCTTGCTCTCAAGGATCTTGCCGACAACGATGGAAGCTTCGTCACCTGCGTTCGTTGCGATCTGGCGAGCCGGAGCCTGCAGCGCACGACGAACGATGTTGATGCCAGCGTCCTGATCGGAGTTTGCACCCTTGAGTGTCAGGTTTGCCGAAGCGCGGAGCAGGGCAACGCCACCGCCGGGAACGATGCCTTCTTCAACAGCAGCACGTGTTGCGTTGAGAGCGTCGTCGACGCGGTCCTTCTTTTCCTTCACTTCAACTTCCGTTGCACCGCCAACGCGGATAACGGCAACACCGCCAGCGAGCTTGGCAAGACGTTCCTGCAGCTTCTCACGGTCGTAGTCGGAAGTGGTTTCGTCGATCTGCTGCTTGATCTGGCCGACGCGGGCGTTGATTTCGCCCTTCTTGCCATGACCGTCAACGATCGTGGTGTTTTCCTTGGTGATCGACACCTTCTTGGCGCGGCCGAGCATGTCGAGCGTAACGCTTTCGAGCTTGATGCCGAGATCTTCGGAAATAACCTGACCACCGGTGAGGATCGCGATGTCTTCCAGCATGGCCTTGCGGCGATCGCCGAAGCCAGGAGCCTTGACGGCAGCAATCTTCAGGCCGCCGCGCAGCTTGTTGACGACGAGCGTTGCAAGAGCTTCGCCTTCGACGTCTTCGGAGATGATGACGAGCGGCTTGGAAGTCTGGACGACAGCTTCGAGAACCGGCAGGAGAGCCTGGAGGTTCGACAGCTTCTTCTCGTGCAGAAGGATGTAGGCGTCTTCGAGGTCAGCAACCATCTTTTCAGGGTTGGTGACGAAGTATGGGCTGAGGTAGCCGCGGTCGAACTGCATGCCTTCGACGACTTCGAGTTCGGTGTCAGCGGTCTTGGCTTCTTCGACGGTGATAACACCCTCGTTGCCGACCTTCTGCATTGCCTTGGCAATCATTTCACCGATTTCGGTCTCGCCATTGGCAGAGATCGTGCCAACCTGCGCAACTTCTTCCGAAGTCTTGATCTTCTTGGCGCTCTTGCCGAGCTGCTTGACGACTTCTGCAACAGCAAGATCAATGCCGCGCTTCAGGTCCATCGGGTTCATGCCGGCAGCAACAGCCTTGCCGCCTTCCTGAACGATTGCCTGGGCCAGAACAGTCGCAGTCGTGGTGCCGTCACCGGCAATGTCGTTCGTCTTCGAAGCGACTTCACGGACCATCTGTGCGCCCATGTTTTCGAACTTGTCTTCAAGTTCGATTTCCTTGGCAACGGTTACGCCGTCCTTGGTGATGCGCGGAGCGCCGAAGGACTTGTCGATAACGACGTTGCGGCCTTTCGGGCCGAGCGTTACCTTGACAGCGTCCGCAAGGATATTGACACCGCGCAGCATGCGCTCACGCGCGTCGCGGCCGAATTTTACTTCTTTGGCAGCCATTTTATCTCTCCTGGGATTGAACCCGGTTTGATCGAAATTCGTTGATTAAAGGGAAAACCGGCTGATTAGCCGAGGATGCCCAGAATGTCGGATTCTTTCATGATCAGCAGATCTTCGCCGCCGATCTTGACTTCCGTGCCCGACCACTTGCCGAACAGGACATGATCGCCTGCCTTGACATCGAGCGGGATGAGCTTGCCGGCTTCGTCACGAGCGCCGGTACCGACGGAGACGATTTCGCCTTCCTGTGGCTTTTCCTTGGCAGTATCCGGAATGATGATGCCGCCTGCAGTCTTTGCTTCGGATTCGATACGGCGTACGACGACGCGATCGTGAAGCGGGCGGAACTTGGTCTTGGCCATGGTTAGAACCCTTGATGTTGGTGTCAAAACGGTGAAGCGAACGAGTGATCGTCCGCGTTATTAGCACTCACAAGTGACGAGTGCTAACTGGGCTCGGAAATAGTGGGCAGCCATGGAAGAGTCAAGGGAGAGGTTTGCCGAATTTTCGGCGAATGACTGAAAAGCAATGCACGCTGGCGCGTCTTCAGCCATGCAAAATCATCCCATGCAATTGTGAACCAATGATGACGCGTCTGCGGTTATGCGGCCCGCGACCGCACCGCTGCAGGCTTTGCCGCTTCGGAACGCAGATGGGTATCTCCCCAGACCTTGAGGGCCGATATGATCGGCTCCAGGCTGCGGCCGTGGTCCGTCAGGGAGTATTCCACCTTGGGTGGTACCTGTGCATAGACCTTGCGTGTGATGAAGCCGTCGGCCTCCAGCTCGCGCAGCTGGTTGGTCAGCATGCGCTGGGTAACGCTGTTCAGGTGACGGCGGATTTCGTTGAAGCGCAGCGTACCGGACATCAGGTGAAAAAGGATCATGCCCTTCCATTTGCCGCCGATGAGATTGAGCGTTCCTTCCACCGGACAACCCGGTGCGCAATCAAAATTCGTATGGCGGATGCGCGGCATCACGGTATCCTTTATGACACTATATGCAATTTATGTGCATTCTTGCACTGTTCGAACATAGCGCGCATTTGAACAGCGTCAACTTATCTGGAGAATGCCTATGCGCGCTGTCGCCTATTATGAACCGCAGCCGGTCACTGCGGAAACCTCACTCGTCGATATCGATCTGCCCAAGCCCGAAGCGCAGGGGCGCGACCTTCTGGTCGAAGTGAAAGCCATATCGGTCAATCCCGTCGATACGAAAATCCGCGCCGGTGCAAAGCCGGAAGCGGGCCAGCCAAGAGTTCTCGGCTGGGATGCCGCCAGCATCGTTACAGCGGTGGGGCCGGATGTCCGGCACTTCAAGGTTGGGGACGAGGTGTTCTATGCGGGAGCGGTGGATCGCCCTGGAACCAATGCCGAATATCATCTGGTCGATGAGCGCATCGTTGGCACGAAGCCGAAGTCCCTCGATTTCAGCGCCGCGGCTGCCCTGCCGCTGACGTCGATTACCGCATGGGAAATGCTGTTTCACCGGCTCCACATCGACATACCGGTGGTTGGCGCAGCCAACGCCATTCTGATTATCGGCGGTGCCGGTGGGGTCGGTTCGATTGCGGTGCAGCTTGCGCGCAAACTGACCAACCTGACGGTGATCGCCACGGCCTCGCGCCCGGAAACCCGCCAATGGGTGGAGGAACTGGGCGCACACCATGTCATCGATCATTCAAAGCCGCTCGCCGCGCAGGTGGAAGCGCTCGGTCTCGGTGCCCCCGCCTTTGTCTTTGCGACGACAAACTCCGATACGCATCGTACGGAGATTGCGGCACTGATTGCGCCGCAGGGCCGGTTCGGCCTGATCGATGATCCGAAAAGCTACGATATCATGCCGTTCAAATGGAAGAGTGTCTCCATTCACTGGGAGGTGATGTTCACCCGCTCGCGTTACGATACCGCCGATATCGAGGAGCAGCACAAGCTGCTCAACAGGGTGGCGGAACTGGTGGATGCCGGCACGCTGCGCACCACCCTTGCCGACGATCTTGGCCCGATTTCAGCAGCCAATCTGAAAAAGGCCCATGCGCTTATTGAAAGCGGGCGAGCCCGCGGCAAGATTGTCCTGACCGGCTTTTAAACAACTGCGGCGGGCAGGGCGTCCATGCTCTGCCCGCTATCGCATTATCGTGCAAACCGCAGCCAGCCGATGATGGCCACCGCAAGATAGGTGCCGCCGCAGATGAGGAGAAGATCGCCGGGGCTGACGCGGCTGCTCATCATCGGGGCAACCAGCATGCCGAAGAGCATGCCGGCGTGTGAGGTCACGATATAGATGCGTGTGGCAGGTGCAATATCGGCTGACGGCAGCAGGGTCTGGCGCAGGGTTGCAAAGGCGACGTCCTTGAAAGGGCCGCCGAAACCCGACACTCCCGAAGCGATGACAAAGCCGACGAGACGCCGGTGCACAGGGATGGGTGCAAGGGCGGCCAGCGCCATCAGCAGGATGCCTGTGCCGGTTGTACACACGCCGAGATAGATCATCCGCGCCGGATGTTCCGGCATGGGACGGTTGCCGACAACGAGATTGGCGATGAGATTGCTCACCCCGAATGCCGCGATCACCAGACCGTAGAGCCCGAAACCGGTTGTCAGCGACGCATCGAACTGGCTGGAGATGATCAGGGGAACAGCGAGGAAGAAGGCCACATACCATGCACCGCCAATGAAGGCATTGCTGTCGAGCAGGAAGCCGAGCAGCGGTTGCCTGTGCATGGCGCGATAACCGTAGGACAGGCTGGCGAGCGGGTGTTTTTTCCGCTGGCTCACGGGCGGCGCGACCGCTGTCGAAGACAAAGGCAATGCCATGATCGCTGCCGCTGAAAGCAGGAAGCTCAGGGCATTGGCGGTGAAGAAATGAATGGGGGCAATGATCGCGCCAGCCAATGCAATCAGTCCGGGACCAAGCAATCGCGCCAGCCGGTTCGTCGCATCGAGCAGCGCATTGGTGCCGGCCAGCAGGCCCGGTTCATTGGCGATCAGCGGCGGCAGAATGGTCTGCAGCGCCGGCAGGAACAGGGCTTCACCGGCGGCAAGAACCGCGACGGCCAAGGCAAGCACCCAGGCGTCCGGTTGTCCTTCGATCATCCAGAAGAGAACCACGAGCACCAGCACGGCGCAGCGGCAAAGGTCGGCGCCGATCATCGTGCGGCTGCGGTCCCAGCGATCCGACATGGCGCCACCCAGGAACAGGACGGCAAGGATGATCGCCGATTTGACCGCGGCGATGTAACCGGCGGCCGGGCCGAATATATCAACGGCAATCCAGCTCAGCGCGACCGTATAGAGCTGGTCGCCAATGGCGGACAGGGCAAGGCCGGACCAGAGCAAGCCGATGGAGCGTCGGCGAAGCAGTGTGATGAATTGCATGGGGCGAAAACAGGCTTGCGGAGGAACGATCCGGCCAGACTAGTGCAAAATCTTTGCAGTGAATATGACGACCCTGACGGTTTGTGTCAGGAGCCTTCAACCGTCCTCGCGCACGTGGTGGGCCATATCCATCAGCATGCCGCTGACATGCGCATCGGAAAGCGCATAGAAGATTTGCCTGGCACGCCGGTCGCCGCGCACGAGGCGGGCGCTGCGCAACAGACGCAAATGATGGCTGACCAGCGATTGCGACAGGTGAAGGCTTTCCGCGATATCGCCGACGGATCGCGGCGCATCGAGGCAATAGAACAGAATGCGCAGGCGGGTCGGATCGCCGAGGAGTTTGAAGGTTTCAGCGAGGCTTGCGGTATCGGATTCCGTTGGCATCGTCATGGCCGTCAATGCTTGTGTCCCGCGTGGCTGTGATCATGGCCGGCGTGATTGCCGTCCGTCTCGTGATCTCCCGAGGCGGAGGCGGGCTGTAGCCCGATTTCGCCTTCGTCATGCGGCATATCCGGCCAATCGATGGCGATGGTGGCATGCTGGATGTCGAAGCGTTTGGCGAGCTCCGCCTCGACGGTCTTCACAAGATGGCGCGGGTCGGTTCCGTCCTTTGGCTGGACATGCAGCGTGGCAAGCGCCTTGCCCGACGTGATCAGCCAGACATGCACGTGCCTGACGGCAGCAAGCCCTGCAACTGCTCCCATGAGATAGGTCTGGATTTCCTCCGGTTTGGCATTTTCAGGTGCGCCTTCCAGCAGGATGTGCAGCGCGTTGCGCAGCAGGGCCCAGGCGCTGCGCAGGATCAGCACGGAAACCAGGATGGAGAGAATCGGGTCGATGGGCGTCCAACCGGTAAAATAGATGATGATGGCTGCGCTGATGGCGCCGACGGAGCCGAGAAGGTCGCCCATGACGTGCAGGACGGCGCCCTTGATGTTCACATGTTCCTTGTCGCCGCGGGTCAGGATCCAGAACACCAGCATGTTGATGAGCAGCCCGACGAAGGCCACGAGGAACATGGGGCCCGCCAGAATTTCACCGGGTGAGCGGAAGCGGTTGATCGCTTCGATGGCGATCCAGACAACAATGGCGAAGAGCGCGATGGCATTGATGAGGCCGGCGATGACCTCGAAGCGCAGATAGCCATAGGTGCGGCTTTGGTCTGCCGCGCGCTGGCCAAACCGGAACGCGGCATAGGACAGGGCAAGCGCACCGGCATCGGTCAGCATGTGTCCCGCATCGGCAATCAGCGCCAGCGAACCGGACATGACGCCGCCGACCACCTCGATGATCATATAGGAGAACGTGATGATGAAGGCGATCAGCACCTTGCGCTGATTGTCATTGGTTATTTTGGGGCCATGGTCGTGCCCTGCGTGCGACTGCGACATTGTTCCGGCTCGTCCCGTTGATGACATAAAACATATAAATACATGTTCATATATTGCACGTCAATCGCAGCGGGTCCGAACGGCAGTGTGCTCGATCCGCCGGAAGGGTCCCGGCGGATCGTCATCGGCGCGATCAGGCGGCCAGCCGCGTTCCAGCCTCATCCAATGTGACGTGGCCGAGAAACTGGCCGCTGGTGACAGCCGGGGTTTCGTCCTCGATGGCATGGGCAAAAATCACGGCCTTGTCGGCTTCCAGCTTCTGCAGATAGGCATGAAGGCCGGGATACTCCGTTTTGAGGTCGAAGAGACCGAGATCCTCGCCCCAGCGGGCGATGCCGATCATGTAGGCGTCGGCAATCGTCCTGTTGGTGCCGACAAGCCAATCCCGCCCCTGCAGATGGGATTGCAGATAAGCATAGCAGGAGACGGCCTTCTCCCGCGCCAGGTCGCGCAGTATCTTGATCGCCGGATCGCCCTCTTTCAGCTTGTAGGCGGTCCAGGCCGACGCAAAGGCCGAGTGAAAGCTGGTGTGCAGATAGGCCAGCATCTGGTTGAGCCTGTCATGCGCCTCGGTGCCCTGGGCAAACCCCAGCTGCTTACCGAGATCGCGTGCGGCGATGTTGTGGAGAATGGCAAAACTTTCGCGCAGGCTGCTGCCGTTTTCCAGAAGCAGCGTCGGTGTCTGGTGCATGCTGTTTACGCGGCCATAGATTGCGCTCTTCGACTTGGCCAGCATGTCGATACGGGCAAGGCGATAGGGTTGGCCGAGCCATTCCAGCGCGACGATTGAACCGAACGAGCAGCCATGCGGCACGCCATAAAACAATACGGGTTCCATTTTCATTTCCTCATTTTTGAATGTCATACCGCGGTGAAATTGAAGATGGCGATATCGGTCACTATTGTAAAGAAGGCACAAAAATGTCATGTTGGTACAAATTTTATACCAACTATCAGATGGAATGGGTGTCATGAAAGACCTGGTTTCCGAATGCCCCGTCGAAAATGCCATGCTGGTGCTGGGCGGGCGCTGGCGCATCCTGCTCGTCTACTATCTGCTGGAGGGGACGAAGCGTTTCAGCGAACTGCGCCGTGACATGCCGAAAATTTCTCAGCGCATGCTCACCCTCGACCTGCGCGCACTCGAAGAGGCCGGCTACGTGACCCGCACGATCATCCCGCAGGTTCCGGTGCGTGTCGAATACAGCCTGACGGATGAGGGGCGGCGCCTCAAGACGCTGGTCGATGTGCTCGGCGAATGCGGTGACCGGCTGGCCAGCCGCGGCTACGTCAAGGCTGCAGCGTAATTACCAGGGGTGCGTGGTTCGACAAGCTCACCATGAGGGAAGTTTGTGGGCTGCAATCAAACCACCTCTCTCATGGTGAGCTTGTCGAACCACGCACGATTGTTCTGCCACGTTCCAGATGAACTGAAGAGCCAGAAGCGACAATCACAGGTGACACGATTGCCGCTATCGGCTAAGCGATGCCATCTTATTCGCTCCGGCAATCTGAAAGGATCGGCATGACCGACATGGTACATTTGCAGCGTCTCGATGCGCTCAGAGACCGATATGATGTTCTCCTGTGTGATGTCTGGGGTGTTCTGCACAATGGTATTGATTCCTTTGCCGCCGCATCCAACGCGTTGCAGCGGGCACGGGAAGCCGGGCAGACGGTGATCCTGATCACCAATGCGCCGCGTCCCTTCGCCGGTGTGGCCCAGCAGATCAAGATGCTCGGTGTGCCGGATGCCGCCTATGACCGCATCGTCACATCGGGCGATGTCACGCGCGACCTGATCCGCAACGCGCCGCGCCGTGTGTTCCATCTGGGGCCGGAACGCGATGAAACGTTGTATGAAGGGCTTGATGTCGAGCTGACCGAAGAGCGTGAAGCGGATGTCGTGGTCTGCACCGGCTTTTTCGACGATGATGCCGAAGGTCCGGACGACTATGCCGACATGCTCACGCGCTTTCGCTCGCGCAACCTGCCGTTCATCTGCGCCAATCCCGACATCGTCGTCGAGCGTGGCGACCGGCTGATCTGGTGCGCGGGTGCCTTGGCGCGCGATTATGGCCAGTTGGGCGGGCGCACGCTCATTGCCGGAAAGCCGCATCGCCCCATTTACGAAGCGGCCATTGCCGCGGCGGAGGCCGTGCGCGGCGGGCCTGTCGACCTTGCGCGCGTGCTCGCCATTGGTGACGGCATGCTGACGGACGTGAAGGGCGCCGATCTCTTCGGAATCGACGTGCTATATATTTCCGGCGGCATTCACGCCGGCGATTATGTGAGAGGCGGCATATTTGATCTGGAAAAGCTGCTCGGCTTTCTCAAGAAGCATGGCAGCAACCCCGTTGCCACCATGCCGGCTCTCGCCTGAGGTACACGCACCATGCCGATTCTACGCCTGACCGACCCTTCGCATCTGCCGCAGCATCTGAAGGGCGCCGTGGTGGCGATCGGTAATTTTGACGGTGTGCATCGCGGCCATCAGGCTGTTCTGGGGCGGGCGCTTGATGCCGCCCACGCCGCCGGAAAGCCTTCGCTGGTTCTGACCTTCGAGCCGCATCCGCGCAGCGTCTTCGTGCCAGATCAGCCGGTCGACCGGCTGACACCCGCGGCGGAAAAAGCCTCCATCCTGGAAGCCCTCGGTTTCGATGCCGTGGTGGAATGCCATTTCACCCGGGATTTCTCGCAGCTCACGGCCGATGTGTTCGTGGACGAGATTCTCGTTGCCGGTCTTGGAGCGAGCCGTATCGTGGCGGGGTTTGACTTCCACTTCGGCAAGGGACGGCAGGGCGGTCCGGCCTTTCTCATGGATGCCGGGGAAAAGCGCGGTTTTCAGGTCACGCTCGTCGATGCGTTCCGCGACGAGGGCGGGCAGGCCATTTCATCCAGCCGCATTCGCGAACTTCTGGGTGCGGGCGACATTGTCGAAGCGTCGGGGCTCCTGGGATACCGCCACCGGATTCGCGCGGAAGTGGTGCATGGCAAGCAGCTTGGCCGCACGATCGGCTTCCCCACGGCCAATATGGTGCTGCCACCCGAGACGCATCTGCAGGAAGGCATTTATGCCGTGCGTTTTCGCCGTACGGACGGCACACTCCATGACGGTGTGGCCAGCTTTGGCCGCAGGCCGACCGTGGATACCGATGGCGCGCCGCTGCTCGAAACCTATATCTTCGATTTCACCGGCAATCTCTACGGCGAAATCTGCGCGGTTTCGTTCTTCGGCTATCTGCGCGGCGAGGAAAAGTTCGACGGGCTTGAGCCGATGATGCAGCAGATCGGGCACGACGAGGAAGAAGCGCGTGCTCTGTTGCAGGGAGTGAAACCGTTATCCGCTCTGGACGACACGATTAATTTTCGATGAAACGGTAAATTGTTTACCATAAGAATAAATCCAATTTTATCTATCCTTCGCTAGCGTCATTCTCAAATCTGCCGCCCTCCCAGGCGAAATTTTGGAGTGATTTCATGCATGTTCGTCTCGTCGCCGCTCTTTCGGGCGCCCTTATACTTGCCGGTGCCGTCCCGGGCTCTGCCGATGATTATTATTACGAAGGCCAGCAGAACCAGACAGCGGCTGCGCCTCGCCAGCATTGGTGGTCGGGTGACTGGTACCTGACCCTCGGCGCGAAGGGCTTCATCGCCCCGCGCTATGAAGGCGCCAAGGATTATCTTCTGCGGGCCGCGCCGGTTATCTCGCTGGGCCGTGCCGGAGCCGCCGCCCGTTTCAGCTCCCTCAATGACAATGCGTCGATCGGCCTGATCGATACGGGCGTGTTCCGCACCGGTATCACCGGCAAGCTGATCACCGGCCGCGACAGCGGCGATGCGAATCTCAAGGGCGTGCATGATGTCGATTGGGGTGTCGAAGTGGGCGGCTTCGCCGAATTCTATCCGACGGACAATATTCGCGGCCGTGTCGAGGTGCGCCGGGGTATCGGTTCGCATGACGGCGTCGTTGCCGACTTTGCCGTCGATGCCTTCAAGGACCTGACGCCGACCGTGCGCGTTTCGGCCGGGCCGCGCGCCACCGTGGCGTCGCGGGATTACTTCAAGCAGTATTACGGGGTGAACCCGACGGAAGCGGCTGGATCCGGCCTGTCGACCTACCGTCCCGATGGCGGCGGTCTGAAATCGCTTGGTCTCGGCGGCCAGATCACCTGGAAGGCGACGGACAAGATCGAAACCAGTGCCTATGCGGAGTATAGCCGCCTGATGGGACCGGCAGCCGATTCCAGCATCGTCAAGGAACGCGGGTCGGCCAACCAGGCGACCTTCGGCCTGCAGGCAACCTACCGCTTCGACTTCGCGCTTTGACCGATATATCGGGCTGATGCGAAGTTTATTGCGTCAGCCCCTTTATTCTGGAAGCAGTGATTGCTAAAAGCGCGCTCATGAAAACTGTTTCCTGGACCCTTGCACAGTCCATACCGCTTCGGACACCACGAATTACTGGCCCGGCCTTCCGGTTTGCCTGAAGCCTAGGCTTGCGGGTGCGGAAGGTCCGGGTTTTCCGGATGCGCCATCGCGCTCTTTTTTGATTTTCGTCACATCTTTGCCTGCTGCGATCACGCGCGGGCCTGTTCACAAGCTGGAAAAATGACCGACACCGCCAACCCACTCGACTATTCGAAGACACTTTATCTGCCGCAGACCGATTTTCCGATGCGCGCGGGCCTGCCCGCCAAGGAGCCGGAATTCGTCAAGCGCTGGGGCGAGATGAATCTCTACAGGAAATTGCGCGAAGACGGGAAGGGGCGCCCGCTCTACGTGCTGCATGACGGTCCTCCCTATGCCAATGGCAATATCCATATCGGCCATGCGCTGAACAAGATCCTCAAGGACGTCATCACCCGCTCGTTCCAGATGCGCGGTTTCGATTCCAACTATGTTCCCGGCTGGGATTGCCACGGCCTGCCGATCGAATGGAAGATCGAGGAACAGTACCGCGCCAAGGGCAAGGACAAGGACGACGTGCCGATCAACGAATTCCGCAAGGAGTGCCGTGAGTTCGCCGCCAGTTGGATCAAGATCCAGTCCGCCGAATTCAAGCGCCTCGGCATCGAGGGCGATTTCGACAATCCCTACACGACGATGGCTTTCCATGCGGAAAGCCGCATCGCCGGGGAATTGCTCAAGTTCGCCATGTCCGGCCAGCTCTATCGCGGTTCGAAGCCGGTGATGTGGTCGGTGGTCGAGCGCACGGCGCTGGCGGAAGCCGAGGTCGAGTATCAGGACTATGAAAGCGACACCATCTGGGTGAAATTCCCGGTCGCAGATGGCGCGGGCGATCTTGGCGCGGCGCATGTGGTGATCTGGACCACGACGCCATGGACCATCCCGGGCAACCGCGCCGTCAGCTATTCCCCGCGCATTGGCTATGGGCTTTACGAGGTCGAAACCGCTGAAAATGATTTTGGACCCCGGCCGGGCGAAAGGCTGATCTTCGCCGACGCGCTTGCGGAGGAATCCGCGGCCAAGGCCAAGCTGACCTTCAAGCGGATCAAGACCGTTGCGGCCGACGAGTTTGCCGCCATGACCCTGGCGCATCCTTTCAAGGGGCTGGGCGGCGGCTATGAATTTGTGGTTCCGCTGGTTGCCGGTGATCACGTTACCGACGATGCCGGTACCGGCTTCGTGCATACCGCCCCAAGCCACGGCCGCGAGGACTTTGACGCGTGGACCGCTGCTGCGCGTGAGCTCGAGGCGAAGGGTATTTCTCCGGCTATCCCGTTCACCGTTGATGATGCCGGTTTCTATACCAAGGACGCTCCGGGCTTTGGTCCGGACCGCGAAGGCGGAGCCGCGCGCGTCATCGACGACAATGGCAAGAAGGGCGATGCCAACAAGGCCGTCATCGAGGAGCTTATCGCGCGCAGTGCGCTGTTTGCCCGCGGCCGGCTGAAGCACTCGTATCCCCATTCATGGCGTTCGAAGAAGCCGGTGATCTTCCGCAACACGCCGCAATGGTTTGTCTATATGGACAAGGATCTGGGCGATCTGACCACATTGCGTTCGCGCGCCCTGGCGGCGATCGACGAGACGCGTTTCGTACCCGCCGGCGGCCAGAACCGGCTGCGTGCCATGATCGAAGACCGTCCCGACTGGGTCCTGTCGCGCCAGCGCGCCTGGGGTGTGCCGATCTGCGTGTTTGCCGACGAGAACGGCAACGTGCTCAAGGACGATGCGGTCAATGCCCGCATTCTCGAAGCATTCGAACAGGAAGGCGCCGATGCCTGGTTTGCCGAAGGCGCGCGCGCGCGTTTCCTTGGCGAAAAGGCAAACGAGCCGTGGGTGCAGGTGCGCGACATTCTCGATGTCTGGTTTGACTCCGGCTCGACCCATGTCTTCACGCTGGAAGACCGCCCTGACCTGAAATGGCCTGCCGATGTCTATCTGGAAGGCTCCGACCAGCATCGCGGCTGGTTCCATTCGTCGCTGCTGGAAAGCTGCGGTACCCGTGGCCGTGCGCCCTACAACACCCTCGTTACCCATGGTTTCACCATGGACGAGGAGGGGCGCAAAATGTCGAAGTCGCTCGGCAATACAGTCACGCCGCAGGATGTGATCAAGGATTCCGGCGCCGATATCCTGCGCCTGTGGGTCATGACCACGGATTATTGGGAAGACCAGCGTCTGGGCAAGAACATCATCCAGACGAACATCGATTCCTATCGCAAGCTGCGCAACACCATCCGCTGGATGCTTGGCACCCTGGCCCACGATGCCGGGGATGAAATCGCCTATGCTGATATGCCGGAACTGGAAAAGCTGATGCTGCACCGTCTCGCCGAACTCGACGAGGTGGTCCGCTCGAGCTATGATGCCTTCGAATTCAAGCGCATCACCCGGTCCCTGATCGATTTCATGAACGTCGAATTGTCGGCGTTCTACTTCGATATCCGCAAGGATGCGCTGTATTGCGACGCGCCGTCCAGCATCAAGCGCCGTGCGTCCCTGCAGGTTGTGCGTCACCTGTTCGACCGTCTGGTGACCTGGCTTGCGCCCATGCTGCCGTTCACCACGGAGGAAGCCTGGCTCGACCAGTATCCCACTGCTGTCTCGGTTCATCTCGAGCAGTTCCGCGCGACGCCGGCCGAATGGAAGAACGAAGCCCTGGCCGAGAAGTGGCGCAAGGTGCGCGATGTCCGGCGGGCCGTCACAGGCGCGCTGGAGCTGGAACGGGCCGACAAGCGCATTGGTTCGTCGCTTGAGGCTGCGCCGGTGGTCTTTGTCACCGATCCGGAATTGTTCGCTGCCGTTTCCGATCTCGATATGGCTGAAATCTGCATCACCAGCGCCATCACGATCAGGAACGAAGCGGCTCCGGCCGGGGCCTTCATTGCCGAGGACGTGAAGGGCGTGGCGGTCGTTCCCGAGCGCGCATCGGGTACAAAATGCGCCCGTTCATGGCGTTATACCCATGATGTTGGCTCCGATCCGGCCTATCCGGATGTGTCGGCCCGCGACGCGGCGGCACTGCATGAACTGGCAAAACTCGGCAAACTCGCCATTTAAGTGTATAAATGCGGATCATTCTCTGGATGATCCGCATTTTGCTTAACAATAGGTTGCTTCGGCTTGCTTATTGGGACGGGCCTCATGTAAAAGGCTTGCCATTGAGTTGCCTGATTTAACAGGCAGGGCATTGATCAAGCATATTGACTCGGCGGAGTCGGCAATACGAGCTTGAGGCGAAAGTGGCGAGTATGGATTTGAACGGACGTATTACGGTTCTTGGTGCAATGCTGGCGTCCTTGACGCTGGCCGGGTGCATGTCGTCACCAACCTATGGCACCAACAAGACATCTGGCAGCCAGTTGCTGGACGACGTTTCCAATATCGCTTCGTTCAGTCCCAAGAAAAAAGACCCGATAACCTATAATCCGCGCCCGGATCTCGTTCGCCCTGTCGCTGGCAAGCCAGGCCAGTTGCCGGCGCCGCAGGAAAATGCCGTCGCCGCGAACGCTGCGAAGTGGCCGGAATCACCGGAACAGCGGCGCAAGCGTTTGCGTGATGACGCTACGGCCAATCAGAACAATCCCAACTATGTGCCGCAGATCGAAAATGACACGCCGCCCGCAACACGGGCTGTCGATAATGGCGAGCATGGCGTCTACAACGACAGAAACCCGCCACCCTCGGGCGTGAGCACGGCAAGCAAGCAGTCTGCGGAATTCCGCGCCCGCCGCCTTGCTTCGACCGCCGGCTCGGCGACCACGCGGCGTTATCTGAGCGAGCCGCCGCTGGCCTATCGCGCCCCGGCGGCGACGGCCGCTGCCGATGAGCTTGGCGAAGACGAAGCCAAGAAGGAACGCGACCGCAAGGCCGCTGCCCGCAAGGACAAGGGCTTCAGCTTCAAAAACCTCATTCCCTGGAATTGATGCCGCCGGAATTTGAACCGCTGCATGACACGTGAAAGGCTCCTTCAGGGAGCCTTTCTTTTTTGGACCTCAGAAAGCGTCTTGCCTTTGCCTTGATGTACCGAGACTATTGCGTCACAGCTTGTCAGTTGAGGGCCACCGATCTTGCGTCTTTTGCGTCTTCCCGGATTGATCATTCTCATTCTCCTGACAGCCTTCGGTTTTTTCTGGGGCGGATTTGCGCTCTGGTATCAACTTCCTCTGGACCTGCCCGGTGTGACCGGCGGTGTGATTGTCTGGGTCCTGATCGGGCTTGTGGTTCTTTGGCTCGAGGTAACGGGGCGGGTGCGGCGCGCCCTGATTGTGCTCATTCCGGTCATGGCGGCCCTCCTGTTCTGGTGGAGCACCATAACTCCGTCGCTCAATCGCATCTGGGCGGATGACGTGGCGCAGACCGTCACGGGAACACTGGTGGGCAATCATGTGACGCTGGCCAATGTCCGCAATTTCGAATGGCGCAGCCAGACGGATTACACACCGCGCTGGGAAGTCCGGTCCTATGATCTGGAAAATCTGGCTTCGGTGGATGTGTTTCTGTCGTACTGGTCGAGCCCGGCCATTGCGCATACGCTGGTGAG
The DNA here is from genome assembly GCF_058792715.1 of Phyllobacterium sp. MT110. Classification (NCBI taxonomy): domain Bacteria; kingdom Pseudomonadati; phylum Pseudomonadota; class Alphaproteobacteria; order Hyphomicrobiales; family Phyllobacteriaceae; genus Phyllobacterium; species Phyllobacterium sp. MT110. Next base: position 77,622 of record NZ_JBXAFE010000001.1, read on the forward strand.
TTTCGGTTTCAACAATGGTGATCAGGTGGTTTTCTCGGCCGAGATCCGCAAGAAGCGGCACGAGCAGTTCTCGGAAATCGGCGGCTTTTTCAAACAGTTCGAACTGGCGATGATCGCCGCCGACGAGCGCGACATCATCCGGTTGCGCAGCAATATCCGCAAGGAGGATGTGTATCGGTATCGGGTCAACCTGACGCCGGAAATGCGGCAGGCGCTGTTTCTGTCCTACCTCGACACCGGCAACCGGCTGTCCAAGCAGGCGCAATTCTACAACACGGTGACGGCCAATTGCACGACGGTGATCTTTGACATGATCCGGGCAATCACGCCCGGAGTGCCGCTGGACTACCGCGTCATCCTTTCCGGTTACCTGCCCGGTTATCTCTATGATCTTGGCGCCATCGACCGGAGCAAGCCGCTCGAAGCGGAGATTGAGGCGGCTTTGATCAACCAGCGCGCCATGGATGCCGACAAGGCGGAAGACTTTACCGCCCGGATACGCACCGACAATTAGAGCCGCTTTGCGCGGAAGAATTCCTTGAGGATGGTTTCAGCTTCCTGCTCGCGGAAGCCGGAATAGACCTCCGGCGCGTGATGGCAGGTGGGCTGGGCAAAAAATCGCGCGCCGTTTTCCACGCCGCCGCCCTTGATGTCCTGCGCCCCGTAGTACAATCGCCGGATACGGGCGAAAGAAATGGCGGCAGCGCACATCGTGCACGGCTCGAGCGTGACATAGAGATCGCAACCCGTCAGGCGCTCATCGTTCAGCGCTTCGCAGCCCTGCCGGATGACCAGAATCTCCGCATGGGCGGTGGGATCGTTGCGTTCCCGGGTGCGGTTTCCGGCCTGGGCCAGAACCACGCCGTCCTTCACCAGAACGGCACCGACGGGCACTTCGCCGCGTTTTGCCGCTGCCTTCGCCTCGGCCAGGGCAAGGTCCATGGGTCCCATAGGATCAGTTTTTTGGTTCACGCTGCACTCATGGTCCAGAATTTACTCGCAAGCTGCCGTCATAGCTGGTAGTTAGCCCCGCTGAAAGGCAAACATTCCATGACCAGTTCAAATGATGACGGAAAGGGCGGTAAACGTCCCTTTGAAAAGCGCAGCTTCGACAAGAAGGGCGCCGATGGCGGCCGCGGTGGCCGTCCGGCTCCGCGCAAGTTCGATGACGGAGCGCGGGATCCCGCGACGCGCGGTCCGCGCAGATCATCGCATGAGGAAGCGCCGGTCGACGACAGCGAGCGTATCGCCAAGCACCTTGCCCGCGCAGGCATAGCCTCGCGCCGCGAAGCCGAGACAATGATTGCTGCAGGCCGTATCTCGGTCAATGGCAAGGTGCTTGCCAGCCCCGCGATCAATGTCAAGCGTGAAGACCGCATCGAGGTCGATGGCAAGCCGTTGCCGCAGAAAGAACGCACGCGCTTGTGGCTCTACCACAAGCCGGCCGGTCTGGTGACAACCAACCGCGATCCGGAAGGACGCCAGACGGTTTTCGAATCCCTGCCGAAAGATATGCCGCGTGTCCTTTCCGTCGGACGTCTGGATATCAATACCGAAGGTCTTCTGCTGCTGACCAATGATGGCGGCCTGTCGCGTGCGCTTGAACTGCCGTCCACCGGCTGGCTGCGCCGCTACCGCGTGCGTGCCCATGGCAGCGTGACCCAGGAAAAGCTCGATACGCTGAAGGACGGCATTGCCGTCGAAGGCGTGTTCTACGGCGCGATCGAAGCCACGCTCGAACGCGAGCAGGGCTCCAATGTCTGGATCATGATGGGTCTGCGCGAGGGTAAGAACCGCGAAGTCAAGAATGTGCTCGGTGCGCTTGGCCTGTCCGTCAATCGCCTGATCCGCATTTCCTATGGCCCGTTCCAGCTTGGCGATCTGCCCGAGGGTTCGGTGCGGGAAATGAATGGCCGTACGCTGCGCGACCAGCTTGGCGAGCGCCTGATCGAAGAATCCGGTGCCGATTTCGAGGCGCCGATCATCAATGTCTTTTCCAACGATGCGGTGAAGGGCGAAGCGGTACAGCAGCCGGCTGCCGATCGTCCGGCGCGCCGTCCCTCCGAATGGATATCGAGTGCGCCGGTGGCGAAAAGCCGTGGCCCGCGCAAGTCCAAGGACGAAAGGCGCGAAGAAGGCCTGTCGCGCCTGACGACCGATCGCAGCGAACGGCCAGGAGCCTCGCGCGACGCACGCGGCGGCCGCGACGAACGTCCGGCCCGTGCACCGCGTGCGGACGACCGCAAGCCGCGCGATGCCGCTGGCCCCAAGGGTGCGCGCGGCGCAAAGGCTGAAGAGGCCGCGCCTCCACGTGCCCGTTCGGCCAATGTCTGGATGGCGCCGGGCGCGCGCCCGGTTGGCAAATCCAAGGCAAAGACCGGCGAACCGCGCGGCGAGCGCCGCCATTCCGATGCACCGCGCACGGAACGGCCGCGCCGTTTCGAGGAAGGTTCCGCGCGTCCTGCGGGTGACCGGCCGCAGCGTGAACGTCCTGCCGGTGCCTATGCGGGCGGCGACAAGCCGCGCAGCTATTCCCCGCGCCCGCCTCGCGGCGATGACGAGCGGGCCGAGCGTCCGAAGCGTTCCTTCGGATCGGATCGGCCGGAAGGTTCTCGCGATGGCCCGCGTCCACCGCGCCCGCCACGGGTGGGCAAGCGCGAACGCGCCGAACTGAAGGAGCGGGAAGCCGCCGGCGGCAAGCCGTCCTTCCAGTCCGAGCGCCCCAATCGCGCCGAACGTCCATACGGCACCAGCGGCCGCCCAACCCGGCAGGATGGCCGCTCCGGTGACCGGCCCTATGGCGGACCGAAAGGCGCGGCACCGCGTGGTGCGCCATCGGGCGCTCCCAAAGGTCCGCGCGGCGGTTCCGGCGGCGGCGCAGGCCGTCCGCCACGCAAGCCCAAGCCATAGGCGTGGACTTGATGCGGATTGTCGGCGGCAAATTTCGCGGGCGGGCATTGGCGACGCCGAATACCAATGCCATCCGGCCCACCACGGACCGGACGCGGGAAAGCCTGTTCAACATTCTGGTGCACAATTATCCGGAAAAGTTTGAAGCGACGCGCGTGCTGGATCTTTTCGCCGGCACGGGCGCCCTGGGGCTTGAAGCCATATCGCGGGGCGCGCGCTATGGCGTCTTCATCGAGGAGTCAACGGAAGGGCGCGGCCTGATCCGCACCAATGTCGAAGCTTTCGGTTTGCTGGGCAACACCAAGATTTTCCGCCGCGATGCCGCCAAACTCGGCGATGCCGGCACGATCGAGCCGTTCGATCTCGTTTTTGCCGACCCGCCCTATGGCAAGGGCCTGGGCGAACTCGCCTTCAAATCCGCTCTTGAAGGCGGCTGGCTCAATCCCGACACACTTCTCGTGCTTGAAGAAGAAGCCGAGGCCGTGATCAACCTGGATTCGCGATTCTCGGTGGCCGAAGAACGCCAATACGGCGGAACAATCATACGATTTGTCACGTTGAACGGCTAAGCAAACGACCGGACCGGAAAACTTCCGGCTTTGAACAGAATTGCGAAGGAAGATTGATGTCGCAAATAGTGAGCCGTACCATTGCGGCATTGGTTTTGGCCGGAACAGTATCGACCGCCGGTTTCATTCTTCCCGCACATGCCCAGACGATGGCGCAGCTCACCGCGGAGGTCCAGAAGGCCGATAGTGCCGGTGTCTCGTCCTTCCGTTTGGACAATGGTCTCGAAGTGGTGGTGATACCCGACCATCGCGCGCCGGTCGTTACCCATATGCTCTGGTATCATGTCGGATCAGCCGACGAAGACCCGGGCAAGTCGGGCATTGCGCATTTCTTCGAACATCTGATGTTCAAGGCCACCAAGACCTATCCGGCCGGTGAATTCTCCCGCAAGGTGGCTGAAATCGGCGGCCGCGAGAATGCGTTCACCTCCTATGATTACACCGCCTTCTTCCAGCAGGTGTCGCCGCAGGCGCTTGAAATGGTCATGACCTATGAGGCGGACCGCATGGAAAACCTCATCCTGAACGAGGATGTGGTGAAGACCGAGCGCGACGTGGTGCTCGAAGAGCGCCGGTCGCGCACCGATACCAATCCCGCCGCCCTGCTGTCGGAAGAGGTCAACGCGACGCTCTATCAGAACCACCCCTACCGCTTCCCGGTTATCGGCTGGTTGCACGAGATGCAGCAGCTCAACCTCAAGGATGCGCTCGCCTTCTACGAAAAATTCTACACGCCAAACAATGCGACGCTGGTTGTCTCGGGCGATGTCGATGCGGCGGCGGTCAAGGCGCTGGCGGAAAAGACCTATGGCAAGGTGCCGCGCCGTTCGGAACCCGGCAAACGCATGCGGCCGCAGGAACCGGAACAGAACACCAAGCGCACCGTATCTCTTGCCGACCCGCGCGTATCGCAGCCAAGTTTCCAGAAAATATGGCTGGTGCCATCCTACAACAATGCCAAGCCCGGTGAAGCCGAGGCACTCGATCTCCTGAGCGAAATCCTCGGCGGGTCCACGCGCAGCCGGGTCTATCAGGCACTGGTCGTGCAGGATGGATTGGCCGCCAGCGCCGGCGTCTATTACCAGGGCGGCGCGCTTGATGACGGCACGTTTGCCGTCTATGGCGCACCGCGCGGTTCAGCCTCCCTGCAGCAGGTGGAAGCCGGCGTGGATGCGCAGATTGCCCGCATCATCAAGGACGGCATTACAGCAGATGAACTGGAGAAAGCCCGCAACCGCTTTCTGAAGAGCGTTATCTTTGCCCGTGACAGCCAGGCGGGCATGGCCCGCATCTATGGCTCGACGCTGTCGACCGGTCAGACGATCAAGGACATTCAGGAATGGCCGGATCGCATCCAGGCGGTGAAGGTTCAGGATATTCAGGACGTGGCCAAGCGCTATCTCGTCGATTCGCGCTCGGTGACCAGTTACCTGATGCCGGAGAACGGCAAGCCTGACGAGAAGATACCGTCGACGGGTGAGACCGCGCCGATGCAACCACAGACCGAGGGAGTCATCCAATGATCCGCCTGTTGACACCCGCTTTCAACCGGATGGCCGCCGCCTTGCTGCTGGTCATCCTCGCCGTGGCACCGGTCTATGCCGTGGAAATCAAGGAAGTCGTTTCTCCCAAGGGGATTCGCGCCTGGCTGGTTCAGGATGACTTCGTTCCGCTGATTGCCCTGCGGTTTTCCTTTGAGGGCGGTTCGGCGCAGGATCCCAAGGGCAAGGAAGGCCTCGCCAATCTGATGACCGGCCTTTTCGATGAGGGTGCCGGCGATCTCGATTCCGATGCATTTCAGGAAAAGCTTGACGATATCGGCGCTGAAATGAGCTTCAATGCCGGGGATGACCGCATTTCCGGCGCCATGCGCATGCTTGCCGACAAGCGCGATGAGGCGGTCGATCTCTTGGCGCTCGCCGTCAACAAGCCGCGCTTCGATCAGGCGCCGATTGACCGGATCCGCCAGCAGGTGGTTGCCAACATCAAAGCCGCCGAGCGCGATCCGAACACCATCGCCGGCCGCAAGTTCGCCGAAGCGCTGTATGGCGATCATCCCTATGGCCGCCAGTCGCAGGGCACCGAAGCCAGCCTGGCATCGATCACCCGCGATGATCTCGCCGCTTATCACAAGCGGGTCTTTGCCCGTGACCATCTTATTGTCGGCGTTGTCGGTGCAATCAGCCCGGAACAGCTGGGACCGTTGCTCGACAAGGTGTTTGGCGATCTGCCGGACAAAGCCCAGCTTGATCCGATTGGTGATGCGAAGCTGGCCTTGGGCAAGACAACCCGCGTCGATTATCCCCTGCCGCAGACATCCATTTCCATGGTTTATCCGGGCGTGCGGCGTCAGGATGCGGATTTCTTCCCGGCCTACATCATGAATCACATTCTGGGTGGTGGTACCTTCTCCTCGAGAATTTACAGCGAAGTGCGCGAGAAGCGTGGCCTTGCCTATTCCGCCGGTTCAGCCCTCATCAGCAGGGATCACATGGCCGCCCTGACCATATCCACGGCAACCCGCTCCGACCGGTCCGGGGAAACCCTGCAGATCCTCAAGGATGAGGTTGCCCGCATGGCCAAGGACGGTCCGACCGAGCAGGAACTGGTCGAGGCCAAGAAATATCTCGTCGGCTCCTATGCCATCAACAATCTGGATTCGTCATCGGCCGTCGCCAGCACGCTGATCGGCCTGCAGGATGAGCATCTGGGCCGCGATTATATCGACAAGCGCGCGGATCTGATCAATGCTGTGACATTGGATCAGGTGAAGGCAGCGGCGCGGAAACTGCTTGAAACCGATCCGGCCATTCTGATCATCGGGCCGCCCCAATCCTGATCAGCCGGGGATATGACATGAGCGCACGCGATCTCGAGAGTGTTTCCGGTTCTGCGGGAACCGGCGTCGCCAGCAGTTCGCCAAGTTTTGCGGTTGCTTTTGGCGGCGGCGGGGCGCGGGGACTGGCGCACATCAACGTCATCGAGGCGCTGGACGAGCTCGGCATCAGGCCGGTCGCCATTTCCGGTTCCTCCATCGGCGCCATCATGGGCGCGGGCATGGCAGCGGGCATGTCCGGCCGGGACATACGCGACTATGCGGTGGCAACATTGTCGCGACGCGCCGAAATCGCCGCGCGGCTCTGGCGCCTGCGCCCGGCGACCTTTGGCGAAATGTTCGGCGGCGGCATCCGCTTCAGCCAGTTCAACATTGAAAAGCTGCTCAAGACATTCCTGCCGGAACAGATACCCGACACGTTCGAGGAACTGCCCATTCCGCTCAGCGTCACCGCAACGGATTTTTACGGTCAACGGGAAATTCCCATCCATCAGGGCGATCTCTTCAGCGCCATAGCCGCTTCCGCGGCCATCCCGGCGCTGTTCCGTCCGGTGCGCCGCGACGACCGTGTGCTGATCGACGGTGGCATCTACAATCCGGTGCCTTTCGATCATCTCAAGGACAGGGCCCAGTTCGTCATCGGTATCGATGTGGTCGGCGGCCCGGAAGGCGACGGCCGCAAGTTTCCGTCGTCGATTGACGCGATGTTCGGCGCGAGCCAGCTGATGATGCAGTCGATCATCGCCACGCGGTTACGGACCGATCCGCCGGCAATCTTCCTGCGGCCCAGCGTTGCCCGGTTTGGCGTGCTGGATTTTCTACGGGTCGAACAGGTGCTGAACGAGTCGATCGGTATCAAGGATGAATTGAAGCGCGCTGTTGATGCCGCCATTGCCTATACGGAACATGCCGAACAGGAATAGCGGCTTATAATCAAGAGGTGGCCTGTTCCGTTGGCCGCGTCCATTCACAGGAACGACAATACCTCGAGATAGACGGCCCACCAGAAAGCTATTCCGAACGCTGCCATGCCATACCACAGGAGTGCCATGGCAAGACGGTTGCGCTTTCCTGTCCAAAACCCGCGATACAGGGCGGGTTTTGGTTTGTCGGCGGCTGCAAGTGCGAATGTCACCATGATAAATGAGCCTGACTGAGTGTACGTTCGTCGCTTTTTATCAGGATCACGGTTTCATCAGAATCCGTAGTCTTACCGACCTCACTCCGCCGGCTCGGGATCGGGAAGCATCTCTTCCGTGTCGATGCGCTTGGATTCGCGGGTCGGCTTGATCAGCGGCTCCGGTGTGACCGGGCGTGTCAGCAGCAGGTCATTGCCCGCCATCAGGCCTTCGGCCGCCTGGATGTGCAGCCGATCCTCGTCACGGCGGCGGATGTCCTCCATGATCTCGTAGGCCACATCTTCGCTGGTTCCGAGCTCTTCAAGCGTGCGGCGGCCGAACAGCAGGCCTGATTCAAAGGTCTCGCGCAATTCGTACTGCACGCCGCGGGCGCGCAGTTTCAGCGTGTGGCCCCGGTCATAGGACCGCACGAACAGCTTGATATCAGGATATTCCGACTGGATGAGCTCGACGATCCGGTCGGTGGTCTCCTTCCTGTGCGTGCAGATGGCAACGATTTTCGCCTGGCGGATACCGGCGGCCTCCAGCACTTCCTTGCGCGTGCCATCGCCGAAATAGATGCGGAAGCCGAATTTCGAGGCGGCGCGGATGCGGTCGGCCGAGGCATCGATCAGCGTGACGCTGGTGCCGCCAGCCAAAAGGATCTGCGCGGCGATCTGCCCGTAGCGGGAAAAGCCGATCATCAGCACGTCGGCACCGGCAGCACCGTCGAAATCCTCGTCGATCTGTTCTTCCGCATGGGCGTCGACAAGAAAGCGGTTGCCAAGGGCGACCGACAGCGGCATCACGGCCATGGACAGCGTGACCACCGCGATCATCTCCGATGCCGTCGAGGTGCTGAGCAATCCGGCCGCCGCCGCCGTGGTGAACAGGACGAAACCGAACTCACCGCCCTGCGGCAGGAAGAAGGCGATGCGGGTCGCATCATTGTGATTGCACCGGAAGAGCCGCGCCAGGATGTAGACGACAAGTGCCTTCACCGCCATGAACACGGGCACCGCAAGAAGAATCGCCTCCCAGTCGGCAAGGATGACCTTGAGGTCAATCGACAGCCCGACGGCCATGAAGAACAGGCCGAGGAAAATACCGCGGAACGGTTCGATGTCCGCCTCCAGCTCGTGCCGGTAGGACGATTCGGCCAGCAGGACGCCGGCGATGAACGCGCCCATGGCCATGGACAGCCCGGCAAACTGCATCAGCAGCGCGGCGCCGAGCACGACGAACAGGGCGGCGGCAATCATCACTTCCCGCGCGCCGGTATTGGCAATGAACCGGAACAGCGGATTGAGGAGATAGCGGCCCACCGCAACGATGGCGCCGATGCAGACGATGGCGATGAGGAATTTACCAAGCGGATCCGCCTGATGCTGGGCGGAACCGGGTGCAAGCACGGGAATCATGGCCAGCAAGGGAACGATTGCCAGATCCTGGAACAGCAGGATGGCAAAGGATGTCTGCCCGTGCGGCATATTGGTCTCGCCGCGCTCTTCCAGGATCTGCATGGCGAACGCCGTGGACGACAGGGCAAGGCCAAAACCGATGACCAGAGCCGCCTGCCAGTTGACGAGATGGAAGGCGAGGATGAGCCCGGTCAATGCCGCACCGGAGACGATGACCTGCGCCGCGCCGAGGCCGAAAATCGCATGGCGCATGTTCCACAGGCGCGTGGGTTTCAATTCGAGGCCGATCACGAACAGCAGGAAAACCACGCCCAGTTCGGAAAAATGCAGGACCTGTTCGCCATCGGTGATGAGATTCGCCAGCGGCCCGATCAGCAGGCCCGCCGCGAGATAACCCAGCACCGTCCCAAGCCCGAGCCGTTTGAACAACGGGGCGGCAATGATCGCCCCAGCCAACAGAGCCAGAGCCTGAAAGTAGAGATTGCCGCTTTGTGAAAGCATGAGCCTGACCCAGTCTGTTGCGAATGTTACCAGTGTTTGCCTTGATAGACCCCAATTTGCACCATATAGGAGGCAGTGCATTGTCTGATCATTGGTCAGATATGTCCTTGCATCCTATCATGCAATCAACTCTAGGGATGAATATGATCGAGCCGGCCAATTCCCGCGAATTCGTTGACAACGCTGCTGCGCTTGTCGAAGCCGCCCGCCGGGCCGGAGCCGACGCCGCCGATGCGGTTGTCGTGCGTTCGCGGTCCACGGGTGTCAGCGTCAGGCTTGGCAAGGTCGAGGCGACCGAATCGTCGGAAAGTGACGATTTCTCCCTGCGCGTCTTTGTTGGCAGGAAAGTGGCAAGCATATCGGCAACCGCCGGGTCCGACCCGAAAATTCTGGCCGAGCGCGCCGTCGCCATGGCCAGGGTTTCGCCGGACGATGCGTTTGAAGGCCTGGCTGATCCAGCCAATCTGGTGCGCACCATCCGTGATCTTGATCTCTATGATCCGACCGTCGTTGCGGCAGCGCGGCTGACCGAAGATGCATTGGCTGCGGAGGCTGCCGCCCTTGAAGTTGACGGCGTTACCAATTCCGGCGGTGCGTCGGCTTCCGCCGGGCTCGGCGGCATGGTTCTGGTGACATCGGGCGGGTTCGTCGGCCATTACATGGGGTCGCGTTTTTCCCGTTCGGTCAGCGCCATCGCCGGCACGGGTACCGGAATGGAACGCGACTATGATTTTTCCTCGCGCCAGCATTTCGATGCGCTCGAGGACCCGGCGGCCATCGGCCGTTCAGCCGCCGCGCGCGCGGTCAAACGCCTGGGCGCCCGGCAGGCCAAGACCGGTGTGGTCAATGTGGTTTATGATCCGCGCGTGGCGCGTGGCATCGCGTCCCATCTTTCCAGCGCCATCAATGGCGCATCCGTTGCGCGCAAGACCAGTTTTCTGAAGGACCGCATGGGCCAGAAGATTCTCGCGGACAGCATCAATGTCACGGATGATCCGCTGCGCATCCGCGGCTCGTCCTCGCGGCCCTTCGACGGCGAAGGAATTGAAGGCGAAGCACTGACCATGGTCGAGAACGGTGTTTTGAAGCACTGGTTCCTGTCCACATCAACGGCTGCGGAATTGGGGCTGAGCACCAATGGCCGCGGTGTGCGTTCAGGATCGACCGTTGTTCCGTCGTCCACCAATTTTGCCATCGAGCCGGGGGATGAAACGCCGGAGGCCCTGATCCGTGCTGCCGGCAATGGCTTCTATGTCACGGAGCTTTTTGGTCAGGGCGTCGATATGATCACCGGGCAGTACAGCCGTGGCGCGTCCGGTTACTGGATTGAAAATGGCGAACTGGCCTATCCCGTCAGTGAAGTCACGCTTGCCTCCAACCTGAAGGATATGTTCCTGAACATGGTTGCGGCGAACGATATTGACCGTAACTTTGGCGTCGCCAGTCCGACACTCCTGATCGAAGGCATGACTCTTGCCGGCAAGTGAAAAAAATCGCGATGATCTAGCCCTGATCCGGGAAGCAGCGGAAGGCGCCGGGCGTATCGCCCTGTCCTATTTCCGCCAGGACCCGCAGGTCTGGATGAAGACCGGCAATTCGCCGGTGAGCGAGGCAGATCTTGCGGCGGACAAATATCTCAAGGACATGCTTCTGACGGCCCGGCCTGACTATGGCTGGATTTCCGAAGAAACCCTCGATGACCGCGTGGCGACAGCGCGCCGGCGCTTTTTCGTCGTCGATCCCATCGACGGTACGCGCGCCTTCATCGAAGGGTCGGATGTCTGGTGCGTCAGCGTGGCGGTTATCGAGGATGGCCGTCCGGTGGCCGGTGTGCTGGAATGTCCGGCGCGCGGCGAGACGATCACAGCGCTTCCAGGGCAGGGGGCTGAACAGAACGGCACAGCCATTCATGTCAGCACCAGCGGCGTTCCGTTCAAGGTGGCGGGCCCCGGGCCATTCCTGAAGAAGCTGCCGGACCATTTCCAGCAATCCATGATTGCCGCGCCCTACATCGCCTCGCTGGCCTATCGCATTGCCATGGTTGCCCGGGGCGACATTGCCGGGACCTTCGTCCGGCCGAATTCCCATGACTGGGATCTGGCGGCGGCCGATCTCATTCTTGTGGAGGCGGGCGGTCATGTCCTGACGGCGAATGGCAAGCCGCTGACCTATGGTTTGCGCAACAATGAGACAGGCGATTATCGCCATGGCGCGCTTGTCGCGGCCAGCGGTTTATTGATGGACAACATGTTGGACGTTGTCGCCGAAACCGCCTTCGGCTAAACAGACTGAAAATTCAACGATTGATCACTGAACGGATGGGCGACCATGAGCGAAAATACAGCAGAACCGAAGCAGTTGCTTCACCTGGTTTTTGGCGGCGAACTGAAGAAGCTCGGCGGTGTTGAATTCCGCGATCTGGAAAAGCTGGATATCGTCGGCATCTACCCGAATTTCGAGACCGCACAGCGCGCCTGGAAGTCGAAAGCCCAGCAGACCGTCGACAACGCACATATGCGCTATTTCATCGTGCACATGCACAAATTGCTCGATCCCGACACGGGCAAGGCAAGCTGACCGGTTCTCCGGTCGCGCATTGACAACGGCATGATTGATAACAGCACAGCAACCGCCAAGGCGCCCCGCAAGAAGAACGGGGTGCTGAAACGGTTTTGGCGTTCCATCCGGGGCCCGCTGGCGAAGTCGCGTTTCGTCCGCTTTCTCGTGGTCTGGCTGATCACGCAGTTCTTCCGGCTGGTGAATGCCACCAACCCGCGTCTGCCCGGCTCGTCCGATCTGGAGGATATGAAGCGGGGCGGTGAGCCGTTCATTGCTGTGGCCTGGCATGGCCAGCATCTGATGGCGCCCTTTCTGATGCCGCGCGGCGTGCGCTTCGCCGCCATGTTCTCCAAGAGCAAGGATGCGGAACTCAACGCGCGGGTAGCCGAACGGTTCGGTGTCGAGATCATCCGCGGTTCCGGCGGGCGGGAGCCGACGAAAAGCATCGAAAAGGGTGGGGTAAGGGCCTTGCTCGCCCTGAAAAAGGCATTGAAGGACGGTAAGACGGCGGCAATGATTGCTGATATTCCCCATGGGACACCCCGCGATTCCGGTCAGGGGGTCATTCTCCTTGCCAAACTGTCGGGCCGCCCGATCATTCCCATCTGCTATATGACGTCGCGCAGGAAAATTCTCGAGAAGAGCTGGGATAAGACAACCATTCCCTTGCCATTCGGCAGGTCAGGGTTGATTGTCGGCGACCCGATCTTTGTCCCCGAGGATGCCGATGATGCAATGCTTGAAGCCAAGCGTGTCGAATTGACCGCCAGCCTGAACGCCAATACGGTACGGGTGCAAGCGCTTGTGGATGGCCGGGCATGAGCGAACGGTGGGCGCGCATTGTCCTGAGCACCTATCGCTGGGTGGGTGCCATGGTCTTCCCGGCTGTCGGCGCCTATGTCGCCTTCCGCGCCAGCAAAGGCAAGGAAGAACGCGGACGTCAGGGTGAACGTTATGGCGTGGCCAGCGTTGCACGGCCGGCGGGACCGCTGGTTTGGGTGCATGCGGCGAGCGTCGGCGAAACCTCTGCCGTCACGCCGCTGGTTGAAACCATCGTCGACATGGGAATCAGCGTCGTTCTTACAACCGGGACCGTGACCTCCGCCAAGATGGTGCAGGAACGTCTGGGTGACCGGGTCATCCATCAATATGTGCCGCTCGACCTGAAGCCGGCGGTCGACCGGTTCCTCAGCCACTGGCAGCCCGATCTCGCCGTTATCTGCGAATCCGAGATCTGGCCGATGACCATTCTTGAACTGGGGCTGCGGCGGGTGCCGCAGGTTCTGGTCAATGGCCGCCTGTCCGACAAATCCTTTGCTGCCTGGCAGAAGCGGCCGTCCATCGCGGAAGCGCTGTTTGAAAATCTCGCCCATGTGGTGGCCCAGTCTGACATTGACGGCGAACGGTTCCGTACGCTCGGGGCCCGTCCGGTCACGGTATCGGGCAATCTCAAAGTCGACACCGCAATCCCGCCGGTCGTGGAGTCGGAACTTGAGGCTCTGCAGGGGCAGATCGGCAAGCGCAAGACCTGGGCAGCGATTTCCACCCATCAGGGTGAGGAAGATGTCGTTGCGCAGGTTCATCACATGCTGAAGGTCAGGCATCGCGATCTCCTGACGATCATCGTGCCGCGTCATCCTGACCGCGCCCCGGCAATTGCCGAAGAAATCGAAAAGCTCGGCATGAAGGTGGCATTGCGCAGCCGCGGCGATGTCATCGCGCCGGACACCGACATCTATCTCGGCGATACGATCGGCGAGATGGGCCTGTATCTGCGGCTGACGGAAATCGCCTTTGTCGGGCGGTCGCTCATGGCGCAGGGCGGCCAGAATCCGCTGGAACCCGCCATGTTGAAGACGGCAATCCTTTCGGGCCGCAACGTGCAGAATTTCCGCGATTCCTACCAGCGCCTGATCAAGAATGGCGCGGCCAAGCTCATCCGCGACAAGGACATGCTGGCTGGGGCCGTCAACTACCTCTTCAACAATCCCGCTGAACGCCAGGTGATGATTGATGCGGGAACGAAGACGGTTGAGGACATGCGCGGTTCGCTTGATCTGACCATGACGGCGCTCGAGCCCTTCATCCAGCCCCTGGTGCTGAAGGCGCGGTTGAGCGCGCGTGAAGGTGGCTGGAAATGACCAGCGAAGCGCCTCCTTTCTGGTGGGAAAAGCCGGATTGGCGCGCGCGGGCCCTCAGCCCCCTGTCAAAGATTTACGGTATGGTTGCCGGACGGCGCATCCGCCGCGCCAAGCCGCCTGCCGTTCCCATTCCCGTTCTGTGCATCGGCAATTTCACCGTCGGCGGCGCGGGCAAGACCCCGACGTCCATTGCCTTTGCGCAGGCCGCCGTTGCCGCTGGTCTGAAACCCGGCATTGTCTCACGCGGTTATGGCGGAGCCTTCTCCGGACTGCACCGGGTCGATCCCGATCACGACAGCGCCCGGCATGTCGGCGATGAGCCCATGCTGCTCGCCCGGCATGCGCCGGTGGTCGTATGCGCCGACCGGTTTGCCGGGGCCACTGCGCTGCAGGCGGCGGGATGCGACTTCATCATCATGGATGACGGGTTCCAGAGTGCCCGCCTGCATTTCGACTATGCGCTCATGGTCGTCGATGCGGGGCGGGGTATCGGCAATGGCCGCGTCATTCCCGGCGGCCCGCTGCGCGCGCCACTGACGGATCAGCTGGTGCGCACCGATGCCCTGCTCAAGATAGGGTCAGCCAATGGCGCCGACCATCTCGTGAGGAACGCTGCACGTGCGGCCAAGCCGGTATATGAAGCCTCGCTTCAACCCAAGGCGGTGCTTGCGGTCGCTGATAAACCGCTGCTCGCCTTTGCCGGCATTGGCGATCCCGCCAAATTCTTCCGCACGCTGGAAGAAGCCGGTGGAACGGTCACAGAGGCACGCCCCTTTCCGGATCACCATCCCTATACGGATGAGGAAATCGCCGATCTCATCAAAAGTGCCGATGCGGACGGTTTGACCCTGATCACCACGGCGAAGGATCACGTCCGCCTGCTCGATGGCAGCGAAATCGCCAAGGCATTCGCCGCGAGAACGCAGGTTCTGGATGTGGAGCTGGTTTTTGCGCACCCGCGAACCGTATCGCGCGTCATCAGTGAAACCCGGGAAAGGGCGCGCCTGCGAACGATCCGGCGGCTATAGGCCGCGGCGGAAGTTGCGTATGCGCGGCGGCGTTTCACCCATGGGTATATCCATGGAGCGGCCGGTTGTCTGGCTGTATTGCCGGTCGTTGGAAAAGAGAATTCGCCCTGGCGTACCGATCTGCACGGACAGGGCTACCTTTGGCGCCGATTTCGCCGCCGGGATTTCAATCTCGTAGGCAATGGGGAAATAGCCGCTGCGGCCCAGCGTGAAGCTTGTCTCGCCGATTACCGGCATGGGTTTGGAGTTGCCGTTGGTTGCATCATAGGCGGTGATGTAAACGACGGAACTTGGTGAAAGCCGTGCCAGCGGCGAGCCGCGCAGATAGCCCTTGATCGTCTTGGTCGGTCCGCTATAGGCCGGTTCGCGTTTGGCGCCCATCGTGGTGCAGCCGCCGGCCAGAAGCGCGGTCGCGGCAAGGGCCAAAAGCGTGGACCGGCGATTGATCACCGGTCAGGCCTTGCTGCGCTGGCGCAGCGATGGGTTCATTTCAAGCTCGCGCTCAAGCGAAATCGTCGCATCCGCATAGGCTTCCTGGCGGGCAACGCTCCAGTACCGCAGTTCATCCAGCGCGATCTTTTCCGACGTCACGGCGCACAGCACGTAGGAGCCCGGCGACAGGACCTGAAAGTCACCGTCGAGGTAGCGTATCTTGGCTTCACGTGAGCCGGGGCCTTCAAACCTGTTCATTGTCCGGTGGTTTCCCATTCTTTTCGTCAGCTCATTTAGGCGGCAGATGCCCCGCGGGTCAAGACGTCAGCGCCTGCCGAAAAGCCGCTCGATATCCGTGAGCTTCAGTTCGATGTAGGTGGGCCGGCCGTGATTGCACGTGCCTGAGCCGGGCGTGTCTTCCATCTGGCGCAACAGTGCGTTCATCTCGTCCGGCTTCAGCCGCCGGCCGGAACGCACGGAGCCATGGCAGGCCATCGTGGCGGCAACATGGTCGAGAATGGCCTTCAAACCATCGGATGTATCGTGTTCGGCAATCTCGTCTGCGAGGTCGCGGATGAGCTGCTGCACGTCGATCTCGCCCAGCATGGACGGGGTTTCCCGCACGGCGACCGCACCGGGACCGAAGGCCTCCACGCCTAGACCGAAGCGCAACAGGGTTTCCGCATGGGCCACCAGCCGCTCCACGTCCTCTTCCGGCAGATCGACAATCTCGGGAATGAGCAGCATCTGCGCGGGCAAGGGTCTTGAATGCAGCGCCGTCTTCAATGCCTCGTAGACAAGCCGCTCATGCGCGGCGTGCTGATCGACGATGATGAGGCTGTCTTCCGTCTGCGAGACGATGTAGTTCGCATGTATCTGGGCGCGTGCAGCGCCGAGCGGTGCGGCCAGCAGGGCTTGCGGCACCTCCGCAGCGCTTGCCCGCGTATCGGTGGCCAGCACGTCCGCTTCAGCCAGGAAGCTGCGTATCGGTTCCGAGAAACCATTGTTTGTATAGGATGGTGCCGGGTCCGGTATGATGGGACGAAAGGCAGATTGCTGGGTTGTATAGTTCTGGTTGACCGACGGCGAACCCTGCCAGTGCTGTGCCGGTTGGGCCGGGCGCAAAGGCTCCGCTCCGCCGAGCCGGAAGGACTGCAGCATGGCTTCCGCCCCGCTGGTGGCGGCGCGAATGCCGGACTGGCCGAGCGCCTGGCGGATCGCACCGACGATCAGCCCGCGCACCAGACCCGGATCGCGGAAGCGCACATCGGCCTTGGCCGGATGCACATTGACGTCGACCAGCGCCGGATCAAGGTTGAGGAACAGCACCACGACCGGGTGCCGGTCGCGCGAGATCACATCCGCATAGGCGCCGCGGATGGCGCCCCATATCTGCTTGTCGCGCACCGGCCGCCCGTTGACATAGGCAAACTGATGCAGGCTGTTGGCGCGGTTGAAGGCCGGTATCCCGGCAAACCCGGTCAGGCGCACCCCGTCACGCTCCGCATCGATGGCAAGCGCGTTCTCCGGGAATTCCCTGCCCAGCACCTGCGAAATCCGTTCCAGCATGCCGGCGGAGCCAATGCCCGTCGCCGCAAGCTCGAGCGGCGTGCGGTCGCTGCCCGCCAGAGAAAAGCGGATATGCGGGAAGGCAATGGCAACCCGCTTGACAATATCGCTGATGGCCGAAGCTTCGGCCCGGTCGGTCTTCATGAATTTCAGGCGTGCGGGTGTAGCAAAGAACAGATCGCGCACCTCGGCAATTGTGCCGTTGTTCATCGCCGCCGGGCGCGGGCCATCCATATGGCCGCCATGCACGCTGATCTCGAAACCGGAATCGGCCTGTGCCGTGCGGGATTTGACCGACAGCCGCGAGACCGAGCCGATGGAGGGCAGGGCCTCGCCGCGAAAACCCAGCGCCCGGATATCATGCACGTCATCCGTCAGTTTCGATGTGCAATGGCGCGAAACGGCCAGCGTCAGCTCATCCGAAGGGATGCCCGAACCATTGTCGGTGATGCGGATGAGGTTCTTGCCGCCGCCTGCCGTCACCACTTCGATGCGGGTTGCTCCGGCATCGATGGCATTTTCCACAAGCTCCTTCACCACGCTTGCGGGGCGTTCGATGACTTCACCCGCAGCGATCTGGTTGATGATGGTTTCGGTAAGCTGTTTGATGGTCATGCCATACATATAGGGGATTCGTCCGGCGACGGAAATTGTTCGCTGCCAAAGCGCACCGGAATATATTTTAAGCCAAAACTATCTGGCCATCGACGCGATTTTGGTGCTAGGTCTGGGAAAAGCATTATGGAGGAAATTACATGGCGCATTCCAAAGCTTCCTTTGTCTGGACGGATCCGTTTCTGCTGGAAGATCAGTTGACCGAAGACGAACGGATGATCCGGGACAGTGCGCGCGCCTTTGCGCAGGGAGAGCTGGCACCGCGTATCGAGGAAGCCTATCTTGAGGAAAAGACCGATCCGGCACTTTTCCGTATGATGGGCGAGGCCGGGCTTCTCGGAGTGACGTTGCCGGAAGAATACGGCACCGCTGGTGCGTCCTATGTCGCCTATGGTCTGGTTGCTCGTGAAGTCGAGCGTGTCGACAGCGGCTATCGCTCGATGATGAGCGTGCAGTCCTCGCTGGTCATGTATCCCATCTACGCCTATGGCTCCGAAGAACAGCGCAAGAAATATCTGCCGAAGCTGGCTTCGGGCGAGTGGATCGGCTGCTTTGGCCTGACCGAGCCCGATGCCGGTTCCGATCCCGCCGGGATGAAAACGCGCGCCGAAAAGGTTGCCGACGGGTACCGGATTTCCGGCTCGAAAATGTGGATATCCAATTCACCCATCGCGGACGTCTTCGTAATCTGGGCCAAGTCCGATGCGCATGACGGCCAGATTCGCGGCTTCGTGCTCGAGAAGGGCATGAAGGGGCTTTCCGCTCCGAAGATCGGCGGCAAACTTTCGCTGCGTGCTTCGATCACCGGCGAAGTCGTCATGGACGGCGTTGTCGTCGGCGAAGAACACCTTCTTCCCAATGTTGCCGGGCTCAAGGGGCCGTTCGGCTGCCTCAACCGTGCCCGTTACGGCATTTCCTGGGGTGTAATGGGGGCCGCGGAAGATTGCTGGCAGCGCACGGTGCAGTATGGCCTCGACCGCAAGCAGTTCGGCAAGCCGCTGGCGGCTACCCAGCTGTTCCAGAAGAAATTTGCTGACATGCAGACGGAAATCACGCTGGGCCTGCAGGCGAGCCTGCGGGTCGGGCGCCTCATGGATGAAGACCGGATGGCACCGGAGATGATCAGCCTGGTCAAGCGCAACAATTGCGGCAAGGCTCTGGATATTGCCCGCGTTGCCCGTGACATGCACGGCGGCAACGGCATCCAGATCGGCTATCACGTGATGCGCCATGCGCAGAACCTTGAAACGGTCAACACCTATGAGGGCACGCATGATGTGCACGCGCTCATTCTCGGGCGCGCCCAGACCGGCATTCAGGCATTCTTCTAGGAATGGCTGACAGGCTCGTCCTGCTTGGAACCAAGGGTGGCCCGGCAATCCGTCCGGGCGGCCCGTCGCCAACATCGTCGCTGCTGGACATATCAGGACGGCGGATCGTCATCGATTGCGGTCTTGGTGTGACCCGGGCCTTGGTCAATGCGGATCTGTCACTGAAGGATCTGGATATGATCCTGATCACACATCTGCATTCCGACCATGTGCTCGAACTCGGCCCGCTCATGCATACGGCATGGACGTCGGGGCTATCGCACAAAGTCACGGTCTACGGCCCGGCCGGAATTGAAGACTATTGGTCAGGCTTCCTGCAATCCATGCGCTACGACATTGATCTGCGCATCGAGGACGAGGGGCGGCCCGATCTGCGCGATCTTGTCGATCTGCAGGTCTACGCCGATGGTTTGGCCTATCAGGACGCGAGCCTGACGATCACCGCCTTGCACGTCGATCACCCGCCGGTTGTCGATTGTTTTGCGCTGAAGATCGAAGCGGCAGGCAAATCCATCGTCTTTTCGGCGGATACGGCCTATTTCCCGCCGCTGGCCGGTTTTGCCCGGGAGAGCGATATCCTCGTGCATGAGGCGATGCTGCCAGAAGGCGTGGATCGTCTCGTCGCGCGGACGGGCAACGGCGCACGCCTCAAGGAACATCTTCTCGCCAGTCATACACTCGTTGAAGATGCCGCGCGGATCGCGGTGGCCGCTGAGGTGAAGCATCTTGTGCTGCATCACCTCATTCCGGCTGACGACCCGCAATTCGGCGAAGCCGACTGGGTAAAAGCTCTGGATGGCAAGTGGGATGGCCGTTTGATCGTCGGCCGCGACGGCCTGGTCATCCCGCTTTAGACATCAGTCATTCCGGGCCGAATGCAGCTTTTCCAGTGCCGCCAGCAGAATGCACAGTGCGATACCCTGCGAGGCCAGTTCCACTTCCTGCAGGGAAGGGAATGTCGGCGCCAGCCGCAATGTGCGGTCGTGCGGGTCCTTGCCGTGCGGTGAGGTCGATCCTGCCGGCGTCAAGGTCACGCCTGCCTGCTTGGCCAGTTCGACCACATGCTTGGCCGTGCCTTCCATGGCATCGACGCAGATGAAATAGCCGCCCTGCGGCTTCGACCATTCGGCGACGCCCGTGCCGGCGAGGCGCTTTTCCAGAGCTTCGTTGACCATGTCGAATTTCGGCGCGATCAGGGCGCGATGCGCCGCCATGTGCTTGCGTATGCCGTCCTCGTTCTTGAGGAACCGTACATGCCGTAGCTGGTTCAGCTTGTCCGGTCCGATTGTCCGTTTGCTGGCGCTGGCAAGGTACCAGCGCACATTGGCTGCTGACGAGGCGAAGAAGGCAAGGCCGGCACCCGCCAGCGTTACCTTGGACGTGGAGGCGAAGACAAAGGCCCGGTCGGGATGTCCGGCCTTTTCGCACAGGTCGAGAATATCGGGGATCTGATGCTCGGTTTCCGTGAGATGATGCACCGCATAGGCATTGTCCCAGAACAGGCGGAAATCAGGAGCACCGGTTTTCATCGCGGCAAGACGTTCGATCACCGCGTCGGAATAGGTCTCGCCCGACGGGTTCGAGTATTTCGGCACGCACCACATGCCCTTGACGCTCGGATCGGCAGCGAGTTTCTCGACCATGTCCATGTCAGGCCCATCGCCCTTGAGCGGTACGGGCAGCATGCGGATGCCGTATTCTTCGAGGATGGAGAAATGCCGGTCATAGCCGGGCACCGGGCAGATAAAAGCCGGGGCTTCCGTCTTCTGCCAGGGTTCGGTGCCGCCGGGAACGCCCTTGGCCCAGGCCCAGAGCAGGCAGTCGTGCATCAGCGCCAGACTGGAATTGTCACCGACAACGATCCGATCCGGCGACGTGCCGAGCGTTGGCGCGAACAGCGTGCGCACTTCCGCCAGTCCCTGCAGATTGCCGTAATTGCGGGCATCTTCACCGGCTTCGCTGAAGTGATCGCCATTGCCGGGCAGGGTCAACATGCCGTTGGCGAGCGCCAATTGCTCGGGGCTTGGCTTGCCGCGGGTCATGTCGATTTTCAGTCCACGGGCACGGAAGGCCTCGTATTCCTTCAAAGTCTTTTGGCGCAGGGCGGCGAAATCGTCACTGTTCAGATCGGCAATACGGCTCATGGGAAGGTCAGCTCTGTTGTCTATAGGCTTGGGGAGGTCAGCGGTAAGACGGCTGCGGGGTCCGCAGCCGTCCTTGCAGGGTCAGCCTTTCTGCTGCTGAACGATGCCGTAAATATTGGTCGAACGGGCGCCGGAGCGGCAATAGGCCAGCACCGGGCCTTCCGCTTCTTCGAGTGCGGCGGCCATTGCATCCACGTCGTCCTGGGTCAGCTGGCCTGAAATCACGGGGACGTAGTAGATCGGGATGCCTGCCTTTTCAGCGACCTTGGCGATTTCGGCAAATTCCGGCTGATCCGGCGATTCACCATCGGGGCGGTTGCAGATCAGGGTCTGATAGCCTGCCGCAGCAATATCGCGTACGTCGTCCGGTGAAATCTGCCCGGTCACGGCAAAGCCTTCGTCAATCTGACGGATATCCATTTTCGTTCCTTGAGAATGTGATTGGTGGCAGCACCATACATCAAACGCTGACCAATGCCACATCAAAGCCGATTGATCGGAGCCGCAAATTGCGAGCATTGCTCCATAAATAGGCATATACGACTAATTGATAATAATATAGGCACTTGATTGCCGAAACGGTGCTGGCCGCCCCCTTGTTTCCGCCGCTGCGGTCTTCATAATATTCAAGGCCTGTTGCGCTTGGCCGTTGTAATCTCGGGCTAATCCAAAGATTTCACACGAGCATGACGCTGCAACCCGCAGTTGGCACGGTCGTTGCATAGTATTCCCTCGGTACAAACAACCATAAAGAGGGGTTTACCTGAATGTTCAGTCTAACAGCCAGATTTATTGGAACCTTGGCGGCCGCCGCCGTGGGAGCGACACTGACCCTTGCACCGGCAAAGGCAGCCGAGGACACAATCAAGGTCGGTATTCTGCATTCGTTGTCCGGTACGATGGCGATTTCCGAAACCACGCTCAAGGATACGATGCTCTTCCTCATCGACGAGCAGAACAAGAAGGGCGGGGTTCTCGGCAAGAAGCTTGAAGCCGTCGTTGTCGATCCGGCGTCGGATTGGCCGCTGTTTGCGGAAAAAGCCCGTCAGTTGATCGAACAGGACAAGGTCGCGGCGGTTTTCGGCTGCTGGACATCGTCCTCGCGCAAATCCGTGCTTCCGGTTTTCGAAGAACTGAATTCCCTGCTGTTCTACCCGGTTCAGTATGAAGGCGAGGAAAGCTCGCGCAATGTCTTCTACACGGGTGCTGCGCCGAACCAGCAGGCCATTCCCGCCGTGGATTATCTCGCCAAACAGGAAGGTGTGGAGCGCTGGGTTCTTGCCGGTACGGACTATGTCTATCCGCAGACCACCAACAAGATCCTGAAGGCCTACCTCAACGCCAAGGGCGTGAAGGATGAGGACATCATGATCAACTACACGCCGTTCGGTCATTCCGACTGGCAGACGATCGTGTCCGACATCAAGAAGTTCGGCTCGGCCGGCAAGAAGACTGCCGTTGTTTCCACCATCAATGGCGATGCCAATGTGCCGTTCTACAAGGAACTGGCCAACCAGGGCATCAAGGCCGAAGACATTCCCGTTGTCGCCTTCTCGGTGGGCGAGGAAGAGCTGGCCGGTCTCGACACCAAGCCGCTGGTCGGCCATCTCGCCGCCTGGAACTACTTCGAATCCGTCGATTCCGACGCCAATGCCGACTTCATCAAGAAATGGCACGCCTATATCAAGAACGACAAGCGCGTGACCAATGATCCGATGGAAGCAACGTTCATCGGTTTCAACATGTGGGTGAAGGCCGTCGAAGCCGCCGGCACCACCAAGTCGGATGCCGTCATCGATTCGATCGTCGGCGTCTCCGTCCCGAACCTGTCCGGCGGTTACGCGGCGATGATGCCGAACCATCACATCACCAAGCCGGTCCTCATCGGCGAAGTGCAGGCCGATGGCCAGTTCGACATCGTCTACAGGACGCCGGGCCTCGTCGTCGGCGATGAATGGTCCGACTATCTGCCAGGCTCGAAGGACCTGATCTCCGATTGGCGCAAGCCAATGTCGTGCGGCAATTTCAACGTTGTCACCGGCAAGTGCGGCGGCGCGACCAAGACGAACTAAGCGCTAAAATCAAGCTCCGGCTTCGGGTCGGGGCGACAACGCCGAAGCCAACTCCATCCCCGTCTCGTGGCGGGGATGGAGCTCCTCCCAGGAATTTCAAATGCAGGATTGTTGAATGTCATTGAGCCGCTTCCTGTCCATCATCGCGATACTCGGGCTTTGCCTGTTTCCTGCGGCCGCCGGTGCGCAAGCCATGGACGACGCCAAACTCAAATCGCTGGTGCAGGCGCTGGCCGGTGATAATTTCGACGAGACGAGCAAGGCGGTTTCAGAACTTGCCAAAAGCGGTACGCCGCGCGCCGCTGCCATTCTCAACGCATTGAGTGCCGGCGATCTCTATGTTTCGAAGGCTGACAAAGCGGTGTTTATCGGTACGCGCGATGGCGCGGATTATGCCGCAACCGACCCGCTGAGCGGTGCAAAATTGCCTCCCGTTCCGCGCAATACGGCCGACAAGATCAAGGTCAACAACCGGCTGCGCCGCGATATCGCGGCTGCCATCGGCGGCCTGACACTGATGAGCACCGACGCGGCGGAGCGCCGGTCCGCTGCCGAAGCAATCCTGAAGAACCGCGATCCTGAATCCATTCCGTTGCTGGACCAGGCGCTGTCGGCGGAGAAGGATGCGGGGATCAAGGTGCTGATGCAGCGCGCCAAGGCTGCTGCTGTTCTCAATTCCAGCGCGGCAGACGATGTGAAGATCGCCGCCATCGCCGCAATCAAATCCGGGAACGGGCGCGAGGCGCTCGGTCTGTTGACGCCGCTCGCCGGTGTTCCGGGGCCGGTCGGCGAAGCCGCCAGTGCCGCCATATCCAGCATCAACGCAGAACTCGAAATCTGGAACGGTATCCAGAATGTCATTTACGGCCTGTCGCTTGGCTCGGTCCTGCTGCTCGCGGCTATCGGCCTCGCGATCACATTCGGTGTCATGGGTGTCATCAACATGGCCCATGGCGAAATGGTGATGATTGGCGCCTACACGACCTTCGTGGTGCAGCAGATCATCCGCACATCCATGCCGGGGCTGTTCGAATATTCGCTTCTGTTTGCCTTGCCTGCGGCCTTTCTCGTCTCCGGCGCCATCGGCGTCGTCATTGAGCGCGGGATCATCCGCTTTCTCTATGGCAGGCCGCTGGAGACCCTGCTGGCCACCTGGGGCATATCGCTGGTGCTGCAGCAGGCGACGCGGTCGTGGTTCGGTGCCTCGAATGTTCAGGTCAGCAGCCCGTCATGGATGTCGGGCTCCTTCGATGTCGGCATGCTGACGCTGACATGGTCGCGTCTCTGGATCATCGTGTTCGCCCTGTCGGTCTTTGCCGTGCTGCAGCTGGTGCTGAAGAAAACCATGCTCGGCCTGCGCATGCGGGCGGTCACGCAGAACCGGCGCATGGCGTCCTCCATGGGCATCCGCACGCCATGGGTCGACGCGCTCACCTTCGGTCTTGGTTCCGGTATTGCCGGCATTGCCGGTGTCGCGCTCAGCCAGATCGACAATGTCAGCCCCAATCTGGGCCAAGGCTATATCATCGACAGTTTCATGGTCGTGGTCTTTGGCGGTGTCGGCAATCTCTGGGGAACGCTGGTCGGCGCCATGTCGCTCGGCATTGCCAACAAGTTCCTCGAGCCCTTTGCCGGGGCCGTCCTTGGCAAGATTCTCGTGCTGGTCCTCATCATCCTGTTCATTCAGAAGCGTCCGCGCGGTCTCTTCGCACTCAAGGGAAGGGCCATCGAGGCATGATCACCCAATGGTTTTTCAGACATGGCGACCGGCGCAGCCGGATTGCGATCATCATTCTGGTGGCGGTTGCCTGTCTCGTGCCCGTCCTCAATCTGCTGGTGCCGGACACCTCTCCCCTGCATATCCCGACCTATCTGGTTTCGCTGCTCGGCAAATACCTGACCTATGCGCTGCTCGCCGTGGCGCTTGATCTGGTCTGGGGTTTCTGCGGCATTCTTTCGCTTGGCCATGGCGCCTTCTTTGCCCTCGGCGGCTATGCCATGGGCATGTATCTGATGCGCCAGATCGGCCCGCGCGGTGTCTATGCCGATCCGGTTCTGCCGGATTTCATGGTGTTCCTCAACTGGAAGGAACTGCCGTGGTTCTGGTACGGTTTCGACAATTTCTGGTTCGCGGCCCTGATGGTCGTGCTGGTGCCGGGGGTACTGGCCTTCGGCTTCGGCTGGCTGGCCTTCCGCTCGCGTGTGACGGGTGTCTACCTCTCCATCATCACCCAGGCCCTGACCTATGCGCTGCTGCTCGCCTTCTTCCGCAACGACATGGGCTTTGGCGGCAATAATGGCCTCACGGATTTCAAGGATATTCTCGGCTTCAATGTGCAGGCGGGAACGACCCGTTCAGCGCTGTTCGCAGCAACCGCCCTGTTTCTGGCGCTGGCCGTTCTTGTGTCCAGTTTCATCATTCGCTCGAAGCTCGGCAAGGTGCTGGTCGGCGTGCGCGACGCGGAAAGCCGCATGCGCTTTCTCGGCTATCGCGTTGACCGGTACAAGCTGTTCGTCTGGACGGTCTCTGCCATGATGGCGGGCATTGCCGGGGCGCTTTATGTGCCGCAGGTGGGCATTATCAACCCGTCCGAGTTCGAACCCGCCAACTCCATCGAAGCGGTCATCTGGGTGGCGGTCGGCGGGCGCGGCACGATCATCGGTCCGATCATCGGCGCGATCCTCGTCAATTTCGGCAAGACCTACTTTACCGCAGCGTTTCCGGAGATTTGGCTGTTTGCCCTCGGTGCACTGTTCATCCTCGTCACGCTGTTCCTGCCCAAGGGCATTCTCGGGCTCTACGGCTCCTGGCAAGCCGGCAGAGCCAGCCATGCGGCACGCAAAGACGAGGAGGTGCTGTCGCCCGTGGTGAAACAGGGCGGCAAGCTCGCCCCGGTACCCGAACCCCAGGCTGCGGAGTAGCGCCCATGAAGGCCAAGGACATATTGCTTTATCTCGACGGCGTTTCGGTTTCCTTTGATGGATTCCGTGCCATCAACAACCTTTCGCTCGTGCTTCAGTCGGGAGAGATGCGCGCCATCATCGGTCCGAATGGGGCGGGGAAAACCACCATGATGGATATCATCACCGGCAAGACCAAGCCGGACAGCGGCGATGTCTATTTCAACGGCACGGTCGACCTGACCGGGCATGACGAAGCCGACATTGCCATGCTCGGCATCGGCCGCAAGTTCCAGAAGCCGACGGTCTTCGAAAGCCACACGGTGGAGGACAATCTGGTGCTGGCCCTGTCCGGGCCGCGCTCGGCCCTGTCAGCGCTGTTTCATCGCCAGAGCAGGGATGAAGCCGACCGCATTCACGAAATCCTCTACACGATCCGGCTGTTTGAAAAGCGCCGCTGGCTGGCGGCCAGTCTCTCGCACGGCCAGAAACAATGGCTGGAGATCGGCATGCTGCTCGCGCAGGATCCGAAATTGCTGCTGGTGGATGAGCCGGTCGCCGGGATGACCGACGCGGAAACCGCGGAGACGGCGAAACTCCTGCGCGATATTGCCCGCACCCGCTCGGTGATCGTGGTGGAGCATGACATGCATTTCGTGCGCGAGCTCGGCGTGAAGGTCACCTGCCTGCACGAGGGCTCGGTGCTGGCAGAGGGCTCGCTCGATCATGTCAGCAACGACCCGCGCGTTATCGAGGTCTATCTCGGGCGATGAGGCGGTGTGTGGCACATCAATGGGAGGGAATTTTCTGATGCTTACGGTTGAAAATGCTTCTCTTCACTATGGCGCCGCGCAAGCGTTGCGCGGCATATCGCTCGAGGTGAAGCCGCAATCCATCACCTGCGTCCTTGGCCGGAACGGTGTCGGCAAGACCAGCATGCTCCGGGCGATCGTCGGCCAACACCCGCTATCGTCGGGGTCGATCAGCTTCGATGGTGCGCCGCTCGGCAGGAAGCCGCCCTACGACCGGGCGCGGGCCGGCATTGCTTTCGTGCCGCAGGGGCGCGAGATCTTTCCGCTGCTCACCGTGCGCGAGAATCTGGCGACGGGCTTTGCTGCCGCCAGACGCGGCAACCGTAATGTGCCGCCGGAGGTTTTCGAGCTGTTCCCCGTGCTCAAGACCATGCTGGGCCGGCGCGGCGGGGATCTGTCGGGCGGTCAGCAGCAGCAGCTCGCCATCGGCCGTGCGCTGGTCACGCGTCCACGGCTGCTTGTTCTGGATGAGCCGACCGAAGGCATCCAGCCGTCGATCATCAAGGATATCGGTCGCGCCATCCGGTTTCTGCGCGATCAGACCGGTCTCGCCATCCTTCTCGTCGAACAGTATCTCGATTTCTGCCGCGAGCTGGCAGACCATGTCTACATCATGGATCGCGGCGAGATCGTCCATTCCGGCGATGCCGCAAGTCTCGACAGGCCGGAGGTGCGCAAGTTCCTGACGGTTTGAATCGACCACCGCTCTTGCTGTCAGCGGGTAATCATCGATAGAGTCTTGTCGGAGGACGGATTTCGATGATCGACAAGCTGGAATTTTTTATCGCTCTGGCGCGCAACCAGCATTTTGGCCGCGCGGCGGAGGAATGCGGCGTCACGCAGCCAACCCTGTCGGCTGCGATCCGCCAGCTTGAAGATACGCTGGGTGTCGTTCTCGTTCAGCGCGGCTCACGCTACAAGGGATTGACGCCGGAGGGCCAGCGCGTGCTCGAATGGGCGCGGCGCATTGTCGGCGATACGCGGACGATGCGCGAGGAAATCCGCGCTGCACGCTATGGTCTGTCCGGGCATGTGAAGATAGCGGCAATTCCCACGGCGCTTGCCATGGTTTCGCGCCTGACGACGCCATTTCGCGAAAAACACCCCGATGTGACCTTTTCGGTGACCTCGCGCACCTCGCTGGAAGTCCTGACGCTGCTCAGCAATTTCGAGATCGATGCGGGAATCAGCTATCTCGACAATGAGCCGCTCGGGCGGGTGACATCGGTTCCGCTCTACTCGGAACGCTACCAGTTGATCACCTCGACGGGCAGTACCTATTCGGATCGCGAATTTGTGACCTGGGCGGAGGTTGGTCAGTTGCCGCTCTGCCTGCTCACCCAGGACATGCAGAACCGCCGGATCATCAACAAACACCTGCACGAAGCGGGGGTGGACGTGCATCCAACGCTGGAATCCAATTCGATGATTGTGCTGTTCTCGCACATACGGACCGGCAAGTGGGCGAGCATCATGCCGCTCAACCTTGCGGAAACACTGGGTTTTTCCGAACCGATCCGCGCTATTCCCATTGTCGAGCCCGATGCACGCCATCTTGTCGGGCTGGTGGCGGCTGACCGCGAACCCCATACGCCGCTGGTGTCCGCCCTGCTGCATGAGGCCCGGGCGCTTGCCATCGAACTCAATATGGTTTGATAGAAATCTTCTATCGACCAACGGGACTGGTATATTGATTAGTTGCGTCGTTTTTGATCTGTTCTAGGCTACGAGGAGCATTTAGGGAGGGCGCTGCACGAAATGCAGACCGCAAGTACCGATATCGCTGGGAGAGCGATAGACATTATCAATCAGTTGAAGGGTCAAGAAGGCCCGCTCCTTCCGATTCTGCACGAGTTGCAGGGCGAGTTCGGCTATGTGCCGCAGGAGACTTTGCCGCTGATTGCCCAGGCGCTGAACATATCGCGCGCCGAGGTGCACGGCGTTGTCACATTCTATCACGATTACCGCGATCATCCGGCAGGCCGGCATGTGCTGAAACTGTGCCGTGCGGAGGCCTGTCAGTCGATGGGCGGCGATGCCATGGCCCGAAAAGCCCGCGAACTGCTCGGCATCGACTGGCATGGAACAACCGCCGACGGTGCGGTGACGCTCGAACCGGTCTATTGCCTCGGCCTTTGCGCCTGTGCGCCCGCCGCGATGCTGGACGGTGAGGTCATTGGCCGTCTGGACGACGAAAAACTCGAAGAAATAGCGACAGGAGTGCGGCTATGACGGTCACATTCTTTGTCCCGCGCGATTCCGGCGCGCTTGCCCTCGGCGCCGAAAAGGTTGCCCGGACACTGCAGGATGAGATTGCGGCCCGCAATCTCGATGCGCGCATCGTTCGCAACGGGTCGCGCGGCATGTATTGGCTCGAACCGATGGTCGAGGTGGAAACACCGTCCGGCCGCGTGGCTTACGGCCCGGTCAAACCTTCCGACCTGGCTTCGCTTCTCGATACGGGTATGGCCGAAGGCCGGACCCATCCGCTCTGGCTTGGCTTGACCGAGCACTTGCCGTTTTTGGCAAAACAGACCCGCCTGACCTTTGCCCGTTGCGGCATAACCGATCCTGTCTCGCTCGATGATTACCGCGCCCATGACGGCTTGAAGGGACTGGAGAAAGCGCTTGCCCTTTCGCCGCTCGAAATCGTCACCCAGGTGACGGAATCCGGTCTGCGCGGGCGCGGCGGTGCCGGTTTCCCCACCGGCATCAAATGGAAGACCGTCCTCGATGCGGCGGGCGAACGCAAATACATCGTATGCAATGCCGATGAGGGCGACAGTGGCACCTTTGCCGATCGCATGATCATGGAAGGCGATCCCTTCGTTCTGATCGAAGGCATGACCATTGCCGGTATCGCCGTCGGTGCCACCAAGGGTTACATCTATACCCGCTCCGAATATCCGCATGCGATTGCCGTGATGAACGAGGCCCTTGATGTCGCCCGCAAGGCTGGCGTGCTCGGCGTTTCGGTGCTGGGGTCTGCCCATGCTTTCGACATCGAGGTGCGAGTCGGTGCAGGCGCCTATGTCTGCGGCGAGGAAACCGCGCTGCTGGAAAGCCTCGAAGGCCGCCGCGGCATCGTCCGCGCCAAGCCGCCTCTGCCTGCGCACAAGGGGCTTTTCGGCAAGCCGACGGTCATCAACAACGTGATATCGCTTGCCTCCGTGCCGGTCATTCTCGACAAGGGCGCGGCATTCTACAAAGATTTCGGCATGGGCCGCTCGCGCGGCACCATTCCGCTGCAGATCGCCGGCAATGTTCGGTATGGCGGGCTTTTCGAAACCGCCTTCGGCCTGACACTCGGCGAAATCGTCGATGATATCGGCGGCGGGACTGCGACAGGACGACCGGTCAAGGCGGTGCAGATCGGCGGCCCGCTCGGCGCGTATTTTCCGCGTGAACTCTTCGATACCCCCTTCGACTACGAGGCTTTTGCCGCCAAGGACGGACTCATCGGCCATGCCGGGCTCGTTGTCTTCGATGACAGCGTCGACATGCTGAAACAGGCACGTTTCGCCATGGAATTCTGCGCTGTCGAGTCCTGCGGCAAGTGCACGCCCTGCCGTATCGGCTCGACCCGTGGTGTCGAGGTCGTCGATCGCATCGCTGCCAATATCGAGCCGGAAAAGCAGATCGCGGTTCTCACCGACCTCTGCAACACGATGAAGTTCGGTTCGCTCTGCGCGCTGGGCGGTTTCACGCCCTATCCGGTGATGAGCGCGCTGACGCATTTTCCTGAAGATTTTCGTCCTGCGCCCGTCGCGCAAGCGGCGGAATAGGAGCCCAAAATGTCCCTGATCCACGAAATCGATTTCGGCACGCCAGCTTCCAAATCTGAAAAGATGATCACCCTGACCATCGACGGCAACGAGATCACGGTACCCGAGGGCACCTCGATCATGCGCGCCTCGATGGAAGCGGGCATCAAGGTCCCGAAACTCTGCGCGACCGACATGGTCGATGCCTTCGGTTCCTGCCGTCTTTGCCTGATCGAGATCGAAGGGCGCAACGGCACGCCTGCCTCCTGCACAACCCCGGCCATGGAAGGTCTTGTCGTTCACACCCAGACCCAGCGCCTGAAGGACATCCGCAAAGGTGTGATGGAGCTCTATATTTCCGATCATCCGCTGGACTGCCTGACCTGCGCCGCCAATGGCGATTGCGAACTGCAGGACATGGCCGGTGCGGTCGGCTTGCGCGATGTACGTTACGGCTATCAGGGCGACAACCACGTCTTTGCCAAGGCGGACAACGTCGCCAATGACCGCTGGCTGCCCAAGGACGAATCCAATCCCTACTTCACCTACGACCCGTCGAAATGCATTGTCTGCTCGCGCTGCGTGCGGGCCTGCGAGGAGGTGCAGGGCACGTTTGCGCTGACCATCGAAGGGCGGGGTTTTTCCAGCCGCGTTTCACCCGGCATGCACGAACATTTCATCGACAGCGAGTGCGTTTCCTGCGGTGCCTGCGTGCAGGCCTGCCCGACCGCAACGCTGACAGAAAAGTCGGTCATCCAGATCGGCCAGCCGGAACATTCCAAAGTGACCACCTGCGCCTATTGCGGTGTCGGTTGCTCGTTCAAGGCGGAAATGCGCGGCGAGGAACTGGTGCGCATGGTTCCCTACAAGGACGGCAAGGCCAATCGCGGTCATTCCTGCGTCAAGGGCCGGTTTGCCTATGGCTACTCGACCCACAAGGATCGCATCCTCAACCCGATGATCCGCGAGAAGATTTCCGATCCGTGGCGCGAAGTCTCCTGGGATGAGGCCTACAAGCACGTTGCCAATGAATTCCGCCGCATCCAGTACCAGTATGGCCGCAACTCCGTCGGCGGCATCACCTCGTCGCGTTGCACCAACGAGGAAACCTACCTTGTACAGAAGCTGGTTCGTGCCGGTTTCGGCAACAACAATGTCGATACCTGTGCCCGCGTCTGCCATTCGCCGACGGGTTACGGCCTGAACAAGACATTCGGCACATCCGCTGGCACGCAGGATTTCGACAGTGTCGAGCACACGGATGTGGTTATCGTCATCGGTGCCAACCCGACCGATGGTCATCCGGTCTTTGCCTCGCGCCTGAAGAAGCGTCTGCGCAAGGGCGCCAAGCTCATCGTCATCGACCCGCGCCGCATCGACCTCGTGCGCTCGCCCCATGTCGCGGCGTCGTACCACCTGCCGCTGCGCCCCGGCACCAATGTGGCCGTGGTCACCTCGCTGTCCCACGTCATTGTCACGGAAGGCCTGTTCGACGAAAAATTCATCCGCGAGCGCTGCGACTGGGATGAGTTCCAGGATTGGGCTGCCTTTGTATCCGCACCCGAACACAGCCCCGAAGCGATCGAACAACTGACCGGTGTGCCGCCGCAGACGCTGCGTGAAGCCGCCCGGCTGTTCGCGACCGGCGGCAATGGCGCCATCTACTATGGCCTCGGCGTGACCGAGCACAGCCAGGGATCGACAACGGTCATGGCCATCGCCAACCTGGCCATGGCCACCGGCAATATCGGCCGCAAGGGCGTTGGCGTGAACCCGCTGCGCGGCCAGAACAATGTGCAGGGTTCCTGCGACATGGGTTCGTTCCCGCACGAGCTTCCCGGCTACCGCCATGTTTCCGGCGAAGCCACCCGCGATATCTTCGACAAGCTGTGGGGCGTCAAATTGCAGGACGAGCCGGGCCTACGTATCCCCAACATGCTGGATGCGGCCGTCGATGGCACGTTCAAGGGCATCTACATCCAGGGTGAGGACATTCTCCAGTCCGACCCCGATACAAAGCATGTGGCCGCCGGTCTTGCCGCCATGGAATGCGTCGTGGTCCACGATCTCTTCCTCAACGAGACCGCCAACTACGCCCATGTGTTCCTGCCGGGCTCGACCTTCCTCGAAAAGGACGGCACCTTCACCAATGCCGAGCGCCGCATCAACCGCGTGCGCAAGGTCATGAGCCCCAAGAACGGTTTTGCCGACTGGGAAGTTACCCAGAAACTGGCGCAGACCATGGGCCTCAACTGGAATTATACGCACCCGTCGCAGATCATGGATGAAGTTGCCCTGACCACGCCGAGCTTTGCCGGTGTGTCCTATGATCTCCTGGAAAAGGAGGGCTCCGTTCAGTGGCCGTGCAATGAAAAGGCGCCGCTGGGCACCCCGATCATGCACATCGAGAGTTTTGCTCGTGGCAAGGGCAAGTTCGTCCGCACGGAGTACGTGGCAACCGACGAAAAGACCGGGCCGCGATTCCCGCTTCTCCTCACCACCGGACGTATTCTCTCCCAGTATAATGTCGGTGCGCAGACCCGCCGCACCGACAACGTGGTCTGGCACGAGGAAGACCGGCTGGAGATTCATTCGCACGACGCCGAACAGCGCGGTATCCGCGACGGCGACTGGGTGAAGATAACAAGCCGCTCCGGTGAGACCACGCTGCGCGCGCTGATTACCGACCGGGTTTCGCCGGGTGTGGTCTATACGACCTTCCATCACCCGACGACGCAGGCCAATGTCATCACCACGGATTTCACCGACTGGGCGACCAATTGCCCGGAGTACAAGGTGACGGCGGTGCAGGTGGGTGCGTCCAACGGGCCGAGTGACTGGCAAGTCAAATATGACGAGCAGGCCCGCCAGAGCCGGCGCATCGCCCAGACGCTCGACGCGGCGGAATAACCATGGCCGGGCGCCCCACACGGTTGCAGGTCCCGCGCATCACCCGCCGCCGCAAGGGCGAGGGCGATGTCTACGCGACCGGCAGCCGCATGGTGCCCGAGGAAACGCCGGTCGCATTCAGCTACAATGGCACCACCCACGCGGTGATGATGGCAAGCCCGGCCGACATGGAGGATTTCGCCGTCGGCTTCAGCCTGTCGGAAGGCATTATTGCCCGGCTCGATGAAATCAGCGAAATCGCCGTTGAAGAGCATGGCGAGGGCATCGATATCCAGCTGCGCCTCGCCGATGTCGCCGGACAGGAACTCACCGACCGCCGCCGCCGCATGGCGGGACCCGTTGGCTGCGGGCTGTGCGGCATCGAGTCCATCGAGCAGGCGTTGAAGCCGGTGGCTTCGGTCGACGCGACGCGCCTGCAACTGACGCCGGGCGATCTGGCGCAGGCGGTGCGGCTGCTGTCGCCGCTGCAGCCGCTGCACAATGAAACCGGTGCGGTGCATGCGGCCGGGTTCTATGTTCCCGGCCAGGGTATCGTGGCCGCGCGCGAGGATGTCGGCCGCCACAACGCCCTCGACAAGCTTGCCGGTGCCCTGTGCCGAGCCGGCATCAGCGGTGCATCGGGCGCCGTTGTCATCACCAGCCGCGTCTCCATCGAAATGGTGCAGAAGGCGGCAATCATCGGCGCTTCCGTCCTGATTGCCGTATCTGCGCCGACGGCCTTGGCTGTGCGCACCGCGCAGGCGGCGGGCATGACGCTTGTTGCGCTGGTACGCGGCGATGAATTCGATGTCTTCACGCGTGCCGAGCGTATTCCGATCGCTGTAAATGCAGTGGCGAGTGCAACCGATGACACCGCTGCGTCCGGAAAATCCAACCTGGATCAGGCCTCGCCCACCCTTGTGCAAAGTCCAACCGTTCGATTGGTGCAATATGGATAATGAGAATCACCGGCAGTCGACCGCCGACAAGCTGGTCTATATGGCCAACCAGATCGCCACCTTCTTTCACACCCAGCCCAAGGATGAGGCGGTAGAGGGTGTGGCCGGCCACATCAACAATTTCTGGGAGCCGCGCATGCGTACCCAGCTCTTTGCCATCCTGGAAAAGGATGACAATGGCCTTGACCCGCTCGTGGTCGAGGCGGCGTCCCATATCCGCAAGCCGGCTTCCGCCTCGGCTTGAACGTTGCAAGGGCTGCATTTTGGCCGCTCGACGTGCGTTGCCACTTGATTGCAAGAGCGCCGGAGAACACCCGAACAAGAAGACGATCAGGCCGAACCGGAACCGGCCGATAAACTGAAATATTAAAACATGAATCACCGCCACAAGGGCTTGGAGGAGGAATTCACATGTCAGCAACCGACAGGGCAGAGCCGCGGATTTATGAAAACCCGGGTATTCTCGACCGGGAACGCATCGTTGCCAAAGCGGGTTTCAACCGCTGGCTGGTGCCGCCCGCAGCGCTTGCCATTCATCTTTGTATCGGCATGGCCTACGGGTTCAGCGTGTTCTGGCTGCCGCTGTCGCGCGCCATCGGTGTCGAGCAATCGGTCGCCTGCGCGGATCTCAACCTTCTGACAGCGCTTTTCACCACGAGCTGCGATTGGCGCGTCAGCGATCTCGGCTGGATCTACACGCTGTTTTTCGTGCTTCTTGGCTGTTCCGCCGCCATCTGGGGCGGCTGGCTTGAACGCGTCGGGCCGCGCAAGGCTGGCGTGGTCTCGGCCGTGTGTTGGTGCGGGGGCATGGTGCTGGCGGCCATTGGCGTCATCACGCACCAGCTCTGGCTCATGTGGGTCGGCGCCGGCGTGATTGGCGGTATCGGGCTCGGGCTCGGTTACATCTCTCCGGTGTCCACGCTGATCAAATGGTTTCCCGACCGGCGCGGCATGGCGACCGGCATGGCCATCATGGGCTTTGGTGGCGGTGCCATGATCGGGGCACCGCTGGCCAACCTTCTGATGAATCATTTCAAGGCACCGGATACTGTCGGCGTCTGGCAGACCTTTCTGGTCATGGCCGCCGGCTATTTCGTCTTCATGATGTGCGGCGCCTTCGGCTACCGTATTCCGCCGGCCGGCTGGCGTCCGGAAGGCTGGACACCGCCGACGGACGCCAAGGCGATGATCACCACGCGGCACGTGCATCTGCGCGATGCCCACAAGACGAAACAGTTCTGGCTGATCTGGGCCGTGCTCTGCCTCAACGTGTCCGCCGGTATCGGCGTGATCGGCATGGCTTCGCCCATGCTGCAGGAAATCTTTGCGGGCAAGCTCATCGGCCTGCCTGATGTCAGCTTCACCCAGCTGGATGCGGGCCAGAAAACCGCCATCGCCTCCATTGCCGCGGGCTTTGCCGGTCTGATTTCCCTGTTCAACATCGGCGGGCGGTTCTTCTGGGCCTCGCTCTCCGACCGGATCGGCCGCAAGGCCACCTATTTCACCTTCTTTGCGCTTGGCATCGTGCTCTATGCGCTGGCGCCGACCGCCGCCCATATGGGCAGCCAGGCGCTGTTCGTCGCGATTTTCTGCGTGATCCTGTCCATGTATGGCGGCGGCTTTGCCACGGTCCCGGCCTATCTCGCCGATATTTTCGGGACGCAGTTCGTCGGCGCCATCCATGGCCGGCTGCTGACGGCCTGGGCAACGGCGGGCATCGTCGGGCCTGTCGTGGTCAATTACATCCGTGAGTTTCAGATCAATGCGGGCGTGCCGCGCGATCAGGTCTATGACCGCACCATGTATATTCTCGCGGGTATGCTGGCGCTGGGCTTCATCGCCAACTTTTTTATCCGCCCGCTTGCATCGAAATGGTTCATGTCCGACGCCGAGGTCGCTGCCCTGCAGGCCAAGACCAAGACAGCCGATGCCGGCGCCACCGGCTCGTTCGGCATCGGCCATGGCGGGCTCGATGCCAAGGCGGCGCTCGCCTGGGCCGCCGTGGGTATTCCCATTCTCTGGGGTGTCTGGGTGACCGTGCAGCAGGCGGTCGTGCTGTTCCGATAACAACGTTCATATAGGTCAAGGCAGGCTCCGTTCGCGGGGCCTGTTTTTTGATTCCCGTTCAGCAGCTGCGCAGGCCGTAGGGGTCGAAGGGCAGGTCGGCCAGTTCATCGAGGCCCATGGCCTGCAGGGCAGGATGAGAGAGCGGATCACGGCGCCAGTGATCCAGCGCATCATGATCGACAGGACTGCTCTCCTCGCTGGGCGGAACGAGAGTCTCTGCAAACCATTTTGTTAGCCAGAAAATCTTCATCACACAGCTCCCATGAATCGAGGAATGTGCTATTTTGATCCCGTTCTCTGCGGTCAGCAATCAAGAATGGCGATATCTTGATGTAGAAAAACTGGATGAAGAATTTGCGTGATGAAGAATTTGAATAGGGTTCACATCAACGGATTGCGCGCTGTCGAGGCAATCGGGCGGCTGGGGTCATTGCCGAAAGCCGCCGCCGAGCTTGGTGTTTCGGTCAGTGCGGTCAGTCAGCAATTGATCCGGACGGAAGCACAGATCGGCCATGCGGTGTTCGACAGGACCCGGGCGGGGCTGGTCCCGACCTTCTTCGGCAAGGCCTTCATCGCCCGGCTCGAAGAGGGCTTTCAGCATCTGTCGCGCGCCGTGGCGCTGGCGGACGATGTTGAGCAGACCCTGCTTCTCTCCGTCGCCCCGACCTTCGCGTCAAAATGGCTGGTGCCACGACTGGGACGGCTGCGGGCGGCGCATCCCGAGATGAAGATCCGCATCGATCCTTCGCCTAGCGTGCTCGACCTGAAGAGTTCCGACATCGATCTCGCGATCCGGCTTGGCAGCGGCGAGTGGCGGGACGGCACGCCGGAATGCCTGCTGCCGCAAAGGATGTTCCCGGTCTGCACGCGCGGCTTTGCCGAACGCCTGACCGGACCGGCGGATATTTTCCGCCAGCCGATCATCTGTTACGAGAACCCCATGTTCAGCTGGGACGAATGGCAGGCCGCTGCCGGGCTCGATGGCCCGCTCGCCTTTGATGGCCCGACATTCTCCGATCCATGGCTGGCGGTCGAAGCAACGATCAGCGGGCAAGGCATCATGCTGGCCTGGGAGCTCTTTGTCGAAGACGCACTGGCAGACGGCCGGCTGGTCGCACCCTTTCCGCTGCGCGTGCCCTCCAATATCGCCTATTGGCTTGTTTCGCCGAAGAACCGCAAGCCGACCCAGCAAATGCAGCATTTCCAGGCGTGGATCCGTTCGGAAATCGCCGAAGACAACCGCGCTCCCACCGCATGATCTGTTGACAAGTTATACTGAAGTTTGAACAGTGCGGCTCACCACCATACGGGTTGCGTTGGGAGGACTTCATGTCTATGCGCGCGGTTATCGGCTTTTCGGTTTTTCTTCTCTCAGCCTTGGTTTCAGGGGCACCTGCCGGTGCCGCCGAAACGAATCGCGACATTGTCACGACCAAGGATGGCGACTATTTCGGTTTTGATCTGCGCACCGAACAGGACGTGACCCTCGACCAGTGCGAGGCGGTCTGTCTGGCCGAGACAAGCTGCAAGGCCTTCACCTACAATCCCAAGGTGAAATGGTGCTTCATGAAGTCCGACTTCAATGAACTGCACAGTTTTCCCGGCGCCATTGCCGGCAAGGTGGTCGAAACGACGAGCGAGCCGGATATCGGCGCCCCGCCAAGACTGGCGTTCCTGTCCGACCAGCTTGTGCAGGATGCGCGCCAGGTCAAGGCACGTCTCGCACTGACGGACGAGCAGAAGGGGCAGGGCGCCGCCAGCCTGAAGGAAACGGCCCGCGCGCAGCTCGCCGCCGGCAATATCGAAAATGCGCTGAATGCCTTCAAGGGCGCGCTGGCGGTTTCGCCGGAGGATGCGGATCTGTGGGTGGAGACCGCCCGCGCTGCCAACCGCGCCGACAAGAACACCTATGTTGCCGGCCAGGCGGCGCTGGCCGCCTACAATGGCTATCTCTTGACGCGCACGACCCAGAGCCGGGCCGACGCTCTCGCCGTGCTGGCAACCGCGTTGCAGAATGCCCAGAACTATCGCGCCGCGCTCAACGCCTACAAGGCGAGCCTTGCGCTTGTCGATGCGAAGACCGTCAACGCCGCCTATCTCGATCTGAAGGCCCGCCAGGGATTCCGTATCGTCAATCACACCATCGATGCGGATAGCGCCGCGCCGCGCGCCTGCGTGCAGTTCTCCGAGCCCCTGGTCAAAATGGGTACGGATTATGCGCCGTTCGTGACGCT
Organism: Phyllobacterium sp. MT110; assembly: GCF_058792715.1. Taxonomy (NCBI): domain Bacteria; kingdom Pseudomonadati; phylum Pseudomonadota; class Alphaproteobacteria; order Hyphomicrobiales; family Phyllobacteriaceae; genus Phyllobacterium; species Phyllobacterium sp. MT110. Next base: position 116,494 of record NZ_JBXAFE010000001.1, read on the forward strand.
GGACGGCGTCGCTCCCAAGGCGGTCGAAGCCAAGGGCAGTGAGATTTGCGTGGAAGGCCTGACCCACGGCCAGCGCTACAAGCTGGCGCTGCGTGCCGGCCTGCCGTCTTCTGTCGGCGAAGCGCTGGAAGGCCAGGTTGATCTCGATATCTACGTCAAGGACCGCTCGGCCGTCGTGCGCTTTACCGGCGACAGTTTCGTGCTGCCCAGCACCGCGCGCCGCGGCATTCCGATTGTTTCGGTCAATACCACCAGCGCCAACCTGAAGCTGTACCGCATCGGCGACCGCGGCATCGCCTCGCTGCTCACCAGCTCGCAGTTCCTCACCCAGATTGATAGCTACAACGCCCAGAAACTGCAGGATGAGTCCGGCGAACTGGTCTGGCAGGGGGCGATCGATATCCAGTCCGACCTCAACAAGGATGTCGTCACCAGTTTCCCGGTTGACGAAGCTTTGCCGAAACGCAAGCCGGGCGTCTATGTCCTGACCGCCGTTTCCACCGATGCCCACAGCAATGAATGGGATTCGCAGGCGACCCAGTGGTTCGTCGTTTCCGATATCGGGCTCTCCACCTATACCGGTACGGATGGGCTCAATGTCTTTGCGCGGTCGCTCGCAACCGCCCAGCCATTGATCGGCGTGGAATTGCAGCTCCTGGCCAAGAACAATGAAATTCTCGGCACGGCGATCACCGACACGGACGGGCGTGCGACATTTACCGCCGGATTGCTGCGCGGTACGGCCGCCATGACACCGGCTGTCATCACCGCCAAGAACGGCGACGCGGACTATGTCTTTCTTGACATGACACGGGCCGGTTTTGACCTGTCCGACCGCGGTGTGACCGGCCGCACGGCTCCCGGCGCAATCGATGTGCTCGCCTGGACCGAACGCGGCATCTACCGTGCCGGTGAAACCGTGCACGCATCGGCCCTTGCCCGCGATATCAGCGCCAAGGCGATCGAGAATCTGCCCTTGACCTTTGTATTCCGCCGCCCGGATGGGGTCGAAGACCGCCGCATGGTCAGCGATGGCGCAGCCCTTGGCGGCCACACGCTTGATCTGGCCCTGCAGGCCAACGCCATGCGTGGCACCTGGAACATGCAGATCTACACCGACCCGAAGGGGTCGCCCATTGCCGAAAAGTCCTTCATGGTCGAAGATTTTGTTCCCGACCGGGTCGAGTTCGACCTGACGAGCGAGGCAAAGGCCATCACCGTGGGCACGCCCACGCCGGTCAGTGTCGATGGCCGCTTCCTCTATGGTGCGCCGGCCGCAGGTCTCACGCTGGAGGGCGAGGTCAGCCTCAAGCCGACGCACGAGGATGCCAATTTCAAAGGCTATCGCTTTGGTCTGGCCGATGAACAGGGCAACCAGGATACGCGCATTCCGCTTGAGGATTTGCAGGCACTCGACGAGAACGGCAAGACAACGTTCGACGTCACGCTGAACGAAGTCCCGTCAACAACCCAATTGCTCAACGCCAATATCGTCGTGCGCATGCAGGAAGCGGGCGGGCGGGCCATCGAACGCAATTTGACGTTGCCGGTAAAATCACAGGGCGCGAAGATTGGCATCAAGCCCGAGTTCGACGGGGATCTGGCCGAAAATGCCATCGGCAAATTCCATGTGATCGGCGTTGACAACAACGGCCAGAAGCAGGCCATGAGCGGCCTGAGCTGGAAACTTGTTGCCGTCGAGCGCAATTACCAATGGTACCGGGATGGCAGTTCGTGGAAATATGAGCCCATCATTTCAACCAAGCTGGTTGCCAACGGCACGGTCGATGCAACCGCCGATGGCGCGGAGATTTCTGTTCCCGTGACTTGGGGCCGCTTCCGCCTGGAGGTTGAAACGGCTGATGTGGAAGGCCCGACATCCAGCGTCGAATTCGACGCGGGATATTATGTTGCCGCCACCTCGACCGAAACCCCGGACGGGTTGGAGATCGCCCTCGACAAGCAGAACTATGCGCCGGGCGATACGGCAAAGCTGAAAGTATCGCCGCGTTTTGCCGGGGAGCTTCTGGTGACGGTCGGTGCCGAGAGCCTGGTGGCGACCAAGCGCCAGAGCATTCCCGCTGAAGGTGGCGAGGTGGAAATTCCGGTCACGGCGGACTGGGGTGCCGGTGCCTATGTCACCGCAACGCTCTATCGTCCCGGCAATGACCGGGACAGCCACATGCCGATGCGCGCCATTGGCGTGAAATGGCTGGGGGTCAATCCGGGCGACCGCAATCTCGCGGTGAAGCTGGATACGCCCGAGAAAACATTGCCGCGCCAGCCACTGAACATTCCGGTTCAGGTGACCGGCGCAGGCGTTGGCGATACGGCCTATGTCACGGTTGCCGCCGTTGATGTCGGTATCCTCAATCTCACCCGTTACGAGGCGCCCAATCCCGATGGCTGGTATTTCGGCCAGCGGCAGCTGGGTCTGGAAATCCGCGATCTCTATGGCCGTCTGATCGATGGCTCGCAGGGTGCCGCCGGCCGTCTGCGCACCGGCGGCGATGGCGCACAGATGCCGTTGCAGGGCAGCCCGCCCACGGAAAAGCTCGTTGCGTTCTTCTCCGGTCCGGTCAAGCTTGACGCGGGGGGCAAGGCGAATGTCAGCTTCGATATCCCGCAGTTCAACGGGACAGCGCGGGTCATGGCGGTTGCCTGGTCCAAGGCCGGTGTCGGCCATGCCAGCAAGGATGTCATCATTCGCGATCCCGTCGTGGTAACGGCAAGCCTGCCGAAATTCCTGGCGCCCGGAGACAAGACGGCGCTGCGGCTTGATATCGCCAATACGGATGCCCCGGCAGGCGACTACCAGTTGCAGGTGACGAGCAATCAGGCCGTCGGCGTCGAGCAGCAGGCGGCCGCACAGACCGTCAAGCTGACGGCGGGCGGAAAGTTCAATCTGACACTGCCGCTCAAGGGCCAGCAGCCGGGTGACGGCGTTGTCTCGGTCAAACTGTCAAACGCCGCGGGTATTTCGCTGGAGCAATCGCTGAACATTCCGGTCCGCCCGGCTTCGCTGCCGATCACGGTGCGCAATCCCATCAAGATCGCACCGAACAGCACGCTGAAGATCGACCGCGAACTGCTGGCAAGCAGCCTGCTGCAGGGCGCATCGGTCAGCCTCAACGTGTCGCGGTCGTCGGCCTTCGATATACCGGCCTTGCTCATGACGCTCGACCGTTATCCCTATGGTTGTGCGGAGCAGACGACAAGCCGCGCCCTGCCGCTGCTTTATCTCAGCGAGCTGGCCAGGCAGTCGGGCCTTGCCGACGATGGCGATGTGCAGAAGCGGGTGCAGGAGGCAATCTTCCGTGTCCTGTCCTACCAGTCCTCTTCCGGCAGTTTCGGCCTGTGGGGTCCGGGTTCGGGTGATCTCTGGCTTGATGCCTATGTCACGGACTTCCTGACCCGCGCCCGCGAGCAGAAATATGACGTGCCGGAAAAGGCACTCGTCCAGGCATTGGAAAACCTGCAGAATTCGCTGAGCTACGACGTGAATGTCAAGGATCAGGGCAATCAGATCGCCTATGCGCTCTATGTTCTGGCCCGCAACCGCAAGGCTGCCGTCAGCGATCTGCGTTACTACGCCGATACGAAGCTGTCGGAATTCCCGACGCCATTGTCGCGCGCCCATCTGGCGGCGGCCCTGGCGCTTTACGGGGATGCGCAGCGGTCGCAGAGCATCTTTACCAATTCGCTGCAGATGTCGACGAAGGCGACCAATGTCAGCCTTGTGCGCTCGGATTATGGCTCGTCCCTGCGCGACGATGCGGCGGTTCTGGCGCTCGCCGCGGAAAGCCGGCCAGTCCCGGCCATCATTCCGCAGCTGTCGCAGATCGTTGCCAAGGAATGGGAGCGCAAGATCTATACCAGCACGCAGGAACAGACCTGGATGCTGCTGGCGGCACGCGCCATCCAGGGCGGCGACAACGATCTGAAGCTTGCCATCAATGGCGTGGCGCACACGGGTGGCTATGCCGCGCGGATGACTGGCGACGAGCTGATCGCCCAGCCGGTCAACATCACCAATGGATCGACCGAAGCCGTTTCGGCTGTCGTGACAACCGTTGCCGCACCGGCCCAGCCTTTGCCCGCTGGCGGCGATGGCTTCAACATCCAGCGGACCTACTACACGCTCGACGGATCGGAAGCCAATGTCAGTGAAGCCAAGCAGAATGAGCGCTATGTCGTTGTCCTCAAGGTCACCGAGAACAACAACTGGCCGTCGCGGGTGCTGATCACCGATCTTCTGCCCGCCGGTTTCGAGATCGACAATCCCGGCCTCGTCAACAGTGCACAACTGTCGAATTTCGACTGGATCGGCGAGGTGGAAGCCGCCCACACGGAATTCCGCAGCGACCGTTTCGTTGCCGCCTTCGATCGCAACACCGGCGACAACAGGGAAATCACCCTGGCCTATGTGGTCCGGGCCGTGACACCGGGTACCTACGATCATCCGGCAGCCAGCGTCGAGGACATGTATCGTCCGCAATTCTCCGCACGCACGGCCACGGGCCGGATGGAGGTCGTGGCGGCACAGTAAACAAGCCTTGGCTCAAGACCGGTTGATCCGATGATCACGTGGCGCACATTCTGTATCGGCATCTCCGCCAATCTGGTGGTGGCGACGGCGCTGGCCTTCGGCCTTGATCTTGCTGACAAAAAGTTTCCGCCACCGCTGGAAAAGGCGGTGGAAGTCTCGCCGGAAGTGATCGATGCCAATGGCCAGCTGCTCCGTGCCTTCGCCACATCGGAGGGGCGCTGGCGCCTGCGGACGACGGCCGCGGATGTCGATCCGCAGTTCATTCGCATGCTTGTCGCCTACGAGGATCAGCGCTTCTGGCAGCATCGCGGCGTCGACCCGCGGGCCGTGGCCCGCGCCGCACTGCAACTGGTCCGCAACGGCCGCATCGTTTCCGGCGGTTCGACCCTGTCCATGCAATTGGCGCGGCTGATCGAACCGCGGGAAGGGCGCTCGCTCAGTGCAAAATTTGCCCAGTTGGTGCGTGCGCTGCAGATCGAACGGCGTCTGACCAAGGCGCAGATTCTCGATCTCTATCTCACGCACGCGCCCTATGGCGGCAATCTGGAGGGTATCCGTGCCGCCAGCCTCGCCTATTTCGGCAAGGAGCCGCGCCGCCTGACCGTATCCGAATCCGCCTTGCTTGTGGCGTTGCCGCAATTGCCGGAAAAGCGCCGCCCCGACCGCAATCTCGCTGCAGCCGAGACGGCGCGCGAGCGGGTTCTGGACCGCATGGCCGTTGCCAAGGTGGTGGGTGAGGGTGAGGCCGAACGTGCCGGGCTGGTACCCATTCCTGCCCGCCGCCTGCAGCTCCCGGCCTATGCCGCGCATCTGGCGGAAGCCGCCTTGCGCCGGGAGCCGCAGGTCAACCGGCATCAGACCACGCTGCGCCGCCCGATCCAGCAGGGCCTTGAAGCCGTTGCCAAGGCTGCGGCGGCCAAGCTTGGCCCCAAAGTATCGATCGCCATGGTCATGGCCGATGCCCGCAGCGGTGAAATCGTCGGCGAAGTGGGCTCTGCCGATTATTTCGATGCCAGCCGCTCCGGCTGGATCGACATGACGCGGGTGATGCGCTCGCCCGGATCAACGCTGAAACCCTTCATCTACGGCCTCGCCTTCGAGGACGGGCTCGTTTCGCAGGAGACGATCATCGAGGACCGTCCAGCCGACTTCTTCGGTTACCGGCCGCGCAATTTCGACATGAGCTATCAGGGCGATGTCAGCATCAGGCAGGCGCTGCAACTGTCGCTGAACGTGCCTGCCGTCCGCCTGCTTGATGCGGTAGGCCCGACACGGCTGCTGGTCCACTTCCGCCGGGCGGAGGTGAGACCCGTGCTTCCCGCCAATGAAGCGCCGGGTCTGGCAATCGGCCTCGGCGGTGTCGGCATTACGCTGAAAGACCTGGTGCAGCTCTACGCCGCGCTGGCCAATCGCGGCAGGCCGGTGCTTCTGGGGGATGGCATTCAGGGTAAGCCGCAGCCCATCGAAGCCGAACCGCTGCTGGAACCGGTGGCGGCATGGCATGTCGCCGATATCCTGTCGGGTGTCATGCCGCCGCTGGGCGCGGCGCAGCGCGGCATCGCTTACAAGACAGGCACGAGCTACGGCTATCGCGATGCCTGGTCGGTCGGTTTCGATGGCAATTACGTGCTTGGTGTCTGGGTTGGCCGTCCGGATAATGGCGCTGTGCCAGGTATCACCGGTTTCGGCACGGCGGCACCGATCCTGTTCGAGGGATTTGTCAAATCCGGAGTGCCGGTCACGCCGCTGCCGCGCGCGCCAGGCGGCGCGGTGCGCATCGCGCAGGCGCAACTGCCGATCAGCCAGCGCCGCTTCACCCGGACATCGAACGGTCTGCTGGCTGCAACGACGCGCGAACCGGCACCGCAGATCGTCTATCCGCCGGAAGGCGCGCGGATCGAGCTTGGAGCGAAGACCGGCGGGACCCTGTCACCCCTCGCGCTGAAACTGCAGGGGGGACGCGCGCCGTTCCGCTGGTTGGCCAATGGCAAGCCCCTGCCCGATATGTCGCGCCGTCGTGACAACCAGTGGGTGCCGGACGGAGCCGGTTATTCGACCTTGACGGTCATCGATTCTGCCGGCCGTGCCGCAAGCGTCCGGATCTTTGTCGACTAGAAACAAAAAGCGGCGCCGAAGCGCCGCTCTTGTTTGACCGGGATCATTACCGGCCCTGGATCATCGATGCGATGATGCCGGATGCAATGCTGACCATGACGTAGTCATTGTTGACGCGCACCCAATGATAGCCGCGCGGCGGTGTCTTCAGGTGATAGCGATGATAGTCGCGCACCACGTTGCGGCGATAGTTGCTGGGCAGCTTGTGGCCGCGCACCCAGCGCGTCTTCTTCACGACGGTGCGTTCGTTGACGACCCGCTTCTTGACCATCCGGTCCTGCTGCTGATGGCCATAGCCTTGCTGCTGCTGCGCAAAGGCTGCAGGCGTTGCAATCAGGGAAATGGCAAGGGCTGCCAGGGCGATCTTTTTCATGTTGGTTCCTCGTTCATTGCAGGGTTTATGATCAAACACCATGCTGTTTTACGAGGGGCGAGATGAACCAAAACTGAACGTCAACCTAAACAATTTGTAATGTTTTAAATGGCTTAGCTGACGCATGGATGGTGTCGTGGATTGGTTGCCCTCCGCCCGCGGGCCGCATGCGCGGGGCGGAAGGCAACTGCTTCACAAAGCTCAGGCGTAGCGGCCGATGCCGAGTTCCGATGCGTCGACATCCGGCGTTTTGCCGGAAACAATGTCAGCCAGTACCCGGCCGGAACCGCACGACATGGTCCAGCCAAGGGTGCCGTGGCCGGTGTTGAGGTAGAGGTTCTGGTATCTGGTGCCGCCACCGATAATGGGCGGGCCGTCCGGCGTCATCGGGCGCAGGCCGGTCCAGAAGGTTGCCTTCGACAGATCGCCGCCACCGGGGAAGAGATCGCCGACCGAATGCTGCAATGTGGCTTTGCGTGCATCGCGCAAGGTCAGGTCATAGCCGGAGATTTCCGCCGTGCCGCCGACGCGGATGCGGTCGCCGAGCCGGGTGATTGCCACCTTGTAGGTCTCGTCCATGACCGTGGATTCCGGCGCGCAGCTGGCATCGGCGATGGGCACGGTGATGGAATAGCCCTTGATGGGGTAGACCGGTACCGGTACGCCGATGCGGCGCAGCAGGAATGGTGAATAACTGCCGAAAGCAACCACATAGGCATCCGCCGTCAGTTCTTCTGTCTCCGTCGACACGCTGGCAATGCGATTGCCGCTGGTGTTGATCGAGGTAACAGTGGTGTTGTAGCGGAAGGTCACACCCTTCTCGGCCGCAAGGGCCGCCAGCTTCTCCGTGAAGATCTTGCAATCGCCGGTTTCGTCGCCGGGAAGACGCAGACCGCCGACGAATTTCTCCCGCACATTGGCAAGGGCCGGCTCGGCGGCGATGCAACCTGCGGGATCAAGGAGTTCATAGGGCACGCCGAACTGCTTGAGCACTTCGATATCGCCGCCCGTGCCGTCATACTGGCTCTGCTTGCGGAAGAGCTGCAGGGTGCCCTGACTGCGCTCGTCATAGGCAATCCCGGTTTCCGAACGCAAATCACGCAGCGAGTCGCGGCTGTATTCAGCGATGGGGACCATGCGGATCTTGTTGCGGGCATAGCGCGCCGACGTGCAGTTGCGCAGCATCCGCACCAGCCACAGCGCCATATAGGGGTCGAATTTCGGCCGCACGACGAGCGGTCCGAAATGCATCAGCATCCATTTGATGGCTTTGAGGGGAACGCCGGGACCCGCCCATGGCGAGGAATAGCCGGGAGAGATTTCACCGGCATTGGCAAAACTCGTCTCCAGAGCCGGACCGGGCTGCCGGTCGACCACCACCACCTCGTGGCCCGCCTGGGCGAGATACCAGGCTGACGTGACGCCGACGACGCCACTTCCAAGGACGAGAACTTTCATAAGCGGAACGCTCCTTCAAACAACGCGAGATATGCCAGCCATTTCCGATGCCGGCGCAAGAGTGACTCGCACTCTGGGATGCCGCGGAAATTCTTTCCAGAGTTTTCTTGGGGAATGCGCTGAAATGTCTTGGTTTTTTGGAGTGTGCGCCTGAATTCAGGGCAAAATAAAAGGCCGGGTAAACCCGACCTTCTCAAATTCATCTCTGCTGTCAGTGCCAGTACATCCGTGGTCAAAGACGCGAAGACGAATTATTTTTAGCCAGCCTGAAGCTGGTCAGCAGTCATCTTGCCGGACTTGTTGTCACGAACCAGCTCGAAGCTGATCTTCTGACCGTCATTGAGGCTGCGCATACCAGCGCGCTCAACTGCGGAGATGTGAACGAACACGTCTGCCGAACCATCGTCTGGCTGAATGAAGCCGAAGCCTTTTGTGGAATTAAACCACTTTACTGTTCCAGTGCTCATAATGAACCCTTTCAAGGAATATGTTTTGGTCACCTACCATGCGACTGCACGATAGTTTTAGCTCGATTTTTGAAGAAGGATCGTTGAGAGCGCTTTGGCGCAATAAAACTAATAACAAACTACCAAATACCGATGGTTCATACATAGTGACTGTGAGACATTCCGTCAATGCTGCGCCAGAAAAAATAATTTAATTATAAAAACTTAGCGGAATTCGACTAATGATTCTGATGTTTTTATTGAACAATATTTCGCCAATACCAGCGATCATTTAATAAAGCGCAAGCATTTCCCGATGCGGATAAACGGGTTCCCACGCGGCCGCAAGGCCCCGTCAAAGTCGGGCAGGATACGTATGGGGCGCTATTTGCCTTTGGTGGCGAGCGTCACCTTTGCCTTGGCTTTTGCCGGCTTCTTGGCTGGCTTCAAGGCGTTCTCAGCTTCTTCTTCCGCTTCCTTGGCCAGACGCAATGCCTTCAGGCGCGCGGTCTTGCTTTCCCACTTTGCGGTCTCGTCATTGATAATGGCGGATGCAGCTGCGGTTGTGGCCAGGCTTTTCTGTTCCGAAGGACTGAGAACCCGCTTCGGGCGGACACCAACTTCAGGCAATTGTTTTGGACTGTGTTTCATCGTGTCTCGCATTTTTGAGCCACAATCATCGCACGCGGCGGTTCACAAGTCTATCGTGCATTCCGATTCTGTCCCGGCGTCCAGCCCCGCGCAAAGCCATAGGACATGGCCAGGGAGGCATATTCAATCTCCCGCAACAGGAACTCACGCTCGGCCAGAAGCGCCGCTATTGTCGCCCGGACATCACCCTGATGATAAGCCAATGCCTCGTCAATTTCATCGTCCGGCTGTTTCAATATCGCATTCATTGGATTCTCCTTCGCAATCCAGAATGGCACAATCCGGTCCACGTGAAAAGAAATTTGTTCCTGTTTTGTTCTAATTTTACTCTTGACGCGTGTTTCGGGTTGTATCGCTGGAAGAAGGGGAGCGGCCGCAGGGACAGGGGTATGTATGTGCGGTGCGGCGCCATCATCGGGATGGCGCCGCACCTGAACAATCGGGTGTTGGCGTGCCGGGCATGCCCTTAGCTCTTGGGCTTGCCCTTGCTGGCGACTTCCGTCTGTTTGCCGATCGAACTTGCAAACGGAACAGCGGTCTTTACCTCTACCTTGTCCTTCTTTGGTTTACGTACTTCGCGGTTGCTGCGTTGTTGACCTTTAGCCATGGTGGTTCTCCTTCAGGTTTCGGGTAGGGATCGGGGCGGGAAGTGATTAGCCGGGCCGGGACTGATCCTCGAGAAGCGCAGCTTCCAGATCGAAATGGTCGATCGGGAAAACCTGCTGGGTGCCAAGCTTCGACGACCGGGCCGGAACATGGATGTAGGTGGCCACGCGGCGATATGCAGCGCGGGACAACCCGTCAACGAGTTCTTCATCCTGATCCACGTCGTAATCGCCGGCGGGCAAAGGCTTGTCCACACCCTTCAACACGAATGGTGCGTCGAAGTGGACGATGGAATGTGTCGTGCGCGTGAACATGCCAATCCTCCTTTGGAAGTGGCAAGCAGCGGAAGCTGGCCTGCTGTGTTCTCATCCCGGCGGGTGCCGGAGATCAGTCGTCATGCAACGTTCAAAAAACCGTCGTCATTTTGGAACGAGATTGGCGGGTCGAGAACCTCTGACGCTGCGAAGAGCCAAATCTGAAACGAGGATATCCAAAAGGCGATAGCAAAACAATCGTCATGATTTGCGGTTTATTTGCGGCCCTGTATCTCTGGTGGCGGAACGGTGATAGGGTGCGTCCACTTGCCAAAATGCTGCACGTCCAACCGCTGGATCATCGGTCCACAGCGGCCCTATGGCATTTCCGTTGGAGGAAAAATCATGATGTTATTACGAGTGTTGAGCTTTCTGAAAGGCATGAGGATGCCGGTTACCCAAGCACCGGTTGCCGGTGTCAAACCAGCCAAGCCGATCCCGCCGGTCAAGAGCAAGACGCGGCGCGACATTGCGGACAGTGACGGTAAAATACGGCGTCAAAAGCATATGGTTGAATGCAACCGGCTGATCTGATCTGAAGCAGGGCGTGGCGCCGCTCCCCGGTGGCGCCGTTCTCAAGAGCGTTCATTCTATCCCAGAACGCCCGCAAAGCTTTTCGTCAGCTTTCCCTGCCGGAACGCCTCGGCGATAAAATCAACAAATACCCGCGTTTTTGCGGGCAGCAGCCTGCGGCTGGCATAATAGATCGATACGGCCCCGGCGTCGGCGTACCAGTCCGGCAAGAGGCGCACGAGCTCGCCATTTTCCAGGTGCGGCAGGGCAACGGGGGCAGAGAGGATGGTCACGCCCAGGCCGAGCAGAGCCCCCTGACGCATGGCGGCGGGGTCGTTGACCACAATCCTGTCCCGGATATGCGCCGGCATTTCCATTCCAGCGCTGTTGCGCATCATGCGCACCGGAATGCGCCCGGTGCGCTGCTGGCGCAGGACAATCCCGTCCATCGTCGCCAGCCCGGCCGGATCCGCTGGAAATGCGCGGCCCCGCATGTAGGCCGGAGATGCCACAGCTATGAGATGAAGTGTTGCAAGCGATCGGGACACGACACCGGGCAGAAGTTCGAAGCCGCCGCCGATGGCCGCATCGAAACCTTCCGCGATCAGGTCGACCTGCCGGTTCTCGAAATGCCATTCCGGCCGGATCAACGGAAAGCGCTCGAGAAAGGCCGGGAGCAGCGGCATGACAAACCCGATGCCGAGCGTCGGGCTCATGCTGACCTTGAGCACACCGGCGGGTTCGTCGCGATGCGCCGCAACATTGGCGATCGCCGCCTGCAGATCCTCGAGATTTGTGCGGACCGCCTGCAGGAAGCGCTCGCCTTCCTCCGTCAGGGCCAGATTTCGCGTGCTGCGATGAAACAGCCGCACGCCAAGATTGCGTTCAAGCATGGCCACGTTCCGGCTGACCGCCGCAGGCGTCAGCGACAGGCGCCGCGCCGCTGCCGAGAAACCTCCGGTTTCGGCGCTGCGCACGAACGACTCCAGATTGGCCAAGGTTTCCATATCCATACCTTCAACTGATGATTGAAAATATTTAAAGCTATTACCTGCTTTTCGTCAATGAATGGATAGCCCATTCTTATGTCATGCAATTTCATGCATTCGCAAAAAGGAACAAGATCATGAGCATTGGTATTATCGGAGCCGGGCTGATCGGCACGGCTTTTGCGCGGGCATTGGCCCGGGCCGGCATCGAAGCAACCATTTCCAACAGCCGCGGACCGGACTCGTTGAAGGAACTGGTTTGCGAACTCGGGCCGTCCATCAAGGCCGGCACCGTAGAGCAGGCGGCAAGCGCGGATATTGTTGTGATTGCCGTCAACTGGTCGAAACTGCCGCAGGCTTTGGCCGGTCTGCCCGCCTGGAACGGCCGCATCGTCATCAACGCCAACAATGCCATCGAAGCCCCGTCCTTCAAGCCCGTTGATCTCAAGGGGCGCCTGCCGAGCGACGTCGTCGGCGATCTCGTGCCGGGCGCAAAACTGGTGAAGGCACTCAACCATCTGCCCGCAGCCTTGCTTGCGGGCGACCCCAAGGCCGAAGGCGGTCAGCGCGTGCTGTTCTATTCCGGCGACGATGCGGACGCCAAGGCGAAGGTCGGCGCCCTGTTTGAAAAGCTTGGCTTTTTCCCGCTCGATCTGGGCAGCCTGGCGACGGGTGAGAAGATGGCGGGGTTCCCCGGCGGCCCGCTCGCCGTCCTTAATCTGGTGAAGTTCGGCTGATGACAAGCGAAGGGCCTGTCCCACGGGCAGGCCCTTGCAGAATTATACGGCCGCAAGGCGGCCTGCAGGCCCGCATCGGGCTGGGGCTCATTGCCGCCGATATCGGGTGCATGGAAATGCCCGGTTCCACCTCTCAACATGCTGTCCTGGCCGCCTAATTTGCCTCAGGCACTTTTATATTCGGCAAATGATGTTACATTGGCTTCAACGTTAATGAACAAGCGCCTTGCCTGCGTCCTCCAGAGGTTCGCGCGGCGCCCGAAGGATAAGATTTTGAAAGACCCCGAATCGGGCGCCCGCAAAGCGTCGAACGAAGGGGCGTCTGGCGGTCATACGGTGTCGAATGGCATCCCAGGTCCCGCCAAGAACGGACCCGGACCACAAGGGGATTCTGCGCGTCAACCGCAGGAGAGCCGGTCCGATTCCCGGGAAGGACGCTTCGAGAAAAACCCCAAGAAACGGGCGCGCCGTCGTCGGCGCGGCAAGTCGAAACACGGTGCTGTTTCGGCGCAAAACCCTGTTGCCTCCGCCGCACCTGCGCATCCGGCGGGAGAAGCCGATGCCGCAGCGCCGGTCAAAACCGGCAAAAAGCGCCGCCCCAACCGCCACAGGCGCCGGGGGCGTTCCGGCGCAAAACAGCAGGAAACCGTTGTCGCGGCGACTGTGGAACAGAACAGTCCGGCCAAACCATCCGAACCTGACAACCCGCGGCGCGAACCCAGATATGCCGGTGCTCCGCTCTATGCAGCGCTGGATCTGGGCACGAACAACTGCCGCCTGCTGGTGGCAACGCCGACGCGGCCGGGCCAGTTCCGTGTGATCGATGCGTTTTCGCGCATTGTCCGTCTTGGCGAGGGGCTGGGTGCAACCGGGCGCCTGAGCCCGAATGCCATGAGCCGAGCCATCGAGGCGCTGAAGATTTGCCGCGACAAGCTGGAAAACCACGATGTGCGGCGCGCCCGCCTCATCGCCACCGAGGCCTGCCGCCAGGCGGAAAACGGTGCGGAATTCCTGCATCAGGTCAAACACGAGACCGGCCTTGATCTGGAGATCATCAACCGCCAGACCGAGGCCCGCCTTGCGGTTTCCGGCTGCGGCACGCTGGTCGAGCGCGAAACCGATGCGGTTGTGCTGTTCGATATTGGCGGCGGCTCCTCCGAGATTGCCCTGATCGACCTGTCGGAGCGCCGTTCGCCGCGCCTGGCCGAGCATATCATTGCCTGGACATCGCTGCCTGTTGGCGTCGTCACGCTGGCGGAGCGTTTTGGCGGCCGCGATGTGACGACCGACAATTTCGCCGTCATGGTCAATCACGTGGCGGAACTCCTCAATGATTTCTCCGAACGGCACAAGCTCGGCGATCTCGTCAACAGCCAGAATTTTCACCTGCTCGGCACCTCCGGCACGGTGACGACGCTTGCCGGCATTCATCTTGGTCTCGACCGCTATGACCGGCGCCGCATCGATGGTATCTGGATGCAGAACGACGACGTGACCGAGATGACGAGCAGGCTCCTGTCGTGGAGTTTTGACGAACGGGTTGCCAATCCCTGCATCGGTGCCGACCGGGCGGATCTTGTTCTTGCCGGTTGCGCCATTCTGGATGCAATCCGCAATGTCTGGCCCAGCCAGAAGCTGCGCGTGGCTGATCGCGGCCTGCGCGAAGGTATTTTGACTGAACTCATGTCGCGCGATGGCGCGTGGCGCAATCGGTGGTTTCGCGCCAATGTCGCGTAAAAGAGGGGCGTACATTCCCAATGGCTAAGACAACAACAGGCGGGCGCGGCGGTACGGGTACGCGCGGCCTGCATACCAAGATCAAGAAGAAGGCGGGCACGATCAAGGAATCGTCGCGCCGCTGGCTGGAACGTCATATCAACGATCCCTATGTGCAGCGGTCAAAGGCCGATGGCTATCGGTCGCGCGCGGCCTACAAGCTCATCGAGATCGATGACCGCTACAAGATCCTGAAAAAGGGTCAGCGCATCATCGATCTGGGCGCCGCCCCCGGTGGCTGGAGCCAGATTGCTGCGGGGATTGTCGGCTCTCCCGAGGACGCGCCGACGGTTGTCGGCATCGATTATCTGCACATCGATCCCTTGCCGGGCGTAACGCTGCTCGAGATGGATTTCCTCGACGATGCCGCGCCGGACAAACTGATCGAAGCGCTGGGCGGCCAGCCGGATATCGTGTTGTCGGATATGGCCGCTCCCACCACGGGGCACCGCCGCACCGACCATATCCGCACGACGCATCTGTGCGAAGTGGCGGCGGACTTTGCGGTTTCCGTGCTGCGGCCGGGTGGTCACTTCCTGACCAAGACCTTTCAGGGCGGCACGGAAAACGAAGTGCTGACCCTGCTCAAGCAGCACTTCAAATCCGTGCATCACGTCAAGCCGCCGGCCTCGCGCGCCGAGTCCGTGGAACTTTACCTGCTCGCCCGCGATTTCAAGGGCCGGTCCTAAACGACGGCCTATTCGGCAGGCGCGGGCTTCGCATCCGGGTAATGCCCGGATACTTCGGCGCCCGCATCCGGCTTCATCGGCATGAATAAGAAGAATGCCAGCGACGATATGGCGGCCACCAGGAAGAATGCCGTGTGGAAATCCGAGAGCTGCAACGGCCCGCCATGCAGATTGGTGGACACTTCCAGAATGCCGCCGGCAACCGCAACGCCCAGGGCGATGGATATCTGCTGGGCGACCGATGCGATCGGTGTTGCAAGGCTGGTCTGTTCATTGGGCACTTCCGCATAGGCAAGTGCGTTGGCCCCGGTAAAGAACAGTGAGCGGAAGAAGCCGCTGACCAGAAGCAGGCCAAGAATGAGCGCGGTCGGTGTTGCCGGCGTGAAGAAACCATTCATGGCAATGAAGCTTGCGGCAATCAGCGATCCATACATCAGCGCATTGCGGAAGCCCGTCTTGCGGAAGAACCATTTGGTCACGAATTTCATGCCGATGGCACCGGCGGCCGATATAAAGGTCATGAGGCCGGACTGGAACGGTGTCATGCCGAAGCCGATCTGGAACATCAGCGGCAGCAGGAACGGTGTCGCACCGACGCCGATGCGGAAAAGACTGCCGCCAAAAATCGAGGCTCGGAACACCTGGTTCTTGAACAGGTCGAGCGCCAGCAGCGGTTCCGGCGTGCGCTTGGCATGGATGAGGTAGAGCACCGTCGAAACGATGCCGACGCCGAGCGTCGAGAACCCGACCCATGCGGGGAGCGCCGGCAGGCTGACCACGGAAAGCCCGAACACAACGCCGGATGCGGCGATGCCGCTGAGGAAGAAGCCGGGCACGTCAAGCTTGCGCTGGATCAGCGTTTCCACATCCGGCAGGTAACGTGTTGCGAACCAGATGCCAAGCAGGCCGATCGGCACGTTGATCAGGAAAATCCAGTGCCAGGTGAAATAGGTGGTGAGAAACCCGCCGATGGGCGGCCCGACCAGCGGCCCGACCAATGCGGGCACGGTCAACCAGGCCATGGCGCCGACAAGCTCGCTGCGCGGCGTCGAGCGCACCAGCACAAGCCGTCCAACCGGCGTCATCATGGCACCGCCGACACCCTGCACGAAGCGTGAGACGACGAAGGCCAGCAGCGAGTTGGAGGCTGCGCAGGCGATCGACCCAAGCACGAACACCACGATGGCCGCGCGGAACACATTTTTTGCGCCGAACCGGTCGGCCATCCAGCCGCTGACCGGGATGAACACGGCGAGCGAGACGAGATAGGCGGTCAGCGCGAGTTTCAGCGCGATGGGGCTCGTACCGATGTCGGCGGCAATGGCGGGCAGGGATGTGGATATGACGGTCGAGTCCATCTGTTCCATGAACAGGGCGACAGCGAGCACGAGCGGAACAATGCGATTCACAATGAATTCCAGTTCTCAATAAAGAGCTTCGTCAGCAATCGGGGTCCGTCGCGGGACTCACAATGAAAAGCAACCCTTGCTGGCGCTGCGATAGCACCAGTGTGGCGGGTGCTCAAGCACCGATCAATCAGATGTGATCCAGCACAATACGATTTTCCGCTATGCAAAAGGGAACGGCCCGGCAGCCGTGACGTTGCCTGTGCACGATCTCAACCGCAGACCCCAAGACTGCCAGAAGGAGATGAACTCATGACGTCATACGAGATTTCCCGCCGCGACCTGTTTCTTGCGTCGAGCGCCATAGCCGGTGGGCTCGCCATATCGCAGGTCATGCCGGATGCTGCCGCCGCAACGGTTCCGCTTTCGCCGGTGAAGTCGCCGGGTTTCAAGCGCTTCAAGCTGGGTGAATTTGAGGTCACCACGCTTCTCGATGGCCTGCGCCTCTCCGACGGCCCGTTTCCCACTTTCGGTGCCGATCAGTCGCAGGAGAAGGTGGCAGAACTGATGCGCGCCAACTTTCTGCCCGAAACGAAGTTCGTCAATGGTTTTGCCCCGGTGCTGATCAATACCGGTGCTGAACTGATCCTGTTCGACACGGGTTTTGGCGCTGCAGGGCGCGACAACGGTTTCGGCCAGCTGGAAGCCAATATGAAAGCGGCGGGTTACACGCCCGATCAGGTGAGCGTTGTCGTCATCACCCATATGCATGGTGACCACATCGGCGGCCTGATGAACGGCGAGAAGCCTGCCTTTGCCAATGCGCGCTATATCGCGGGGCAGATCGAATATGATTTCTGGACCGATCCTGCCCGGGCGGGCACGCCGGCGGAAGCGGGCGCCAAGGGTGTTGCGGCCAAGGTGAAACCGCTGGCGGAAAAGACCACCTTCATCAAGGCGGGTGATGCGGTTGTGTCAGGGATTACCAGCGAAGCGGCTTACGGCCACACGCCCGGCCACATGATTTTCCACGTGGAATCCGCGGGCAAGCGTCTGGTGCTGACCGCCGATACCGCCAATCACTACGTCGCAGCCCTGCAGCATCCGGAATGGGAGGTGGCTTTCGATACGGACCGGGCCAAGGGCATCGAGACGCGCAAACGGGTGCTCGACATGATCGCCACCGACCGCGTGCCGTTCATCGGTTATCACATGCCGTTCCCGTCGGCTGGTTATCTCGACCGGCAGGGAAGCGGCTACCGTTTCGTGCCGGTGACCTATCAGTTCGACGTCTGACCCTGTCCAGGCGTTGCCGCTGCGGCTTCGGCGCGCTTGCGCCGGATCGCATCCGCAATGAACACCCGTGACAATGCGTGGTAGAGCGGTTCGTGCGAGATGATGCGTGCCGTGCCGTAACCGAGCATGGATGTGCACATCAGCGCAATGACGCTGTCATGGCTGCCGGTCATTTCCAGAATGATGACAAAAGCCGTCATCGGTGCCTGCACCACCCCGGCGAAATAGCCGGCCATGCCGAGCACGGCGGCGAGGCCGATATTGCTGCCGGTGAGCAGACCGATTGTGCTGCCGAAGCTTGCGCCGACGGACAGCGAAGGCGCAAAAATGCCGCCGGGAATGCCGGAAACCATGGAAAGGAAACTGGCGAGCAGTTTCTCCAGAAAGAAATACCACGGCAGGGCATGGCCTTCAACGGCGCCGCGCGCCTGTTCGTAGCCCGTGCCGAAGGTTGTACCGCCTGAGGCAACCCCGATCAGCGCAACGGCAAAACCGCACACAGCGGCGAGCAGCAGGGTACGGCGAAACGGATCGGGTGTCGTCCAGCGCTTGATCCTGCGCAATGCCCTGACGGCACCGGCACTGAAAAAGGCACCGAACGCACCGCCGCCGACACCGCACAGGATCACCAGAAGCCAATCGGAAAAGCTGGTTGCGACGGCAACGGATGAACCGAAATAGGTGTAGTTGCCGACAAGTCCGATGGCCGCGAGGCCGGAGAGGATGACGGCGGTCAGAACAAGGCCGTTGGTGCGCGCCTCATAGGAGCGGCCCATTTCCTCGATGGCAAAGACGATGCCGGCGAGCGGCGTATTGAACGCCGCGGCAATACCGGCGGCGGAGCCTGCAAGGATGAGCCCGCGCGCCTGCGCCATGCCGCCCCAGCGCGCCACCTGCAGCATCAGCGACGCGCCGACCTGGACGGTTGGGCCTTCGCGGCCGATGGAGGCGCCGGAAAACAGGCCGACAACAGTCAAAAGGATTTTGCCGAAAACCATGCGCAGGGAAAGCAGCCTGACGCGATCCTCGTGATCGTTGAGATGACGGGCCGCGATGGCCTGCGGAATGCCGCTGCCCTGGGCATTGGGGAAGAAACTGTAGGCCATATAGGCGCAGAAGATGAAGCCGAGCGGCGTGATGATCAAGGGCAGGAATGTCGTCCAGCCGCTGGTTCCGATCACGCCATGAAACGTTTCCTGGGCAAGATCCGCCAGCTTGGCGAAGAGGACGCTGATCACACCAATGGCAACCGCCCCCGCCCAGAACACCAGGCGCGGCCGCCAGACCCGCGTATTGCCCCACATGGCACGGGACCGGCGCAGGAAGGAAACTTTTCGGTAAATCGGGCGCACCATATCTCCTGCATTCAACCGTCCAAGGGGTCGTATGGTCCTAACATGCGGGAAAACGATGGGCCAGTCTCAACAATTCACCCTTTTACTGCCAAGATGCATAGGGCATTTTGCCACCAAGGAGGACGCCATGAAACGATTCTTTGCCATGCTTTGTGTCTCACTGTCGCTCGGGGCTGTGTCGTCAGCGGTTGCCGCTTCACCGGAGGAAAAGGTCGATCCGATCGACAAGGCGGCAACGGAATGTCTGAACAGCCCGGCAGGACAGACGACTTCAGGAATGGTCGACTGCTCGCACAAGGCCTTTGTCGCCTATGACAAGCAGCTGAACGCTGTCTACAAGAAAGTCCTGGCATCGGTCGATCCGGAATCAGCCAAACAGATTCGCGATGCGCAGCGCAAATGGGTGGCGTGGCGCGAGGCCCAGATCAAGGCCGACAACGGCCCGTGGCGCGCCGACCGGGGTTCCATTGCCAGCATGGATATTGAGGCGCTGAATGTGGACGCCGTGCGGGCGCGCATCAAGGAACTTCAATATTATGCGCAGTAAGGCCGGTTTCCATCCACCCCTAGAGGGAGATCGCGTATCGCTGATTGCGGAATAAATACGTTTCCACCTTTCCAAACCGACATATCCATGTTACCAGCCCGTGCCAATTCACCGGAACATTACTGACTCGGCGCACCGCCATCGTGGTGCGCTTGTCGCATTTTAAGGAATTGGTTATGGCAAAAATTGTTGAATCCGCGACGGGCGCGCTGGCACTGACATTTGACGATGTCCTGCTTCAGCCGGGTCATTCCGAAGTCATGCCCGGCCAGACTGACATTCGCACCCGCATTGCTCCCGATATCGAACTGAACCTGCCGCTGCTCTCCGCTGCCATGGACACCGTTACCGAGTCGCGCCTGGCCATTGCCATGGCTCAGGCTGGCGGCATGGGCGTCATCCATCGCAATCTCACACCGGAACTGCAGGCCGAAGAGGTCCGGCAGGTCAAGAAGTTCGAATCCGGCATGGTCGTCAACCCGGTCACCATCGGCCCGGACGCAACGCTTGCCGATGCGCAGGCATTGATGCGCGCCCATGGCATTTCCGGCATTCCGGTGGTCGAGAACGCCGGCGAGGGCAGCCGCAAGCCGGGCCGTCTCGTAGGCATCCTGACCAACCGCGACGTGCGCTTTGCGTCCGATCCCAATCAGAAGATTTACGAGCTGATGACGCGTGAAAACCTCATCACCGTGCGCGAAAACAATGTCCAGCACGAGGAAGCCAAGCGCCTGCTGCACCAGCACCGCATCGAGAAGCTGCTGGTGGTGGACAGCAAGGGCCATTGCGTCGGTCTGATCACCGTCAAGGATATGGAAAAGTCGCAGCTGAACCCGAATGCCGCCAAGGATGCACAGGGACGCCTGCGGGTTGCGGCTGCATCCAGCGTCGGCGAAGACGGTTTCGAGCGCGCCGAACGGCTGATTGCCGCCGGTGTCGACGTGCTCGTCATCGACACGGCCCACGGCCATTCGCAGCGTGTCCTGGATGCGGTCACCCGCGCCAAGAAGATGTCGAACGCCGTGCGCATCATTGCCGGTAACGTCGCAACGGCTGCGGGCACGCAGGCGCTGATCGATGCGGGTGCCGATGCTGTCAAGGTCGGTATCGGACCGGGCTCGATCTGCACCACGCGCATCGTTGCCGGTGTCGGCGTGCCGCAGCTTTCCGCCATCATGTCGGCCGTGGAAGCCGCGCACAAGGCCGGTGTTCCGGTCATTGCCGATGGCGGCATCAAATATTCCGGCGATTTCGCCAAGGCGCTTGCGGCCGGTGCCGCCGCTGCCATGGCAGGTTCCGCCCTTGCCGGAACCGAGGAAAGCCCCGGCGAGGTCTATCTCTACCAGGGCCGTTCCTTCAAGGCCTATCGCGGCATGGGCTCGGTCGGCGCCATGGCCCGTGGTTCGGCGGATCGCTACTTCCAGGCGGAAGTCCGCGACGAGCTCAAGCTTGTGCCGGAAGGCATTGAAGGCCAAGTGGCCTACAAGGGGCCGGTGTCAGGCGTGCTGCATCAGCTTGCCGGCGGTCTTCGTGCATCGATGGGCTATGTCGGTGCCAAGAACCTGGAAGAGTTCCGCGACAAGGCGACCTTTGTCCGCATCACCAATGCGGGCCTGCGGGAAAGCCACACCCACGACGTGACGATCACGCGCGAAAGCCCGAACTATCCGGGCGGCAACTGATCGGGGCGCGGAGGCCATGTCTGACAACGCCCTCCGCGACCACTTCTCGGCCATGGCGCGCAACAGCGCCTGGTCGAACCATCGGCTACTCGGCGCCTGTGCCGGGCTGACGGATGCGGAATTCGCGCAGGAGCGGATCAGTTTCTTCCCGTCGCTGCAGATGACGTTGAACCACAATCTCATTGTCGATCACATCTATCTGGCTGACATGACCGGCGTCGGGCGCAAGAACATCAGCCTCGTCGGGGATATTCCCTTTCCAAACCTGGCTGATCTCAGAGTAGCGCAGGAGGCGTTCGACGCCGATCTGATCGCCTTTTGCGACAGTCTGAGTGCGCCGGATCTCGACCGGATCGTTATGATCGAATGGCAGGACGGGCAGGTTTCACAGGAGCCGATCCGGCTTGTTCTGTCCCATCTGTTCGTGCACCAGATTCATCATCGCGGGCAGGCGCATGCGATGCTGGCGGGAACAAAAGTGCCCCCGCCGCAGCTCGATGAGTTTTTCCTGAACTACGATATTGCGCGCCGCAAGGGCGAACCTTTCGCGACTTGACCTCCCTAAAGGGAGGCTGTTCACGGAATAATCTTCCGCGCCCGCAGATCCCGGAAGACGTTCAGGAACATTTCTTCCGTATCGATATGGTCGTGGAAGCCGGCGCGCCGCAGTTTGCTGCCGTCGGCGAAGAAATCGTAATTCCAGCCGAACACCGCATCGCCAAATCCCCATGACGAGACATCCCTGTAGGGGACTGCCGCAAGACCGTGCTTTCCAACCATTTTCTCCCAGAGCGGTTCCTTGTCGGCCATCACCACGTTCAGGGACATGGGCAGCGGCGGGGCAACCTCCAGATCGAAAAACTTGGCAATTTTCGGCCACATCTCGCTCCAGCGGAAGAGATCGCCATTGTTGATGTTGTAGGCCTGATTGCCTGCAGCCGGATCGGTGGCGATGAACACCGTCGCCCGCGCCAGCAGACCGGCATCGGTCATTTCAAGCAGGCTGTCATAGGCCCCGGGCTTTCCGGGGAAGCGCAGGGGAATGCCAAGTTCCTTGGACATCGAGGCATAGACGGCGATTACCGAGGCAAGGTTCATCGGGTTGCCCAGCGCGTATCCGATAACGACGGACGGGCGCAGCGCGGACCATGTCCAGCGTTTTCCCTTTTGCGCGGCTTCTAGAAAATCCTGCTGATCGATGTTGAATTCCGGCGGCATGTGATTGGCATCGCTCTCGCGCGCCGGTGTCTTGAACGGGCCGAGATGTGCACCGTAGACCTTGTATCCCTGCATGAGGCTGATGTGCCGGAGGCCGGGTGCGATGGGTTCGATGGCATTGACCACGTTGACCAGCATGGCAAGGTTCGGCGGCACCAGCTCCGCCCAGGTCGGACGGTCCTGATAGGCCGCATAAAAGATATGGGTGACATCGGTGAGGTGCGCGAGCTTTGCCTTGGCATCCGCCGCATCAAGCAGATCGACGGCGATGTGGCTGAGCCTGCCATCCGCTATCCCGCCGCGCCGGGACAGGCCGACGATCTGCCAGTCACCCAATTCCTTGAGATATGCAATGAGGTTGCCGCCGATGATGCCATTGGCACCCACAATCACGGCCTTTTTCATGTCCTGCGTCATTTCAACAGCTCCATATTTGTTGGTGCCGTCAGCATCATCCATTTGCATAGGTTTGCGTAGTCTATCAATGGTGATATCATTCATAAGAAAATATTTGAGGTGATGAGTGGATCGCTTTGCTGCAATGAAGACGTTCGTACGGGTGGCGGAGCTTGGCTCGCTGTCGGCGGCGGCGCGGGAACTGGGGCTCACGCAACCGGCCGTAAGCCAGCAGATGGCGGCGCTGGAGCGTCATCTGAACATGCGGCTGCTGCATCGCTCGACACGCCAGCTGGCCCTGACCGACAGCGGCGAGACCTATTACCAGCGGGCGCGGCATATCCTGCAGAGCGTCGAGGAGGCGGAAGAGGCGTTGGCTGGCCTCACAGCTTCGGTTCAAGGCAACCTTCGCGTGCACGCGCCTGTCGGTTTCGGCCAGCTGCACCTGACGCCGATGCTGATCGATTTTCAGCGCCAGCACCCGGATTTGACTGTCGAATTCATTCTCGATGACCGCTTTGCCGATCTGGTGGCCGAGGGTGTGGACGTTGCCATCCGGTTCGGCGCGCTGGCCTCCTCCGGGCTGGTGGCACGGAAACTGGCGACGTTCGAGCGTATTCTCGTGGCTTCGCCGGACTATCTCGCGCGCCATGGCAGCCCCCTGCTGCCGGAGGAACTGTCAGAGCACCGGCATGTCAGGTTCATCTGGTCGCCGCAGGGCGAGGCGGTGCCGCTGATCGGCCCGGAGGGGCCGATTGTCGTGCCGGTCAAATCAGGCTTTCTCGCCAACAACGCTTTCGTGCTCAATCAGGCTCTGTGTGCGGGCGTGGGCATTGGCGGGGCGCAGGTGCCGCTGGTCCAACCGTTTCTCGACGACGGCACGCTGGTTCGCGTGCTGCCCGCTTACCGCTATGCCCCCATGGATATGCACGTGGTCTATGCCTCGGCCAAGTTTCTGCCGCGCAAGGTAAAGGCGTTTGTCGATCATCTCGCGGCTGGCCTGTCCGCAATTCCCGGGTTGAATTAACAGCTTGCGAAAAAAATGAACGTAAACGTAAGATGCGCCAACCTTGGAGGAACCATGTCGCAGACCGCAATTTTCTGGCCGATGATCGCACTGACCGCGCTGATCTATATCGTCTACGGCCTGGTATTCCTTCGCCGGATGGAGGCGGTCAAGAGCGGCCAGGCGTCGCCCCGCGATTTCAAGCTGCCGCTGAAGGAGCCGGAGGTCAGCGTCACGGTGATCCGCAACCTGATCAATCTTTATGAGCTGCCCGTCCTGTTCTACGCCGTCTGCATTTCGCTTTATGTGGTCAATGGCTCATCGTTCCTTGCCGTCATTGTTGCCTGGCTGTTTGTGGCAGCACGCGTCGCCCACACCGTCGTGCATGTGACGTCGAACCGTTTGAGGCTGCGCCAGCCGATTTTCACCATCGGCTATCTCTTGAACGGTATTCTCTGGCTCATTCTCGCGCTGCATCTGGCGATACCCGCAACGGCTTAGAAGCGGTGAGGGGATTGCCGGGAACGGTCAGGAACTAAGCCGCCAGATCGTCCAGCTCTTCGGCTGAGATCAGCAATCGCCTGCCGCACTCGACAATCGTTGCGGCAAGGGCCTCGAAATCGTCGCGTCTTTCGCTTTGCCGGCGCCAGATCAGGCCGATCTCCCGCGAGGGTTCGGGATCGGCAAAGGCAAGGATGCGCACATTGTTGCGGCTGGCCTCCGTGCGCACGGCAATTTCCGGGATCAGCGTCAGGCCCATGCCATGACTGACCATCTGCAGCAGGGTTGTCATGCTGGTGGCGCCATAATTGACCAGCTGCCGCTGCTTGACGCTGGTGCACACCGCCAGGGCCTGATCGCGCAGGCAGTGGCCTTCTTCGAGCAGCAGCAGCCGTTCCAGCGCCACGCTCTCCTGGGTCATCGGCGAGGTGAGAATGTCGGTATCATTGCTCGACGTGGCAATCAGAAACCGGTCGCGGAACAGCGGTTTGGCGACAATGCCATCGCTGTCGATCGGCAAGGCGGCGATCAGCGCGTCGAGATCGCCGAGCCGCAGATCCTCGACCAGCTTTGACGTCACCGCCTCGCGCAACTCGATGGTCAGCTCCGGATAGGCTTCGCGCAGTTCCGGAATGAGAATGGGCAGGAGATAGGGCGCTATTGTCGGGATGATCCCCAGCCGCAGGCGGCCCTGCAGAATGCCGCGCCGCTGCGACGCCAGTTCCTCCAGCGATCGGATGCCGTTCAGGATGCCGCGAACCCGCGGCAAAAGCCGCTTGCCCATATCGGTCAGAACCACTGTGCGGCGCGTCCGCTCGAACAGGGGGGTTCCCAGCCGCTGCTCCATCTCCGCGATCTGCGCCGAAAGCGCCGGCTGCGAAATGCGTGCGAGTTCTGCCGCCTTGCGGAAATGCAGGGTGGTGGCGAGGATATCGAAATAGCGCATCTGACGGACGGAAAACATGATAACCAAATCCTATCAATAATAATTCTAAATTCAATTGGAAACTATGATTGGAATAGTTCTATGGTCACCCCTGAGATCGCAGAGAGCCCGCGCGCCGTGCGATTCTGAAAATAGTGTCAAAAACGAAATTCAAGGAGAAGCCAATGGCTGACCGTCCGACGTTGACAACAACTGCCGGTGCACCGGTATCAGACAATCAGAATTCGAGGACTGCGGGCGAACGCGGTCCTGTTCTCCTGGACGACTATCAGCTGCTCGAAAAGCTTGCCCACCAGAACCGTGAACGCATTCCGGAACGTGTTGTTCACGCCAAGGGCTGGGGCGCATTCGGCACGCTGAAGATCACCGGCGATATCTCCCGCTACACCAAGGCCAAGGCCTTGCAGCCGGGCACCGAAACGCCGCTGCTGCTGCGTTTTTCCACGGTTGCCGGTGAACTTGGCGCCGCCGATGCCGAGCGCGACGTGCGCGGTTTCGCCCTCAAATTCTACACGAGCGAAGGCAACTGGGATCTGGTCGGCAACAACACGCCGGTGTTCTTCGTGCGCGATCCGCTGAAGTTCCCTGATTTCATTCACACGCAGAAGCGCCATCCACGCACCAACATGCGTTCGGCCACCGCCATGTGGGATTTCTGGTCGCTGTCGCCGGAAAGCCTGCACCAGGTTACAATCCTGATGTCGGATCGCGGTCTGCCGGTCGCGCCGATGTACATGAACGGTTACGGCTCGCACACCTATTCCTTCTGGAATGACAATGGCGAGCGCTTCTGGGTAAAATTCCACTTCAAGACCCAGCAGGGCCACAAGCATTACACCAATGCTGAAGCTGAAACCCTGATCGGCAAATCACGCGAAACCTACCAGGAAGAGCTGTTTGGCGGCATTGAACGCGGTGAATTCCCGAAATGGACCGTTCAGGTTCAGATCATGAGCGAAAGCGATGCGGAAAAGACTTCCTACAATCCGTTCGATCTGACCAAGGTCTGGCCGCATGCTGAATTCCCGCCGATCGAAATCGGTGTCATGGAACTCAACCGCAATGCCGACAACTATTTCGCCGAGATCGAGCAGGCTGCCTTCTCGCCGTCGAACGTCGTTCCCGGCATCGGTCATTCGCCGGACAAGATGCTGCAGGCGCGTGTGTTCTCCTATGCGGATGCGCATCGCTACCGCCTTGGCACGCACTATGAAGCACTGCCCGTCAACCAGCCGAAGTGCCCGGTCCATCACTACCACAAGGATGGCCAGATGAACTTCTTTGGCCAGAAGACCGGCAATGTCGATGCCTATTACGAGCCCAACAGCTTCTCGGGCGCCGTCGAGCAGCCGTCGGCAAAAGAGCCGCCGCTGGCTCTTTCCGGCAATGCGGATCGCTACAACCACCGCATCGGCAACGATGACTACGGTCAGGTGACGGCACTGTTCAACCTGTTCGACGCCGGTCAGCGTGCACGCCTGTTCTCCAACATTGCCGCGGCAATGGGCGGTGTTCCCGGCGCAATCATCGAGCGCCAGCTGGCACACTTCAAGCGCGTTCATCCCGCGTATGAAGCCGGCGTGCGGGCTGCCCTCAAGGAAGCGCATGGCTATGAAGCCAACGCGATTTCCAACGAAGAAAAGCACGCCGCGGCCGAGTAATCGCTGCCTGCAACAACTTTGTTGTTCAATGTGAAAGCCGGAGCGTGATGCTCCGGCTTTCTTTTATTGGCTTTGCCATGTATGCGAAGCCGGTAGACAACAAGAAGGAATTCCCATGCGACTTGGCGGACGCCTGCAGGCGGCAATCGAAGTACTGGACGATATTGAGACCCGCAAACGCCCGGCTTCCGATGCGCTCAAGGATTGGGGACTGTCGCACCGCTTTGCCGGTGCGGGTGACCGCGCGGTCATCGGCAATATCGTTTATGATGCCTTGCGGCGGAAATTGTCGCTCGGCTGGCGCATGGACAGCAACGCGGCCCGTCATATTGCCTTTGGCGTGCTCTTGTCCGATGCCGAACTGGTTATCGATGAAATCAATGCCGCGCTGGACGGCGACAAGTTCGCGCCCGCACCGCTCGAAGCCGACCGCATGGCCATTTGGCAGGAGCGTGACCTCGCGGCGGCGCCCGATCATGTGCGCGCCGACACGCCAGAATGGTGTGTGCCGCATTTCCAGTCAATTTTCGGCGATGCCTGGGTGGGTGAAGCCGCTGCCCTCAGCGACCGCCCGCCGGTCGATCTGCGCGTCAACACGCTGAAGGCCGATCGCGAAAAGGTGCTGAAGGAACTGGTTCGCGCCGGAGCCAGCGCCGCGCCGCTGCTGGAAACCGCCGTCCGGGTGCCGCCGCTGCGCGCCATGGGCCGTCATCCGAACGTGCAGGCGGAACCGGCCTTCCAGCGTGGCCTTTTCGAGGTGCAGGATCTCGGCTCGCAGATCGCTGCCAAACTCAGCGGTGCCAGGCCTGGCGAACAGGTGCTCGACTACTGCGCCGGAGCTGGTGGCAAGACGCTGGCGCTGGCGGCCCAGATGGGCAACAAGGGGCAAATTCACGCCTATGACGCGGAACGCGCCCGGCTTGCCCCCATTTTTGACCGGCTCAAACGGGCAGGGGTGCGCAATGCGCAGGCCCACGCCAATTCCAGCGAACTCATTCCGCTTGAAGGCCAGATGGATCTCGTTCTGGTCGATGCGCCTTGCACCGGTTCCGGCACCTGGCGGCGCAGGCCGGACGCGAAGTGGCGCCTCAGCGAGCAGCAGCTGGAACGGCGCGAGGTGGAACAGCGTGAGGTGCTTGACGCGGCCAAGGCCTATGTGAAACCGGGCGGGCGGCTGGTCTACATCACCTGCTCGCTGTTTGCGCCGGAAAACGGCCAGCAGGTCGCTGCGTTCCTGGGGGCAAACCCTGATTATACCCCGGTCGATACCCGCCCGCTCTGGCAGGAGGCGGTCTCGGCGAGCGACGGTCTCGGGCCCTTGTTCAAGGATGGCAACACGATCCTGTCGCCATTGTCGACGTCGACAGACGGCTTCTTCATTTCTGTTCTCAGACGCGAGAAATAACGGTACAACCATCCGCGACATTGTCCGCAGGAAAGGTTCTACCATGTCCCGGTCCGTAGGGTTTCTCTTGTTTCTCGTGTTGACTGTCGGTGGCGGGCTTGCCATCGGCTATATCACGCTGCCTGGCGAATGGTATGCCGGGCTGGTCAAGCCTTCATTCAACCCGCCGAACTGGATTTTCGCGCCGGTGTGGACGATCCTGTATGTCCTGATCGCCGTTGCCGGATGGCGTGTGTGGGATCTCGATATGACCTCCGCCCAGCAATTCTGGTGGGCGCAGCTCGTCCTGAATTTCCTGTGGTCTCCGACCTTTTTCGGCTTCCAGCAGATGGGATTTGCCTTGCTGGTCATCGCGCTTTTGCTGGTCTCGATCATCGCCTTCATCCGGGTGACATGGGAGCCTGAACGGCCCGCCGCGCTCATGTTCATTCCCTATCTCGTCTGGGTCGCCTTCGCCACGCTTCTCAACGCATCGCTGTATCTGCTCAATCCGGTGTCCTGACATGAGTTTGCCCTATCAACTGGCCGCTATTGGCGGCAAACAGGTGCTGTTCGTCATGGCGGTGGACGCGGAGTATGGGGCGCATCTGCAGCGGCTGTTCCGGCCGCTGATGACCGGTGTCGGGCCGGTGGAGGCAGCGGTCAGCCTTGCGGCCAATCTCGCCGCGCTGGAACGGGATGGAATCGTACCGGACCTCGTTGTATCGCTAGGATCAGCCGGGTCGCGGACGCTGGAGCAGACCGAAGTCTACCAGGCGACAAGCGTCTCCTATCGCGACATGGACGCTTCGCCGCTTGGCTTTACCAAGGGGGCAACGCCGTTTCTCGATCTGCCGGTCACCGTACCTTTGCCGCTGCGTATCCCGGGCGTGAAGGAAGCATCGCTTTCAACCGGCGCGAACATCGTCTCGGGCAGCGCCTATGACCGGATCGATGCGGATATGGTGGAGATGGAAACCTTCGCCATATTGCGCGCCTGCCAGCGTTTTGGCCTGCCACTGATCGGGCTGCGCGGCATTTCCGACGGTGCTGCCGACCTGCGCCATGTCGGTGACTGGACCGAATATCTGCATGTGATCGACGAAAAACTGGCGTTGGCCGTGGAAGCCATGGGCCAGGCACTGGAGACCGGGGCGATCACGCTTGGGACAACCGAATAAATTGGCGCAAACCACGCAGATGCAACTCATCCCACCCAAATTGTGAACAAATGCAATTGGCATCCGCGTGTGGTGGAGTGACCCATTGCATCGACTCGGCAATTGCTTTAAAGGCCCGCCATGAACACACCCACTCATCCCGATACAGTCCTCATCGTCGATTTCGGCAGCCAGGTAACGCAGCTGATTGCACGCCGTGTGCGCGAAGCTGGTGCCTATTCCGAGATCGTTCCTTTCCAATCCGCTGACGAAGCATTCCGCCGCATCAAGCCGAAGGCGGTCATTCTATCCGGCAGTCCGCATTCCACCGTGGATATCGGCAGCCCGCGCGCGCCGCAGGCCGTGTTTGAATCGGATATCCCGGTTCTTGGCATCTGCTATGGCGAGCAGACCATGTGCGCGCAGCTTGGCGGCAAGGTCGAAAGCGGCCATCACCGCGAGTTCGGCCGCGCTTTCCTCGACATTCAGGAAGAATGCGCCCTATTCGACGGCATCTGGGCCAAGGGGACACGCCATCAGGTCTGGATGAGTCATGGCGACCGCGTCGTTTCCATCCCTGACGGTTTCAAGGTTGTCGGCACATCGACCGGCGCGCCGTTCGCGGCCATCGCCAACGAAGCCAAGAAATTCTATGCCGTGCAGTTCCATCCGGAAGTCGTGCACACGCCCGACGGCGCCAAGCTTCTGCAGAATTTCGTGCATCGCATTGCCGGCATCAAGGGCGACTGGACCATGTCCGCCTATCGCGAACAGGCCGTCGCTGCGATCCGCAAGCAGGTTGGCGACAAGAAGGTGATCTGCGCCCTCTCGGGCGGTGTTGATTCCTCCGTCGCTGCCTTGCTGATCCATGAAGCGGTTGGCGATCAGCTCACCTGCATTCTTGTCGACCACGGTCTGATGCGCAAGAACGAGGCAGCCGATGTGGTTGCCATGTTCCGCGAACATTACAACCTGCCGCTCATTCTTGTGAACGCGCAGGATCGTTTCATCGACGCGCTGGAAGGCGAATCCGATCCGGAGAAGAAGCGCAAGACCATTGGCCGCCTGTTCATCGAAGTGTTCGAGGAAGAAGCCAAGAAGCTTGGCGGTGCCGATTTCCTCGCACAGGGAACGCTCTATCCCGACGTGATCGAAAGCGTCTCCTTCACTGGCGGCCCTTCGGTGACGATCAAGTCGCACCACAATGTCGGCGGTCTGCCCGAGCGCATGAACATGCAACTGGTCGAGCCGCTGCGTGAGCTGTTCAAGGATGAAGTACGCGTGCTTGGCAAGGAACTCGGATTGCCCGATTCCTTCATCGGCCGCCATCCGTTCCCCGGTCCCGGCCTTGCCATCCGCTGCCCCGGTGGCATCACCCGCGAGAAGCTGGAAATCCTGCGTGAGGCCGATGCGGTCTATCTCGATGAAATCCGCAAGGCGGGCCTTTACGATGTGATCTGGCAGGCATTCGCCGTGCTTCTGCCGGTGCAGACCGTCGGTGTCATGGGCGATGGCCGGACCTACGAATTCGTCTGCGCCCTGCGTGCCGTGACCTCTGTCGATGGCATGACAGCCGACTTCTACCACTACGACATGAGCTTCCTTGGCCAGGCGGCCACGCGGATCATCAACGAAGTCAAGGGCATCAACCGCGTCGTCTATGACGTCACGTCGAAGCCGCCAGGCACGATCGAGTGGGAATGATTTAACCCGTCCAGACACCGTGCTTGGTGAATTTTTCAAAGCACCGTCACGGCCATTGATGCTCGCGGCGGTGCTTTTTGCTTCGAGCCATTGACAGAGAGATTTGCCTTCGCAAGTCTTCGAAATTATGCTGACGATACGTTTCGGTAATCAGCGGGAAGTTTGACCGCGATGCAGGCCGGTTATTCGCGGGACCAGCCAGGGTCGACGCCTCGCCAAAGATCACGATCTTTATGCCGAAACACTCGCCGGACTTTACATCGTCGCGTTCGCCGTCCTTCTTGTAGCGCACGTCCACGCCCTGCTATATTGTCTGAGCGTGCTGAACGTCGAGGAAATCGTCCTCACGCTTTCGGTGATGTTCGCCAATATCAGTATTTATCTGGAGGACTTGCAGGGCTGAGGCCTCGTTAAGGTGACCCGCTTATAGGCACCCACCTCGATCACGTATCGCACGCATGACCAGGTTAGGAGTTTCGTATGAACGTCGTTGAATGCGATGTACCGTCTGGCAGCTTGCTCAGCCGCGAGATTATCCAACAGGCTTATTTCCGCGACTCGTATGGGGTGCCGCTGAGATGCAAAGATCTTGCCATTGTCGATGTCTTCCGCAGCATTTTCGCGCATCGTCCGCTGTGGATGAAGCTTCTCCTGATCGTCCGCAACAGGATCGCCTCCCTTTCGGGCCTGGATGCGCCGACCGCGTCCGAAATCCTCCATGTCGAGATCAAAGATCGCTACGTCGTCGGTGAAACGATCGGCGTCTGGCCGATCTTCGCGCTCAGTGAGGATGAAGTCATTGCCGGGCGCAATAACAAACACATGGATTTCAGGCTATCGGTTCTAAAGGTTTCCGATGGCGACAGAATGCGCGTAGTTGTCTCTACCATCTGCATCGTCCACAATCTGTACGGCAAACTTTATCTTCTGGTGGTCATTCCGTTCCACAAATATGGCGTCCGGAAGCTGATGGCGAACGCGCTTGTGGCGGGAAGACTGTCGTGTCCGGAAAAATCACGTCGTTAGATCAATGTGTTATCATTTCTCAGAACAGTCGAGTAGAGTAAGGACAATCGACGCCATCGTGTCCCTTTGGCAGGAGTGCGATGAAGCCGTGATTTAATCGTTCGGCGCCATACGAAAGAACAGTCATGAATGAGTCTGAACAGGATATTGCTGAAATAGCCAGGAATTTTGAGGCTATGGGCAATTTCATCGAGCATTTTGGCATCAACAGGGATAGGGGCGAGCGGTGCCGTTTCGATGCCGATGTCATCTTCCAAAGCACGCGTCTGGCGCACGAAAACACCCGAGTATATCTCAGTTTTCGCGACGACGATGTTTCGTCCGTGCGGTTTGCAGAAAAAGGCGAGCTCAATCCGGTCTTTGTCCATACGGAATTCCGGGTCACGTCCTCGCATTTCCAGTTTGAAAACAATGAGCTGCAGATTACCGGTTCCTCGCCCAAAGTAGGCACGTACAAGGTCCGCATCATACCAGCATAGCTGATCAGGAAAGGCTCTGAGGCATGTTCCGGTGCACGGCTTTGTCGATAGCGGCCTGAAGAGCGTCGCCATCGACGGGTTTGTTGAGCATTTGCAGGCCGCTTTCGGCTATCTGTTTCAGGACGGACGGGGATGTATCGCCTGTCAGCAGGAACGCCGGAACCGTATAGGTCAGATGGTTGAACAGGTCGGCAATCGCCTCCAATCCGGTTGTTCCTGTCGCCAGTCTGTAATCGGCGATGATCAAATCCACCGGCGTCCGTTCCGGTGCCGAAGCGTGGAGCCGTATCACAGCCGCCGCAGATTTGTCCGCGTAAACCCTATGCCCCAGGACCGTCAGCAACTGAGTGATGGCGTCGAGAACATCAGGTTCATCATCGACCACCATGATGCAGAGAGAGCCGGAAAGTGCAGCCCGCCGCGCGGGGAGAGACGCCGGCGGGCGCGACGTCAGCGGAACAAGGATCGAAAACATCGAACCGCGACCCTCCCGCGACACGAGCCTCAAGGGATGACCGAGCAATTGCGCCGTGCGGCGGACGATTGCCAGACCAAGGCCCAGCCCCTTTTCGCGATCCCGCGCCGGATTGTTCAACTGGTGGAATTCGTCGAACACCGTTTCCTGCTGGTCGGGAGGAATGCCGATACCGGTATCGAGCACCTGTATCTCGACATTTGAACCGCGCTTGCGGCAACCCAGGAGAATTTTCCCGTGGTCGGTGTAGTTGAATGCGTTGGTGAGAAGGTTTGCCAGGATACGCCGCAGCATCATCGGGTCGGTGTAGACCCAGAGATCGCGATCAGCCAGACGCCATTCGAGGTTGCGCTCCCGCGCGGTTCCGCTGAATTCGTCATGCAGATCATCGAACAAGCGCGACAGTGAAACGGGTTCTCTAGCGGTTGTGACGATGCCGGCGTCCAGGCGCGACATGTCGAGCAATGCATTCAGCAAGCCGCTGAGGTTTCCCGTGATCGATTTTACCCGCTTCGCCAGCGTGCGTGCGTCTGCACCGCGGACGTCGCCCCGTTCGCCCAGCGTGGCCAGCGTCGAATTGAAGAGGCTGAGCGCGTGCAGGGGCTGGCGCAGGTCATGGCTTGCCGCAGCCAGAAAACGCGACTTGGCGCGATCGGCCGCCCGGGCCTTGTCCCGCTCTTCCTTCAATTGGGTAATGAGTGTCACGTTCTCGAAACGCAGCAGAACGGTCTCGACCATCGATTTGTACGACACACGGCTGTAGTAAAGATTGACACCGGCAAGACAAACAACAAACACCAGATAAACGTCATTGATCGCCGCCTCCGCCGTCAGCGCGCGGATTGCCATGGGCAACAGCATGGCAATCAGCGAACCCGCATAGGCCGGTGGAAATGCGGACAGTGATGGAATGGCGCCGCATACCAGGCCGGTGAGCACGATGGTGGTGAAAGCCTGCATTTGCGGCTCTGCCGATAAAAATCCGAACCAGCCAAGCAAACCCCACAATGCGCTCGATGCCCAGGACAGGATCGTGAAACGCCAGGCCCAGGCCGACAGAGCCGTGCCGGATTGTTCCGCCTCGGATTTAGGGCGCCCGAAATAGCGTCTTGATGTCAGGACACGGGCGATTGTCAGGCAGTAAATCGCCCCCACCCACGACACAAGAAGCTCGCTTTGTACAAAATTCCAGAGAACATACAAAACCGGAAGGGGAATAATGAAGTTGGCAAATAATACTGCGTAAGATTGTCGGTATAAAAGATCGATAAGATGGGGTTGTAAATGTTGATCAATTCTCATTGCTGTTTTAACTCTGGCTCGGGAATGCGAGCATGATGCACGCCGTTGGTTTTTTAACAAGAAGGTACGCCTTATGCTCGAGTTTTCGCGGGTCATCCTTGCTGACGATCATGCTCTTGTGCGTGAAGGGCTCAAGCTCCTGCTTTCGACCATCGACGGCGTGACGGTTGCCGGCGAAGCGGCGGATGGCGACACGGTCGACCGCCTGCTCCGGGAAACGGCCGCCGATCTTCTCATTCTTGACCTTGGCATGCCGGGCGTGAACGGATTTCAGTTCATCAGGAATGTGCGAGCGGCCTGGCCCGAGCTGAAGATTCTGATTGTAACGGCAAATCTGGAACCGCGTTCTGTTCGCGCCGCCTTTGATGCCGGCGCGAACGGCTATTTGACGAAAAGCGGCGACGCGACAGAATTTCTGGCCGCCATCGAGGCCATGCGGTGCGGCGAACCCTATGTTGCCGAAGAAGTGCGCTTTGCCGTCGACCAGCACGGCAAGCAAGACGGCTTCCATGAGCCCAAACCTGCTATTGCCTCTCCGGTCGAACTGACGCGGCGCGAGCAGCAAATCCTGACCCTTATTCCTCACGGCATCTCCACACGTGATATTGCCGAGCGTCTCGGGATCAGTCCGCTCACGGCACGCAAACATCGCGAAAACCTCATGCGTAAACTCAATCTGCACAGTGGAGCCGAACTGACGGCCTATGCCATCCGTCTTGGACTGTCCGCGGGCTGAACGCCGGCAAGGCCGTGTCCCGTCAGATATTCTTGGTTGCCAATGTGACGCCCAGACCGATCAGAATGGACCCGCAGACCTTTGGAACAATCCATCCTGATCCGGCTTTCGTCATCCGGCCAAGCGTGACCGAGGCAATGCCCACAGCCGCAACGTCAGCCGCTGAAAAGGCGAGATTGACGATGATGCCAAGCAGCAGAAACTGCAGCCAGACCGGTGCACTCAGATTGGCGTCGATAAACTGTGGCAGAAATGTCAGGAAGAACAGCGCCGTCTTCGGGTTGAGGACCTCAACGACGACACTGTCGCGAAAAACACCGGGACCCGCGGAAACGGTGTCCTTGTGCCCGCCTTTTCCGCCCATGAACATGGTGATGCCCAGCCAGACGAGATAGGCGGCGCCAGCAAACTTGATCACCGTGTAAAGCAGTGGTGCGCTATGAAGGAGTGCTGCCAAGCCCAGCGCCGTCGCGACAATGTGCACGTAGCAGCCGAGATGAATACCGCAGGCAGCCTTCAGTCCGGCACTGGTTCCATGCGTCAGCGTCTGGGCGGTCATGTAGAGAATGGCCGGCCCCGGCATACAGGCAAAGAGCAATGTTGCCAGGACAAATGGCATCAGTTGTTCGAGCGGCAACATCATTATTCCTCCAGCAGATGGGACCGCTCTCATTATCCGGAGCGATTTTGGACGATCGCGACATTGATCGAACCAAGCGACGACATCATGCGGAGGGACAATTACGCCCGGAAATGCGCAGGGAACATACGGCACTCGCCGTACTTCGACAGCACGGGCGCCGGAACAGAACGACAGGGTTAACAGTCTGCAACGGAAAGCGCGGGGAGCTTCCTCGCCGTCTGTATGGCACGAAATACGGCAAATGCCGTATGGCTGATCGAATGGCCGGACGATATCCCTCCAACAATTAGAAGTTGTGCTGTCGTTCCCAGGGGGGCACGGTGGGGTTGGGGGAAACGACCATGAAACTTGCCAGCAAGTGCCGGCAGCACGTCGCCGTGTTGCTTTTAGCCGTATGCTTTTCCGGGACAGCATTCGCGCAAACGGCAGGCGATCCCACCGATCCAGAAACGTGGCGGACACCTGAATACAAGACTCAGTTTTGGCTCGATTACATTTTCGCCGATTATGCCTATGCCATGGGTGTGGATGGCAGCGGCGTCAAGGTTGGTGTTATCGATTCAGGTTTTGCCAGGGATCACCCCGAATTTGCCGGACGATATGAAGAAGGGATCACCGTCCAGCCCGACAAGCCCTGGTATGTCGATTCAAGCTCGGTGACGCACGGTTCTGCTGTTGCAGGTGTGATTGCAGCAAACAGGGACGGCAAGGGAATGCATGGTGTTGCGCCAGGCGCGACGATCGTTGCCGTGAATGCTGAAGAGGAAGACGGGTACATCGATGCAAAGGCTGCCGTTGCGGGGATATATGGTTTGGTTTCCCGCAACGTGCATATCATCAACAACAGCTATGGCACGGAAGCTGGCATCACGGATTATCCGCCCGATGTCGTCGCTTCGACGTACAAGGCCGAAATCGCCGCGTACAGGCACGCCGTAGCCAACGACACCCTGCTTATCTGGGGAACCGGCAACGACAGTCGTAGCCAGCCCTCCATTGAAGCTGGGTTGCCCTATCTCATTCCGGAGCTGAAACGCGGCTGGCTGGCGGTGACCGGTTATGATTATGAATATGGCAATCAGTGCGGCGTTGCCAAAAACTGGTGTCTGACTGCGCCCGCTTATTCCGTCATTACCGTGGACGGACGAGGCGGGTATCAGGAGATCAACGGAACCTCCTTTGCGGCGCCGCACGTTGCCGGTGCCGCAGCCCTGGTCAAACAGATGTTCCCCTACATGACGATGGATCAAGTCAGGCAGGTCCTGCTTGGAACCGCCATCGACATTGGCGCTCCCGGCGTCGATGATGTCTACGGATACGGACTTCTCAATGCCGGTCGTGCCGTGCTTGGGCCGGGGAAATTTGATTGGGGCGATTTCAACGTCAAATTTGACGGTGGTCAGAGCCGATGGTTCAACGACATTACCGGCGCAGGCGGCTTGGTCAAATCAGGCGATGGCGCGCTGTTGATGTTTGGCGACAGCACCTATGCCGGCAAAACCCGGATTGATGGTGGTACTCTGGCGCTGGCAGGCAGTATCGCATCCGATACGCTGGTGGCGCGTGGCGGAACTCTTTCCGGTGACGGCATCATTTATGGGAACGTCGACAATCAGGGCATCGTCTATGGCGGTTGGGGCGGCGCCGGCGGAACGCTGACAATTGATGGCAACTATCACCAATCCGCCGATGCCAGCATGCGGGTCAAGATCGGCGCAGCGGAGGGTACCAGCCGCGTCGAGGTGACGGGCACGGCGCAGCTTGACGGTGGCACAGTTGATGCTTTCCTCAATCCGGGCACGTTTCGCGGTGATGCCCGATACACGATCCTTGCTTCGGGCGGGCTTACCGGAACGTTCAGCCGTGTGCAGGCTGACTACGCCTTCCTCGACCTGACACTCGGCTACGATGCCACCAATGTCTATCTGAGCGTTTTGCGGAACAAGACGGCTTTTGCCGATATTGGCACGACGAAGAACCAGAGATCGATGGGTGCCGGTGTGGAAAGTCTCGGCGGGCTGGTGCTGTCCGGTACTGCCGGGACAGGCAATCCCGCCGCATCCATCTACGACCTGATCATCGGGTCGAATGCCCATGATGCGCGGACAATATTCGACTCGCTCTCCGGTGAAATCCATTCGAGCGTCAAATCGGCATTGCTCGACGAAAGCCGGTTTGCCCGGGATGTCATCTCCGCGCGGCTGCGCGCGGCATCGGGGACTGCACCGTCTCCGTCGATGCCTCTGCTGGCCTACGGTCCGGGTGGTCAGATCCCGGCCGCACCCGATGCGTCCTCGGCAGTCTGGGGGCAGGCCTACGGTTCATGGGGGCACCTGTCCGGCAATGCGAATGCTGCGAAACTCGAACGCTCCTCGGGCGGATTCTATATGGGGGCTGATGGCGAATTCGGGCAGTCATGGCGCGCAGGCTTTGCCGGAGGATATGGCAGCAGTTCGCTTGACGCTCCGGCACGCGCGTCCTCAGCATCCGTCGACAGCTATACGATCGCTGCCTATGCCGCTACGCAGATGGATGCGCTGGCCTTGCGTTTTGGCGCGGCCCACACGTGGCACACGGTGGAAACAAGCCGTTCCACGGCATTTGGTGCATCCGCTGCCGATTACACCGCGAGAACGGTGCAGGTTTTCGGGGAGGCAGGCTATGCCTTCGATTACAATCGTGTGGCATTGGAGCCATTCGCAGGTCTCGCCTATGCAAACCTTCACACCGACGGCATCGGGGAAAGCGGGACTGCAGGTCTCAAATCCCGCGGCGACAATGATGACAACGTCTATGCAACGCTGGGCCTGCGTGCCCGGACGGATATTCCCGTCGGTGACACGGCCAAGCTGGCGGCAAGGGGGATGCTCGGATGGCAGCATGCCTTTGGCGATGTTGCTCCGGATACGACATTCGCCTTGGCCGGAGGGTCGCCATTCCCGGTCGAGGGTTCACCCATTGCGCGGGATGCTCTCGTTGCTGAAGCCGGACTGGATTTCTCGGTGACGAAGACTGTCACGCTGGGTGTTTCCTATACCGGCCAGATGTCGTCGGCGGTGCAGGCGCATGGGGTGCGTGGTGATCTAAGCTGGCGATTCTGAAAGGGCACGCCGCACGAGGGGCGATGCGAGGGGGCTCTCCGATGATAAGGCGGTCCTCCCGCTATGGCCGTATTGGCGCGGCGAACAGCCCATGACCCGCTTGAAAGCGGTACTGAAGGCGCTTTCGGAGTCATAACCGAGCGACAGGGCAATGGCGGACACGGGATCGCTTGAATTCTCCAGCCTGTCTCCCGCCACCAGCATGCGCCAGCGTGTCAGATATTCCATGGGGGACTTTCCGACGGCCTGCTTGAATTTGAGTGCAAAGGTTGAGCGCGACATGCCGGCCCGTTCCGCCAGTGTCTGCAATGTCCAGTGGCGCGCCGGATTGTCATGCATGGCGTTGATTGCCGCGCCCATCTGCTTATCCGCCAGAGCGAACAACCAGCCGACGCCGCCTTGCAATCCTCCGGCCAGATGCAGTCGCAGGGCCTCGATAAGCATCATATGGGCGAGGTGCTGCACGAGGAGAAAGCCGCCGGGCTGCCGTTCGCGCAACTCCCGCATCATCAGTTCCACAGGCCAGCGCAGCACGGACTGATCGGTGTCCTTGCGGATATGCACGATCGGCGGCAGCATTCCCAACAGCACGCTGGCATGATTGCCGGTCAGGGCAAAACGGCTGCTGACAAGAAAGCAATCGCCGCCGCCTTTGTGTACGGCGATGCCGCCATTGCGCGCAGCGGAAAAAACCGTGACAGCCTCGACGGATGACAAAGTCAGATCG
Source organism: Phyllobacterium sp. MT110 (assembly GCF_058792715.1). Classification (NCBI taxonomy): domain Bacteria; kingdom Pseudomonadati; phylum Pseudomonadota; class Alphaproteobacteria; order Hyphomicrobiales; family Phyllobacteriaceae; genus Phyllobacterium; species Phyllobacterium sp. MT110. The sequence goes on from NZ_JBXAFE010000001.1 coordinate 156,401, forward strand.
CTTGTCAGGCGAAACGACCGGCCGTACGGCAACAGGAAGCAGTCGCCCGTGCCGAGGTGCACGGCATCGGCAACGCCCTCCACGGACAGCCAGCATTGACCGGAAACCACGGCGCCGCATTTGATACTGTCCCGGCTTTCAGGAAACTGGATCGACCATTCGCCCCCGGCATCGAAGCCGGCGGACATGTAATTATGCGGTTTCAGCAGGGACAGGACGTCTGAGAGCGGATCCATGGTCATTCCGGACGATTGCGAAGATAATGCGGACTTTACAGCATAGATCGTATTTCTCCAACCGCCTATCTTCTCCACCACGGCCGAGATTGCGGTCGTGTCATTTTAAAATGGAGAAGTGGAATGCGTGTCTTCGTTACCGGTGCCACAGGCTTTGTCGGCTCTGCCGTCGTGGAGGAACTCGTCAAGGCGGGCCATCAGGTGCTCGGCCTTGTCCGCACGGACGCGGCGGCCAAATCGCTTGCCGCCCTCGGCGCGCAGGCGCATCGCGGCGATCTCGACGATCTGCCAAGCCTGCGCGATGGCGCTGCTGCCGCAGATGGGGTGATCCACACGGCGTTCAATCATGATTTCTCGAAATTCGCGCAGAACTGCGAGATGGACCGCCGCGCCATCGAGACACTTGGCGCTGTGCTCAAAGGCTCGGATCGCCCCTTGCTTGTCACCACGGGAATGGCACATCTGGGACGGGATCGCCCGGCGACGGAAGAAGACCTGCCCGGCCCGGCTTCCGCGGCTGTGCCTCGCGTTTCGGAAGCGACTGCAGCGGCACTGGCAGACGATGGCGTGCGGGCGTCGGTGGTTCGTCTTCCTGCATCGGTTCATGGTGACGGCGACCATGGCTTCGTACCGCACCTCATCAACCTCGCGCGCGAAAAAGGCGTGTCGGCCTATGTCGGCGAAGGGCTCAACCGCTGGCCCGCGGTGCACCGGCTAGATGCGGCTTTGGTTTACCGGCTTGCCCTTGAACGGGGAACCGGCGGCGACCGTTATCATGCGGTTGCCGAGGAGGGTGTGCTGTTCAAGGACATCGCCACGCTGATCGGCCGCCGGCTGAATGTGCCTGTTGTGGCCAAGACTCCCGAGGCGGCGGCCGAACATTTCGGCTGGTTCGCCACCTTTGCCGGTATGAATGCGCATGCCGTGAGTACGCGCACCCGCGAACTGTTGAACTGGCAGCCGAACCAGCCCGGGTTGATGTCCGATCTCGACCGGTTGCGCTATTTCGAAACGTGAGGGAGGAGCCCTGTTTGCTCAAATTGTCACGACGATCTTGCCGAACTGCTCGTTCGATTCCAGAAAGCGATGCGCATCGACGATCTGGTCGAACGGGAAGGTTCTGGCGATGACCGGCTGCAGGGCGCCGGATGCCAGCCCATCCAGGATGAAAGCCTTGGCCGCTTCCAGCCGCTCGGGATCACCAATGATCTCGTGCACGAGATAGCCGCGCAGCGTCAGGGATTTGCTCAGCACCGTAAACAGCGGGAACGGGGTCGGTTCCGGGCTCAAGCCGCCATATTCCACGAGGATGCCGCCCGGTGCCATGGCGGCAGTCAGCGGGCCGAATATCGGACCGCCGATGGGGTCGAGCACCACGCGCACACCGTCGGGCCCGGTAATGTCCTTCAGCCGCGTCTCCAGGTCTTCCTCGGCGGTGGCAATGACATGGGCAGCGCCGAAAGCCAGCAGTTCCTCTTTCTTGCCGGAGGTGCGCGTCACGGCAATGGCCGTCGCGCCAACCCTGTTGGCAATCTGGATTGCAGCCAGTCCCACGCTGCTCGAGGCCGCGGTGATGACGACGAAGTCTCCCCGGTGCAGCTTGGCGATATCGATCAGCGCGCCGTACGCGGTCAGGTAAGGCATCCACAGCGCCGCCGCCTTTTCCCAGCTGAGCCCTTGCGGGTGTTTGACAACCGATCCGGCCGGGAATGTCACCAGTTCACCATAGGCCGGCCAGCGCACCATCGATTTGGGCGGTATGATGCTGACCGTATCACCCGGCGCAAAGTTCTCGACGCCTTCGCCAATCGCTTCAACGATACCCGCTGCCTCAAGGCCAAGACCAGACGGCAAAACCGGCGTTTCGATGTAGGTGCCGGTGCGCAGAAGCGCTTCGGCACGGTTCAGCCCCACGGCCTTGACGCGGATTTGAACCTCGCCCGGGCCGGGCTGGGGAAACTCGACGTTCTCGATGCGCAAAACCTCGGGACCACCGAATTCATGGAAACGAACAACACGTGCCATAGTCATAACTCCAAACGATTTGAACGGAATAGGCTATGCCAGTAGGAGAAATGCGGATAAATGGCGCATAATGAAGTTCTGTAGAAGCCAGGAGTTTCGAATATGGATCGCCTCGCCAGCATGGCCGTGTTTGTCAGGGCCGTTGATCTCGGCTCCTTTGCCGCGGCTGCGGACGCGCTTGGCCTGTCCGGCCCGATGGTCGGCAAACATGTCCGGTTTCTGGAAGAGCGGCTGGGCGTACGCCTGATCAACCGTACGACACGCCGCCAGAACCTGACCGATTTCGGGCGTGCCTATTATGAACGTTGCCGGGCGATACTGGCCGAAGCTGAAGCGGCAGATGCGCTCGCGGATGATCAGCTGTCCGAACCGCGCGGCCGGCTGCGCGTGACGATGCCCGCGCATTTCGGCCGGCACTGCGTCACCCCCGTACTGCTCGGGCTCGCCCGGCAATATCCCATGCTGGAACTTGACCTGTCGCTGAGCGACCGCTTCGTCGATCTCGCCGAGGACGAGTATGACCTTGCCATCCGGACCGGCACTCCCGATGACAGGGGCGGCGTGATTGCGCGGCGGATCGCCCGCCAGCGCATGGTTGTCTGCGCCGCGCCCGCCTATATCGCGAACCATGGCGAACCACGCGTGGTCGATGACCTTGCCGGGCACCAGGCCATCATGTATCGCCGGTCGGGCCGCATCCGCCCATGGCTGTTTCCGCGCGGCGACCAGCCGCCGGCCGAGGCGATGCCGGTCAATCGCGTGCGCCTGGATGATCTCGACGCGATTGCCGACGCTGCCACGGCGGGCATGGGGCTGGCCTGGCTGCCGTCCTGGCTCATCCGCGACCGGATTGCCGCGGGAACGCTTGTGCGACTGCTGCCGGATCAGCCGGATTTTCTCTACGACGCCTATGCATTGTGGCTGCCGGTGCCGCATTTGCCGCTGCGGGTCCGCCTTGCCGTGGACGCACTCGCCGCCGCTTTGCCCCGGCTGATGGGGTGAACGGCGCCCTCAGGCTGCCTGCATCCCGCATTGCGGCGATGCTTCAAACAGCCTGCTGCCGATGGTTCGCGCCCTGTCGAGGTGTATTGCCGGATCCTGCGTTTCCGAATCGAGCAGCAGCTCCGACGTGACGACACAGGCACCGCAATAATCGAAGATGCCGTGATCGATCTGCGTCTTCATGGCATCGAAGTAACCGCGCCGGGTATAGGTTCGCGCATCGGCGCCTCCAACGCCGATGAGATGCACCTTGAGGTGGCGGAGCTTCTTTTCCAGGCCGCCGTCCAGGCTGAAGTCGAAAGCCCAGCCATTGGAAAAGACGCGGTCGATCCATCCCTTGAGCAGTCCCGGCATCGACCACCAGTAGACGGGAAAGACCAGCACCACAGCATCGGCTCGGTCGATCCGCGCCTGTTCGGCGGCGACATCGGCGGGCGGTACAGCCCGGGTGCGGTGAACGGCGAGATCGGCAGCGGAGAAGCGCGGATCGAACCCTTCGGCCGCAATGTCGGCGATTTCGGGGGTGTTGCCGGGAGCCGACAGGGACAACCCCTCCGCGATCTGTGCGGCAATGCCGTGGGTGAGGGAGGCGGGTTCGGGATGTGCGACAACGATGAGGGCGTGCATGACAAAACTCCTGTCAACGGATTGCAGATGGCGGGTTGATGTTATATACTTTTGGTAAGTTATAATCTGCAAGTTACTTTTGGTACATAGCGATGTCAAGCATGCGAACGAGGGATGAAACGGCGGCTGTCCGTCCGCGCCGGCGGCTGACGCGGGAGGACCGCTTCCGCCAGCTCCTGGATGTCGCCTGGCGGATTGTCCGTGAGGAGGGGACAGAAGCCTTGACGCTCGGCTGGCTTGCCGAAAAGGCTGGGGTGACGAAGCCGGTGGTCTATGATCATTTCGGCACGCGCGCCGGTTTGCTGGCAGCGCTTTACCGGGACTTCGATGCCCGCCAGACAATGCTGATGGACGCGGCGCTCGCCGCGAGCAAACCGGCGCTGGCGGACCGGGCTGCGGTCATCGCCTCGTCCTATGTGGACTGCGTGCTGGTGCAGGGGCGCGAAATCCCCGGTGTGATCGCGGCCCTTGCCGGATCGCCCGAACTAGAGAAGATCAAGCGTGAATATAACGGCGTCTTCATCGAGAAGTGCCGGGTGATGCTCGCGCCGTTTGCCGGAGCCGGGACCATTGCGTCGGCGGGCTTGTGGGCGATGCTCGGTGCCGCCGAAGCGCTGTCCTATGCCGCCGCAACGGGCGACATCACCGCTGCGCAGGCGGAGCACGAGCTGTTCGAGACCATCATTGCCATGGTTGCCAGGAACGGGTGACCAGACGAGCATTCGCAAAAATACTTGCGGATTGTTCCCTTTTTGTTCTAAGCTGTCCGATCGGAAATGCGGTTGCATTTCGGGAGGTCGGCCATGCAGGGCGAATTGAATCTGGGCGATAACTGGCAAAACCGGCCGAAACGGCCTGCTTTGCCGGAGCGGCTTTTCTTCGGCATCATGCTCGATGGCGATGTGCAGGAGATTGTCGATGCCCGCAGGACCGGCGTAATCAACGATTATCGTTTGACGCGAAAGAGCCTTACCGGGTCTTGCCGGTTTCATATTTCACTGTACCACCTGGGGGATTACTCGCGTCTGCCCAGTCCTGTCCTTTTCGCGGCCAAGCGGGCCGGGAGTGCCGTGTCCACACCGCCGTTTGAGATGGCGCTACGCTCACTTAAGAGTTTCGAGGGTGGCCAGCCGGGCCGGAAGCCGCTGGTGCTGATCGGCGAGGGGGAGGGGTTGACCCGGCTCCACACGATTCTCGGCGCCTGCCTCACGCGCAACGGGCTGCCGGGAAATCGCGGCGCATTCACCCCGCATTTGACGCTTCTCTACAATTCCCGAACGATCAGCGAACAGCCGATTGAGCCGATCCGCTTTGTCGTCAGGGATTTTGTCTTGATCCACAGCAAGCGGGGGCTCTCCGAATACGAGATACTGCAGCGCTGGACGCTGCATTGACGCGCCCCGTTGGGGTCCGCATTCCTATTTCCTGCTCAGATATTTCATGCCCGTATCGCACATGACGGTGACGACGATTGCACCTGGGGCAAGCGTATCGGCCAGTCGCAGCGCCGCAACCACATTGGCTCCGGTGGATGTTCCGGCAAACAGTCCTTCTTCGCGCGCCAGCCGCTTGGCCATGGCGCTGGCTTCCTCCGTCGACACCTGTTCGATCCCGCCGGCGATGCCGTCCTGCCAGAGCGGCACGACATAGCCCGCGCCAATCCCATCAATTTTATGCGCGCCGGTCTTGCCGCCGGACAGGACAGGCGATTCCGCCGGCTCCACCGCAACGATGCGGATCTGGTCATTGTACCGGCGCAAGGCCTCGCCGGTTCCCCGGAGGGAAGCCGCCGTGCCGACACTCTGCACAAAGCCATCGATGCGTCCGTTTGTCTGGTCCCAGATTTCGGCGGCCATGGCGTGATAGGCCGCCAGCTGATCCCTGTTGCTCATCTGGTCTGTCCAGAAACTGCCGGGGGTTTGCTGCGCGATGATACGCGCCGCCTCGATCATGTCGCGTGTCAGTTTCTCGGTCATGCGTCCGCTGTCGCTTGGCACGATGTGCAGTGTGGCGCCAAGAATTGCCATGTGGTCGAGTTTTTCCCGGGCAAAGGCGTCCGAGGTGACGATGTGCAGGGGATAGCCTTTGACCGCGCAGACGAGCGACAGGGAAACACCGGTGCTGCCGCCGGTATATTCCACCACGGTGCCGTTGGCAGCTAGCCGCCCATCCGCCTCTGCCGCTTCGATCATGGCAAGCGCCATGCGGTCCTTCATGCTGCCGGTTGGGTTTTCGCTTTCAAGCTTCACGAGGATGCGGGCGCCGTTGGCGGGGCGGATGGTCCGCAGGGCCAGCAGCGATGTGTTGCCGATGGTGTCAAGGATCGTTCGTTGCGAGGCGTGCATGGTCTCGATACTCCGCGTCAAACTGCACTATCCGGTTCGGGGGCGGGTACGCAAAAACCGGTTTCCATGTAGATACATATTATGTATATGCATATATCCATGACCTTGGCAAAACAACCGAAAAAAACCTTGCGGACCGACGCCCGCGCGCTGGTTGAGAATTGCGCGGGCTGGAACAGCCGTCTGGCGGCGCGCCGCATCACGGCTTTTCTGGATCGCGAATTGGCGGATCTTGGCCTCACCGCGGCGCAGCTTGGCCTGATGGCGCAGATTGCTGCCCTGACCGATGATACGCTGGGCGCGCTGGCCCAGCGCAGCGGCCTGGAGCAATCGACCCTGTCGCGCAACTTGCGCACGCTTGAGCGCGAACAGCTGATCGAAATCACCCTGGTGGAAACCGACCTGCGTCGCCGCGCGGTGTGGCTGACGGAAACCGGCGCGCGCCGTCTCGAAGCGGCAATACCCGTGTGGCGGGAAGCGCAGGCCAGGCTCGCGCAAGTCGTGCCGACGGATATTGTTCGCCAGCTGGTGGATCAAAGCGAGGCGCTCTGAGGCGGGAAAAGCCTGCCCGGCGCGCAGTTGCCCTGATGTTGCAGGGCGCAACCTTGGTGCAATGTGAGTGGCCTAATTGTGTTGCAGCGAATGAAGAGTGCGGGCAGGGCACAGCGATTGCGGCGTATGAAATGGGAACGGGCCTCGCCATGGCGGCCTGAACGGTACTATTTTGCCAAAGCAACGGCCGGTGTCCAAATTCCTTGTGTCGCCATGTTTTAACCCCGTACATGACTGGTCCTGAATAGTGCGTATTTTGCTGGTGGAAGACGAGCCTGAAATGGCCGCTGCCCTTGGGGAGGCTCTCAAGAATTACGACATGATCGTTGATCACGTGGGCTCGCTCGCCCATGCCGAGGAGGCCGTGTCGCTCAACGCCTATGCCGCCATTCTGCTGGACCGGCAGTTGCCCGACGGCGACGGCCTGACCATCGTGCCGCGTCTGCGGGCAAAAGGTGAGGGCGTTCCGGTCATCGTGCTGACGGCGCGCGGTGAATTGGCGGACCGTGTCACCGGTCTCGACAAGGGGGCGGACGATTATCTTGCCAAGCCCTTTGCCGTGGAAGAACTGCTGGCGCGGCTGCGCGCAGTGCTGCGCAGGCCCCTCAACATGCCCTCGGAACCTCTGAATGTCGGCAACCTGTCCTTTGACCTGATCAACCGCGAAGCCAGCATCGGCGCCAACCGGTTCGACCTGCCGCGCCGCGAACTTCTGGTGTTGGAAACGCTGTTGCGGCGCATGGGGCGCACGGTGCTGCGTTCTTCGCTGGAAGAAGCAGTCTACGGTATTGACGATGAAATCCAGTCGAACGCCCTCGACACCCATGTTTCCCGGCTGCGCCGCAAGCTGACGGAATCCGGCGCCGGCGTTGAAATTCACGCCATTCGCGGCGTCGGCTACCTGTTGAAGCGCCTCTCCTGATGGCGCAGGCAAGGCCGCATTCATTGAAATGGCGGCTCGTCAGCCGCCTCGTCCTTCTGCAGGCGGTCATGCTGACGCTGTTCGTGGTGCTGGTGCTCTGTGCGCTCTGGTACACCGGATTTCTCGGGTCGATCGATCCTGAAGATACGACGATCAACGCCGTGCGCGATTCCATCGGGCGCAGTGCCAATGGCGCTCTCGTCCTGCGCGAAACACCCGCATTGGCGCGCGAGCGGGCGACAAGCCCGAGTTTTTGGTTTGTGGCGCGAGACATGCAGGGACAGACCTTGTCGGAGGGCGAGGTCCCGCCGGAATATGCGCGCATCGGCGATGCCTTGAGCGCCGTGGGACAGGCGCGATTTGGCTGGAATCTCGGTGATCCGCCCCGTTCCAACGCCCGGTTCAAACGCGTGACAACCACCGCAGGCGTGGTCCAGATTCTTGCCGGACCCGGAAGTACAGTCCCCTTCGGCTTTTATCTCTCGGCGCTCGGTACGGTTCTTGCAACCATCATTGTCCCGCTCATCCTTGTGATGGCGCTGGCGACGCTCCTGGTAACGCCATTTGTCGTGCGCAGGGCCCACAGGGGCCTGGGGCATGTGGCGACCCAGGCTGAAAAGATCAATATTGACGAGCGTGGAACGCGCTTGCCGCTGGATGATGTGCCGCAGGAGGTCACGCCGCTGGTGACGGCTGTCAACAGCGCGCTCGGCCGGCTCGATGACGGCTATGAACGGCACAAACGGTTTCTGCTGGATGCAGCCCATGAATTGCGCACACCGATCGCCATCCTGCAAACCCGCCTGGAATCGCTCCCGGCCAGCCCGGTCAACGGGCGTCTGCTGGAGGATGTCGCCCGTCTTGGCATTCTCGCCGAACAATTGCTGGATCTGCAGCGTCTGAGCCAGAACGGAATGCAATTTGCTGCCGTTGATCTTGTCGCCGTCGGACGGCGGGTGGCGGCCGATCTCGCGCCGCTTGCCATCGCGGCGGGTTATGCCATGTCGTTTGAACCCGAAATCGCGCGTGTTGCCGTGCGGGGCGATCAGGCGGCGCTGGAACGGGCCATGATCAACCTTGTGCAAAATGCCATCCAGCACGGCGGACGCAAGGGCACCATCACCATCCGGGTGAAGCCGGATGCGGCCGTCGTGGTGGAAGACGAGGGGGCGGGCGTGCCGCCCGATCAGCGCAGTGCCATCTTCGAGCCGTTCCGGCGCCTGCGTGCCCGGGATCGCGGCGTCGGTCTGGGCCTCAACCTTGTCCAGGAAATCGTGCAATTGCATCGGGGGCAGGTTGTGGTAACAGAGGCATCTGGCGGCGGCGCCTGTTTCACCATGAAGTTTGCTGCGGCATCTATAATGCCGTAATAACTTACCGATAGTTCAGTCCTGTTTAAGCCATTTTGCTGTGGGTATCGTTGCCGCAGAAGGTGCACGCAACCTTCCCTCAATATTGGCGCGCCATACAGGTGCAGCCTTAAGAACGTTGGAGCTTGATTTTTATGACGACGGGAAGTGTTTGGACTTTCGTGCGGGCACTGCTGACCGATCCGTTTCGCGTCAGTGCGATTGCCCCTTCGGGAGCGGCCCTTGCAAGATTGATCACCAGCGAAATCACCCCGGCCTCGGGTCCCGTGCTTGAATTGGGACCGGGCACCGGCGTGTTCACCGACGCGCTGCTTGCCCGCGGTGTTCGCCCCAAGGACCTCACCCTGATTGAATACGGTGCCGAATTTGCGCGGCTTTTGCAGGCGCGCTTTCCCGGCATGCGCATCCTGCAGATGGACGCGGCCCAGCTCGACCTGCACGAGTTCTTCGACATTCAGCCTGCCGGTGCCGTTGTCAGCGGCTTGCCGCTTCTCAGCATGACGCAGGAAAAGGTGGCGGCAATTCTCGGCGGCGCATTCAGCAATCTGCGGCCGGAAGGCGCCTATTACCAGTTCACCTACGGCTTCCGCTGCCCGGTGCCAAAGCCGGTGCTGGATCAATTGCAGCTGGAGGCCGTCTGCATTGGCCGGGCATTCCGCAACCTGCCGCCTGCGGCGGTCTACAGGGTCACCCGCAGGGGCGTCACCACACCTGTCGCCATCTGACCCCCGTCCGGCGGACAGGTGGTGGGTGACCCGAACGATCACCGATCGTCATCGGTCGATCAATTTTATTGTCTTGTCATGCTGCATCGCAGCGATAATGTCCGCGGCATGACCCCACCAGCCTCTTCTCCTGTTCGTTACGCCCTTGGCGGATTTGTCACGATGGCCGTCGCAATGGGGATCGGCCGTTTCATTTTCACGCCGATCCTGCCGGCCATGATGACCGATCTCGGCCTGTCGCCGGGTGATGCCGGAATCATCGCTTCGGCCAATTATGTCGGCTATCTCCTCGGTGCGATCATTGCGGGTTACGGCTGGGCGTCAGGCATAGAGCGCGCCGTGGTTCTGGCCTCCCTTGCCGCCAGTGCGGCACTGTGTCTCGCCATGAGCCTCGGCGACGGCATCATCGTCTTCTCGATCCTGCGGTTCCTGGCCGGCATGGCCAGCGCGTTCATGCTGGTGCTTGCTGCAACCATCGTCTTCAGTCACCTCGCTGCGGCCAACCGTCCGGGTTTGCAGGCACTGCATTTCGGCGGCGTCGGTGCCGGCATTGCACTCTCCTCCGTGCTGGTGGCGGCAAGCGCCGCAAGCGGTTACGGCTGGCGTCAGGATTGGATCGGCGCGGCTATCCTCTCCATCCTCGGGCTGTTTGCCGTGCTGTGGCTGTTGCGCGAAGGTCCGGTGCGCACGGGCGCTGGTGTCAAGGAGCCGCCCGTCCGCTGGACGCCGGCCTTCCTCAAGATCAACATCGCCTACGGGGTTTTCGGCTTCGGCTACATCATCACCGCCACATTCATCATTGCCATCGTGCGCACCAGCCATGGCGGCGCGTCCATGGAAGCGCTGGTCTGGTTTGTGACCGGCGTGAGCGCCGCCCTGTCCGTCTGGTTGTGGGGGCCGCTGCTGCGCCAGGTCGGCCCGTTTGCCGTCGTGGCGCTCGGCATGCTGGTACAGGCCGTGGGCGTGGCCGCCAGCGTGGTCCTGCCGCCCCCCGTGGGGCCGCTTCTCGGAGGCGTGCTCCTGGGGGTGACCTTCATCGTGATCACCGCAGCCGGCTTTCAGGCGGGGCGGGCCATTCTGCCGCAGTCGCCGCGCCGGGTCATGGCCGTCATGACGGCGGCCTTCGGCATCGGCCAGATCATCGGGCCGCTCGTCGGCGGCTATCTCGCCAATATCACCGGCAATTTTACCATCGCGACCCTTGCCGCCGCCGCCAGCCTCGTCGTCGGGGCGGCCTTTGCGTTTCTTTCCAGACCGTGAACATTACAGCAATTTAATTGCTGGCGTTCATTCTTTGCCCTATTCGTGGTGGTAGGCTCACATCAAATCAACCCTGATTTGTGTGTTTATGCGAGGGTCCATCTGCCGTGTTTGTCTCATTTTTTCCCAAGCCGAAGTTGTTTTTCATCTCGGCGCTTCTGTGGGCCTTGGCCGCTGTTCTGCTCTGGTATGCCGGAGGTCAACAATTTGGTTCCTACGTGGGACTGGCTCCCGCTGACCCGGCGGTACCTCCCATCGTTGGCATCACGGTCTTCTTCACAAAGCCCTATCTTTGGGTCTATGTCTATTTTGCTGTATTCATTGGTATTTTTTATGCGTTCTGGGCGTGGTATTCGCCTCACCCGTGGCAGAACTGGTCAATTCTGGGCTCCGCCCTTATCCTGTTTTCGTCGTATTTTTCCGTCCAGGTCGATGTTGTTTTGAACAACTGGCGCGGCTCGTTTTTCGACATGGTTCAAAAGGCAATGGGCGGTAAAAATGTTGTTGCTGCCCCGGATCTTTACGCCGGCGTTATCACATTCGCGGTGATCGCCTGCGTGGCAATTGCGGTAGCGGTCGCAACGCTTTTCTTTACCAGCCATTACGTCTTCAGATGGCGCACGGCCATGAACAGCTACTATATGGAACATTGGGAAAGGCTTCGGCATATTGAGGGTGCCGCACAGCGCGTTCAGGAAGACACGATGCGTTTTGCATCGATTGTTGAAGGTCTGGGTATCACCTTCATACAGTCGGCCATGACACTGATAGCGTTCCTGCCCTTGCTCGCACAGCTCTCCAGCCACATCGTCGCCTTGCCTGTTGTCGGCGTCATACCACATCCCTTGGTTTTCGCGGCCATTGCTTGGGCAATCTTCGGAACCGGCTTGCTGGCAATGGTCGGTGTAAAGCTTCCGGGTTTGCAGTTTCGCAATCAGAGAGTTGAAGCGGCCTACCGAAAGGAACTTGTTTATGGTGAAGATCATGGAGATCGTGCCCAGCCGCTTGCCGTGAAGGAGCTCTTTGCAAACGTCCGGAAGAATTACTTCCGTTTGTATTTCCACTACGTCTACTTCAACGTCTTCCGCTACGTCTATCTGCAGGCCGACAATGTCTTTGGCCTTTTCCTGCTTGTTCCGACATTGGCAGCCGGCACGATCACCCTGGGTATCTTCCAGCAGATCTTGTCAGCGTTCTCGAATGTGACGAACTCTTTCCAATTTCTGGTCAATTCGTGGACGACAGTCATCGAACTGCTTTCAATCCAGAAGCGTTTGAAAGCCTTCGAGGCTACATTGGAGGGCGAGCCTCTGCCGTCCATCGATCAGCTTTATCTGGAAACAGGAACTGAGCGCTAAGAATGCAGTGACGGGCGGCGGTCAGATGCCGCTGTCCGTTACCTTCCTCCGGCTGACTGCCGGAGCGGCGGCGGAGGGCGCTTCGGCGCCGGTCTGTTTGAGATAATCGCTATAGGTCGTGCAGCGCACGTCAGGCTTCGTGCAGACGTCGGATGTGAAGCGTTCCAGTGCCCGCCAATAGGCGTCGCCGTTCATCAGCGTAAAATGGATGCCGATCTGGAAGGGAATGCGCTCACCCCTGTACTGGCGGTCAAAGGCACCCTTGAACGCGTCATAGGCGCGATTTTCAAATTCGTTGAGGTGATCCGCCCGCTCGAAGCCGCCGGAGTGGCGCACGAACATGTTGTAGTCCATCGCCACCACCGGGCGGTGTTCCGGGCCTTCGCTGATGGTGGGCAGCGCAAACTGATATAGCCCGCCCGCATGGATCGGCAGAGCCGGACCCTTGGAAACGCTGCTGGCGTCAAAGGCATAACCCATGTCTTTCAATGCCGACAGCAGGGCAGGGCTGGCGGAGAGATATGGAGCCCGGAAGCCGCGCACTTCTGTGTCGACAAAGGCTTTCCAACCCTCCGGCTCGGGATCGCTGCCATACTTTGCCCAGGCCGTGCGCAGCACCTGCTTGTAGGCGGTGAATTCCCTGATCCAGTCCGCCTTCGACCAGGTGCGTCCATCAAAGTGGCCGCAGGCGTGGCTGGCAATCTCATTGCCCTCATTGCGCGCCCGCCAGATATTGTCGAGCCGTTTGGCAATGTCATCCTTCGATGCGGCATAGCCGATATTGGAGCGGCCATTGGATTCGCCGGGGGCCTGATAGGATTTGCGGTCAGCGCGGTCGATCAGAAAGACACAGGAGAGAAAGTAGGTGAATTTGGCGTTGGAGCGCTCGGCGAGCGCCCGGCTGCGCTCCCACAGGGCATTGCTGCCGGAATTGTCGAAGGAGATCAGCACATATTGCGGCTTGCTGCCAAGGGAACCGCGCAGTTCCGTGCCTTCGCTGGCAAAAGCGGGCATGCATGCCGTGAGGGCAAGGGACGCGGCAAGGGCACAAGAAATCAAACGCATAATGCTGATACGACGCTATCAATGGGAGGAACGATTCTCGCTACAGGGGAATTGTGGCGATGATCGGACGCGTCGATCCACCGCAAGCACCTGTCTTGGAACTGTTCTGAAGCCGCTGTACTCTCCCGGAAAACGGGGGAACCGGTCATGCTGGTGCTGATTCTGGGTATTGTTGTCTTTCTGGGAATTCACTCGGTCCGCATCGTTGCGCCGCAATGGCGTCTCGACAAGATCGCCGCATGGGGCGAGAACAAGTGGAAGGGGTTTTACTCCGTCATTTCCTTCCTAGGTTTGATACTTATCATCTGGGGGTATGTGCTGGCGCGGCCTTATTCGCTGTTCATTTATGAGCCGCCGGTCTGGCTGAAGCACATCACCCTGCTTCTGATGCTGTTTTCGTTCATCTCGCTGATGATTTCGAATTTCAAGCCGGGAAAGCTGAAGCCCATTCTCAAGCATCCCACGCTGATTGCCGTCAAAATCTGGGCGCTGGCGCATCTCATGGCCAATGGCGATCTGGCGTCGCTCGTCCTGTTCCTGTCATTTCTGGCCTGGGCCGTGGTCGATCGCATTTCCATCAAGCGGCAGGAGCGGGCGGGCCTGATGCGCACGGTGATTGTGCCCGGACCGGTTTCCAACGATATCATGGCCATTGTCGCCGGTGTGGTGCTCTACGCCCTGTTTGTCTGGAAACTGCATGCCTGGCTGATCGGGGTATCACCAGTTTAAACAGCCGGCTGAGGGCTATTTTTCACTTGGCCCTTACATCCCGAGGATTTTCCGACTAAAAGCGCTCTAACTGTGTGCGCGGAGCGGCGAGGGCTGCTTCGCGCATCTGCAATTCATTTCATCGCAGGCCCCAAGGGCACCAATGAGGCACTATGACTGACGACGGCTTTTTCCGTGAGGTAAATGAGGAACTCCGCTCCGACAAGATGCGGGCGTTTTGGAAGCGCTTTGGCGGCCTGCTGATCGGCGCTGCCGTGGCCCTTGTCGTCGGCACGGGTGTTTTCGCCTTCTATGAATATTGGACCGAAAAGCAGGCGTCGAAATCCGGCGACCAGTTTCTGGCTGCGCTCAATCTTGTCCGGGACGGCAAGAATGATGAAGCGCTGAAGACGCTGGGTGAACTGGAAAAGACCGGTTACGGTGCTTATCCCGTGCTGGCCCGCATGCGCGCTGCCGGCGTGCAGGCGCAAAAGGGTGACCCGGCGGCCGCAGTGGCTGCGTTTGACGAAGTTGCGGCGGATGCCTCTGTTCCCCAATCCCTCCGGGATCTGGCAAAACTGCGCGCCGCCCTGCTGCTTCTCGACACAGGCTCCTACGACGATGTTGCCAAACGCGTCGAATCTCTTTCGTCCGACGGCAATCCGATGCGCCATTCCGCGCGTGAGGCCCTTGGCCTTGCCGCATGGAAAGCTGGTCGCGGCGGTGATGCGGAAAAGCTGTTCAAGCAGATTTCCGATGATCAGGCCGCTCCCGCCAATATTCGCCAGTTTGCCGACACGATGCTCGACATGCTTCGCAGCACTGGCGCAGCACCCGCTGCTGCTGCCGGTTAACACAGGAATTTGAGTCTTTGAGTTTCACCCTCGCCATTATCGGCCGTCCGAATGTCGGTAAGTCCACCCTCTTCAACCGGCTTGTCGGCCGCAAGATCGCTTTGGTGGATGATCTGCCGGGCGTTACGCGCGACCGTCGTGTCCATGCCGCCAAACTGTACGACCTGAAGTTCGATGTCATCGATACCGCAGGTCTTGAGGAGGTCCCCAGTGATTCGCTGGAAGGCCGCATGCGTGCCCAGACGGAACTGGCCATCGGGGAGGCTGATCTCATCCTGTTCCTTGTCGATGCCAAGGCCGGTATAACCCCCACCGACGTAACCTTCGCCGACCTCGTCCGCCGTTCCGGCAAGCCGGTCATTCTGGTTGCCAACAAGGCCGAGGCGCGCGGTGCCGAATCCGGCATGTACGATTCCTATCAGCTGGGACTGGGCGAACCTTGCCCGATTTCGGCCGAGCACGGGCAGGGCTTCCCTGATCTGCGCGACGCGATCGTCGAAATACTGGGAGAAGAGCGCGTTTTCCCGGATGAGTACGAGACGAAAGATCCCGAGAGCGACGCGGTCGCCGTCACCATTCCCGCCGTTGCGGGACCGAAGGACGATCTGATCGGCGACGATATCGACGATCCGGATGCCGAAGACATCCCGGCCTATGATTCCAGCAAGCCGCTCCGCATCGCCATCGTCGGGCGCCCGAATGCCGGTAAATCGACACTGGTCAACACGATGCTTGGTGAGGATCGGCTGCTGACAGGGCCTGAAGCGGGGATCACGCGCGATTCCATTTCCGTCGACTGGGAGTGGAATGGCCGCAAGATCAAGCTGTTCGATACCGCTGGGCTGCGCCGCAAATCCCGTGTTCAGGGTAAGCTCGAAAAATTGTCCGTGGGCGATGCGCTGCGGGCCATTCGGTTTGCCGAGGTCGTCATTATCGTGCTTGATGCGACGATCCCCTTCGAAAAGCAGGATTTGCAGATCGCCGATCTGATCATCCGTGAGGGCCGCGCACCGATCATCGCCTTCAACAAATGGGATCTGGTCGAAAACCGCCAGATGGTGCTGGCCGATCTGCGCGAAAAGACCGAGCGGCTGCTGCCGCAGATTCGCGGTATCCGTGCCGTCCCGATCTCGGGTGAACGCAACCAGGGCATCGACAAGCTGATGGCCGCCGTTGCCTCGACGGACGAGGTATGGAACCGCCGTATTTCCACCGGTCGCCTGAACCGCTGGATGGAAGGTGTGACGACGCATCACCCGCCGCCCGCCGTCGCCGGCCGCCGCCTCAAAATCAAGTATATCACGCAGGTCAAAACCCGCCCGCCGGGCTTTGTCATCTCCTGTTCGCGGCCGGAAGCGTTCCCGACCTCCTATGTGCGCTATCTGACAAACGGACTGCGCGAGACGTTCGATATGCCGGGTGTTCCGCTACGGCTGGTCCTGCGCACGTCGGATAATCCGTTTGCCGGACGGGCAAAAAAGAAGCGCTAACCTATTCCTCCGCAACAAATCCTGCCGCCCTCGTGTTTTTGCACGGGGGCGGTTTGCATCTGCACTGGTCCGCCAAACCAACCGGCTACACGCTTTCGCGAGGGCTGTTAACTCTCCATCAAGGTTAATGCTTCATTTTTGCAACCAGTATTGTTCGGTTGTGAGTGGGGTATCGGCGTGCGTTTCTCTGAGTTTTCGAGGGCATTGAAGCCCCTGCAAAAGAATCGGACAAACAGGAATTTTATCGGTCCGGTGATTATCGGCACGGCCATCTATCTGTTCTCGCCCACGATCGTCGCCTATCAGGATATGGCCAGCATGCTGTCGGGTGCCGAATCCGGCAAGGGCCGCTGGACGGCCTATCTGGAAAAGTCACCCGCCGGCTCCATCCAGAAAGCCAATATGTCCCTTGTCGATGACAAGGCCATCACATCGAGCATTCCCGCCAGTGGTATCGACGTGCCGGGCATCGGTCCGATCGTTGTCAACGGCACCGGGAAATCACCCGGCGCGACACCCGATGAAGATCGCATCAACCGGGTCGAGAAGCAGGGGCGCATCGTCACCATCAGCAAGAAGGCTCCGCCCAAGGCGTTCAGTGCAGGTTCCATCCTCCAGCGATCGAGCATGCTGATCCGCCCGACCCATGGCGTCGAAGTCGAAATGGCTTTTGCCAAGCCGAAGATCGCCGGCAAGGAAATCCAGATCGCTCTGGCATTTCATAATCGCGCACCGGCCAAGGCCGATCCGCAGGTCTCGCCCATGCTGGCCAGCCTGATCACCAACAACACGCCGGATGTCCTGGCATTGGGCTATGCGCCGGCTGAACCCGACTACGCGAAAACCTCGCCTTTCGACAACATTCTCAATGAGCCAAAACAGCCCGGGCGATTTGTCCCGCAGCTGGGGGCTGGCGATCATGCCTGGCTGGCATCACCGCTGCCGCCGGTCGTTTTCACCAAGGAAGAACAGAAATGCCTGGCGACGGGCATTTACTTTGAGGCGAGAAGCGAAAGCCTGAAGGGGCAGGCCGCCGTTGCGCAGGTCATTCTCAACCGCGTCCGCAACCCTGCCTATCCAAAGACCATTTGCGGTGTCGTCTACCAGAACGACGACTGGATCAACCGCTGTCAGTTCTCGTTCGCCTGTGAAGGACGCAAGCTGGTCGTGACGGAGCCGAAATACTGGAAAATGGCGCAGGAAATCGCGATGGCTGTTACGTCAGGGCGCATCTTCCTGCCGGAGGTCGGCTCGGCCACCCACTATCACGCCGTCTATGTCCGGCCAAACTGGGCGCACACCATGAAACGCGTCGACAAGATTGGCCAGCACGTTTTCTACCGCACCTATGGCGGTGGTTGGATTTGACGGCCCTTGGAAGCCAAACAAAAACTGCTATACTGTCCTTGGAGTGAGGGACAGGCTTTCGCCCGCCCCTCCTTCCTGATTATGTGAATTGAACCCGGATGGTGAGTTGCCAGCTCGTCCGGGTTCTTTTCAATATCAGGGTGATACTAAGTGGCAGGTACCACATAGTATCACCTCCAAGTTTGAGGGCAAGGCCATTGCCATGGTCGGGAGGCCCATCGTCCCGATACACCGGCTGGCTCGGTGCCTTCTGCTTCGCCCTCAAAACCGTCAGTATTGGTATCGTCATTTATTTTCTGATTTGACGAACGCCGCAAGAAACGCAGGGTTGCGTTGCGGCGTAATTGGCCATCGAAAGCTGTGTTGGGATGCTGCTGGAATGCGTCTGAACACCTGTCTCATCCACAGGATTCGCGCGCGATTTTTGCCCTCAGAGGTGAGACATAAAGTCATATTTACCTAAGGTATTGAAATTTCCCGCGAAAATTACCCTTGAGACTCCTGCTTCTGCGCCTTGACTAGCGCGGATCGTAACAATATGTTGCGCGCGACTTCGAAGCGGGGGTGAAGCCTCGCATTCAGCGTGTAAAGGACATGCCATTGGCCACGGGAAACAAGCCCGATCAGTCAGGTTCTGTCGGTAATACGCCGGATGCCGGAAAGCCGCTGACTTCGGATGAACTGGAAAGTCGCCGCCGCGATCTGGAAGCAAAACTGGCTTCAAAGGGCGTAGGCGGGAAACCCGGTTCGAAAGACGAGGGGACGGGGACCGCCTCCGGTGTCGCGCAGGCCATGAAACTGTCGAGCGAATTTATCGCCGGCGTTCTGGTTGGTGCGGGGTTGGGCTGGTTAGCTGACCGATTTTTGGGCACTTCACCCTGGGGGCTGATCATTCTGCTCCTTCTGGGTTTTTGTGCCGGAACGCTGAACATCCTGCGCTCCGCAGGACGTGTGGCGGAGAACCGCGGATTTGAGCTCGACAAGAGCGATGACCGTGAGAAACCGGAATAAGCCTGCGGGCATGGAACGATATAGACGAGGTTAGCGTGGCCAACGATCCGATCCATCAATTCCAGATTGCACGATGGATTCCCATTGATGTCGGTGGAATTGACCTGTCCTTCACCAATTCGTCAGCCTTCATGGTTGCGACGGTTGCGGTTGCTTCGGCGTTTCTCTATCTGACTTCTTCCAATCGCGGTCTGATCCCGACCCGTTTACAGTCGGTTTCCGAGATGGCCTATGAGTTCGTGGCTTCCACGCTGCGCGATTCGGCCGGAACCTCGGGAATGAAATTCTTCCCGTTTGTCTTCTCGCTCTTCATGTTCGTGCTTGTGGCCAATATGCTCGGCATGTTCCCGTATTTCTATACGATTACCAGCCAGATCATCGTGACATTCGCGCTTGCGATCCTCGTGATCGGTACGGTTCTCGTTTACGGTTTCGCCAAGCACGGCTTCAAATTCCTTGGTGTTTTTGTGCCGTCCGGTGTTCCGGCGCCGCTGCTGCTTCTCGTTGTGCCGATTGAAATCATTTCTTTCCTTTCCCGCCCGATCAGCCTTTCAGTTCGTCTTTTCGCCAACATGCTTGCTGGCCACATCACGCTGAAAGTGTTTGCTGGTTTCGTGGTGTCGCTGAGTGCGCTCGGAGCTGCCGGTATTGGCGGCGCGATTCTGCCGCTCGCCATGACGGTCGCTTTGACCGGTCTCGAATTCCTGGTGGCTTTCCTGCAGGCCTACGTCTTCACCGTGCTGACATGCATGTACCTGAATGACGCAGTGCATCCTGGCGGTCACTGAGAACGAACTTCGCCGGCGGGGCTCCGCCAAACGCAATCGATCAATAACTATTCTATCCAAAGGAGTTTAACATGGATCCCGTAGCAGCAAAGTACATCGGTGCAGGTCTCGCCTGCTTTGGTATGGCCGGAACGGCCCTCGGCCTTGGCAACATTTTCGGCAGCTACCTCTCCGGTGCATTGCGCAACCCATCCGCAGCTGATGGCCAGTTCGGCCGTCTGGTATTCGGCTTCGCCGTTACTGAAGCTCTGGGCATCTTCTCGCTGCTCATCGCTCTTCTGCTTCTGTTCGCTGTTTAATCAGCAAGCAATTCATACTGGCTGCGCTCTGCGCGGCCAGTATAATATTTAAAGTCAGCAGATCGGGAAATGCCCGAACCAAGGGGACAACATATGTTTGTGTCTTCGGCTCATGCCGCATCCACAACCGCTCAGACCGAGACACCTGCGCATGCCGACACGGCTGCAACGGGTGGCGCGTCTGATGCCCATGCCACTGCGACCCACTCCGAAACGGGTGTGGCGCATAAAGGTGTTTTCCCGCCTTTCGACTCCAGCCATTTTGCTTCGCAGCTGCTCTGGCTGGCACTGACATTTGCATTTTTCTACCTGTTCCTGTCGCGTGTGGTTCTGCCGCGTATCGGCGGTATCATCGAGACCCGCCGCGATCGCATCGCAACCGATCTCGATCAGGCTGCCCGCATGAAGCAGGAATCGGATGAGGCGCTCGCCGCCTATGAGCAGGAACTTGCCGAAGCCAAGAAAAAGGCCGGCAGCATTGCTCAGACCGCCCGTGATGAATCCAAGGCCAAGGCAGACGCTGAAACAGCGGAAATCTCTGCTGCCCTGGAAAAGAAGCTGGCTGAAGCCGAGGCAAGCATTGCGTCCATCAAGGACAAGGCAATGGCTGGCGTCGGTGCCATCGCCGAGGAAACGGCGGCGGAAATCGTCAAGAAGATCATCGGTGGAACTGTCGATACGGCAAGTGTTTCCGCTGCGGTCAAAGCCGTGCGCGGTTAAGGAGAAGCATGATGGACGCAACATTTTGGGCCCTGATTGCGCTGGTTATCTTCCTGGCGCTGATGGTTTACCTCAAGGTTCCGGGCGTTGTCGGCAAGTCGCTTGACGGCCGCGCCGAGCGCATCCGCGACGAGCTGGAAGAAGCCCGCCGCCTGCGCGAGGAAGCGCAGTCGCTGCTGGCCGAGTATCAGCGCAAGCGCAAGGAAGCCGAAAAGGAAGCTGGCGAGATCGTTGCCGCTGCGCAGCGCGAAGCCCATGCTATCATTGAGGAAACCAAGCAGAAGACGGAAGAATATGTTGCCCGCCGCAACAAGCTTGCCGAGCAGAAGATCGCCCAGGCCGAGACCGAGGCAGTCAACGACGTTCGCGCTTCCGCAGTCGATATCGCTGTTGCCGCTGCTGGACGTATCCTCAAGGACAAGGTTGATGCCAAGACATCGGCTGACCTGTTCAAGTCTTCCTTGAGCGAAGTGAAGACCCGCCTGAACTGATTGAGGGCAAATGGAATTAGAGAAAGCCGCCGCGAGGCGGCTTTTTCTTTTGGGCGCGTGACCCCGCCCTAAACGTCCCGGTTCTTCAGCGGTGCAAAACTGAAACGGTGCAGGCCAGCCACCGGTCCGTGGGTTAGCATCGCGCTGCGATGAAACGCTGTACCGTAGCCCGCATGGGTCTCAAGCCCATAGGCCGGGTAGTGGCGGCCGGCCTGTGCCATCATCCGGTCGCGGCTGACCTTGGCGAGAATGGAGGCCGCGGCAATGGAGACCGAACGCTGGTCGCCCTTGATCATCGCCGTGCCGGGGCAGGGAAGGCCGCGCGGCACATCCCGCCCGTCGATGAGCGCGTGGCCCGGCAGGATGGAAAGGCCGCAGGTGGCGCGGCGCATGGCCTCCAGCGCGGCTTTCAGAATATCTGTGGCATCGATTGCCGGCGCGGCGACACTGGCAATACCCGATGCCAGCGCTGTCTGCAAAATGATATCGAACAATTCCTCGCGCTTCCTGGCGGTCAGGCGTTTTGAATCGTCAAGACCATCGGGAATCCGCTCGGGGTCAAGGATGACCGCCGCAGCGACAACAGGGCCTGCCAGTGGCCCGCGACCGGCTTCGTCGATCCCCACGATATGGAGCACGCCGTCGCGCATGAGCCGGCGCTCCGTCGCAAAATCGGGTTTGCCGGTATCGAGAGGAAGAAGCAGAGAATCAGAACGCAATCGAGCCATGTTGCGGCGAGACTCGCATTCGTTCTGATTCTCTGCAAGGCCCCGATGCGGATGGGGTAGGGCATCGGGACTTCCGTCAGCGGGATGGGGGGCGCTCGACGGATTTTCAGAAACAGGTCGAAGACCCGTTTGATTGGTTAAAACAGCGACAACTGTTCGCTGCCTGCGGTTGGCACGAACAAGTCGGTGCGCAGACGGCGCTTGGCGAGATTGATGCCGAGGCGCTTGGCGGCGATTTCGAACCGGCGTCCGATCTGCCAGGCATAGGGACCGTCGCCGCGCATGCGCTTGCCCCATTCCGCGTCGTAATCCTTGCCGCCGCGCATGGAGCGCACGAGGGAAAGAACATGGCGATAACGGTCCGGGTAGTTGCGCAGCAGCCATTCCTTGAAGATGGGACTGACCTCGAGCGGCAGGCGCAGGAGCACGTAGCCGGCTTCGCGCGCGCCCATCGCATACACGCTGTCAAGCACGCGCTCGATCTCGTGATCGTTGAGACCCGGAATGATCGGGGCCACCAGGGTTCCCGTCGGAATGCCCGCGTCGGAGAGTGCACGCAGCGCTTGCAGCCGCCGCGTCGGGGTTGAGGCCCTCGGTTCCATCGTCCGGGCAAGCTTGCCGTCCAGCGTCGTGACGGAAAGGCAGACCTTGGCAAGACCCTTATCGGCCATGCGGGCGAGAATATCGATATCACGCATGATCAGCGCCGATTTGGTGACGATGCCGACGGGGTGCTGATGCTCTTCGAGCACCTGCAGAATCTCGCGCATGATGCGCCACTTCTTCTCGATCGGCTGATAGGGATCCGTATTGGTACCGATGGCAATCGTTTTGGCGGTATACCCCGGTTTGGACAGTTCGCGGTCGAGCATCCTGGCGGCATCGGGCTTGGCAAACAGTTTCGATTCAAAATCGAGCCCGGCGGACAGACCCATATAGCTGTGGGTGGGACGGGCGAAGCAATAGATGCAGCCGTGCTCGCAGCCGCGATAGGGATTGATCGAGCGGTCGAAGCCGACATCCGGCGAGTCATTGCGCGTGATGATCGTGCGCGGCTTCTCGATCTGCACCTCGGTCTTGAAGGCGGGCAGGTCCTCGATTGTTTCCCAGCCATCGTCAAAGACATGGCGGGTTTCCGGCTCGAAACGCCCGGATGGGTTCATGCCTGCGCCGCGTCCGCGCCGGCGTCCATGGTCGATCCGCAACCCGGCTTCGTCGACCAGCACATTGGCATGTTCGGCACGGCCTTGCCCGAAAGCGGCCTTGTCCGCCTGCACCATGATGTTCATTGACATTCTCCTTGAGACCGGAGCGAAACCGAGTCGCTCATACCGTCGCAACATGAATGTATTCCTAGCAAATTATGAGAACAAATCAAGAACAATCTGCTGAAAAAGGATGATGGAAATTTCAATAATAATACTATAACTGAAATGAATGATTTCCGTCCTGATCGAAACCCGCAATGCCGATGAACCCTTGGCCAGAACGCTCGGCGGACTGGTGGGCGGAGCTGTCGAAGGTGTGTTGAGCGATGTCATCGTCATCGATCACGGATCGACCGACCAGACCCACCGCGTGGCCGATGCGGCTGGGTGTATTTTCCTGCAGGACCAGACATTGATCGACGGTCTGCGCCGCGCGCGCAGCGACTGGATTTTGTTCATCGAACCCGGTGCGCGGCTGATCGACGGCTGGATCGAGGCTGTCTCCCTTCATGTGGAACGCATGCAGGGGCCAGCCTGTTTCACCCGTTCCCACGCGCATCGGAAGCCGTTCTTCGCGCGGGTTTTTGCGCCCGGAAATCCTCTCGCCAACGGGCTGCTGATTTCAAAGCGTCAGGCGATGGCTTTGTCGGCTCCGGGCAAGAGTGCGGCGGACCTGGCGCGCGGTCTCGCCATGAAGCGTCTGCGGGCGGAGATTATTCCCGGCGCGTCGAAATAGCTGTTAGCCCCGTTTGAGATGTTCGTCCAGCCGAGGCATGATCTCGACGAAATTGCAGGGCATATGGCGGTAGTCGAGCTGGAACTGGAGAATATTATCCCAGGCATCCTTGCAGGCGCCGGGTGAGCCCGGCAGCACGAAAACGAACGTGGCATTGACCACACCGCCGGTTGCCCTGGACTGGATGGTCGACGTGCCGATCTTGTCGTAGGAGATCCGGTGGAATACCTCGGAAAAGCCGTCCATGCGCTTTTCAAAGATCGGCTCCAGTGCTTCAGGTGTTACGTCCCGGCCGGTAAAGCCCGTACCGCCGGTGGTGATAACGACATCCACATCGGGGCTGTTTGACCAGGCAAGCACCTTGTCGCGTATCGCGTCGCGGTCATCGGTCACGATGGCTCGGTCCACCAGGCGGTGTCCTGCTGCCGTGATGCGGTCGGCCAGCGTCGTGCCGGATTTGTCGTCATCGAGCGTGCGCGTATCGGAAACGGTCAGCACGGCAATCCCGACGGGTACAAAGGGGCGTGTCTCGTCAATGCGGGCCAAGATCAGTTCCCTTCCATAGTGCTGCTGGTGGCGACGATAAACCACGCGGGCTGGCTTTGGCGCAACCGCGTTGCGGCTGCATCAGCCGCCGCGTCATCGCTGTAGAGTGCAAAGCAGGTGCCGCCCGAGCCGGACATGCGCGCGAGCAACGGGTTGGTGTCCAGCAATGCCTGCATGCTTCCGTTGATCGAGGGCGCAAGCTTTTGCGTGGCTGCGAAAAGATGGTTGTCCGTCTGCCGTAGATAGGCGCAAACCTCCGCAAGGCATGTCAGGGGAGGCAGCGCGGGCAGGGGAGGATTGTCGCGGCGGGTCAGTGCGGAAAAGACCTGCGGTGTCGACACTGTCACCCCATTGTTGACGAGGACCATGGGCAGGCGCGGAAAGGCTGCGATGCGCTCGATCTCTTCGCCGATGCCGCGCGCGATCAGCGCCTCGCCGTGCAGGCACATCGGCACGTCGGCACCCAGCGGCAGGCCGAGTGCGGCCAGGTCCGTCAGGCTGGCATCGATAGCCCACAGGGCAGCCAGAGCACGCAGGGTGGCCGCTGCATCACTGGAGCCGCCACCGATGCCGGAGGCGACGGGCAGATGTTTCTCCAGATGAATGGCGACCGGCGTCGCCCGTTCGCCATACCGCTGGCGCAGGGCGTCCCGCGCCCGGAGCACCAGGTTCGTATCGTCGGCGGGAAGGCCCATGCCATAGGGACCGGACAGGGTGAAGGAATCCGCCGCCGCTTTCGTCACGCTCAGCCGGTCGCCGAAGCGGGCAAACACGACGAGACTGTCGAGCAGATGGTAGCCGTCGTCACGTCTGCCGGTCACATGCAACGCAAGATTGATCTTGGCCGGGGCGGTCAGGCTGATTGTATGGTCAGGACTGGCAAGCATGGACGCTCAGTCTTTGCGCAGGCGGTATTCACCGGTTTCGGGATCCTGGACCAGTGTTCCCTGTGCACGATTCTGTGCCTCTTTTTCGGCCTCGCGCACGCGCTGCGAGACGCGCTGTGCTTCCTTCTTGAACGAACGATAGCCGTAATAGGCGGCGGCGCCGACAAGAGCAAAAAAGATCAATTGTGGCATCGTCTGTAACCCTCGACTACCGATATCATTCCTATCCGCATTCATAGCACGGAGTTCCGGCCTTGCCAAAAAATCCTGCGCCGGTTTACAGTCCGAAACGCGACCAGAGCGCCCGTTCCTCGGCTGCGTCCATCAACCCATTGGCCAAACCGCTGCCAAGCCCTTCGATCTGCACGCTGGCGGATGGTATTCTGCGCCCGAACAGGCCGCGCGGCTGCGAGATCAATTTTAGCTTGGTTTTGGGGCCATATTGCGACTGGAGATAGGAGCGCATGTCGCCAAGACCGTCGACCAGACCGAGTTCAACACCGCGTGTTCCCGTCCAGAACTGGCCGGTGAAGAGATCGGCGCTGTCGCTCAGCTTGTCGCCGCGCCGTTCCTTGACCAGATCGATGAAGGTGTCATGGATTTCCAGCTGCAACGCCTTCAGATGTTCGATATCAGCCTTGTTTTCCGGCTTGAAGGGGTCGAGCGTCGCCTTGTTCTTTCCTGCCGTATAGACGCGCCGTTCCACGCCGATCTTCTTGATCAGTTCCGTAAAGCCGAAACTTGCCGAGACAACGCCGATCGAGCCGACGATGGATGATGGATCGGCAATGATCTCATCACCGGCAACGGCGATCATATAGCCGCCGGAAGCCGCGACGTCCTCGACGAAGACATAGACCTTCTTGTTTTTTTCGGCTGCCAGGTCTCGGATGCGCCGGTAAATCAGGCGCGACTGCACCGGTGAACCGCCCGGCGAATTGACCGAAATCGCCACCGCAGGTGAATCCTTGTCGTCAAAGGCTTTTTCCAGAACCGATGCGACGGACGCAAGGGAAAGATTTTGCCGGAATTGACCACCGCCAGACATGATGGCGCCGTGCAGGCGAACCACCGGTATCTCCACGAAATCGGGGCGCCAGCGGCGCGGCAGCAATTTTCGGATCAATCGGGCCAATGCTCTCTCCTTCTATACGTTCGGGCACGGGGTTGGGTCATGCGCATGTAAGCGGTGCACATCAAATCACAATGGCACCGTGCGGAAAATGCTACAAAAGTGACGTCAGGCCATTGTTTATCGCCGTTGCACGCTCGGTAAAGCCGTTGCCGGTCTCGTGATGCATGATCAGGGCCGGGGCAAGCGTAAGGCCCGCACGGCTGCCGCGAATACCTTTGATAATGATACGGATGGCCGCGTCCTGCGGTCTTGGCTGCACCGGCACGATGACCAGCCCGCCAAAGCGGCGCTGCAAGGCGCCGAGCAGTTCGGCTATCGAAGCCGGGCGGGCGATGATGGCCAGCGCGCCGCCGGGTTTGACGATGGCAGCGGCCGTGCGGATCCATTGCTCCATCATGCCGTCGGTCATGACATGGGCTTCCGCCTTCACCGGATCGGGCGTTGCGCGGTCGGTGGGCCGGTTGAAGGGCGGGTTCATGATCACGAAGTCAAAGCTATTGTCGGCAAGCCCTGCCGCAACCCGCGCCTTGCCGGTCAGGGTGACATCCGCCTGCACAAGTTCGGTGCGCGCAGCGATGGCGGCATTTTCCGGCAGCGCGAGCGATCTGCGGGCGAAATCGGCCATGAAATCGGACCGTTCGATCAAGACCGCCTTGGCCTTGCTGCAGCGCGCGAGCACGGCAAGACCTGCCGCCCCGGCACCGGCGCCAAGGTCGGCGACACGGCCGGAAAAATCATCGGGTACGGCACTGGCAAGCACCATGGCGTCGACCCCGGACCGGTGCCCCTTCAGCGCGGGCTGGAGCAGGTGGAACCGGCCGCGATGGAATGCATCCAGCGTATGGGGCGTATCGGTCGATGGCATGGATCAGCCGCGCAGCTCGCGCTCGAGGCAGGCGTCTTTGAGCAACCGCCGGACTTCGTCCTCCCGGTTGGCATCGACCAGCACCCGGCGTGCGAGAATGCCGACCGAACCTTCAAGGACGCTCATGTTGGAATCGGCGATAAAGTGCCGGATGCCGGCATCCTTGAGCAGTGATTCGACAAAGGAGATGAGAACAGGATCGTTTGTACGCATGATTTCGATCATTGCCATTACCCATATGACTGGCCCGGAAGTGCCGTAAGTCCTGTAGCATATGTGTGGGCTTTATCACGAATTTGTAACCCCTGCCATTTTTGCGCGCCAATTCGCCGCTTGCGGGTTATAGCCTGTCAAAATAAGGTGTCGCCGCATTATGCGAGAAGTTTAGGAGTTTCGTTTTGGGCGTTGTTGTCAGTCTGGACGATAAGAAGAGCAGCACGGGATCGGTGCAGCCGCTGATTGATCTTACCAAGGCCGACATGGCCCGTGTCAACGAACTGATCCTGTCGAAAGCAGGTTCGGACGTCGAGATGATTCCCGAAGTGGCGAACCATTTGATCTCGTCCGGCGGCAAACGCCTGCGCCCGATGATCACGCTCGCGGCTGCCCGCATGTTCGGCTACCAGGGCGATGGCCACGTCAAGCTCGCCACCAGCGTCGAGTTCATGCACACGGCAACGCTGCTGCACGACGACGTGGTTGACGAGAGCGACCTGCGCCGGGGCAAGAGCACGGCGCGCATGATCTGGGGCAATCAGGCCAGCGTTCTCGTTGGCGATTTCCTGCTCGGCCAGGCGTTCAAGATGATGGTGGATGTCGGCTCGCTCGAAGCGCTCGATGTGCTGGCAACCTCCGCCTCGGTCATTGCCGAAGGCGAAGTCATGCAGCTTGCGGCGGCAAAAAATCTCGAGACAACCGAAGATGAGTATCTGGCGGTGATCAAGGCCAAGACAGCCGCGCTGTTTTCCGCCGCGGCGGAAGTGGGGCCGATCATTGCATCCTCCTCGCGCACGGATCGCCAGGCACTGCGCTCCTATGGCCTCAATCTCGGCCTCGCATTCCAGCTGGTTGATGATGCGCTGGATTACGGCGGCAATGCCAAGGATCTCGGCAAGAACACCGGCGATGATTTCCGCGAAGGCAAGATTACCCTTCCGGTGGTTCTGACCTATCGTCGCGGCACGGCGGAAGAGCGCCTGTTCTGGAAGGAAGCGCTGGAGAACGGTGTCAACGACGACAAGGCTCTGGAAAAGGCCAAGGGCTTGATGACCCGCTATGGCGCCCTCAGCGATACGATCCAGCGCGCCCGGCATTTTGGCGGGATTGCCCGCGATGCATTGGCCCCGCTCGATCAGTCGCCGCAGAAGGATGCCCTTCTGGAGGTCATCGACTTTTGCATCAGTCGGGTGAACTGATCCGTTGTGGATCGAACGCCTGCCATGGCCTCTGGCAGGCAATTGCCTTTATTCTTTCGATGAAACTTGAGAGTGGACCGTAAAAAGGCCATGCTTTTCCTGAGGATTCGGGCGATCATTTCATCATGACGACAATGAAGAGGGATTTTGTATATGCAGCGCAGTAAATTGCTTGGCTCCGTGATGGGCGCAACACTCGCTGCCTTGACCATCAGTGTCATTTCCGCACCGGCCGCGACCGGCAAGGATCTGGTAACTGCTGCGGGATCATTGTCCGGCGCCTTCCTCTCTGCCCGCACCGCTGAACGCAGCAATGATTTCGACAGCGCCATTTCCTTCTACCGGCAGGCTCTTGCCTATGATCCGAAAAACAAGGAACTGCGCCAGAGCCTCCTGCTGGTTCTCCTGACCGACGGTCAGTTCAAGGAGGCATTGCCGATTGCGCAGGAACTGAAATCGGTTCCGGAGATCGAACGCTTCTCGCGCCTGGCGCTTGGCATCGATGCCCTGAACAAGAAGCAGTACCAGAAGGTGGATACCCTGATGATGCTGTCGCTCCAGTCGGATCTCGACAGAATGATCACCGGTCTGATTTCGGCCTGGGCCAAGGCCGGAGCCGGCAAGCCCAATGAAGCGCTGGCCATGATCAGCAAGCTGAAGGGCCCGGACGGTTTTGCCCTGTTCAAGATCTACAATTCGGCTCTCATCGCCGATATGGCTGGACAGAAAGACAAGGCGGCAGCGTTCTATCAGAGCGCTCTCGAGGACCGCCCGAGCCTGGCTGCCGCGCCAGATACCTATGAGCGGCTGATCGAGGCCTATGCCTCGTTCAAGATGCGCAATGGTGACAAAGCCGGCGCGGAAACGCTGATCAAGGACGCATCGGAAGTGCTGTCCGGCCGCATGGTTCTGGTCGAATTCGGCAAGCAGCTTTCGTCCGGCAAGGCCGTCAAGCCGCTCGTAGAGACCCCGCAGCAGGGCGCGGCGGAAGTGCTCTATACCTTGGCCACCGCGATCAACCGCAGCGGAGCGGAAGCCTTTTCCAAACTCTATCTGCAGATGTCGCTGCCGCTGCGCCCCGATCACGATGCAACCCTTTTCCAGATCGGTGACATCAGTGCCAAGCTGGAGCAGCCGGAAAAGGCTGTCGAGTACTTCACGCGCATTCCTGCCGATTCCGCCTATAACCGCGATGCGGAAATGCAGATTGCCATCAATCTTGCCATTTTGAAGCGCCATGACGAGGCGATCACGCATTTGAACGGACTTCTGGCGGCCGATCCGAAGGATATCCGCACCTACCTTGCCATCGGCAGCATCTATGCGCAGGACAAGAACTACGCCAAAGCCGCTGAAACCTATGACAAGGCTGTTGCGGCGATCGAAAAGCCCGAACGCAACGACTGGATGATTTTCTACCAGCGTGGCATTGCCTATGAGCGGCTGAAGCAGTGGGACAAGGCGGAGCCGAATTTCACCAAGGCGCTTGAACTCTATCCCGATCAGCCACAGGTGCAGAATTACCTCGGCTATTCCTGGATCGACATGAATATCAAGCTGGAGCAGGGGCTGGACCTGATCAAGAAGGCCGTCGCCTCCCGTCCGCAGGATGGCTATATCGTCGACTCGCTCGGCTGGGCCTATTACCGGATGGGCAATTATGCCGATGCTGTCATCCAGCTGGAGCAGGCGGTGAAGCTGCGTCCCGAAGATGCAACCATCAATGATCATCTGGGCGATGCCTATTGGCGTGCAGGGCGCAAGCTGGAAGCGACTTTCCAGTGGGCCCACGCCCGCGATTCCAAGCCTGAGCCGGAAGATCTGGTCAAGATCGAGGAAAAGCTGAAGAACGGCCTTCCCGATGCAAAGGAGCCGGGCGTTGCCAAGAATGGTAGCGATGCCCCGAAAGCACCGGAACCTCCAGCGCCGCAACCGGCTCCTGTCCCGGCTCCGGACAACAAGGGCTGATCATCGTGGGAAACAGGGGTGCTGTTCAAGGCACCCTTGCCATGATTTCCGCTGCGGGTGCCTGCGAAAGCCATTGTCATGGCTTCCTTTCTCTTGACCGGCCAGACGGCACGTCTTAGGACGGGCACTCCATTTCCCGTCAAAAAGGCCTGACCGGTGACCGTCCCATTGCCCGATCATATGCACCCGACCCGTTCGTTCCAGGGTCTCATCCTGACGCTTCATAATTACTGGGCCCAGCATGGATGTGTCATCCTGCAGCCCTATGACATGGAAGTCGGCGCGGGTACGTTCCACCCGGCGACAACATTGCGTTCGCTCGGTCCCAAGCCGTGGAAGGCAGCCTATGTTCAGCCATCGCGCCGCCCCAAGGATGGCCGTTACGGCGAGAACCCCAACCGCTTGCAGCACTATTACCAGTATCAGGTGATCATGAAGCCATCGCCTGCCAACCTGCAGGAGCTTTACCTCGGCTCGCTGGCGGCCATCGGCCTTGATCCGCTGCTGCATGATGTGCGTTTCGTCGAGGATGACTGGGAAAGCCCGACGCTCGGCGCCTGGGGTCTGGGCTGGGAATGCTGGTGCGATGGCATGGAAGTGTCGCAGTTCACCTATTTCCAGCAGGTCTGCGGCATTGAATGCGCGCCCGTTTCGGGTGAGCTGACCTATGGTCTGGAGCGGCTCGCCATGTATATCCAGGGCGTCGACAGCATCTACGACCTGAATTTCAATGGCCTCGAGGGCGATGAAAAGGTCACCTATGGCGATGTGTTCCTGCAGGCGGAGCAGGAATATTCGCGGCACAATTTCGAACATGCCAACACCTCGGTCCTGCTGCGGCATTTCGAGGATGCGGAAGCCGAGTGCGCAGCGCTTCTGCGCGCGGGCGCACCCAAGGACGGCGACAACAGCCCGGTGCACCGCATGGTCCTTCCGGCCTACGACCAGTGCATCAAGGCTTCGCATGCGTTCAACCTGCTCGATGCGCGCGGTGTGATCTCGGTGACGGAACGGCAGAGCTATATCCTGCGGGTCCGCAATCTCGCCCGGCAGTGCGGCGAGGCGTTCCTTCTGACCGAAGCCGGCGGCGTCAATTTCAAGAGTGAGTCCGTATAATGCCCGATCTTTTGCTCGAACTTCGCTCGGAAGAAATTCCCGCCCGCATGCAGCGCAAGGCGGCCGGCGATCTGAAAAAGCTCGTCACCGATGGCCTGGTCGAGGCTGGCCTCACCTATGAAGCGGCTGGTGACTACTGGACGCCGCGCCGTCTCACGCTCGATATCCGCGGCCTGACCGCACGGTCGAAAGACGTGCATGAGGATCGCAAGGGACCGAGCGTCAGCGCGCCGGAGGCAGCCATTGCGGGCTTTCTGCGTTCCGCTGGCCTGACCGATATTGCACAGGCCCACGTGCACACCGACCCGAAGAAGGGTGATTTCTACGTCGCCCATCTGACAAAGCCGGGCCGGCCCGCCGAAGAAATCATCGCGGAACTCCTGCCAAAGATCATTCGCGAATTTCCATGGCCGAAATCCATGCGCTGGGGGGCAGCCTCGGCAAAGGCCGGCAGCCTGCGCTGGGTGCGTCCGCTTCAGTCGATCGTCTGCATGTTCGGCGGTGAGACCGAAGAACCGGTTGTCGTCGATTTCGAGGTGAGTGGCCTGCGGTCCGGCAATATCACCTACGGGCACCGGTTCCTGAGCGACGGCCAGCCGATCACCGTTCGCCGCTTTGACGATTATGTCGCCAAGCTGGAAAAGGCCAAGGTCGTACTCGATGCGGATCGCCGCAAGGAGATCATTCTGGCGGATGCGCAGAATATAGCCTTTGCGTCGGGCCTTGAACTGGTCGAGGACGAAGGCCTGCTGGAAGAGGTGTCGGGTCTCGTCGAGTGGCCCGTCGTGCTGATGGGCGAATTCGAGGACAATTTCCTTGCCATTCCGCCGGAGGTCATTCGTCTCACCATCAAGACGAACCAGAAGTGCTTTGTCACGCGCAAAGCCGGCGAGACGGACAAGCTCTCCAATAAGTTCATCCTGGTTTCCAACATCGTGGCCAGCGATGGCGGCAAGGAGATCGCCTACGGCAATGGTAAGGTCGTCCGTGCCCGTCTTTCCGACGCGCTCTATTTCTGGACGACCGACCAGCACGATCTGCCCGATATGGAAAAGCTCGCGGCTGCCGCCATCCGCTTCGATCTCGATCTGAAGAAGCCGCTCGATCAGCGCATGGCGCGGCTCGACGCCCTGAATGTGACCTTCCACGCCAAGCTCGGCACCCAGGGCGAACGCGTCACGCGGATCAAGGCGCTGGCACGCGATATCGCGCCGCAGGTCGGGGCCGACCCGGTACTGGCCGCCCGTGCGGCCGCACTGGCCAAGGCCGACCTTACGACGGAAATCGTCGGCGAGTTCCCGGAACTGCAGGGTGGCATGGGCCGCAAATATGCGCTGCTGCAGAACGAACATCCATCGGTCGCAGCCGCGATTGAAGAACATTACAAGCCGCAAGGGCCATCCGACTTTGTGCCGAGCGATGCGGTTTCCGTGGCTGTCGCGCTCGCCGACAAGCTCGATACGCTGGTCGGTTTCTGGGCCATCGACGAAAAGCCGACGGGCTCGAAAGACCCCTACGCCCTGCGCCGTGCGGCGCTTGGCGTCATCCGCCTGCTGCTTTCAAGCGACTGGCAGATCGCGCTTCTTCCGCTCTTCCAGGCCGCCTTTGCGCAGCTGCGCGAAGACGCCGTTGAAAAGCATGTCGAGCGCTACGAGGCGCAGCAGGCCGCCCAGAATTCCGGCGATGTCGATGGTGAGGAAGATGTCACCAACGCCATTTCCGGTTTTGAAAAGCGTTTGCGCGGCGAGGTGGCCGAGCACGCGCAGCCGGTTCTGCTCGACCTTCTGGCGTTCTTCCATGATCGCCTGAAAGTGCATCTGCGCGAACTCGGCGCACGGCATGACCTGATCGATGCGGTGCTGACTGACGGCGCCGATAATCTTCTGCTGATCGCTCGCCGCGTTGAAGCGCTGGTGGTCTATCTCAACTCGGAAGAGGGCAAGAACCTTCTGGCCGGCACCAAGCGCGCAGCCAATATTCTGAGTGCCGAGGAGAAAAAGGGTACGGTTGTCGCCGATACGGTTGACCCGGCGCTGCTTGCACTCGATGCGGAAAAGACGCTCTTTGCCGCGGTGAATCAGGCTGAGAAGGACGCGGCGCAAGCGATTCAAAAACAGGATTTTTCCGGCGCCATGATCGCATTGAGTGCTTTGCGTGAACCGGTTGATTCATTTTTTGAAGATGTACTGGTTAATGACGAGAATCCGGCCGTTCGAGCCAATCGCCTGGCGCTGCTTGCCCGTATCCGCACAGCCACGAACACGGTCGCTGATTTCTCGAAAATTGCTGGATAATCAACGGGCAGGCGCGAAAACCTCGCGCTTGTCCGCTGGCCTTGCGCTGGCTTATTGCATGCTGGCGCGCAGCGGCGTCGCTTCGACTGCAAGCAATCCGCTGGCGGCGGCGGGTGCCGCCGGTGCCGGCGTTGCCGTGGTTTGCGCGACCGGTGCTGCGTGTGCTGCCGGCAGTGTCGCTGCATTGGCGGTGGCGATAAAAGAGTCCGGTTTGGGGCCGTTGCCCTGAAGGCGGGCCATGTACTGGCGCGAGCGTTCGCGGCGTTCCAGATAGGCCTGAAGCTTGGCGGCTTCCGCCGCGCGCTGCTCGATGCAGGGCGTGCAGACAGGATTGCCATTGGCATCGAAACTGTCATAGCCGACAAAGGTGACCGAGTTTGGCCGTGCCGACGGGCCCTTGAGCTTGATGGATTCTCCGGCATGCGCAATGGCCGGTGCGATAAGGGCAGCAGCTATGATGGCAAGCAGATGGCGGAACATGTGGCTCTATCCTCGTTGACCGCCCATCTCTATCAGCCAAACCTTGCTAATTTTTACCATGGGTGGATTCAATTTTACGCATCACCTCATACGGTGAGTTCATCAGCGCAGACTTGCGGCGAGCCCTGCCCATCGTGTAGGCAATGCGCACGATCGGAGAAGCGCCCTTGGCCGAGACAATAGCACCAGATGAACAGGCAATTCAGAAGGCAGCCCAGACGCTGGCTGCAGGCCAGCTTGTCGCCATTCCGACCGAGACAGTCTATGGCCTGGCGGCTGACGCCACCAATGGCGATGCCGTTGCCGGTATCTTCGAAGCGAAGGGCAGGCCGCATTTCAATCCGCTTATCTGCCATGTCTCGGATATCGCCATGGCGGAACGCTATGCGGCGATCGATCCGTTGTCTCGCAAACTGATGGATGCGTTCTGGCCCGGTCCCCTGACACTGGTCCTGCCGTTGCGGCCCGACACCCATATTCATCCCCTGGTGGCGGCCGGTCTCGATACGGTGGCACTGCGCATGCCGCGCGGTATCGCCGGAAAGATCATCGCAGCGCTCGGTCATCCGCTGGCCGCCCCCAGCGCCAACACATCCGGCAGGATCAGCGGCACCAGTGCGCAGGCCGTTGCCGATGATCTCGGCAGCAAGATTGCCCTGATCCTCGATGCCGGACCGTCCGAGGTCGGATTGGAATCGACCATCGTCAAGGTGGATGGCGATGCGGTACTGTTGCTGCGGCCCGGCGGGCTTGCCGCCGAGGATATCGAAGCTCTCATTGGTCAATCGCTGCGGCGCATGGATCAGCGTGCCGCGATCGAGGCGCCCGGCATGATGGCCTCGCATTACGCTCCTGCCGCCGGTGTCCGCCTCAATGTGCACGAGGTGCGGGATGGCGAGGCACTGCTGGCCTTCGGTCCGCACCGCGCTGCGGATGCCCATAGGGCGAGCGCGCGTCTCAACCTCAGCGAGACGGGCAATCTGCGGGAGGCCGCCACCAATCTTTTCGATTACATGAAGCGTCTCGACCGTCTCGGCGGTGCCGTCATTGCTGTCGAGCCGATCCCCTTCACCGGACTGGGCGAAGCCATCAATGACCGCCTTGTCCGCGCTGCCGCGCCGCGCGTGCCTCCCATAGAAGAGTTGGAACAGATCAAATGACCCTGACGCCAGACCTTGTTGCCCGTTTTACTGCCATCGTGGGTGAGAAAAACGCCTTGCATGACGCGCGGGACATCGAACCCTACCTGATCGAACCGCGGGAAAAATTCGGTGGCAAGACGGCGCTGGTCCTGCGGCCGTCCACCGTGGATGAAGTATCGACAATCCTGAAGCTGGCCACCGAGACGGCAACAGCCATCGTGCCACAGGGCGGCAATACCGGCCTTGTCGGCGGCCAGATGCCCGATGGGACAGGCCAGCAGGTCATCCTGTCCTTGTCACGCCTGAACAAGATCCGCTCGGTCGAGCCCGCCGGCAACCTCATCATCGTCGAAGCCGGTGTCGTCCTGCAGAAATTGCAGGAAGCGGCAGAACAGGCGGGGCGCCTGTTTCCGCTTTCGCTGGGCTCGGAAGGCTCCTGCCAGATCGGCGGCAATCTCTCCTCCAATGCGGGCGGCACGGCGGTGCTGGCTTACGGCAACACGCGTGAACTCTGCCTTGGCGTCGAGGTGGTGCTGCCGACCGGCGAGATTCTCAACGATCTGCGCTACGTCAAGAAGGACAATACCGGGTACGATCTGAAGGATCTGTTTGTCGGCGCGGAAGGCACGCTCGGCGTCATTACCGCGGCTGTCATGAAGCTCTTCCCGCTGCCCAAGGGCAAGGGTGTTGCCTATGCCGGGCTGAACAGCCCCGAGGACGCCCTGAAACTTCTGGGGCTGGCGCAGAGCCATGCGGGTGCAGCGTTGACCGGCTTCGAACTGATGCCGCGCATCGGTGTCGAGTTTTCGGTGGCGCATACGGAAGGTGTGCGCGATCCGCTGCAGGGCGTGCACAACTGGTATGTGCTGATCGATATTTCCTCGTCGCGATCCGCTGAAGATGCGCGCGAGACTATCGAGGCCATTCTGACGGAGGCGTTTGAGGCGGGGCTGGTTGAAGATGCCACGATTGCCGACAGCACCGCGCAGGAAAAATCCTTCTGGCATATGCGCGAAGCCATGTCGATGGCGCAGAAGCCCGAGGGCGGCTCGATCAAACACGACATTTCGGTGCCCGTGGCCCGCATCCCGGAATTCATTGCCGAAGCCGACGCGGCCGTGCTCGCAATGATACCCGGTGCGCGCATCGTTTCCTTCGGCCATATGGGTGACGGCAATCTGCATTATAACATCACCCAGCCCGCCGGTGCCGACAAGGAAGCCTTCCTTGCGCGCTGGGGCGAGGTGAATGCCCGCGTGCATGGGATCGTCCGCGCCTACAAGGGATCGATTTCCGCCGAGCACGGCATCGGCCAGTTGAAGCGCAAGGAATTGTCGGAAACCAAGTCGCCGGTGGCGCTGGATCTGATGCGCCGGATCAAGGCATCCTTCGATCCGGCCGGCATCATGAATCCCGGCAAGGTCATCTGAGCGCGCTGTTTCATGGTTCTGTCGATGGCGGGGACGCGTTTCGATGCAAGTCGAGCTTCCCCGTCAGTCTTTTGTTTATCTCTCTTTTTGAAACCTTACCGATGGTCGAATTTCGATAACCATTCCCCGCGATGAGAAACGGTTAACCGCGTTCGTTAAGCGGAAGCGGGGGGATTGGCGCCTATTGTTTCCCCATACGAGACCAGAAAAAATTGGTCCGCTTCTACAGGGAAATACAAAAGAGAAGACCGGAAAACCGGCTCTCAGGATCGACAGAAGGCGTCACATGAAAAAAGCCGGAGCAAAGCCGGTTTGGGCAGGCCAGGAATTCCGGCTCGACCCATTCCACCTGCCACAGACCGTCACCTACGCCACGCGCGATGACCGGGGTGACATTACCTTCTCGCTGCATGAGCGCGGCGCGGTGGTCAAACGCGTACTGCCGAACAGCAACCTGCCGGTGTCGCTGGCCCTGCCGGTCTGCGCCTTTCAGGGCGTGACGGCCCGTGCCGCTGAGGACGAGCTCGGCGACATCACCGTGACGCTCGAACTGATGCACAGCGATCCGCATCTTTCGGTGCCGTTGCTGGTCGCCCACGATCTCAATGACATCGCCGCAGACTGGCGCGCCTGGTCCAATCTGTTCAAGCTGCCGATGATGCTGGTCGAGGAAGACGGCGAAGCCCGCCAGCTTGAGCAGAGCATCGGGCCGGTTGCCGTGGGCGAACCCGTGGAACGCCGCCAGGGCCGTGAACCGCGCCGCCGCCGTCCGCGTTTTCTGGCCCGCCGCAAGATGGGCAATCTCGGATTGCGTCTCGTCGTCGGCGGTGAGGAAATCATCGCCTCCGGCAACCGCTGAACAATCGGCTTCACCGTCAATTCCTTCATGCAGCTGTGACATTGGAGTCCTAATCAGGAACCAGATGGAACACAGCGCGTGAAGGATCGGTCCGATGCCAGGTATAGAACGTCGTCATTTTCTGATGGGCAGCGCGGCAACCGCGCTCGCCGCAACAATCGTCAAGGCATCAGCCATGGAAACAGCGGTGCTTCCTGCCGCCAATGACACGGCCATTGCCACGGACCGCGCCTATTGGGCCGCCGTGAGCGATCTCTACGATGTGGAGCGCTCGATCGCCAATCTTGAGAACGGCTATTGGGGCATCATGGCCCGCCCTGTGCTGCAGGCCTATCTGGAAAACACGCAGCGCGTAAACCGGCAGAATACGGTCTATGCCCGCAATGCCTTTGGCAAGGACGCCGAGGATGTGCGCAACCGGGTTGCCGGGGCGGTTGGTGCAGCGCCGGAGGAAGTCGCCCTGACGCGTGGTGCCACTGAAGCCCTGCAAAAGCTGATCACCGGTTATAACAAGCTGCAGCCGGGCGATGCTGTGATCTATTCCGATCTCGATTATGATTCCATGCAGTATGCCATGAATGCGCTGGCGGGCCGCAGGGGTGTCGAGGTCAAGACCTTCGCCATTCCGGAGCCGGCGACGCGGGAAGCCGTGCTGGATGCCTATCGCACCGTGCTGGAGGCGACTCCCAAGGCAAAGCTGCTGCTTTTGACCCATCTGTCCCATCGCACCGGGCTTGTCATGCCCATTCGCGAGATAGCCGACATGGCCCGTGCCCGCGGCGTGGATGTGGTGGTCGATGCAGCCCACTCCTGGGGGCAGATGGATTTCAAGGTAAGCGATCTCGGCGCGGATTTCGTCGGCTTCAACCTGCATAAATGGATCGGCGCACCGGTTGGCATGGGCTTCCTGTACATTCGCAAGGAAAGGCTGGCCGATATCGACCGCGATCTGGCCGATGAAGACTGGCCGAAGGACGATATCCGCTCGCGCGTTCATACCGGCACCACCAACTTCGCCGCGACCTTGAGCGTGCCCGCCGCGCTCGATCTGCACGAGATGATCAGCTCGAAGCGCAAACAGGCACGCCTGACCTATCTTCGCAACTATTGGGTGAAACAGGCGCGGGCGATCGAAACTGTCGAAATCCTCACGCCCGACGACGACACCATGCATGCCGGCATCACGTCGTTCCGCATCAAGGGCAAGATCAGCAAGGACGACAACAATGCCTTGATGACGGCATTGCGCGACAAGCATCGTGTCCTGACAGTCCGGCGCACCGGGGTGGCCAAAGGCCAATGCCTGCGGGTTTCGCCAGCGCTCTACACGACAGAGGCTGAGCTTGACCGATTGGTTGAAGGCTTGAGTGCGATCAGTTCAAGCTAAAAGAACGGTTTGACCACCGTCCACAGCGCGCCGAGCACCAGCCCGGCAAAAATCAGCCAGCCGACAACTTTGTTGGAGTGGAAGAGGCGCAGGCATTGTGCGGGATCGTCGATGTCGAGCACCATGATCTGGCGGTACATATGTGCTCCTGCCGCCAGAAGACCGGCGACGGCGGGCATGGGCACTTCCGCCACGGCAAACGCCCCGAGGAACAGCACCAGCGCGCCGCCATAGAGCACCATCAGCGCTTCGCGGGTGCGGCTGCCGAACAGCCGCGCCGTCGAACCCACGCCGACGAGGGCATCGTCTTCCTTGTCCTGGTGGGCGTAGATCGTGTCATAGCCGATCACCCAGAGGATCGAGCCGGCATAAAGCAGCAGCGGCGGGAGAAAGTCTTTCAGCGTCGCTGGTGCCCCGAAATGCGCAGACCAGCCGACAAGGGCACCCCAGGAGAAGGCGAGCCCGAGCACAAGCTGCGGCCAGTTGGTGATGCGCTTCATGAACGGATAGATCGCAACGATCACCAGCGAGGCGATGGAGAGAAGAATGGTGAAGAGGTTGAACTGGATGACCACCAGCAGCCCCACAAGCGCTTGCAGCACTATGAATATTTTGGCCTGTTTGCGCGTCACCTGGCCCGAAGGCAGCGGACGCGAACGGGTGCGCGCCACCTGATTGTCGATGTCCTCGTCGGCCAGATCATTGTAGGTGCAGCCCGCGCCGCGCATGGCGACCGCACCGATCAGGAACAGGGCGAGGTGCCAGGGGGAAGGAATGATCGACCAGACGGAATCGCCCACCTTGGCGCCGGCACTGGACGCCAGGGCGACGGACCACCAGCAGGGCCAAAGCAGGAGCCACCAGCCGATGGGGCGGTCCCAGCGCGCCAGCTGCGCGTAGGGCCACAGCCAGGCTGGCAGTGCACGATAGACCCAATGTCCCGACGGCGCGTCGAAAACGCGGCCCCGGCCTTGGCTTGACTGTATGATGTCTTTTTCCGGTGTCATGGCGTGACCTTGCAGCGGGCGCTGCGCCAGTCAAGTAAATTACGCCTGAATTCAGGGCAAATCTGTGATTGCGTGCTTGACCCTTCGTGCCCGAGGCCATACCGACACAGCAACCCCTTCATGCACGGAGCAGAAAACGATGAACGTCTTGCTTATTGGTTCCGGTGGCCGCGAACACGCTCTCGCCTGGAAGATCGCGGCGTCTCCCGTGCTGACAAAGCTCTACTGCGCCCCTGGCAATCCCGGCATTGCGCATGAGGCCGAATGCGTGGCGCTCGATCCGGCCGATCACGCCGCCATCGTTGCATTCTGCAAGGAAAAAGCGGTTGATTTCGTCGTCGTCGGCCCGGAAGCACCATTGGTTGCCGGTATCGCCGACGATCTGCGCGCCGCAGGCATTTCCGTATTCGGCCCGTCCAAGGCGGCCGCGCAGCTGGAAGGCTCAAAGGGCTTCACCAAGGATCTCTGCGCCCGCTTCAACATCCCGACCGGCGCCTATGGCCGCTTCAGCGATGCCGCAGCCGCCCGGGCCTATGTGGAAAAGCAGGGCGCGCCCATCGTGGTCAAGGCCGACGGTCTGGCTGCTGGTAAAGGCGTCGTGGTGGCCATGACCGTACAGGAAGCCCTCGATGCGGTGGATGCCTGCTTTGACGGCGCCTTCGGTGGCGCCGGCGCCGAAGTGGTGGTGGAAGAATTTCTCGATGGCGAGGAAGCCAGCTTCTTCTGCCTCTGCGATGGCAAGACAGCCCTTCCTTTCGGCACGGCACAGGATCACAAGCGCGTCGGCGACGGCGATACCGGTGCCAATACCGGCGGCATGGGCGCCTATTCGCCCGCACCTGTAATGACGCAGGCGATCATTGACCGCACCATGCGCGAACTGATCGAGCCGACCATGCGCGGCATGGCGGAAATCGGCGCGCCGTTCAGCGGCGTGCTGTTTGCCGGCCTGATGATCACCGGGGAGGGCCCGAAGCTGATCGAATACAACACTCGCTTCGGTGACCCGGAAACACAGGTGCTGATGCTGCGGCTGAAGGATGACGTGCTCCTTTTGTTGAAGGCCGCCGCCGATGGCGCGCTGGACCAGATGTCGGTGCGCTGGAATGACGATCCGGCGCTGACCGTCGTCATGGCCGCAAAGGGCTATCCCGCATCTCCGCAGAAGGGCAGCGTGATCCGGGGTGCCGATGCGGCGCAGTCAGATACGGTAAGAATATTCCACGCGGGCACCGCCGAGAAAGACGGCGCGCTTGTCGCCAATGGCGGGCGTGTGCTTAATGTCACATCCAGCGGCAAAACGGTGCAGCAGGCGCAGGACGCCGCCTATGCTGCGATTGCCCGGATCGACTGGCCGGAAGGCTTTTACCGGCGTGATATCGGCTGGCGCGCTATCGCCCGCGAGAAGGGTGAGGTATAGTAAAAACGCCGCTCATCCGGTTTTCAACATTGACATCGGCGGTTCGTAGCGCAATGTCTCTTGCAAATCGGAACGAACGGTTCGCTGAGCCGAGTCCTCTGTTCAAACTGTCGGAGAAATTCACCGTGTCCATAACAGCCAAGCGAAGCCTCACTGCGATCCTGCTGATGACTTCGGTTCTGACAGCAACGCCTTCCATGGCCGAAACGATTTTCGGCGCGATGTCGAAGGCCTATCAGAACAATTCGACGCTGAATGCGAACCGCGCCGGTGTGCGGGTGACGGACGAGAACGTGGCGATTGCCAAATCCGGTTACCGCCCGAGGGTAACCGGCCAGGTCTCGGTCAATACAGAGCGCAGCAAAATTGATGGCCAAAGGGCAGGAACGAAAAGCTCCTCCACCGAAGGTGTCGAGGTTGACCAGATGCTGTTCGACGGTTTCCAGACCAGGAACAACGTTGCGGCGGCAGAGACCGGTGTGCTTGCGGCCCGCGAAAACTTGCGCGGCAGTGAGCAGACCATTCTGGCGACGACCGTGCAGGCCTATATGGATGTCTACCTCAACCGCCAGATTGTTGCCCTGCGCGAAAAGAACCTGGCATTCCTCAACGAACAGGTGCGCTCCAACCGTGCACGGTTCGACGTGGGCGAGGGCACCCGCACCGACGTCGCCCAGGCAGAAGCATCGCAGGCGACGGCGGTCAACGACCGCAATACCGCCCGTGCCAATGTGAAGATTGCCGAAGCCACTTACGTCCAGACCGTCGGGGCCACTCCAGGGTCTCTGACGGCGGCGGCAACCGCCAAATCCTTGCCGAAATCGCTTAATCAGGCCTATTCCATCGCCGATGCCAATCATCCGCTGATTGGTGCGGCGAAACTCAACACCGACGTTGCCGGGTATCAGGTCAAGGTGAACGAGGGTGTGCTGCTGCCGCAGGCCGGGGCAACGGGCACGCTCAGCCGGACGGATGTTTTCCAGGGCGGATCGGCGACGACACCCAACAACTCCGCGGCATCGGCCAAACTGAACGTGACGATTCCGATCTATGGAGCCGGTCGAACAGCGGCAGCAGTGCGCCAGTCGAAGGAGAATCTCGGCCAGCGGCGCATCGAGGTGGATGTGTCGAAAGACAGCGTCCGTCAGGCCGTTGCCGCCGCGTGGTCAAAACTGGATGCCGCCAGGGCCTCCATCGTGGCGCAGAGGAGCGTCGTGGCCGCAGCCCAGCTTGCGCTCAATGGCGTGATAGAAGAACGCAAGGTCGGGCAGCGTACCACCCTCGACGTCTTGAATGCTCAAGCCGATGTCATCACGGGCCAGCTCGCGCTGGTACAAGCGGAGCACGACAGTGTCGTCAGCAGCTATCAGGTTCTTTCCGCCATGGGCCGCCTGACGGCAAAGCAGGTTGGCCTGCAGGTTGCCGAATACAAGCCGGAAGAGCATTTTGACGCCGTGAAGGACAAATGGGGCGGTACAAAAACCCCCGACGGCCGCTGAACAGGCCCTTTGAGTATTACAGTTCCGGAGCGCCCTGGCAGGGGCGTTCCGGATTTTGCTTTATGGGATGCGGTTTACACGCAGGATATCAGAACCCGAGGAGACATCCATGCAGGCAGCGAGTGTTCCGTTTTCTCTGGTGGGCATCGATCATGTGGTCTTTCTCGTCGACGACATGCCGTCCGCGCTGAAATTCTACTACGAGGTTCTCGGCTGCCGGCCTGGCTATATCTATCCGGCGCTCGGGATGGAGCAGGTCTGGTGCGGGGCGGCGCTGATCGTCCTGTGGGACATTACCCACCCCGGCGCCGCCAGTGCTGTTCCGCCGGTGACGGGCGGGCGCAACGTCGATCATGTCTGCATCGCAACCGGGCCGTTCGATCACGATGCGCTGCGCGCCCATCTCGATGCCCATGGGGTCGAGATCGAGCGGGAGGCGATGCATGGCGGGGCCCGCGGTATGGGACACTCGTTTTACATCCGCGATCCCTTCGGCAACAAGATCGAGATCAAGGGACCGGCGGTCTATCCGGACGGACGAGGCTAGATCAGCTCTTCTGCAGGGCGAGATGCACACCGAGCCCTACCAGGATCGTTCCGCCGGCACGCTGCATCAGCCGCTGGGCATGGCTTGAGCGTTTCAGGCGCGTGACCACGGCTCCCGCCAGGATCACGCAGACCAGATCGGCGGAAGAGAACATCAGATTGACCATGGTTCCGAGCAGCACGAACTGCAGCCAGACCGGAAACGCCGCAGAAGTATCGATGAACTGCGGCAGGAACGCCATGAAGAAAATCGCCGTCTTCGGGTTGAGAACCTCGACGCTGATGCTTTCAAGAAAGGCCCGGCGGGCGGATTTCTGCTCTACACCCGGCATGGTGACGTCGCCATTGACCTTGGCACGAAACAGCGAAATGCCGAGCCACACCAGATAGGCTGCGCCGCAGAATTTGACCGCGAGATAGAGCACCGGCACGGCATGGAACAGCACCGACAATCCGGCCGCCGCAGCAAACACGTGCACATAGCCGCCGAGATGAATGCC
The DNA here is from genome assembly GCF_058792715.1 of Phyllobacterium sp. MT110. NCBI lineage: Bacteria > Pseudomonadati > Pseudomonadota > Alphaproteobacteria > Hyphomicrobiales > Phyllobacteriaceae > Phyllobacterium > Phyllobacterium sp. MT110. The sequence continues at coordinate 200,785 of NZ_JBXAFE010000001.1, forward strand.
GAATGCCGCCATCAGCCCGGACCAGCGGCCGCGCGCAATGGTTTGCGCCGCCGCGTACAGCATGGCGGGGCCGGGAATATAGGCAAAGATCGCCGTGGTGATGAAAAAAGCGATTAAAAGTTCGGTGGATGGCATGTGCGGCTCCGGACGTGGGTCCCAGGGTAATGGAACTGGAACTATAGACAAAAAGCGCTCTGGCGGAAGCGGCATTCGGTCCTGGTCCGGATGTCATGTCGCCTATCCGTCACTCCGATCATTCCGGCTGATTGAAAACGGCCTCGATGCGGTGTCCGTCGGGATCGATGACAAAGGCTGCGTAATAATGCGCGCCGTAATGAGGCCGCAAGCCGGGTTTGCCGTTGTCGCTGCCATCATGGCTGAGGGCAGCCGCATGAAACCGGTCGACAGCTCGCCGATCCGGTGCGGCAAAGGCAAGGTGAAAGCCGGGGCCGGGCACGTGCCTGCCTTCCGGCCGATGCTTGATCGCCAGCTTGTCGCCGCCACCCGGCGCGCCATAGCCGACCGCCTGATCCGCTTCACCCGGCCGCAAATCCTCCCAGACCCTGACATATCCAAGCGGGGCAAGCGTCGCATCGTAAAAAGATGCTGCGCGCTCGATATCGGCAACGCCGAGCGAAATGTGATGAAGCATGTGCATGGCGGGGAACTCCGGCGCAGTTTGATAGGATGTGATGAAATGCTAAGCGCCCATCGATTGGGGCACAAGCGGCGCCAACATCCGGAATACCTCCACGAGACGCGGTTGACATGTTTCCTATATAGAGATAATTTCTCATATATGGAAAACACCTCGATTGATACCGCTGCTATGGATCAACGCATCGCCAAGCGCCTCAAAGGATTGCGGGCGGAGCGCGACTGGTCGCTGGATGAGCTTGCCCGCCGCAGCATGGTGAGCCGTGCCACGCTGTCCCGGCTCGAAAATGCCGAGGTCAGTCCCACCGCCCAGGTGCTCGGCAAGCTGTGTTCCGCCTATGGCCTCACGATGTCGCGGCTGATGCATATGGTCGAGGATGAGTTCGCGCCGCTGATCCGCCGCGAGGCGCAAGCCGTGTGGATTGATCCGAGTGTCGGCTTCAAGCGCCGTTCCGTATCGCCGCCGGCACAAACCCTGGCGGGCGAGATGCTGGAATGCGAGCTCGATCCGGGCGCCCGCATTTCCTATGACAACCCGCCACGCCCGGGTCTCGAACACCATTTGCTGCTGATCGAAGGCCAGCTTGAGGTGACCGTCGATGGCCAGACCCATGCTCTCAATCCCGGCGACTGCCTGCGCTATCAGCTGTTCGGGCCCAGCGCCTTCGCCACATCCGAACATTCCGGTGCACGCTATGTGCTTTTCATGCTGTGAGGCCCCATTGACCAACGATATTGCTGTTTTTGATGCCGATGACATCGAGGCCCATGTGCAGGCGCTCGGCGCGCTCCTGCATGCCTGCGTGCATGGCGGTGCCAGCATCGGCTTCGTCTTGCCGTTCTCGCAAGCCGACGGGGAGGCGTTCTGGATGATGAGCGTGCTTCCAGCGGTCCGGCAAGGCAAACGATTGTTGGTCGTGGTCCGTAAAGACGGAAGGATCGCGGGAACCGGCCAGCTTGATTACGATACGCCGCCCAATCAGCCGCACCGGGCCGAAATCCGCAAGGTGATGGTGCATCCGGATTTCCGCCGCCAGGGAATCGCCAAGGCGTTGATGGTCGAGCTGGAAAGCGCGGCGCACCGGTTGGGGCGGGGTTTGATCACCCTGGACACGCGGACCGGCGACAAGGCGGAACCGCTTTACCTCGGCCTGGGCTATCAGATTGCCGGAATCATTCCGGACTACTGCCGTGATCCGTTCAAGGATCATCTCGACGCCACCACGATCATGTTCAAGGCCATCCCGGCCTAATCCTCTGCCGTCTCGAACACCGGAAGCACGCCGAGAATATTGGCCGAGCGCCGGATGATTTCTGCAGCCATCGGCGCCGCGTTGAGGCCGGCGCCCGCGGCGACCTGCCCGTCGACAGGCTTGGGTTCATCGATGATCGTCAGCACGACATAGCGCGGGTTCTCGATGGGGTAGGCGGCGATGAAGGTGTTGAAGCGCACGTCCTTGGAATAGCGTCCGTTGATGACCTTTTCGGCGGTTCCGGTTTTGCCGCCGACGCGATATCCGGGAACCTGCGTCCGGCTGGCGGAGCCGCCCGTGCCCTTCTGGGCATTGAGCCGGTAGAGATAGCGCAGATCATCGCTGGTCTTCTTGCTGACCACCCGTTTGGCCATGGTCCGCGCTTCTTCAATGCCACGCGGCAGGAATGTCGGCGCGATCAGCATGCCGCCATTCAGCAGAGCCGCGGCTCCGACTGCGGTCTGCAGCGGCGTGGTGGCCATGCCATGGCCGAAGGAAATCGTTATCGAGTGAACCTTCTTCCAGACTTTCGGCTCTGTCGGCCGCGCCACCTCGGGCAATTCCGTCTGCATCCGGTCGAGCAGGCCGAGCCGGACCAGGAATTCGCGATGCCCTTCGATGCCGACCACATCCGCTTCCTTGGCCGAACCGATATTGGAAGAAAACAGGAACACTTCCGGCAAAGTCAGCACGCGGCGTTTGCCGTGGAAATCGTGGATGGTCTGGCGGCCGATGGTGATGGGGCGGGTGGCGTCGAAAGTGCTGTTGAGATCCACCTTGCCGGAATCGAGCGCCATGGCCGTGGTGAAGGTCTTGATGGTCGAGCCCATCTCGTAGACACCGGCCGACATGCGGTTGAGCCGGTCCTTCTCCAGCGCGTTGAACGGATTGTTCGGATCAAAATCCGGCACCGAACCCATCGCCAGGACTTCGCCGGTGTCGGCGTCGAGTACCACGGCGCCCGCGGCAATGGCGCGGTAACGTTCGACCGCATTGACCAGCACGTCGCGCACCACGTGCTGAACCCTGAGGTCAATGGAAAGCTTGACCGGTGCGAGCTTGCGCGCATGGGCAAGGCCGACATCGCGCAGGTCGGACAGACCCTGCGAGTCGATATATTTCTCCATGCCGGCAATGCCCTGATTGTCGACATTGACCAGGCCGAGAATATGCGCCGCCGTCGGGCCGCCGGGATAGAAGCGGGATTTCTCTGTGCGAAAGCCGATCCCGGGTATGCCCAGCGCCATGATCTGGCTCTTGTGTTTCGGCGTCAGGCCGCGCTTGAGCCAGGCAAAGCCGGCCTTGCCCTTCAGGCGGGCGTAGGTCTGCTCGAAATTGAGATCGGGCAGGACGGTGGCAAGCAGCTCGAACGCCTCATCCGGGTCGATGATCTTGCGCGGTTCGGCATAGAGCGAGACGGTGTTGATATCGGTTGCCAGCACCGCACCATTGCGGTCGAGAATGTCCGGACGGGAGGCCAGAATGGAGCCCGTCGGTCCATTGAAATCCACCGGATCGTCCTTCATGCCGTAAAAGACCAGCCGCCCGCTGATAATGCAGAAAATCCCGATGAAACAGGCCATGATAATCAGGATACGGTTTTGGGCGCGGGCGCTGCGTGGGGTCATTATCTCATTGTGAAACTGAGGATTGGGGCTGATCGCGCAAAGGTAGCATCGTTTGATCAGCTGCAATTCTCACGATTTCCGGAATGTCTTGTTAACCTGAACAGATGCTTAACATCGGTTTTTAGCGTGGATAACTCCGGGAAAATGCCGGTCACCTCTGGTCAAAATCCGATGGCAGCCGTTCCGCGAAAACGGGTTTTGCACGGGCCTCCGCCGCAGGCCGCGGGGGGCACGATGCGGGAAACTCATTCGTGCGCCTTGATCCCATAACATCAGAAATTTTACTTATAAATTTGAAATATATTACAAGTAAAATAAGTATACATACTATGTTTTGTTTTTCCAAAACGACACTTGCTTGTCACATGTCCTTACATATACTCCGCCATCACAGGCTTTTTGGGAGATCATTTCGATGGCGAAAATAGTGGGTGGTGGCACAAGCGATGTTCTGCACGGGACGGACGGGAACGACAATCTCTGGGGTCTTGGCGGCAATGATATTCTCGACGGCGGCGCGGGCAATGACTTTCTCTATGGCGGGGCTGGAAATGACATCCTGACCAGTTCGAGCGGTTTTGACCAGCTTGAAGGCGGCGATGGAGACGACAGGCTGGTGTTCAACGGCGTTGGCGGCGCAGCACGCGGCGGCGCGGGTATCGACACCCTTGCGGTCGATCTTTCCCACTCTGCCGAACCGGTCACCTTCAACGGTTCCAGCGGCCACCTCTTTTTCGGGGATGCGACGGTTCCGGCCAATCATCTCTATTTCGTCGACCTGGAGCGGCTTGAGCTGACGACGGGAGCGGGCAATGACAAGATCATTGCGACGAATTTTTCCCATATCGATGTCAACGCCGGCGCCGGTGACGATCGCGTCGAAGGCGGCGATGGCAACGACCGCATATTTGGCGGCGACGGCAACGACACGCTGTTCGGCGGCGGCGGCAATGATGAGATGCATGGCGATGCCGGCAACGACTATATCGACGGCGGCAATGGCGATGACAGAATCTGGGGCGGTGACGGCAAGGATGTTCTCTTCGGCGGCCGCGGCAATGATTACCTCGATGGCGGTGCCGGCAACGATACGCTCAATGGCGGCGACGGCAATGACACGCTGCTGGGCGGTGCGGGTGACGACATCCTCAAGGGCGGGTCGGGCAACGATTTTCTCGACGGTGGCACCGGGACAGACCATCTCTTCGGCGGAGCGGGCGCGGATACATTCATATTCGATGCCAAAACCCTTGGCGGTGTCGACCACATCGCGGATTTCAATGTGGCGGAAGGCGATGTGATCAATCTCCGCGATTTCACCGCGGGCAGCACCGGCATTCACGATTTCGACAGTTTTCTCGCCGCGTCGCACGACACGGCTGACGGCGTCTATGTCAGCTTTGACGGCGATTCCAGCGGCATTCTGATCGAGCATGTGTCTCTTGCCGATCTCTCGCCGGATGACGTTGTTTTTTCTTGAGATTGCGCAAACACGCGAATGAGCTTTGAAGCAGGCGCATGCGTTCACGTGCCTGCTTCTCTCTGAAGATCAGCGCTGCATGGCATAGGCCGGCAGATGGCTCATGTCCGTGCTGGTTTCATCAAAGCAGAAACCGACCAAGCCGGCGATCAGATGGCTGTCCGGGTGGTCATCGGGTGTTGCCATTGGTGCTCGCAGGCTGGTCCCGATCGTTTCCAGTGTCAGTTTTTCACTTGCATGTGATTTGGCAATACGGATGACGGACGCCGTCACCATGGCATCGACCGCCTGCGGTGTGTCGCCCAGGTCATCGATAGAGGCTTGCACGGTAGCAACCAGTCCTTTCGCAGCGGCGATGAGCAGGTCCGGTATCTGCCGCAACCCGCTATAATCGACAAGTGGCGGCTCCATCGACGCCATCAGAATATCGCTGGGCAAGGCAGGCCGCTCGCCGGGTTTCGGCATGTCGTCGGGCAGCACCGCCGGTACGAGGGTGTCGAACGGCCAGGCGCGTTTCAGTTCCGCAACGGTCATATCGGCGATGTTCACATCGATGTCGCGGTTCGTGCCATTGGGCCGGTAGGGGCAGCGCGTCTTGCTGCAATTGTTCTGCGAGGCAAATTGCCAGAGCGCATAGTCCTGCCAGTTGCCTTTCGGGAAATGCGGGGCGATGTCGGCCTCATACCGCGCATACCAGAGCGGCAGGCGCGACAGGATCGGCAATGCCAGCCGGTGATCGGCAATGTATTTGGCCGTGGTGCCATTGGTGTAGAGCACGGGATAGCGGCCGGTGCGCAGTTTGATCTGGGCAACGAATATCTCGCCGTCCGCCAGCGACATGAACCGGGCGGGGTCATTGTCCTCGATATCGATGGCCATCAGTTCGTCACTGGTCGGCTCGGCATAATCGATGAAATGGTTTGCCTGTTCTATCGGGTTGCCGGGACGAGCCAGGTGGTAGGAGCCCCATTTCAGGCCCAGCGCTTTGGCCAGAACGCGCCGCGTCTGGTAGAGCTCGCGCGACACCGCGTAGTTGCGCCAGATGCGGCGGCATATTTCCTGATCCTTCACATCGGCGATGCGTCCGCAATGATAGGCGGCAGGCATGCCATCGGATGCCTTGTGAATGAAGGCGGCAATGCGCGGATCCCTGACGATTTCCGGGAGATTGAACGAATTGTGCTCATAGCCGTCGAGAACGATGGCGCGCTGCTGGTTGGACCAAGGGGTCTGGAACTGGGAGTCCGCACGGGAAGGGGCGCTGGACATCAACGCGGTGACAAGGGCAGCAAGGGCGAAAACCTGCGCTCGGATTGTCAAATGCCTGTCCCTTCACACCTCGTGGTCTGCGGCTTCCGATACAAGCGCCCATGATCGCTGGTTCATGGTTAAAATGCCGTAAAGCACAAGGGTTGATCGGCGTGAACGCCCGTCGGAGTCGCGGGATCATGTGTCTGCGGTGCCGAACAGACCGCGCCGCAGAAGGGTTAAAGGGCACGTTTTCTTACGTTTACGTAAAAATCCACTTGCCTTGCCAGGCTGGGGGCGGCAATGTCTATCCGCAACGACGCAGTATCACTGGATGAGGAGACTTGTGATCAATGTACCGGGCGCCCGTCGAGGAAATCGCACACACGTTGAAGAAAATTGCCGGTCTGGACGAGGCCATCGCCGCCGGGCGTTTTGCCGAGCTCTCCGACGATCTGGTCGATGCCATCCTGGAAGAGGCGGGCAAATTCGCGTCCACGCGCGTTGCGCCGCTCCTGGAGGTTGGTGACAAGCACGGAACACCGCTGAAAGATGCCGAAGTCACCATGCCGCCCGGCTGGAAAGACGTTTACAGCGACTGGATCGGCGGCGGCTGGAACGCCCTGACCGGCAAGGAAGAGTTCGGCGGACAGGGTCTGCCGATGATGCTCGCAGTGGCGGCGCTGGAAATGTGGAATTCCGGTTCCATGGCTTTCGGCATCGGACCGACATTGACGCTTGGCGCCATCGAGGCGCTCGAAGCCCACGCGACGGACGATCTGAAACACACCTACCTGCCAAAGCTCGTCTCCGGCGAGTGGATGGGAACCATGAATCTCACCGAACCGCAGGCCGGTTCCGATGTGGGAGCATTGCGCTCGCGGGCCGAGCGGGCCGATGACGGCACCTACCGCATTTTCGGTCAGAAGATTTTCATTACCTATGGCGAGCATGACCTTACGGACAACATCATCCATCTGGTTCTGGCGCGCCTGCCCGATGCGCCTGCGGGAACCAAGGGGATATCGCTGTTCCTGGTGCCGAAATTCCTGGTGAATGCCGATGGTTCGCTCGGCGCCCGCAATGATGTGTTCTGCAGCGGCGTCGAGCACAAGATGGGCATTCACGGCTCGCCCACCTGCACGATGATCTATGGCGATGGTTTTGCCAGGGACGCCAAGCCGGGCGCCATCGGCTGGCTTATCGGCGAAGAAAACCGCGGTCTGGCCTGCATGTTCACCATGATGAACAATGCAAGACTGGCCGTGGGCATCCAGGGAGTTGCGGTGGCGGAGGCCGCCTATCAGAAATCCCTGTCTTATGCGCAGGAGCGCCGCCAGATGCGCGCGCCGGGTTGGACGGGTGAGGGCATGAGCCCGATCATCGAACACCCCGACGTGCAGCGTAACCTCCTGACCATGAAGGGCCTGACCGGCGCGGCCCGCTCCATCGCCTATGCCTGCGCCCACGCATTGGATATGGCGCGGACCGGCGCGGACGACGACAAAAAGCACTGGGCAGATCGCGCCAACCTGCTGACGCCGGTCGCCAAGGCATTTTCCACCGATGTGGGTGTGGATGTCGCGTCCATCGGCATCCAGATCCATGGCGGCATGGGCTTCATCGAAGAGACTGGCGCCGCACAGTTTTTGCGCGATGCCCGCATTGCCCCGATCTATGAGGGAACCAACGGCATCCAGGCCATCGATCTCGTCCAGCGCAAGCTGCCGCTCGATGGCGGCAACCACGTCAAGGCCTATATCGCCGAGCTGCGCACGGTGGCCGAAGCCGTTTCGCTGAGCAACAGCACCGATTTCGGCAACACGGCGGAGCGCCTGCAGGCCGGTCTTGACGATCTGGAGGCAACGACGCTCTGGCTGCAGCAGACCCTTGCCGGCGGTGACATCAGCAAGGCGCTTGCCGGAGCGACGCCCTATCTGCGCCTCTTCGGCCTGGCTGCCGGTGCAACCTATCTCGCCAAGGGTGCGCTGGGTGGCGACAATGCCGGCCGGACGGCCCTTGCGCGATTCTTCGCCGAAAATCTTCTCAACGAAACGTCGGCGCTGAGAGATCGCGTCATCAACGGTGCGCCGAGCCTGCTCGGTGCCCGTGCCGCATTGCAATAGGGAAACTTCATGTCAGATCATATCGTCATCGAGCGCCACGGCGCCGTCCAGACCATCCGGATGAACCGCCCGGACAAGAAGAATGCCCTGACGCGGGCCATGTATGCGGCCATGACCGGAGCGCTGGTGGAAGGCGATGCGAATCCGGATATCCGCACGCATGTATTCCTGGGGGTGCCGGGCGCCTTCTCCTCCGGCAATGATCTGCAGGATTTCATGGCCTTTGCCACGTCGGGTACGATGGGCACCGAGGTTGTTGACTTCCTCATCACATTGACCAACAGCAGAAAGCCGGTTGTTGCGGGTGTGGATGGGCTTGCCATCGGAATCGGCTCGACGCTCAATTTCCATTGCGACTTGACCTTCGCCACGCCGCAATCCCTGTTCAAGACGCCCTTCGTCGATCTGGGTCTTGTACCCGAAGCGGGTTCGAGCCTGCTCGGACCTGCCCTGATGGGCCGTCAGCAGGCCTTTGCCTTCCTGGCGATGGGTGCCGGGTTGAACGCGGCCGAAGCGAAGGACGCCGGTCTTGTCTACCGGATCGTCGAGGCGGACCAGCTGGAAAGCACTGTTCTGGCCGTGGCGACGGAAATTGCCGCCAAGCCGCCGGAAGCCATGCAGATCTCGCGCGATCTCCTGCGCATGCCGCGCGCTGAAACGGTCGAGCGCATCAAACTGGAGGCTGGGCATTTTGCGGAACGGCTCCAGTCGGAAGAAGCACGGGGCGCCCTGATGGCCTTCCTGACGCGCAAGAAGGGCTGAAGAGCCCTTACGGGTACAAGCGGGTTTTGCCCCAGTCGCCATCCGGCGTCGCGCGGCTGAAAACCACGCGGTCGTGCAGGCGGAAAGGCCGGTCATGCCAGAATTCAATGGATGTCGGGCGAATGCGGAAGCCCGACCAGTGGGCGGGCCGGGGTATCTCGCCGATGGCATAGCGGGCCGTGTATTCTGCGACAGCTTTTTCCAGGGCAAAACGGCTTTCCAGCGGCCGCGATTGCTTGGAAGCCCAGGCGCCGATACGGCTGCCGCGCGGGCGGGTGGCGTAGTAGGCATCGGCTTCCGCATCGCTGACAATTTCCACGGGACCGCGCACACGCACTTGACGGCGCAGCGTTTTCCAATGAAAACACATGGCGGCCTTCATTGAGCCCAGTATTTCCTGACCTTTCTGACTTTCAAAATTTGTATAAAAAACAAAGCCTTGCTCGTCAAAACCTTTAAGAAGAACCATGCGGACATCCGGCAGGCCATCACTATCCACCGTTGCCAGAGCAACAGCATTCGGGTCATTCGGCTCGGATTTGGTCGCATCTTTGAGCCATTCGTCGAAGAGCGCGAAGGGTTCGGTTTTTTCTGTGAAGTCACCGGTTGTTAACTTCATTTCACCCATAGTCATAGCTGGTTGACCTTGTTAAAGAGAGATATGCGTTTGGCATTGGCAATACCAGATATCAAGAACCTTGGGGCGAAAATTCCGGTGCGGACTGCGCCGTTCGCTGCTGTTTTTGTGCTCTGTCTTCTCTCCGGCTGTGCCATGAAAAGCTTCAGCGTCGAGAGCGCGGTCCCGGACAAGGCGACGGTGACGGGTTCGGTTGCTCCAGCGCCGCAGGTGGATGCCAAGGGTGCCGCCGACCAGTCGACGGTCCGCAATATCGTCTCCGCGCTGAATTTCACCCAATGGGGCAACAAGCCGCTGCCATGGTCCAATCCGGAGACCGGCAGTCAGGGCACGATCACGGCAATCGCCGAGAAGAAGACCGAGACAGGGCTCTGCCGTGAATTCCAGACATCGCGCGAATCTTTTGACGGCGTCATGCTCTACAAGGGTGAGACCTGCATGCAGGATGGCGGACAATGGACGCTGAAATCCTTCGCGCCGATTTGATTCTCTGCAACTGAATGATATTTTCGATGGAACCGGGCAGCGATTGCAGATTTCTTGACAGAAAGTCTGGAATTTCTTCCTATTGATGCGCATATAACGGGCAAATCCCCAACGCACCCCGTTTATGCCAGTGGAACGAATGTGACGTTCGCATCCCATTGTACATGACGAGGAATATGCGAATGTCACATTCGTTCCACTAGGAAGGGCACACACATGCGCGATCCTTATACCGTGCTGGGCGTCGCCAAGACGGCGAAGCCTGAAGAAATCAAGTCGGCGTTTCGCAAGCTCGCCAAGAAATATCATCCTGACCAGAACCAGGATGACCCGAAGGCGCAGGCAAATTTCTCCGAGATCAACCAGGCCTATGAGATCATCGGCGACAAGGAACGTCGCGGCCAGTTTGACCGGGGCGAGATCGACGCCGAGGGCAAGCAGCGGGCGCCGCAGGGTTTCGAAGGGTTTTCCGGCGGTGGCGATCCCTTCGCCGGTTTTGGCGGTGCACGCGGTGCGCGGTCCGGCGGATTCGACTACCGCAGCACGGCCGGTTTTGGTGCTGAAGATATTCTGAGCAGCCTCTTCGGCGAGGGCGCCGGCGCTTTCGGCGGCGGACAGCGCCGCGCAGGACCACGCAAGGGCACGGACCTCCAGGCCACCATCGACGTGACGCTTGAGCAGGCTGTCGGCGCCGAGAAGGTTGAAGCGGTTTTTCCAAACGGTAAAAGGCTGGCGATCAAGCTGCCCGCGCAGGTTGAAAATGGTCAAACGATTCGCCTGAAGGGGCAGGGCGAGGCCATTCCCGGCGGAACACCCGGCGATGCGCTGGTCACGATACGTTTCAGGCCGCACCCGAAATTCAAGGTGGAAGACCACGACCTGCATCTCGACCTGCCGGTGTCGGTGCGCGATGCGGCACTCGGTTCCCGGCAGGAAGTCGAGACCCTGAATGGCCGTGTGGCGGTGAAAATAGCGCCGTGGACCAGTTCTGACCGGGTTTTGCGCCTGAAAGGCAAGGGTTTGCCGAAAAAGCCGGATGGTCACGGCGATCTCTTTGTTCATGTTCGCGTCATGTTGCCCGAGCATGGTGATGCGGCATTGGAAGCATTTCTGCGCGATTCGAGTCTCTGAAAATCAACGGTTCCCGAAAATCCTTGACGAAACTGACACGATGCTTGAAGCCCGGCGCGGGCTGTGCGATACCGCAAATCAATCATATGTCTTTCGTGAAGGGTTGGTAAATGACCGCCAAAACTGGTTTGATGCAAGGTAAACGCGGACTTATTATGGGCGTTGCCAATAATCGGTCGATCGCCTGGGGCATTGCCAAGGCGGCCCATGATGCCGGTGCCGAGCTTGCTTTCACCTATCAGGGTGATGCGCTGAAGAAGCGTGTCGAGCCTCTGGCGCAGGAACTCGGGGCTTTTCTGTGCGGCCATTGCGATGTTTCGGATGCCTCGACCATCGATGCGTGCTTTGCCGCTCTGGAAGAGAAGTGGGGCAAGATCGACTTTCTGGTGCATGCCATCGGTTTCTCCGACAAGGACGAACTGACCGGCCGCTATGTCGATACATCAGAAGCGAATTTCACCAAGACCATGCTGATTTCGGTGTTCTCGCTGACGGCCGTTGCCAAGCGCGCGGAAAAGCTGATGACCGATGGTGGCTCGATCCTGACGCTGACCTATTACGGCGCGGAAAAGGTCATGCCGAATTACAACGTCATGGGCGTTGCCAAAGCGGCGCTGGAAGCCAGCGTGAAATATCTGGCTGTGGATCTCGGCCCGGACAATATCCGCGTCAATGCGATCTCCGCCGGTCCGATCAAGACGCTGGCCGCGTCGGGCATCGGTGATTTCCGCTACATCCTCAAATGGAACGAGTACAACGCCCCGTTGCGCCGTACCGTTACCATCGAGGAAGTCGGCGATGCCGGCCTGTATTTCCTCTCCGACCTGTCCCGTTCGGTCACGGGCGAAATTCACCATGCCGACAGCGGCTATCATGTCGTCGGCATGAAGGCTGTGGACGCGCCGGATATCTCTGTCGTCAAGGACTAGCTCCAAAGTGCATCTGCCGGACTCGATTGTTTATTTCTCGCGTCACGGCGAGACGGACTGGAACGTGTCCGAGCGAATCCAGGGGCAGGAAGACGTCGATATCAATGCGCGCGGCCAGCAGCAGGCCGCACGCAACGGCGATATGCTCAAATCCCTGATCGGGGAGGGAGCGGGGTTCGACTTTGTCGCCAGCCCCTTGCGCCGCACGCGCGATACGATGGAGCGCATCAGAACCCGCATGGGGATCGATCCCTGGACCTACCGCACCGATGCCCGCCTCATGGAGGTGAATTTCGGTGCTTGGCAAGGTTATATGCTGGAAGACATCGAAGCCCGGTCTCCCGACCTTGTGGCCGCACGCGCCCGGGACAAATGGAACTTTGTTCCGCCGGGGCCTACGGCCGAAAGTTACGCCATTCTGGCAATACGGATAGGGAACTGGCTGTCAGAAGTGCGGGAGCCGACGGTATGCGTGACGCATGGCGGCTGCATGCGCACGATTTTCCAGATGGTGGAGGGCCTTGATGGCCATGATGCGGCGAACCTTGCCATCACCCAGGATAAAATTCTGCGCCTTGAGAAGGGCAATCTGACCTGGATGTAACCATCCAGGCCTCGGCTTGTGAGGAACAGGTGCTTATTGCACCGATTCTTCGATATCAGTGATGAAGCGCTCTTTGTTGACCAGGTCGAACATGATCGTAACCTTCATGCCCTTGTCGATGGCGCTGAAGTCGAATTCGCCCGGCAGCTTGTAGACCTTGCCATCGTCGAGCGTAATGGTCGAATTGTCTTCGTCGATTTTGGTGATGGTGCCCTGCGCATCGTCAGCGAGCGCGCCGACCGGAAGCAGGGAAGCGACGAACATGAAGGTCGCGACGATGAAACGCATTTTGATATCCTCTTTAATCAAAATCTGGTGGTCGATTTGTCCGTCACCTTAAAGCGCGCATTTGTGGCAAAACAATTGCTTTTTTCGTGGTGGACGAAGGAATTTCAGCGGCGGGTTTGACCACAGGCGTAAACGCTCATAAAACCCCCTGACATAACGCCGGGTAATCTCATGTCGCATAATACTTTCGGTCATCTTTTTCGTGTCACCACCTGGGGTGAAAGCCATGGAATCGCGCTTGGTTGCGTGGTCGATGGTTGTCCGCCCGGTATCAGCTTTACCGAAGCCGAGATTCAGGCCTATCTGGACAAACGCAGGCCCGGCCAATCGAAATACACCACCCAGCGGCGCGAGCCGGATCAGGTGAAAGTCCTGTCCGGCTTCATGCTGCAGGATGACGGCGTCACCATGGTCTCCACGGGCACGCCGATTTCGATGATGATCGAGAACACCGACCAGCGCTCCAAGGATTATGGCGATATCGCCCGCCAGTACCGTCCCGGCCACGCCGATTACACCTATGATGTCAAATACGGCATCCGCGACTATCGCGGCGGCGGGCGCTCGTCGGCGCGCGAAACCGCGGCGCGCGTTGCCGCCGGGGCCATTGCCCGCAAGGTTGTGCCTGGGCTGATCGTGCGCGGCGCGCTGGTGGGCATGGGCATTCACACGATCGACCGGGACCGCTGGGACTGGGACGAGGTGGACAACAACCCGTTCTTCACGCCGGACCCCGGCTCCGTCGACCTCTTCGCCGGTTATCTCGACGGTATCCGCAAGGCGGGTTCCTCCATCGGCGCCGTCGTTGAAATCGTCGCTGAAAACGTGCCGGCCGGGCTCGGCGCCCCCGTCTACGGCAAGCTCGATCAGGATATTGCCAGCTATCTCATGTCCATCAATGCGGTAAAGGGTGTCGAAATTGGCGATGGTTTCGCAGCGGCCACGCTGAGCGGCGAGGAAAACGCCGACCAGATGCGCATGGACAATCACGGCAAACCGATTTTCCTGTCCAATCATGCAGGCGGCATTCTCGGCGGCATTTCCAGCGGCGCACCCATCGTCGCGCGCTTTGCTGTCAAGCCCACCTCATCCATCCTCACCCCGCGCCAGAGCATCGACGCCGATGGCAAACAGGTGGATGTGATGACCAAGGGCCGTCACGATCCCTGCGTCGGCATTCGCGCTGTCCCCATCGGCGAAGCCATGGTTGCCTGCGCGATTGCCGATCATTATCTCAGACATCGCGGCCAGACCGGCCGCATCTAAAGCATCTAATCAAGAGGCGCATACATGGCTTACAATCAGAAACGGGTCGTCGATGCGCTGCGTGCGTTCGAACGCGGTGAAATCGTCGTTGTCATGGATGATGACGGGCGCGAGAACGAGGGTGACCTGATCGTAGCGGCGGTGCACTGCACCCCGGAGAAGATGGCATTCATCGTGCGTCACACCTCCGGCATCGTCTGCACGCCCATGCCGCGCGACCACGCCAAGCGCCTCAATCTGGCGCCGATGGTGGCCGAGAACGACGCGCCGCATTCCACCGCCTTCACCGTGACCGTCGACTACAAGCACGGCACCACCACGGGCATTTCCGCCGATGACCGCACCCTGACCGTGCGCAACCTCGCCAATCCCAATGCCGGCGCTGCCGATTTCGTGCGTCCGGGACACATTTTCCCGCTGATCGCGCGCGAGGGCGGCGTGCTCATGCGCTCCGGCCACACGGAAGCTGCCGTTGATCTGTGCAAGCTCGCCGGCCTGCCGCCGGTCGGCGTCATCTGCGAACTCGTCAACGACGACGGTTCGGTGATGCGCGGCCCGCAGGTGGCAAGCTTTGCCGAAACGCATAAGCTGCACCAGGTGACGGTGGCCGATCTCATCGCCTACCGCCAGCGCAAGGAAACCCTGATCGAGCGCATCGGCGAATATGAGATCGATACCTGCGCCGGGCAGGCAAAGGCGATCACCTATGCGCTGCCGTGGGAGCCGATGCACCACGCGGCCATTGTTTTCGGCGATATCCGCGACGGCGAGGACGTGCCTGTGCGCCTGCAGCGCGAGGACATTCTCAGCGACGTCTTTGGTGCGCGCAACACGCTCGACAGCATCATGAAGCGCATTGCCGAGGAAAAACGCGGTGTCATCGTCTACCTGCGTGAAGGCTCCGTCGGTGTCGGCCGCGATGACGACCGCAACCGCGCCACGCTGCAGGACCGCGAGGCGCATGCGGAAGCCAAGGTGCGCGAGGAAGAATGGCGCCAGATCGGTCTCGGCGCGCAGATCCTGAAAGATCTCGGCATCACCTCGATCCGTCTCTTGTCGTCCCGTGAGCGGCACTATGTCGGTCTCGAAGGCTTTGGCATCCAGATCACGCGGACGGATATTATCTGACACGTGGCTTCCTGCCTCTTATGGACATCAAGAAGCGATTTGGTCTGGCTGTGAAGGAAAGACGGGGTGCCCTGGGCATCTCGCAGGAAGAACTGGCGATGCGCATTGGCGCAGACCAGGCTTACGTCAGTCGCATGGAAGCGGGCCGGATGAATGTTACGCTGGAAACCGCCGAGCAGGTTGCAACAGCAATGCATTGCGACGTTGCAGCGCTGCTTGGCGAAGCCGGATGGCGTGTTGGTTCGATCTTTGTTTATTCATGGGCTGCAAACTCCTCTTGCGTGGTGCGTGGTTCGACAAGCTCACCATGAGGGAGGGAGTGGTCTGCAAAGCTAATCTTAGACGTTGCAGAATATAGCTCCCTGTAATCCTCACCCTCCCTCATGGTGAGCTTGTCGAACCACGCACCAATGTGCTTGCTGAGCTTATGGAACCATGAACTGTTATGCCCTGCAACAGGAACCCCCTAAACCCGCCGCTCCTTGATTGTGTTCATGACAAAGCTGGTCTCGATGGAGGCGACGCATTTCAGCCGGGCGATCTTTTCCTTGATGAAGCGCTCATAGTGTTCCAGCCCGGCGCACATGACTTTCAGCACATAATCGCGCGAGCCGGTGACAAGGTGGCATTCCAGCACCTCGTCCCAGCCGCGGATCGCCTCCTCGAACATGACGATCTCATCCTCGTGCTGGCGGCTGAGCCGGATCGTGGCAATGGCGGCCATGGTCCAGCCCTCGATGATGGGATCGACAAGGGCGGTGTACCCCCGGATGATTCCGGCGTCCTCCATCCGCCGCAGCCGGCGCAGGCAGGGGGAAGGGGACAGTCCGACCCGCTCGGCCAGATCGTTGTTGGTGATCCGCGCATCCGCCTGCAATTCCCTGAGAATGCGCCGGTCGGTCTCGTCAGCAATTTTCTGCGTCATAATCTCTCATTCGTGGCAATTGTTAGCGTCAATCAATGCAATTTGATCGTAAAAAGCAAGGATTGATCCCAGCATTTGATATAATTTGCTTGATAGCACCCCACCCCTCACGCGAGGAGATTCGCATGGCCGCTCCCCATCCGTCCAAAACCCATATCGGCAACCACAAATTGCATCCTGAAACATTGATGCTGAACTATGGCTACGATCCGGAACTGTCGGAAGGTGCGGTCAAGCCGCCGGTGTTCCTGACCTCGACCTTCGTGTTCAAATCCGCCGAGGAAGGCCGCGATTTCTTTGATTTCGTCTCCGGCCGCAAGGAGCCGCCGGCCGGCGTTGGTGCCGGCCTCGTCTATTCGCGTTTCAACCACCCCAACAGCGAAATCGTCGAGGACCGCTTGGCTGTCTATGAGCGCACGGAAAGCTGCGCGCTATTCTCCTCCGGCATGTCGGCCATTGCGACGACCCTGCTGGCCTTCGTGCGCCCGGGCGACGCGGTGCTGCATTCGCAGCCGCTCTATGGCGGCACGGAAACCCTGCTGGCGAGGACGTTCCTCAATATGGGCGTGGCTGCCGTCGGCTTTGCCGATGGCGTCAACGAAGCCTCGGTGCAGGCGGCTGCCGATGAGGCGATGAGCAAGGGCCGCGTCTCCAT
Source organism: Phyllobacterium sp. MT110 (assembly GCF_058792715.1). Taxonomy (NCBI): domain Bacteria; kingdom Pseudomonadati; phylum Pseudomonadota; class Alphaproteobacteria; order Hyphomicrobiales; family Phyllobacteriaceae; genus Phyllobacterium; species Phyllobacterium sp. MT110. The sequence goes on from NZ_JBXAFE010000001.1 coordinate 217,988, forward strand.
CATCCTCATCGAAACGCCGGCCAACCCGACCAACAGCCTGGTCGATGTGGCGATGATCCGCCGCATTGCCGACGCCATCGGCAAAAAGCAGGGGCACACGCCGGTGATCGCCTGCGACAACACCCTGCTCGGACCGGTTTTCCAGCGCCCGATCGAGCACGGCGCCGACATCTCCCTGTATTCGCTGACCAAATATGTCGGCGGCCATTCCGATCTGATCGCCGGTGCGGCGCTCGGCTCGAAGGCCGTGATGAAACAGGTCAAGGCGCTGCGCGGTGCCATCGGCACGCAGCTCGACCCGCATTCCTGCTGGATGCTCGGCCGCTCGCTGGAAACCCTGAGCATCCGCATGGAAAAGGCCGATAACAATGCGCTTGCCGTCGCGGATTTCCTGCGCGATCATCCGAAAGTGGAAAAAATCCACTATCTGCCCTATCACGATGCGAACTCACCGCTCGGCCGCACCTTTGCCGCACAATGCACCGGTGCCGGTTCCACCTTCTCGTTCGATATTCGCGGCGGCCAGCCCGCAGCCTTCAAGTTCCTGAATGCGCTGCAAATCCTCAAGCTGGCGGTCAGCCTCGGCGGCACCGAATCCCTCGCCAGCCACCCCGCCACCATGACCCATTCCGGCGTGCCCGTGGATGTGCGCCAGCGGATCGGCGTGCTCGATTCGACCATCCGGCTGTCGATCGGCATCGAACACCCCGACGATCTGATCGCCGATCTTACCCAGGCCCTGGCGGCGGCCTGACCGGCGGAGCCTCGATCACTTCCAGCGGGAAGGGCGTTGGCTCCCAGAATTTCTCCAGTTTGCATTTCTGGACAGCCAGCGCCTCCCATTCGTGCAGAATCCTGGCGATTTCGACACGGTCCCGCGCCAGTAGGGCCGGGCAGAAGGACGGCGCCAATCGCGCGAGATAGTGTTGCATGCCCGGCAATGGTTCGACGATGGATTGAGCAAGGTCCAGATTGCCTGTCGCCGTCGCAACCAGCATTTCAAAGAAGCGATCCCAGTCATAATAGTCACCGGAAGCCTCGTACTGTGTTGCCAGTGCTCGATAATGTTCAAATGTCGTTGTGGAACGAAGCTTTGGCAGAATCTTTTCTTCGAGCAGATCGAAAAGCCGCTGAACGGAGTCCGGATTCGTAGCGTCCCAATATCCTGTTTTGGGATCAGAAAGGAAATCGCCAAACCCCAATGTGATGACGTCACTTGGCGGAATCAGGAGAGCAACGACGGTTCTTGGATCAAACATCCACGGATTTCTGCAATAATCGATGTAGACGCCGCGTCGAAAGTGGTGAATGGGTTTGACGACCATGAAACGCCCGACCATTGCCAGATCATCGTGACGTTCGAGCAATGGTTTTACCATCTTGCGAATTTCAGCGCCTGTTGTCATGGTCGAGCGCCCCCCTTGTGGGCTTTTTGTTTTGGCCTCATTTCAATGATCGTGAAACCGAATGGTCCGAAGTTTTTGGCAACGGCATAGGAAATCTCCTTGATGCGGCGCAGACTTAAGCGAGTGGGACCAGTTTTAACGTCGTAAACACAGACCAGTTTCGGACTGGCCTTTTCAAAGACATCTATCCGAAGAGAATCAGCCTTCCCGCGGGTCACCTCGCCATGGTGGTATGATCCCTTTGGCATCTCGTCGTGGTACTTCATGTACGATCTTTCAGCCTGCAAGTCGGGATCTTCCATTGCTCTTATTTGGTGTTCGAGATGGGTATGGACCGCAGTGCCGTAGGTTGCAGGGCTTTTGTATGTTGATCTTGGCCCGGCCGCAAAGGCTGCAATATCGGTCTGTGTTTGGACGGTCGTGTACTTGGGGCAAAGTTTACTGGCTTCGTCCCGCTCAAGCTCCTTCATGGTGGCAAACACGCGTTGCGGGCTGCTGCCGGTATCAAACGCGTGCGCACGAAATGTGATCGACGGAATTGTGTCGTTGTCCTTGACCGCGACCGCAGAATTGTAACGGTCAAGAGCCTCTTCCAGCGGGTAGGCAAATTCTGGATCATTCAGAAATTCGAATGCGGTGATAAGGCCGCCCCATAGTCCCATTTTAGGGAATCTCAACAGGGGAAACTTCGCAGCATTCCCGCCATTCCCGTAAGGCGTAGGCTCTGGAGGAACTGGATCGCTGCCCTGAACAAAACGACCGGCCGCAGCACCTCCCCCAATACTGATCCACTGTCCACCCTCCGGTACTCCGGCTGGCTCGCGCGGCTGGTCGGGATCGTATTTCCGCAGGAGATCGATTTCCTCCTGCAGCCTGAGTTCGGCCTCCAGCAAGGCGCGCTGATAGTCGAGCTGGCGGTACTGATCGCTGCGCAGGCTGTTGGGCGGTGCGAGTTTCAGCGCCTTGAGCTGGAGCGCGTTGGCGGAAAGATGCCAGCGGAGCCGGAGGTGTCTGGAAGAATGTTCATTGTGCAAATTCATGAATACTATCCTTTAAAGGGATAATATTCCTACATCGGGTGGGAGGCCGTCAATTAGACATTGGTCGAGGTTTTCGCTGAAATATGCAAAATTTCAGGCGTGGTGGCGCCATTGATCCCGCCCGAAGTTCGGGAAAACCATGCAAGGTCCGCTGCTTTGGCTCTTGTGCGAAGCGCGGTGTCTGTGCACATTCTCCCGGCGCAACCCAAGCCTTGTGCCGATGTCCATTTACAGTTGCAGAAAGCCGATATGGTCACCCGTCTTTATACGCACCCGATCTATCTCGAGCATTTGACGCCCGTTGGCCATCCCGAGCGGCCGGACCGGCTGCGGGCGCTGAACAAGGTGCTGGAGGACAGTGTGTTCGATGCCCTGGACCGGGCGCTGGCGCCGCCGGGCGACGCGGCAACCATCCTCTACGCCCATCCGGATCATTATCTCGAGCGGGTCCGTGAGGCCATTCCGGACGCGGGAATCACCCGGGTCGATGCCGATACCTCCGTCAGCCCGAAAAGCTGGGAAGCGGCGCTTGCCGCCATCGGCGCGGCCAATGCGGCGGTCGATGATGTCTTTACCGGCCAGGCGGACAATGTCTTTGTCGCATCGCGCCCGCCGGGCCACCATGCGGAGCGCAATCGGGCCATGGGCTTTTGCCTGTTCAACAATGCGGCCATCGCCGCCCGCCACGCCCAGAAGGCGCATGGGGCGGAGCGGATCGCCATCGTCGACTGGGATGTGCACCACGGCAATGGCACGCAGGACATTTTCTGGGAAGACCCGTCCGTGCTTTACTGCTCGACCCATCAGATGCCGCTCTATCCCGGCACCGGCGCCCGGGATGAAACGGGCGCAGGTAATATCGTCAATGCGCCGCTCGCCCCCCAGACCGGGAGCGAGGATTTCCGCGAGGCGTTCAAGACGCGTATCCTGCCGTCGCTCGACAGCTTCCAGCCGGACCTGATCATCATTTCGGCCGGTTTCGATGCGCATCATCGCGATCCCCTGGCCGAGATCAATCTGGACGAGGATGATTTCGACTGGGCCACCGGCGTTTTGCTGGAAAGAGCTGGGAAGTACGCGTCGAACCGGCTTGTCAGCCTGCTGGAAGGCGGCTACGACCTCAAGGGCATGTCGCTGTCTGCCGGCGCACATATCAAACGTTTGATGAAAGGTTGAAACCATGGCCGATGTACAACCCAATGCCGATATCGCCGCCATGAGCTTCGAGCAGGCGCTCGATCAACTGGAAAAGATTGTCGATGATCTCGAGCGCGGCGATGTGCCGCTTGAGCAGTCGATCCGCATCTATGAACGCGGCGAAGCCCTGAAAAAACATTGCGATACGCTGTTGCGCGCCGCGGAGGACAAGGTCGAAAAAATCCGGCTGGGCCGCGACGGCCAGCCCGCCGGCACCGAGCCGCTCGACCCGGAATAGACCGCGGCTGTTCAGCCGGGCTGCGAGACGCTATGATGCGGCTCCGATGAGTTGGAGCAGCGTTGATGAGCTTTTTTCCCGGCAATGATCCGCAACCCGGCGACACCACGGCCGTTGATTCGATTGAAACGCTGATCATCCCGCGCACGAGCGATGTCGGCGGCCTGCAGGTTCGCCGCGCGCTGCCCACCGCCAAGCGGCGGCTTGTCGGCCCGTTCATTTTCTTTGACCGCATGGGACCGGCCATCCTGCGTCCCACCGATGCGCTCGATGTCCGGCCGCACCCGCATATCGGCCTGTCGACGGTCACCTATCTCTTTGACGGCAATATCCGTCATCGCGACAGTCTTGGCACCGAAATGGTCATCCGGCCGGGCGACGTCAATCTGATGACCGCCGGCCGCGGCATTGTCCATTCCGAACGCTCGCCGGAAGAGCTGCGCACCCAGCCGCTGCCCATATCGGGCCTGCAGACATGGCTGGCGCTGCCCGATCATCTCGAGGAAATCGACCCCACCTTTGCCAATACGGCGGCGGGCGAACTGCCGGTGCTGCGCGAGGCCGGCACGGAAGCCCGCGTTGTCATGGGAACATTCCATGGCGCGGGATCGCGGGTAAAGCAGCATGCCGAGACACTCTACGTCGATATCCGCCTGCAACCGGGCGGGCATATCCAGATACCGGCGGATGCGGCGGAAGAGCGGGCAATCTATACGCTGGATGGGTCGGTAGAGATTTCGGGCGAGAGTTTTCCTGCCGATCGCCTGCTGGCCTTCCGCGCCGGAGACGAAATTGTCGTATCGGCACCGCAGGGCGCGCATTTCATGCTGTTCGGCGGCGCGACCATGCCATCCAAGCGCTATGTCTGGTGGAATTTTGTCTCGTCATCGAAAGAGCGGATCGAACAGGCGAAAGAGGAATGGCGCTCGGGCCGCTTCGATATCGTGCCGGGCGACGAGGAAGAATTCACCCCTCTGCCTGAAAATTGACATGCGCAGCGGGAAGGCTGGACTGCTTGCTGCTTCGGCGGAATTCATCTAGGAAGCGCCAGCCTTCTGGCAAGAATTGACCTTGGAACTGGAACCTGTGCTTTGGCGAAAAAACTGGAAACACCGCTGCTCGACCGCGTCATAATCCCCGCGGATTTGCGCGCCTTGCCGGAGACCGACCTGCCGCAACTGGCACAGGAGCTGCGGGCGGAGCTGGTGGATGCCGTTTCGACCACCGGCGGCCATCTGGGAGCCGGTCTTGGCGTTGTCGAGCTGACGGTTGCGCTGCATCACGTTTTCGATACGCCGCATGACCGGATCATCTGGGATGTCGGCCATCAGGCCTATCCGCACAAGATACTGACAGGCCGCCGCGACCGTATCCGCACGCTGCGGCAGGAGGGCGGGCTTTCCGGTTTCACCAAGCGCAGCGAAAGCCAATACGACCCGTTTGGCGCCGCCCATTCCTCGACGTCCATTTCCGCCGGCCTCGGCATGGCGGTTGCCAGCGATCTCTCGGGCATCAAGCGCAATGTGATCTCGGTCATCGGCGATGGCGCCATGTCGGCGGGCATGGCCTATGAGGCGATGAACAATGCCGGCGCGCTCGATGCGCGGCTGATCGTGATCCTCAACGACAATGACATGTCGATTGCGCCGCCCACGGGCGCCATGAGTGCCTATCTCGCGCGGCTGGTCTCCGGCCGGACCTACCGCTCCATTCGCGAGACCGCCAAGCAGCTGGCGAAGAAACTGCCGAAATTCCTGCAGGAAAAAGCCCGGCTCTCGGAAGAATATGTGCGCGGTTTCTGGACCGGCGGCACGATGTTCGAGGAACTCGGCTTCTACTATGTCGGCCCGATTGACGGGCACAATCTCGATCACCTCCTGCCGGTTCTGAAAAATGTCCGCGATACGATGGATGGCCCCGTGCTGGTTCACGTGGTCACCCAGAAGGGCAAGGGCTATGCCCCGGCGGAAGCCGCCGCCGACAAGTATCATGGCGTCAACAAATTCGACGTTATCACCGGCGCTCAGGCCAAACCGCCTGCGAACGCGCCGAGCTATACCAAGATTTTTGCCACGAGCCTGATCGAGGAAGCCCGCCACGACGACAAGATCGTCGCCGTCACCGCCGCCATGCCGGGTGGCACCGGGCTCGATCTCTTCGGCGAAGTCTTTCCGGACCGGGTGTTCGACGTCGGCATTGCCGAGCAGCACGCCGTCACCTTTGCCGCGGGCCTCGCGACGGAAGGTTTCAAGCCGTTTGCAGCGATCTATTCCACCTTCCTGCAGCGCGGCTACGACCAGGTCGTGCATGACGTTTCTCTGCAGAATCTCCCCGTGCGTTTCCCGATTGACCGCGCGGGTCTGGTCGGCGCCGACGGCGCGACCCATGCAGGCTCGTTCGATACGGGCTTTCTCGCAGCCCTGCCGGGTTTCGTGGTGATGGCAGCCTCCGACGAGGCCGAGCTGCGCCACATGGTGCGCACAGCTGCGGAATATGACGAGGGTCCGATTTCGTTCCGCTATCCGCGCGGCGACGGCATCGGCATCGATCTGCCCGAACGCGGACAGATCCTGCAGATCGGCAGGGGCCGCATCATCCGCGAAGGCAGCAAGGTCGCATTGCTCTCCTTCGGCACGCGCCTGCAGGAATGCCTGGCGGCTGCCGATGAGCTGGATGCCGCAGGGCTTTCCACCACCGTTGCCGATGCCCGCTTCGCCAAGCCGCTGGATGAAGACATGATCCGCCGTCTGGCGCGCGAGCATCAGGTGCTTGTGACGGTGGAAGAGGGGGCCATTGGCGGCTTTGCCTCGCACGTCCTGCACTTCCTCAGCCGCGACGGTCTGCTTGACCATGGCTTGCGGGTCCGCACTCTGACCTTGCCGGACCTCTATCTCGATCACGCCAAGCCGGAAGCCATGTATGCGCGTTCGGGGCTCGACCGGGCCGGCATCGTCCAGACCGTCTTCGGTGCGTTCGGCCGCGACTATCTGGCAGCACCGGCCAGGGCATAGGCGGCAATGCGGCTGGATCAACTGCTTGTCGAAAAGGGCCTGTTTGCCAGCCGCTCCCGCGCGCGCGATGCCATTGTGCGCGGCACGGTCACCGTCGACAATGCGGTGGTCACCAAGCCCGGAGCAACGTTTTCCGGCATGGCCATCATCGGTGTCGACGACCCGGCAAGCGGTTACGTCTCGCGCGCCGCATTGAAACTGATTGCCGGTCTTGACCGGTTTTCCATCGATGCGCATGGCCTCGGTGCGCTGGATATCGGCGCGTCCACCGGCGGTTTCACCCAGGTCCTGCTCGAGCGCGGCGCAACGCACGTCGTTGCCGTGGATGTCGGCCACGACCAGCTGCATGACAGCCTGCGCACCGATCCGCGCGTCACCAATCTCGAAGGCCTGAATGCACGGGTGCTGTCCCGCGATCATCTGGGCGGGCAAAGCATTGGGCTGGTGGTGTCGGACGTCAGCTTCATCTCGCTGAAACTCGCTTTGCCGCCCGCATTGGAATTGGCCGAACCCGGCAGTCACTGCGTCCTCCTGGTCAAGCCGCAGTTCGAGGCCGGCCGCGAGGCGATCGGCAAGGGTGGCATTTTGCGCGATCCAATGGATGGCGAACGCGTTGCAAATGCTCTAAGGAACTGGCTGGATGGATTGCCGGGCTGGAAAGCCCTGGGGCTGTGCCCTTCGCCCATAGAGGGCGGCGATGGCAATCGCGAATATCTTCTGGCCGGTTTGAAGAGAAAAGATTGAAGAGCTGATGAGCACGCGCGTAACAATTGAGCGGATGGGCGCCGGTGGCGACGGCATTGCCGCAACGACGGCAGGCAGTGTCTATGTGCCGTTCTCGCTGCCCGGCGAGGTCGCCAATGTCGCGCTGGAAAACGGCCGTGCAACGATGATGGCCCTGCTTGAGGCATCGGCAGAGCGGATCGATCCCGCCTGCCGCCATTTTGAGGAATGCGGCGGTTGCGCGCTCCAGCATTGGCAGGACAGCGCCTATCAGGACTGGAAGCGTTCGCTGGTGCAGGACGCGCTCGGCGGGCGCGGATTGCAGTTCAAGCTCGATCCGCTCGTGCCCTGCGCGCCGCAGACCCGCCGCAGGGCAGTCTTTGCCGTCCGCACCAGCGACCATGGCGCCGTGCTCGGGTTCAATAGACACCAGAGCCACGAACTCATCGACATCACCGAATGTGCTGTCACGGTTCCGGAAATCGTTTCACGGCTGGATGACCTGCGCGAAGTGGTTGCGGTGCTGGGCGGCGGCATGAAGCCGTTCAAGCTGACGGTCACCGCCACTGCCTCCGGGCTCGACATCACCGCATCGGGATGCGGCGCGCCTGATGCTGCCAAGCGGCATGCCCTGACGAACCTTGTTCTGAAAAAGGGTTTTGCCCGGTTGAGCTTCGAGGGTGAAATCATCGTCGAGCCGAAAAAGCCGCTGGTGCATTTCGGCAAGGTTCCGGTCTATCTTCCGGCCGGCGGATTCCTGCAGGCAACCGTCGAGGCGGAGGAGGCCATGGCTGCGCTGGTGACAGGGCATCTCGCCAAGGCCAAGAAAACCCTCGATCTGTTCTGCGGCTCCGGCACGTTCGCATTGCGGATGGCGGAAAAGTCTGCCGTTCATGCCGTGGAAAGCGAACAGGTCGCGATTGATGCGCTGGATCGTGGTGCGCGTCATGTTCAGGGCTTGAAGCCGGTCAGCGTCGAGCGCCGCGATCTGTTCCGCCGGCCGTTTCTGGCGCGTGAGCTTGCGCCCTATACCGGACTGGTCTTCGATCCGCCGCGCGCCGGTGCGGAAGCCCAGGCCATCGAGATCGCAAAATCGAATGTGCCGAAAGTGGCTGCGGTGTCCTGCAATCCCGTGACGCTCGGGCGCGATCTGAGCATCCTCGTCAAGGGCGGCTACAAGATCGACCGCGTCGTCCCGATCGACCAGTTTCTCTGGTCGTCGCATGTCGAAGCCGTGGCACTGCTCTCGAAGAAATAGGCAGGAGAACGGCGGTTCAGACCGCCGTTCCACCCACGGTCATCTGGTCCATGCGCAGGTGTGGCTGGCCGACGCCGACCGGCACCCACTGGCCGCCCTTGCCGCAATTGCCCATGCCCGTATCGAGCTGCAGATCGTTGCCGATCATGGAAATGCGCTGCATGGCATCGGGGCCATTGCCGATGAGCATTGCGCCCTTGACCGGCGCGCCGATCCTGCCGTTCTCGATCATGTAGGCCTCGGTGCAGCCGAACACGAACTTGCCGGACGTGATATCCACCTGGCCGCCGCCGAACGAAACTGCATAGATGCCGTTCTTGACCGAGGCGATGATTTCTTCCGGCGTCTTGTCGCCGTCGAGCATGTAGGTGTTGGTCATGCGCGGCATCGGCGCGTGTGCATAGGATTCGCGCCGTCCGTTCCCGGTGGGCTGCATACCCATCAGGCGCGCGTTCTGCCGGTCCTGCATATAGCCGACGAGAATGCCGTCATCGATGAGAACGGTCTTGTTGGTCGGCATGCCTTCGTCGTCGACGGTCAGCGAGCCGCGACGCTCGGAAATCGTCCCGTCATCGACGACGGTAACGCCCTTCGATGCCACTTTCTGACCGAGCAGGCCGGCAAAGGCCGATGTCTTCTTGCGGTTGAAGTCGCCCTCGAGCCCGTGGCCGACCGCTTCGTGCAGCATCACGCCGGGCCAGCCGTTGGACAGGACAATATCGAATGTTCCCGCCGGGGCAGGAATGGCCTCGAGATTGACCAGAGCCTGACGCAGCGCTTCATCCGCCGCATGCTGCCATTTTTCGGCAGTGATGAACTCGCCAAAACCCTTGCGCCCGCCTGCTCCATAGGAACCGCTTTCCTGGCTGTCGCCATCGCCGACGACAACGGACACGTTGAGCCGGACCATGGGGCGGATGTCGCGGACGAAATGCCCGTCAGCACGCAGGATTTCGACCTGCTGCCACGATCCTGCCAGCGATACGCTGACCTGCCGGACCTTCGGATCCTTGGCGCGCAGATAGGCGTCGATTTCCTGCAACAGTTTGACTTTGGCTTCGAAACTGGGCGAGCCAATCGGGTTCTCGTCGCCGTAAAGACTGCGGTTGGTTCCGGGAGGGGCAGCGGTGTAGGCGCCGGCGTAGCCGGTGCGCACGGCGGAGGCGGCATCGGCGGCACGCTTGAGCGCGCCCAGCGAAAGCTCGCCCGCATGCGCATAGCCGACAGCTTCACCGGCAACAGCGCGCAGGCCAAATCCCTGATCCTGATTGAAGGTGCCGTTCTTCAGACGGCCATTGTCGAAGGCAAGACCTTCCGATTCCCGGTATTCGATGAAAAGCTCGCCGTCATCGGCGCCCTCAAGGCTTTGCTTGACGGTTTCGAGGATTTTTTCGCGCGGTGCGTCAAAACTGTCGATGAGGCTTTTCATGATCATTCATCCGTTCAGGTGATTATGAAGCGGATGTAGGGCCTCGCCCGGCCCGCTACAACAGAAAACTTATGGAGCGATCAGGGGAGGGCGTCGAAACCTTCGCCAAATCCATTGAGTTCAACGGGAATACCGATGCCTTCTTCCGGCGTCTGGAAGACGATGAAGGTTGCGGCCTTACCGGTCTTGAAGGTCTGGACCAACTGATCTTCCAGGATGACTTCCGCATAGCAGCCGTCTTCGAAGCAGCGGACGAAATAGGCGCGGCCGATATCCTTGCCATCCACGTTCAGGCCGAGCCCGTTGGGCAGGAGCACGCCGAGCGGTGCAAGCACGCGCAGGATCTTGGCCTTGTTGTCGGCGGTTTTGAGAACCACGACCGAAAGACCCATTTCCGGGCGATCCGCCGCGACGACATTCTGAATCAGGGCGCATTGCTCCGATTTCGCGCCTGCCGGCGTGTCGCACAGGATCGACCATGCGCCGTGAGTGGATTTGACCGTGCCGCTCTGCTGCGCTGCCATGGCACCGCCGGAAAAACCAGCAATGGACAGGGAAAGCAGACCGAGGGCGATGCTACGTAGCGCGAAAGAGGACATGTAGGCTCCAAAACGAATCATCCAGACGTTAAACCGCCACGGCCCGGATGAAAAGAATACCGCTCAAACACTCCCCAGCATACAGCGGCTCTGTCATCTCTGGTGTAATGCAAAAATGGCCGGATTGTGAGCCCTACACGTGTCGCCGGTCAAAATCGTCCGGAAAGTGAAAAAAGATACGTCTTTACAAGATGCTGTCATCCACAGGCGGCGCGCTGCGCGCAAAAATGCCGCACGGCATCACGTTCGCCTTCCTTGCGATGTAGGCTAATGTGTGATTTGAACGCGGCATATCGCCGGGCCACTTTTGAAGCCCGGTCTTAACGTATGGAATTGAAGCTTCATTCGGGAGATTTCTAGGTGAAGAAGAACATTGTCACGCTGATGGGTGTCCTGGGGGGCCTGTTAAGTGCCGGTACTGCATATGCTGCACAGCCTGAGCCTTGGCAGATGACGTTCCAGCCGGCAGGATCTGCCATTATGGAGCAGATCATCTGGTTCGAGCACTATACATTGTGGTTCATCGTCCCGATTACACTGTTCGTGATGGTCCTTCTGGGCTGGGTCATGATTCGCTACCGCGCCAGTGCCAATCCGGTTCCGTCCAAGACGAGCCACAACACGGCGGTGGAAGTGGTCTGGACCGTTGGTCCGGTTGTTATTCTTCTGTTCCTGGCAATTCCGTCCTTCCAGCTTCTCACCGCGCAGTATTCGCCCGAAGAAGCCAAGATGACGATCAAGGCGACGGGTTACCAGTGGTATTGGGGATATGAATACCAGGTGGGTGATGCACCGGTCTCCTTCGACTCCGTCATGCTCAAAGATGCCGATCGCGCTGCCGCAGGCAAGGAAGACCGCAAGGCCTATCCCCGTCTGCTTGCCGTGGACAATGAAATGGTTGTTCCTGTGAACACAACCGTTCGTCTTCTGGTGACGGGTGCCGACGTGATCCACTCCTTCTCGATGCCGGCCTTCGGCGTCAAGATGGATGCCGTCACCGGCCGCAGCAATGAAACATGGTTCAAGGCAGACAAGGAAGGCATGTATTATGGTCAGTGCTCGCAGATTTGCGGCAAGGATCATGCGTTCATGCCGATTGCGATCCATGTGGTTTCGCAAAGCCAGTATGATGCGTGGTTTGCTGCTGCCGGGAAGGATCTTCCAGGCGCATACAAGACACTCACCGCTAAAATCGACGCAGACAAGAACATAAACGTAGCCGGCAACTGAGCTGGTTGACGCGAATTATTGAGGAACGGGAGCACTTTGATGGCAGGTTCTGCAGCTCACGAGGACCATGGCGCCCATAAGCCGACAGGCTGGACGCGCTGGGTTTATTCGACCAACCACAAGGATATCGGCACGCTCTATCTGATCTTCGCGATCGTTGCCGGCATCATTGGCGGTTGCCTTTCGATCGCCATGCGTGCCGAGCTTCAGCAGCCCGGCATCCAGATTTTCAGCGGTCTTGCATCGATGGTCTACGGCTTCCAGGGTGACGCCGCCATCGATGGTGGCAAGCAGATGTACAATGTGTTCTCGACGGCACATGGTCTGGTCATGATCTTCTTCATGGTCATGCCTGCGCTGATCGGCGGTTTCGCCAACTGGATGGTTCCGATCATGATCGGTGCGCCTGACATGGCTTTCCCGCGCATGAACAACATCTCGTTCTGGCTGCTTCCGCCCGCGCTGCTTCTGCTCCTCCTGTCCATGTTCGTTCCGGGTCCTGCCGGCGGCTACGGCACGGGTGGCGGCTGGACCATCTATCCGCCGTATTCGACAACCGGCCAGCCCGGCCCGGCGATGGATTTTGCCATCCTGTCGCTGCACATTGCCGGTGCATCGTCGATCCTGGGTGCGATCAACTTCATCACCACGATCTTCAACATGCGTGCCCCCGGCATGACGCTGCACAAGATGCCGCTGTTTGCCTGGTCCGTGCTGATCACCGCGTTCCTGCTGCTGCTGGCTCTGCCGGTTCTGGCAGGCGGCATCACCATGCTTTTGACCGACCGCAACTTCGGCACGACGTTCTTCTCGCCGGAAGGTGGCGGTGATCCGCTGCTGTTCCAGCATCTCTTCTGGTTCTTCGGTCATCCCGAAGTGTACATCATGATCCTGCCGGCCTTCGGCATCATCAGCCACATCGTCTCGACCTTCTCGCGCAAGCCGATCTTCGGTTATCTCGGCATGGCCTATGCCATGGTTGCCATCGGCGTGGTCGGCTTCATCGTCTGGGCGCACCACATGTATACGGTTGGCCTTTCGCTCGACACACAGCGTTACTTCGTCTTCGCGACGATGGTCATCGCCGTGCCGACGGGCGTGAAGATCTTCTCGTGGATCGCGACCATGTGGGGCGGTTCCATCGAGTTCAAGCCGCCGATGGTCTGGGCAATCGGCTTCATCTTCCTGTTCACCGTTGGTGGTGTGACAGGTGTGCAGCTGGCTAATGCCGGTCTCGACCGTGCGATGCATGACACCTACTACGTGATCGCGCACTTCCATTACGTGCTGTCGCTGGGTGCTGTGTTCGGAATTTTCGCGGGCTGGTACTACTGGTTCCCGAAGATGACCGGCTACATGTACAACCACACCATTGCGCACACGCACTTCTGGGTGATGTTCGTCGGTGTTAACCTGGTGTTCTTCCCGCAGCACTTCCTCGGACTTGCCGGCATGCCGCGCCGCTACATCGACTATCCCGATGCATTCGCCGGCTGGAATGAAGTATCGTCCATCGGTTCCTACATCTCCGGTGTTGCCGTGCTGATCTTCCTCTTCGGTGTCTTCGAGGCTTTTGCCAAGAAGCGTGAAGCCGGCGCCAACCCCTGGGGTCCAGGTGCGACCACACTGGAATGGCAGCTGTCTTCGCCGCCCCCGTTCCATCAGTGGGAACAGCTTCCACGCATCAAGTAACAATACAACCGGGCCGCTGAACCCCAGCGGCCCGGGCATCTTCAAGTTGAAACGACCGAAACAACAAGACTGATCGAATGGCCCTGATTGAGAAAAATGCAACCGTAGATACCGCGATTGGCCTGTCTGAAGCCAATGCGTCGGACTATATTGCCTTGCTCAAGCCGCGCGTGATGTCACTGGTTGTCTTCACCGCCATTGTCGGCATGATGGCCGCGCCCGGTCATATCAATCCCATTCTCGGTGTTATCGCCATTCTCTGCATCGCCGTCGGTGCCGGAGCCTCCGGCGCGCTGAACATGTGGTACGATTCCGATATCGATGCCGTGATGAAGCGCACCGCCAACCGTCCCATTCCGGCCGGCCGGATCACGCGCGAAGAGGTACTGACCTTCGGTCTGCTGCTGTCCGCGTTCTCGGTGGTCACGCTCGGCCTTTTCGTCAATCTTCTCTCCGCGTTCCTGCTGGCCTTCACCATCTTCTTCTATGCGGTGGTCTATACGATGTGGCTGAAGCGCTCGACGCCGCAGAACATCGTCATCGGCGGAGCTGCGGGTGCATTTCCGCCCATGATCGGCTGGGCTGCCGTGACCAATTCGGTCGGCATCGAAAGCATCGTGCTTTTTCTCATCATCTTCCTGTGGACGCCGCCGCATTTCTGGGCGCTGTCGCTGTTCATGTCGGATGATTACGAGAAAGCCAAAATCCCGATGATGCCCAATGTCATGGGCGAAGCGTCGACGAAGTTCCAGATTTTCCTCTATACGCTGCTGGTAGCGCCGGTTGCCGTGCTGCCATGGGTCATGGGCTTTGCCGGCATTGTCTATGGCGTGTTTTCCGTCGGCGCCGGAGCAATGTTCCTTTTCTACGCCTGGACCGTCTGGCGTGCGCCGGTTGGCGCGCCGATGATCAAGCCGGCGAAGAAGATGTTCGCTTTCTCGATCTTCTATCTCTTTAGTCTCTACGCCGTACTTCTCGGCGAAATCCTTGTGCGCAAAGCACTTTTCCTGGCAGGTGCATGACATGAGTGATGATCGCGTTACACTGACACCCAAACAGAAAAGGGCGCAGCGCAGCCGCTCCATCGCGCTTGCCCTGGCCTTGGCCGCGTTCGTGATCCTCGTTTATGTCGGCACATGGGCCAAGCTCGGTGCCAGGATTCTCGAACGGCAGATGTGATGAGCGCTCCTGTGGAAGATAACCAGACACCAGCCGCGGATAGCACCCCTGCGCCAAAGCGCCGGGTTTCCGACCGGACAATCGCGATTTCCTGCCTTGCCTTTTTCTTCGGCATGGTGGGCATGGCTTTTGCGGCCGTGCCGCTCTACGCCATGTTCTGTCAGGTGACCGGTTATGGCGGCACGACCCAGCGGGTCGAGCAGATGTCCGACACGATCCTCGACAAGAAGATCACGGTTCGCTTCGACGCCAATACATCCGATGGGTTGGCGTGGCAGTTCAAGCCTGTGCAGCGCGAAGTGACGATGAACATTGGCGAGACCAAGCTCATTCACTATGAAGCGATCAACAAGCTGGACAAGCCGTCTGCCGGCCGTGCAGCCTTCAATGTCACGCCGCAGGCCGCCGGTGCCTATTTCAACAAGGTCGAGTGCTTCTGCTTCACCGACACCGTCCTGAAGCCGGGCGAAGACATGCAGATGCCCGTCGTTTTCTTCGTCGATCCGGATATCGTCAATTCGGAAGAACTGAAGGGCGTCAACACGATTACCCTGTCCTACACATTCTTTCCGATCGCGATGCCGGCACCGGTTGCCGCCAGTGCGGACGTGAAGAAAGACAAGCCGTCGGGACAGCTTTGAACTTGCGCTGACATTTTGTCAGTGGCTAAACAGATGAATAGAACTTGCGGGGGTTAAAATGGCCGAAGCGCACACAAAGAACCACGACTACCACATTATCGACCCAAGCCCATGGCCGTTCCTAGGCTCTGTCGGTGCTTTTGTCATGGCTATCGGCGGCATCGCTTACATGCGCTATCACAGCGGCGGGGAATTGCCGCTCTTTGGGCATAACCTGGCACAGCCATGGTTGTTCTTCATCGGCCTGGCCATCGTTCTCTACACCATGTTCGGCTGGTGGTCGGATACCATCCGGGAGAGCAAGGAAGGGCACCACACCCGCGTCGTTTCCCTGCACCTGCGCTATGGCATGATCATGTTCATCGCGTCGGAAGTGATGTTCTTCGTTGCCTGGTTCTGGGCCTTCTTCGATGCCAGCCTGTTCCCGGGCGAGGCAGAGCAGGTTGCCCGTGCGGCATTCACTGGCGGTCACTGGCCTCCCAAGGGCATCGAAGTTCTCGATCCGCTGCATCTGCCGCTGTACAACACCATCATCCTGCTGCTGTCCGGTACGACGGTCACCTGGGCGCACCATGCGCTGATCCATAAGGACCGCAAGGGCCTGATCACCGGCCTGACGCTGACTGTCCTGCTCGGCATGCTCTTCTCGTTCGTGCAGGGCTACGAGTACATGCACGCACCGTTCGCGTTCAAGGATTCGATCTACGGCGCGACGTTCTTCATGGCCACGGGTTTCCATGGCTTCCACGTGATCATCGGAACGATCTTCCTGCTGGTCTGCCTGTTGCGCGCCATGCGCGGCGATTTCACCCCGCAGAAGCATTTCGGCTTTGAGGCTGCCGCCTGGTACTGGCACTTCGTCGACGTGGTCTGGCTGTTCCTGTTCTTCTCGATCTACGTCTGGGCCTCATGGGGCGCGACGCTGGCCGTTGAATAAGCAAGCCGCTGCAAACAGAAATAAAGAGGGCGGTCATGGAAACATGGCCGCCCTTATTGTTTGGGCACAATCCCGATGAGGGGCGGGTGCTTCAACTTATCGACTGGACAGAGGGGTGCAATGGCGTCACTAATCGCGCAATGGATGAAATCTGGGCGCTGGTCCAGGATGGAACACCGATCGAGACCAACCCATGAGTGAAGACAGAGCCCTTTATCCGCCAGTTGACCCGTTCACTGCGGGCGTCAAGGCACGTTGCCCCCGCTGCGGGCAGGGCAAGCTGTTCGATGGTTTTCTGACACCGGCCCGGCAATGCTCCAGCTGCGGGCTCGATTATTCCTTTATCGATTCGGGCGATGGTCCGGCCGTGCTGGTGATGCTGCTGATCGGGTTCATCGTCGTCGGTCTGGCGCTGTGGATGGAAGTCACGCTCGATCCGCCGCTTTGGGTGCATTTCATCCTGTGGATTCCGCTGGCGCTTGTGCTTTGCCTGACCGCTCTGCGCTGGATGAAAGGTGTCCTGATTGCCCTTCAATACAAACACAAGGCTGCGGAAGGGCGTCTTGATATTCCCGCGGCCCATGAGTGATATCGCAATGCCAGTAAGGCCCACCCGGTTTCCATGGATCACGCTGAGCCTCAGCGCTATCCTCTTTGTCATTCTGATCGGGCTCGGTACCTGGCAGGTGGAACGCCTGCAATGGAAGGAAGCGCTGCTGGCAACCATCGCCGCGCGCACCCATTCCGCACCGCAGCCGCTGGCGGAGATCGAAAAGATCTGGGCGCAGGACCATGATGTCGAATACCGTCCCGTGACAGTCGCCGGGCGCCTGCTCAATGACCGCGAGCGGCATTTCTTCGCCACCTATGAGGGCTATTCCGGTTACTTCATCTATACGCCGCTGCAACTCGACGATGGCCGGGCGGTTTTCGTCAACCGCGGCTTCGTGCCCTACGACCAGAAGAACGCGTCGACACGCCAACAGGGCGAAGTGACGGGACCGGTGACCGTCACCGGGCTTGCGCGCAATCCGTTGGCAGGAAAACCGTCCTCCATTCTTCCCGATAATGATCTCGTCAAGAACATCTATTTCTGGAAAGACCTGCCTGTTATGGCGGCGCAGTCCAGCATCAATCCCGAACAGCTGGTGCCGTTCTTCATCGATGCAGATAAAACGCCCAATCCCGGCGGCTTTCCCATCGGCGGTGTCACCATCATCGATCTTCCCAACAGCCATCTGCAATATGCGGTCACGTGGTATGGTCTGGCGGCGACGCTGCTGACCATCGTGATCATCTCCATGGTGCGGCGCAGGCAGGGCGACAAAGCAGAAACTCAACCTTCGGACTTGACTTCCCGTTGATTGCCGCCCAATTCCATGGGCACATCCAACGCTTCGACTTCCGCGAGACCTATGACCATGGCTGACAAGAAACCACTGACAATCCGCCTGTGCGGACCGCGCGGATTTTGCGCCGGGGTGGATCGCGCCATCCAGATCGTCGTCCTGGCACTGAAGAAATATGGCGCACCGGTCTATGTCCGGCACGAGATCGTGCACAATCGCTATGTGGTGCAGGGCCTGCAGGCGCGCGGTGCCGTTTTCGTCGAAGAACTCGACGAAATCCCGGCAGAACATCGCAGCCAGCCCGTGGTTTTCTCTGCGCATGGCGTGCCGAAGTCGGTGCCGGAAGACGCGGAACACAAGAACCTGTTTTATCTCGATGCCACCTGTCCGCTTGTCTCCAAGGTGCACAAGCAGGCCATGCGCCATCAGCGGCTTGGGCGCCACGTCATTCTGGTCGGCCATTCCGGTCATCCTGAAGTCATCGGAACGATGGGGCAATTGCCGGAGGGCGCGGTTACATTGATCGAAACCATCGAAGACGCTGAGAACTATCAGCCGGCGGACCCGAAAAACCTCGGCTTCGTCACGCAGACGACGCTGTCGGTCGATGACACTGCCGGGATCATCGCTGCCTTGCAGAGTCGCTTTCCGGATTTGACCGCGCCGGCCGCCGAATCCATTTGCTATGCCACGACGAACCGTCAGGACGCTGTGAAAGCAGCGGCGCCCGGTTGCGATCTGTTCCTCGTCGTCGGTGCGCCGAATTCGTCCAATTCGAAGCGGCTGGTCGAGGTTGCAGAGCGCTCCGGTGCTTCGCAATCGCTGCTGGTGCAGCGGGCCGCGGATATCGACTGGGACCTGATCGGCGATATTGCGACCGTCGGCCTCTCCGCCGGTGCGTCCGCACCTGAAATCATCGTCGATGAAATCATCCAGTCCTTTTCGGAGCGCTATTCCGTGTCGATTGAACTTGCCGAGACGACCATCGAAACCGAGAATTTCCATGTCATGCGCGATCTGCGCGATGTGGAACTGACCAGCGGCGACATGGCATTCGTCAACGGAAGTCACTGATTATGGCTGTCTATACCGATATCAACGAAATCGATCTCGCGCACTTCCTTCGGGATTATGACATCGGCAACCTGCTCTCCTACAAGGGCATCGCCGAAGGCGTCGAGAATTCCAACTATCTGCTGCATACGAGCAAGGGCTCCTACATCCTGACGCTCTATGAAAAGCGGGTGAACAGCAATGATCTGCCGTTCTTTCTGGGGCTGATGCAGCACCTTGCGGGGAAGGGGATCAGCTGTCCCTTGCCCGTCGGGCAGAAGAACGGTTCCAGCATCGGCGAACTCGCGGGCCGCCCGGCCGCCATCGTCACCTTCCTTGAAGGCATGTGGATGCGCAGGCCCACGGTGCAGCACTGCCACGCGCTGGGAGAGGCGCTGGCGCGCATGCACGTGGCGGGGGCGGATTTCCCCATGCGCCGCAAGAACGCGCTCTCTGTCGCCGGCTGGCGGCCATTGTGGAACAATTCAAAGGCCAATGCCGACCGGGTCGAGCCGGGCCTCGCCAGCGAGACCGAAGCCGATCTGGCTTTCTTCGAAGCCCATTGGCCGCAACACCTGCCGGCCGGTGTCATCCATGCCGATCTTTTCCCGGATAACGTGTTCTTTCTCGGCGACAAGCTTTCCGGCCTGATCGATTTCTATTTCGCCTGCACGGATCTGCTCGCCTATGATGTTGCGGTCTGCCTGAATGCCTGGTGCTTTGAAAAGGACCATTCCTTCAATCTGACCAAGGGCACGGCATTGCTGCGCGGTTATAATTCCGTTCGCCCGCTGTCGGCGGAGGAGGCGGAAAGCCTGCCCATCCTCGCGCGCGGCTCGGCGCTGCGTTTCATGCTCACCCGGCTCTATGACTGGCTGACCGTTCCCGAGGGCAGTTTCGTCGTCAAGAAGGACCCGATGGAATATGTCCGCCGCATGCGCTTCCATCGCCAGATCAAATCCGCCGAAGAATATGGCCTTCTGCCAGCGGGTGCCGCCTCGTGAAGTCGATACAGGTTTTTACCGACGGCGCCTGTTCCGGCAATCCCGGCCCTGGCGGCTGGGGCGCAGTCCTGCGCTGGAACGGCAATGAGAAAGAGCTTTCCGGCGGTGAAGCGGATACCACGAACAACCGCATGGAGCTGATGGCGGCCATTGCCGCGCTCAATGCGCTGAAGGAGCCTTGTTCGGTCGATCTCTATACGGATTCGGTCTATGTCCGTGATGGCATTTCCGGCTGGATCGAGGGCTGGAAACGCAACGGCTGGAAAACCGCCGCCAAGAAGCCCGTGAAGAATGCCGAGCTTTGGCAGGCGCTTGATGAGGCACGCAAGCGCCACAAGGTTGTCTGGCACTGGGTCAAGGGCCATGCGGGGCACCCGGAGAACGAGCGTGCCGACGAGCTTGCCCGAACCGGCATGGCGCCGTTCAAAAACAGATCCTGAGCAAACAAAAGGGCCGGTCAGACCGGCCCCTTGCATGGGTTGGCTCTGTCGCTGTTTACAGCTGGCCGAGCAGGGTCGCTGCACTTGAGGTCACAGCCTGACCGGGCGAGTCCTCGATGTTGAGTTCTTTGACCACGCCATCCTCAACCAGCATGGAATAGCGCTTGGAGCGCACGCCCATCGTGCCGGCAGCAAGGTCGATATCCAGGCCGACAGCCTTGGTGAAGGTCGCATTGCCATCGGACAGGTACTGGATCTTGCCTTCGCCATTGGTGGCCTTGGCCCATGCGCCCATCACATGCGGATCGTTGACGGCGACAACGGCGATGGTGTCGACGCCCTTGGCCAGAATGGCATCGCGGTTTTCAAGATAACCCGGCAGATGGTTCATGCTGCAGGTCGGGGTGAAGGCACCCGGTACAGCGAAAAGCACCACCTTCTTGCCCTTGAACAGGGTGTCCGAGCTGACTTCGCTGACACCGTCATCGGATTTTGTCTTGAACGTGGCGTCCGGCAAACGCTCGCCTACCTTGATTGTCATGAATTGGCTCCATATGAACAAAATTAGCCCTATGCAGATAGGGCGTGCATGACCAAAAGTCGAGAGTAGACCGGTGCTATTCCTGTGCCTCAAGCTTGCCTGAAACCGCCTTCTCGCCCTGGACCAGGGTGTAGTTCAGCGTCACGGCCTTCTTGTCCTTGCCGGTGAGAACCGGCACCGAGAACACGGCGGTTGCCGCCTCGCGGCTTTTCAGTTTCGCCATGCCGAACGTCACGCCGCCCTCGCCGGCAACGAAGAGGTCGGTCTGCGGCTGATCCGTCGGCAGCTGAACGGTAACCTTGACATGATCATCCCGGCGCACGGCACTTTTCACGCCGAACGAAGCCGATGCCTTGTCGGGCAGGGCGGCAAATGCATCGCTGACAAGCGTTTTCGTCAGCGCGTCCGACGGGCTGTTGTCGATGGAAATATCGAATTCGGCGGTGACGGGAATGCAGATCGCCTCGCAGATGCCGAGAAACGCATGGCCCTTGAACTGAGCGGGTTTGGAGGGGTCGGCGAGTGTCAGGATAACCGGCAGCGCCACGGATTTCTTGTATCCTGACCACTTCGAAGTGCCGTCCTCAAACCGGTGTGGCGCAGGGAACCCGAGCGAATAGCTCTTGATGTTGCCCTCCTGGGAGAGTGCGAGTTCCGGCGGCACACCGGCATCGCCGGGCTCGCGCCAATAGGTTTTCCAGCCCGGATCAAGATTGATCTGTACCGCGCCGTGTACCTCGCTCACGCCCTTCTGGGGATTGTCGACAATCAGCCGGACGCTGCCGCCGGGTGTCTTTGTCCACTCGGAGGTTCCAGCCTGCGACGGCGAGGCAAAAGCCGCAACAGTCAACGCTGCAGCAAGAAAAATGGGCATGTTCGTGTTCATGCGCGGACCATTGCAGGCCTTTTCGGCCTTATCAAGGATGTCACGGAATTTGCTCATCATTTCTATGTGAGGCGCGCGTTATATCCTGCGCGAACGCGCATGGATTGCGGCTCTTTTACAATTCCTCGTTCAAAACCGTTGTCATTTGCGCAATCCTTGATACCTTTATTCGATGGATATTTTCAGAACGGCGAACAAAGAGACCGGATTTCTGAATGGTCAATTCCTTCTGGCGATGCCGGGAATGGACGACAGCCGCTTCGCGCGTTCGGTTATCTACGTCTGTGCGCACTCGGAAAAGGGTGCCATGGGGCTGATCATCAATCGCCCACAGGAGATGGAATTCTCCGACATTCTCGTGCAGCTCGGCGTTCTCGATGAACATCAGGCCATCATGCTGCCTGACTGCACCCGCGATTTCATCGTGCGCAATGGCGGACCGGTGGAGATGCGCCGCGGCTTTGTCCTGCATTCCGACGATTATCTGACGGATTCCACCATGCCGGTTTCGGAAGAGATTTGCCTGACAGGCACGGTGGATATTCTGCGCGCCATATCCGGCGGCCGCGGCCCGCGCTGCGCCCTGATGACCCTGGGTTATTCCGGCTGGGCGGCGGGACAGCTTGAAAACGAGATCGCCAACAATGGCTGGCTTACCTGCCGCGCGCCGCAGGAACTGCTGTTCGACACCGACCTCGAGAGCAAGTACGACCGCTTGCTGGCGCATATGGGCGTTGACCCGTCACGCCTCGCCACCGTCGCCGGCCACGCCTGACCCCTACGATGCCTTTGACTGCTGGAACTGCTCGCGCAGCAGCTTTGTCGCGACATCGAGCGTCAGCGGCGGGCTGAACATGAAGCTCTGGGCATATTCGCAGCCCATCTGACGCAATTGCAGCGCGTCGCTCTCATTCTCGATGCCTTCCGTCACAACCGACAGTCCGAGGTCATGCGCCATGCTGATCATCGAGCGCAGCAGCGTGACTTTCTGCGGCTGTTCGGCCTTGAGGAATGACCGGTCGATCTTGATCATGTCGAAGGGGAACGAGGTGAGGTAGGAGAGGGACGAATAGCCCGTTCCGAAATCATCCAGCGATACACCGACGCCCATGGCCTTGATGCTGGAGAGAACATGGGCGGACCGCTCGGGATTCTCCATCATCAGGGATTCCGTCAGTTCCAGTTTCAGGCTGGCCGGATCGATCTGTGTCTGGGTCAGCACCGAGCGCACATCGTCGATGAGATCCTGACGGATCAGCTGGCTGCTCGATATGTTCACCGAGACAAACAGCGGCGTGGCGCCGATGGTGCGCTGCCAATTGACCAGGTCTTCCGCCGCATGCTGCATGACGAACAGGCCAAGCTGCACGATCAGCCCCGAGCTTTCGGCAATCGGGATGAATTCGGATGGCGGTATCGAGCCGCGGCGCGGGTGATCCCAGCGCATCAGGGCTTCAAAACCGGCAATGGTGTTGTCCTCCAACCGCACGATCGGCTGATAGGCAATGTGGATTTCGTGGCGTTCGAGCGCGCGGCGCAGGTCGGATTCGAGCTGCAGCTTGTCGCTGCCCACCGCACGGAACGCCGGACGGAAGGGTTCGATCCGGTCGCCGCCAAAGCGTTTCGCCTGGAACATGGCAAGCTCGGCGTCCTTCACGAGGTCTTCCGGAGAGGCCGTGCTGCCGCTGGTCCAGGTGATCAGGCCAAGCGATGCGGTCAGGACGATTTCGCGCTTGGCGAAGGCAATGGGCGCGCGGATGGCCTGTTTGACGGCTTCGGCAAAGGCGGCGATGCGCGCCGGCTCGACTTCCGATACCAGGATCAGGCCGAACTGATCGGCGGAGAGACGGCTCAACGTGTCCTGCGGCCGCAAAAGGCGATGCAGGCGCCGCGAGACGGTCAGAAGGAACGTATCGCCTGCCGACATGCCGAGCCCGTCATTGACCTGCTTGAAGCGGTCGATATCGATGATGAACACGGTCGGGCGGATCTTGCTTTCGGTCTGCGCCATGGTGATGACGGAGCCGAGGCGGTCGAGGAACAGTTCACGGTTGGGCAGGCCGGTCAGATTGTCGTGGACCGCATCGTGCAGCAGGCGCTCTTCGGCCTTTTTCTGCTCGGTCACATCGATGAGGGTGCCGACGCAGCGGACAATCTCACCGTCGGAACCGATCACCGGGCGGGCTTTCAGCGTGTACCAGTAGTAGTGGCCGTCATTGGCGCGCAGGCGGAAGGTCTGCGAGATGCGGCCGCGGCGGTTTTCCAGAATGACGTCGAGTGTGGTGCGGAAACGGTCGCGGTCATCGGCATGCAGCGTTGGCAGCCAGTTGCGCACGGCGCCATGCAGCGAACTCGCCGAAGCGCCGAGGAAATTGGTAAGGTCCGGCGTCGTGACAACGCGGTCGCGCGGCACGTCCCAGTCCCAGACGATGTCGCCGGAACCGATGATGGCCAGCGCCTGCCGCTCCACGTCGGAGAACAGCCCCTGCTGCAGGGCGCCGCCGGAAAAGGCGTGCTGCATCACCGTGAACCCGATGAGCAGGACGATCAGCACGAGGCCGCCGCCGAGCGCCGGCTGGACGATGTCATTGGCAAGAATGCCGGAGACGGTCAGCCAGCTTCCCAGCAGCCAGACAAGCAGGAGCAGCCAGGTCGGTATGAGCATGATCGCCCGGTCATAACTTCGGAATGAAAAGAAGCCGATGAGGACGATGCCGGCAATGACCGTCAGGGCAAAGGAAAAGCGCGCAATGCCGGACGCGATGGGCGGATCGAAGATGGCCACGCCGGAGAGAATACCGAGACCCAGAATCCAGGTCAGCGCGCCGTAGCTGAAATTGTCGTGCCATCGGTTGAGATTGAGGTAGGTGAAGAGAAAGATCACCAGTGTCGCCGCAAGCGCCACTTCGGTGCCCGCCCGCCAGACCTGTTCATTGCCGGGCGTGATCTCGATCAGCTTGTTCCAGAAGCCGAAATCCACGCAGATATAGGCAAGAACCGCCCAGGCCATGGCGGCGGTCGCGGGAAAGAGCGATGTTCCCTTGACGACAAAAAGAATGGTCAGGAACAGCGCGAGAAGACCGGCAATACCGAGCAGGATGCCGCGGTAAAGCGTGTAGGAATTGACCGTGTCCTTGTAGGCGTTCGGCTCCCACACATAGACCTGCGGCAGGTTGGGCGAGGCGAGCTCGGCGACGAAGGTGATGACCGAACCCGGATTGAGCGTGACCAGGAAAATGTCGGCGTCTTCGCTGGCCTGTCTGTCGAGGGCAAAGCCCTCACTGGGGGTGATGGAGGTGATGCGCGTCGAGCCGAGATCCGGCCAGATGAAACCCGATCCGACCAGGCGGAAATGCGGAGCGACGATCAGGCGGTCGATCTGTTCATCGGTGGGATTGGCCAGCGAGAAGGCCGCCCAGTCGCCGGTGGAACGGCTATCATTGGCCTGCACCTCGATGCGGCGGACAATGCCGTCGGTGCCAGGCGCCGTGGAAATCTGGAAGGTCTCGCCCTGGTTTCGGTAAATCTCCACGGCCTTGGACAGATCGAGTGCGGTGCTTTCCTTGGTGATCTTGATGGTTTCAAAGGCGCTGGCAGCCGACAGCATGGACATCATCAAAAAGAGGAGGACAAAAATCCTCGATAGGCCTTTCAGCATGTGTCCGGTCAATGATGCCACGAATTCAACCTTTGTTATTTGGCGCGCACATCGTCTTCTATGAGCGAGAAGAGCAGATGGTCTTGCCACGTACCATTTATTTTCAGGTAGGAGCGTAGCAGTCCTTCCCTCTGAAATCCGGCTTTTTCGAGAAGGCGGATCGATCTTTCATTGCTTGGAATACAGGCGGCTTCCAGACGGTGCAACCGGACTTTCGTAAAAGCGTGGGATATCAGCAGGCGCAGCGCTTCGCTCATATAGCCCTGACCGGCATAGGGCGCACCCATCCAGTAACCAATCATGCCGTTTTGGCCGACACCCCGCCGGATGTTGCCAAGCGTGATGCCGCCGAGAAGGCGGGAATCTGAATTGTGGAAAAGAAAGAAGGGATGCGCCGTTCCCGCCGCCGACTCGTCATCATAGTGCCGAATCCGGTGGCGGAATGCGCTGCGTTCCAGATCGTCATCGGCCCACAGCGGTTCCCATGGTGCAAGGAAATCCCGGCTCGTTGCGCGCAAATTTGCCCAGGCCCGATAATCGGAAACCTGTGGAGGGCGCAGATAAAGCCGTTCGCCCTGCAGCAAGGGCGAAGCGCTTTTCAGGAAGGGCAGGGCGATCATGGCGATGTGCCGTTGACGCTCTAGACCGCTATTTTTCGTGGGCTCGGCGTTGCCGTTGCCAGCCCATGTCGAATATCAGGGAACTTCATCAAGGGGGCGATTGGACCAACGGCAGCCAAAGTCGGCGATGCGTCGATGAACAGCCGCCCGGCAAGATCGGTCAGGCGTTCCGTGGTGATCTTGGACAGGCGCTCCACCAGTTCCTCGGTGGAAACGGCATGGCCGTAGAGCAGCATCTGGCGGGCAATCTGCCCGGCGCGGCTTGCCGCGCTCTCATGCGACATCAGCAGGCTGGCGCGGTACTGCGCCCGCGCGCGGTTCAATTCGTCCTGCCCGATGTTGCGGGCCGCTTCGTGCAGTTCGTTGATGATGACGGGGATGAGCTTTTTCAGGTGACTGCGTCCGGTCGCGGCATGGATACCGAAAACGCCGGTGTCGGAGAAACCCCAATGGAAGGCATAGACCGAATAGCACAGCCCGCGCTTTTCCCGCACTTCCTGAAACAGCCGCGAGGACATGCCGCCGCCAAGAATCATGGCAAGGAGCTGCGAAGCATAGAAATCGCGCACGTGATAGGCGCGGCCCTCGAAGCCGAGAACGACCTGCGCATCCATCAGGTCGCGCTGCTCGCGGAAGTCTCCGCCGACATAATGGGCGACATCGGGTTCCGGCGCCGTTGTCTTTGCCCGGAAAGAGCCAAGGCGGCTTTCCACTTCCCGGACGAAGTCGTCGTGCTTGACGCCGCCGGCCGCGACAACAACCATGCGCTCGGCGCTGTACTGGTCATCCATGTAGCGGCGCAGATCGGCCGATGAAAAGGACTGGACGGTTTCCGGCGTGCCGAGAATGGTGCGCCCGATCGTCTGATTGCGGAAGGCGGTTTCGGTGAAGCGGTCGAAGACCACGTCGTCGGGCGTGTCATGCGCCGCGCCGATCTCCTGCATGATCACGTTTTTCTCGCGTTCCAGCTCTTCCGCGTCAAATTTGGAGCTGTTGAGAATATCGGCGAGAATATCGATGGCCAGCGGCATGTCATCGCGCAGGACGCGGGCATAGAAGGATGTCGTTTCAACACTGGTGGCGGCGTTGATCTCGCCGCCCACATCCTCGATATCGGCGGCTATTTTCCAGGCGGAGCGATTTTCCGTTCCCTTGAAGGCCATATGTTCCAGAAGATGGGCAATACCGTGCTGATTGCTCGCCTCGTTACGTGATCCTGCCTTGACCCAGATGCCAAGGGCTACACTCTCCACATGCGGCATTGTCTCTGTCGCAATCGTCAGACCGTTGGAGAGGCGACTGATTTCAACGCCCATTCAATGCTCCTTACCTTGCCGCTCTTGAACGTCGGCTGACATACTCTTCCACATTTCTAAGGTCATTGGGAAGTACCGTATACTGTTCTTTTCGCTGCATGAGGTCGCCGAGCCAGAGCGGAAGCGCCGGATGAACGCCGCTTGCGGCTTCCACCGCATCGGGAAATTTGGCCGGATGCGCCGTCGCGAGAACAATGCTGGGTACGCCGGTCCCGACTTTTTCGCGTGCGACCTTCAGGCCGATGGCGGAATGCGGATCGAGCAGGTAGCCCGATTGTGCCAGAACATCCTTGATCACAAGCGCGGTATCCGCAGTGGTTGAGCGCCCCGCGTCGAATTCGCCGCGGATTTTCGCAAGCGGCGCGTCGGCAATGGTAAAGCTGCCGGACTGCTTCAGGCCGTCCATCAGGCGGCGAACCGCTGCGGCATCGCGGCCATGCGCCTCGAACAGCAGGCGTTCGAAATTCGACGAAACCTGAATGTCCATGGACGGCGACGTGGTGTGGAAGACGCCGCGTGTTTCGTATTTTCCCGTCTCGATTGTCCGGGTCAAAATATCGTTATCGTTGGTTGCGATCACCAGCCGGTCGATGGGAAGCCCCATGCGCTTGGCGACATAGCCGGCAAAAATATCGCCGAAATTGCCGGTCGGGACCGTGAAGGAAACCGGCCGGTCCGGACTGCCGAGGGCAACCGCCGCGGTGAAGTAATAAACGATCTGCGGCATGATGCGCGCCCAGTTGATCGAATTGACGCCCGACAACGAAAGGGAGTCGCGGAAGTTCAGGTCGTTGAACATGCCTTTGACCAGCGACTGGCAGTCGTCGAAGTTGCCCTCGATGGCCAGGGCATGCACGTTGGACGCTGCCGATGTCGTCATCTGCCGCTGCTGCACCGGCGAGACGCGGTTATGCGGGAACAGGATGAAGATATCCGTGCGGTCACGATTGGCGAAGGCTTCGATGGCCGCGCCGCCCGTGTCGCCTGATGTGGCGCCGACAATGGTCGCGCGCTGGTCGCGTTTGGCAAGGATGTAGTCCATCAGCCGGGCGAGCAGCTGCATGGCGACATCCTTGAATGCAAGGGTGGGGCCATGGAAAAGCTCAAGGACGAATTCGTTGTGGCCGGTCTGGATCAGCGGGCAGACCGCCTTGTGGCGGAACGTTGCATAGGCTTCATGCACCATGCGCTCGAAATCCGCCTGATCGATATCGCCGGCAATGAACGGGGTGAGGACGCGGATTGCCACCTCTTCGTAGCTCTTGCCGCGCAAGGCGCGAATCTCTTCAGGGGAAAACTGTGGAAACTCCTGAGGCAGATAAAGGCCGCCATCGCGCGCCAGACCAGCCAGAAGGGCATCGGAAAAGCCCAAAACCGGCGCTTCTCCGCGAGTGCTTGCATATTTCATATCATTCGCCTTTTGTACCGCGCTTGCGAGCCAGCCAACTCCTGTGGCAGAAAGCTGGAAAGCACCGTCGCATTCTTACCTCACCGTTGGTATAGAACAGGTCCGTTCGTCAAGGAAAGTTCAGTTCATGAAGTCAGAAACACATAAATCTCTGCCCTTCTATCAACTTTGCGGCATGATTTTCGCTGTGGGTCTTGCGGGATGCTCCACCAGCGGTGCCAAGGATGCATCGAAGGATCCGGCAGTACAGGAAGCACAGGCGCGTATCACCGCAACAGAACTGACCGCCTATTGCCCGCCGGTGACGATCCGTGAGGGAACAGCAATCTTCAACAATTACGGCAAGGCGCCAAAGGCACCGGAAAACCTGATCTATCAGGCATCGATCGCCGACGAGACGCGCTCCTGCCAGCGCAACGGCGGCGCGCTCGGGATGAATGTCGCCATTTCCGGCAAGGTCGTTCCCGGCCCGAAATTCAGCCCCGGCACGCTGACCATGCCGATCCGTGTTGCTGTCATGCAGGGATCGAATGTGCTGTATTCCAAGCTCTACCGGCAGCCGATTTCGGCGACCGATACCTCGGCCGCATCGCAGTTCATTTTCAACGATCCCAATGTCAGCTTCCCGACGCCGACGGCGAAGGACATTCAGGTCTTCGTCGGATTCGACGAAGGCCCGGATGATTCCCAGGCAAAGACCAAGACAAAAAAGAAGAAGTGAGAATAAGGCTGGCGCAGCCGGCTTTATGAAAAAGGCACCGCTTGGCGGTGCCTTTTGTTTTGTTTGAATGGCAGAAATCTGTGGTGCGTGGTTCGACAAGCTCACCATGAGGGAAGTGGTTTGGCTGCAATGCCAATCGCTAAGGTTGCAGAATAGTGCTCCCTGCAACCCTTACCCTCCTCATGGTGAGCTTGTCGAACCACGCACCACAGCATTGCTGCTATTTCAGCTTGCTCGGTTCGATCCTAGACGGCTTCGGACCAGACGGCCATGGCCTCGATAACGGCGTGGAGGTCGCGGTGGCGGCTGATGACGGTTTCAGCGCCGGCATCGGTCAGCTTGTCCGCGTGGCCCGGATAGGTATGGGCGCCGCCGGTAAAGCCGATAACTCGCATGCCGGCGGTCACTGCCGCATGCACGCCGTGCGCGGAGTCTTCGATCACGATGCAGCGGGCAGGATCGACGTTGAAATGCTTGGCGGCGTAGATGTAGACATCCGGCGCCGGCTTTGATTTCCGGGTTCCCACTTCGCGCGCCGAGAAAATATTGGGAGCGAAGAGTTCGTAAAGCGAGCTTTGCTCCAGCATCATCTTCAACGAAGCGCTGGTCGAGTTCGAGGCAATGCATTTGGGGTATTTGAGCGCGGCGACGACCGGTTCGATACCCTCGATGACATTCAGTTCATGGCGCAGCTTGTGGTCCATCTGACGGGCGGATTCCTCGATCAGCGACGCGGAAATCGGGACACCCGATTCTTTCTCCACCTGAATGAGGATGTCGGTCCAGGTCAGTCCGGCAAAGCGCTCGGCAATGGCCTCGGCCTCAATCGGATAGCCCGACTCCGTCAACAGTTTCGATTCGACTTCGGCGGCCAATATCTCTGAATCGACGAGCACGCCATCGCAGTCGAAAATAATCAGCTGGGGTTCCATTACGTCATACCTGTTCGTGAAAAATGGCTGCATCGCGCAGCTTTGGGTCAAGTCTGGGGGATTACCGGCATCGACTACACTCTTATTGGCGATGCGTCAAAGAAAAGCGCATTGTTTTCATTCACGGATATCGGTCGGCTTTAACGCGATGTTTACCCTGCTCGGTAACCATAAGGTCAGTTCAGTAACGCGTCTCCAGTAATCGAGTATCCCATGTCCGTTGTTCGTCTCGTCAATGACCTGCCCCAGGCTGCGCCGCAATCCTCCTGGCTCGACACGATCCTCAAAGGCGACTGTGTTGCCGCCCTCAATCGTTTGCCCGATCATTCGATCGATGTCATCTTTGCCGATCCGCCCTACAATCTGCAGCTTGACGGCGATCTGCATCGCCCGGACCAGTCAAAGGTCGATGCTGTTGATGATCATTGGGACCAGTTCGACAGTTTCCAGGCCTATGATGCCTTCACCCGCGCCTGGCTGCTTGCCTGCCGCCGCGTCCTGAAGCCGAACGGCACCATCTGGGTCATCGGCTCCTATCACAATATCTTCCGCGTTGGCGCCACCATGCAGGATCTCGGATTCTGGATGCTCAACGACATCATCTGGCGCAAGAACAACCCCATGCCGAATTTCCGTGGCCGCCGTTTCCAGAACGCGCATGAAACCATGATCTGGGCGTCGCGCGACCAGAAGGGCAAGGGCTACACCTTCAACTATGAAGCGATGAAGGCTGCCAATGACGATTTGCAGATGCGGTCCGACTGGCTGTTTCCCATTTGCACCGGTGCGGAGCGTCTGAAAGATGAGAATGGCGACAAGATCCACCCGACACAGAAGCCGGAAGCCCTCCTGGCCCGTATTCTCATGGCTTCGTCCAAACCCGGCGACATCATTCTCGATCCATTCTTCGGGTCGGGAACAACAGGCGCGGTCGCCAAACGTCTGGGCCGTCATTTTGTCGGCGTTGAACGGGAACAGAAATACATCGACGCGGCGATGAGCCGGATTGCCTCGGTCGAGGAGCTGGGCGGCGCCGAACTCAAGGTGATGACCGGCAAGCGGGCCGAGCCGCGTGTTGCCTTCGGCAGCATCGTCGAAGCAGGGCTCTTGAAGCCCGGCGTCGTCTTGAGCGACATTCGCCAGCGGCATGCGGCCATCGTGCGCGCTGACGGAACCGTTGCCAGCAATGGCGATGCGGGTTCGATCCACCGCATGGGCGCCAAGGTGCAGGGTTTTGACGCCTGCAACGGCTGGACGTTCTGGCACTATGAGGAAGACGGCAAGCTCAAGCCGATTGACGAACTGCGTAAGCAGGTCCGCGACGGAATGGTTTCCGCCGGCGTTTAAATCCCAATCCGATCGGACGAGACCTCCAGTACCGCTCTGATCCCGGAACGCCCAAGGTTCACCTTGGGCGTTTCGTTGTGTGCAGCGGATCAGACGCGGATGCCGAGGCGGTTGAGGTCAGCGCGCAGTGTTTGCGGATCGATGAACTGCACCGACTGCCATCCGGCGGCCTGCGCCCCGGCGACATTCTTGGCGCTGTCATCGATGAAAAGCGTGGCGGCGGGATCCACGCCGAATGTTGCGACGTGATGGTCATAGATCGCCTTGTCAGGCTTGATCAGGCCGATATCGCCGGAGATGGTCACGCCGCGGCTTTCCGTCAGGAATGGGAAACGCTGCCAGGCTTCGCGCAGCGTATCTGAGGCGAAATTCGTCAGCATCGTCACATCGTGCCCGTCGGCGATCAGCTGGCGCATGATGACGACACTGTCGTCGATGCTATGGGTGATCATCTGGTGCCAGTTCTGCCGGAAGGCGCGGATCTGGTTTTCGCGGTCGGGAAAATCGGCGATCAGCAGCGCTTCGGCATCGGCCCATTTGCGGCCGCGGTCCTGTTCGATGTTCCACTCGTGGGTGCAGACGTTGTCGAAGAACCATTTGCGCTCGGCCGCATCCGGGATGACACTGCGGAGAGCAACATCGGGATCATAGTGAATAAGAACCTGTCCGATGTCGAAAACGATGTGTTTGACGGGTGTCATGCCTCTTTCCTTCTTTTCTCGAAAGCATCCGGTATTGCGGCAGCAATGGCTTTTTTCATCACCGTCGGCAATGCCTCATTGTCCAGATTCTCCACACTGATCCACCAGCCATTCCCGCCGGCCGGCTTGCGCACGTTCCGGGCCTCGTAGATCGTCAGGCGCAGTTCAAAATGCGTGAAAATATGGGTTATCGTGCCGCTGGGCACCCATTCGGCATCAAAGGGAGCCGCATCGATACCCGTTTCGCCATCGATTCGGGCGGTCCACTCCGTCGTCGGCACCTCGGTCATGCCGCCAAGCAGTCCCGTTTGAGCGCGCCCGCGCAGATAGACTTCACCATTGGTGGAAACGGCGATGAACGCCGCGCCCAGCCGGATTGGCTTTTCCTTTTTGGGCGCCTTCACCGGGAAAAACTCCGGGTCCGTGGTTTTCAGGGCCTCGCAATTGTCGTTGAGGGGGCAGATCACGCAGGCCGGCCGCTTGGGCGTGCAGATGGTTGCGCCAAGGTCCATCATCGCCTGCGCAAAATCACCCGGCCGTTTGTCGGGGGTCAGCAGCTGCATCAGCCGCCGGATCTCGGGCTTTGCCGCGGGCAGGGGCGTCGACAGGGCATAGAGGCGCGTGATGACGCGCTCGACATTGCCGTCGACAACGGCAATCGGCATGCCGAAGGCAATGGATGCAATGGCCGCCGCCGTATAGTCGCCGATTCCCGGCAATGATTTGAGCCCGGCAAGATCGGCGGGGAAATGCCCGCCGAAGTCCGCTGCCACGATATCGGCGCACTTTTTCAGGTTGCGCGCCCGGGAATAATAGCCGAGCCCGGCCCAGGCGCGCATCACGTCATCCTGGCTGGCGGCAGCCAGGTCCATGACCGTCGGCCACTTGCGTATGAAGGTCAGGAAATAGGGTTTTACCGCCTCGACCGTCGTCTGCTGAAGCATGATTTCCGACAGCCAGATGCGGTAGGGATTAGCTACAATTCCGGACTTGTGATCCCCCGGCGTTATGCGCCAGGGTAAAATGCGATGATGGCTATCATACCAGGCGAGCAGTTCATTCGTTATTGGTTGCATCAATTCAAAACTGCTTTACAGGGAAGTGAAGTGACATTTCTCATGAAACGGTTGCGAAAGTAAATTCAAGAACATTCGGATTCATAAATGTTCCCAGCTCAGTTGACCAACGCCCTGCTGCTACCCACAAAAGGGCGTCTCGTCGGTATTGATCGCAACAATCGCATCTTCACTTTCCTGTTTGCACTTTTCCCCGGCCTGCTGGTCAGCGGAACCTCGGTAACGCTGGTCTGCGCCTTCCTCTGGGCGATAATTTCCCTGATCCTGCGACGCTTTCCCTGGCAGATGACACGCCAGGACCGCATCATCGGCTGGATTTTTACCGCCTATGTCCTGGTGACGGTTCTCGTCGTGCTTCTCAGCCCGAATCTGGCGAAGGGCGCTGAATATCTCTTGAAGATGATCCCGTTCCTGGCGGTCTGGGCCATTATCCCCAGGCTGAGGGTGAGTCTCGACGGACGTATCGGTCCGTTCTTCGTGACCGGCGCGGGCATCGGAATGATCGGCGCCCTGATCTACAGCGTGGTCCAGATGCTCCTGCATGAGAGCCGGGCCACCGGCGGTGCGGGCAACGCAGCGGTTTTCGGGCTGTTCGCCGTGCTGTTCGGCAGCATCGCCCTGCTCAATGTCCACTCACAAAGCAAAACCGAACGGCTGATTGCGGTTGCAGGCTTCACCTGCGGGCTGGTCTGCGTGTTCCTTTCCGGCACCCGGTCGGCCTGGCTCGTCATCCCGTTTCACTGCGCCATCCTGTTCTGGTACCTGCGCGGCCAGACGCTGCCCTCGATCAATCGAACCGTTAAATTATTGATGGCGCTCCTGCTCGTGGTCGTGGCTCTTGCGGCAGTCCCGAAGGTCATGGACCGCTACAGCGCATTGCAGACCGACATCGTGCGGCTGGACGAAGATCCCAACGACATCAGCTCGCTGAGTGCCCGGCTTCTGCTGTGGAGCGGGGCTGAAAAGGCATTTCTCGCGTCACCGCTTGTCGGACAGGGCCCGCAAAACCGCATGCAGTCGGTCAACAGGGCTTTGGATCTGCCTCCCGAGAAGTATATGCTGTTCACGCATGTCCATAACGGCTTTTTGAATGCGGCAGTCGATGGCGGGGTGCTGGGGGTTCTGGCGCTGCTTCTGCTGCTGTCGGCCCCCATCGTCGCCGCGCGCCTGAAGGAACCCGGACCCGGGCGGGATTTGACAACGGCGCTTTCCTTGCTGCTCGTGACGGCCTATGTGATCACGGGAATGTTTGGCATCATGTTCGGGCACGACGCGACCGACGCGGTCTTCATCTATGTGACGCTGCTCATTTGCACGATTTCCGGTTCGACACCCTATCTGTCGGTGAGGGAAATCGCGGACCGCGCCGAACAAGACAAAGCCGCACTAGCGGCATGATAATGGGTTGGGGATAAAGTTCTGACATGAAAGCGATTGTTACCGGAGCGGCAGGCTTTATCGGCTTTCACGTGGCAAGGCGGCTCGCCAGGGAAGGCTTTGAGGTCATCGCCATCGACAACCTCAATGACTACTATCAGGTGGCCCTCAAGGAAACGCGCCTGTCGGCGCTCGATGGCCAGTCCAATATCCGTTTTGCCCGCGCCAATATTGCCAGGCCCGAGGAATTGCGTGCCGCGATTGCCGGCGACACCGATGCGGATGTCATCGTGCATCTGGCGGCTCAGGCGGGTGTGCGCTACTCCGTGGAAAATCCCGCCGCCTATGTCGATGCCAATGTTCAGGGACAGGTGACTGTGTTTGAACAGGCGCGCGTGATGCCGAAGCAGCCGCCGGTCGTCTATGCAAGCTCGTCGTCGGTTTACGGCGCCAACACCAAGGTGCCGTTTTCCGAGAGCGATCCGGTCAACAATCCGGTGTCCGTCTATGCGGCGACAAAGCGCTCTGCTGAACTGCTGGCCTATTCCTATGCGCATGTCCACAAGGTCGCTTCGACGGGCCTGCGATTCTTCACGGTCTATGGCCCCTATGGCCGTCCTGACATGGCGCCCTGGCTGTTCACGGACGCCATTTCAAAGGGCGAGCCGATTAAGGTCTATAATCACGGCAAGATGGCGCGCGATTTCACCTTCATCGATGATATTGTCAGCGGCGTGCTTGGTGCGGTGAACCGCATCCTGTCCAATCCGGCGGAAACTGCACCGGTCTACAATCTCGGCAACAACAATCCGGTGGCTTTGCTGCGCTTTATCGAAATCATCGAGCAGGCTGTGGGACGCGAAGCCGTCAAAAAGTTCGAGCCGATGCCGCCGGCGGATGTCGAGCGGACCTATGCCGACATCGACCTTGCCACGCGTGATCTCGGCTTCTGCCCGAAGACGACGCTGGAGGAGGGTATTCCCCTGTTTGTCGAATGGTTTCGCGGCTATAATGGCCGCTGACGCTTCCATTCCGGACATGCAAGGCAGTTTGCACCATGAGCGATGACCGCAAGCAAAGGGGATTCCGGCCATTGGCCGATCCCGCATCGGGCGTGCTCGATCCTGTCTTGCGCAAGCGCGCCGGGATCACGATAGAGCTTGTTCAGGCTTGGGAAGAAGTGGTTGGCCCCGCTCTTGGTGACCAGTCCCGCCCGCTGAAGCTGCTGTGGCCGCGCCGTGCGCATGAGGACGACCCGTTCCAGCCGGCGACACTGGTGATTGCCTGCCAGGGGTTTACCGCCATGCGCATCCAGCACGAGACCGGTGAAATCATCAGCCGGGTCAATGCCTTTCTCGGATTTGCCGCGGTCGGCCGCATCAAGATCGAGCAGAAGGCCATCACGCTGCCTGCGCCGAAGCGGCGTGCATTGCCGCCGGTCGACGCGGCAACCAGAGGGAAGATCAGTCGCGTCGTCGAAGCCATCGAGGACGATAGCCTGCGCGAGGCGCTGGAACGGCTCGGGCAAAGCATCCACGCGGAAAAGGTCAAGCGCTGAAACACGTTCTGCCTGATTTTATCCCGTTCAGATCACGAAAAATTCAAAGACAGATGGCAAGCTCTGCCTTAAAGAGACTGCCATAGGGCTCTACGGAGTCAAACAACGCATAATCAACACCGGAGACAGGTGATCCTTATGACTGACATGCTGACACGCCGAAACATTCTGACCCTCGCGGCCGTATCGACGGCGGCGCTCGCTGTGACTGCGGGCAACCCGGCATGGTCAGAAGATGCGGCCAAGCCCGCCGCGACACCGGTGCCCGGTACGCCCGCCGACGTCAAGATTCCGGAATCCGCCGGAAAGGTCGATCAGGCCAAGCTGATGGAGCAGGGTCCTCTCAAGGATATCGTGCTGGGCAAGGCCGATGCCCCCGTCACCATCGTCGAATACGCGTCGATGACCTGCCCGCATTGCGCCCACTTCACCGTTGCCACGCTGCCGACGATCAAGGAAAAGTACATCGACACGGGCAAGGCCAAGCTCATCCTGCGCGAATTCCCGTTCGATCCGCGCGCTGCCGCTGCCTTCATGCTCGCCCGCTGCGCGCCGGAAGACCGCTACTATCCGCTTGTCGATGTGCTGTTCAAACAGCAGGAACAGTGGGCCGCATCGGCAAATGCAGTAGAACCTTTGATGCAAATCTCCAAATTGGCCGGTTTTACACAGGAGTCGTTCAACGCTTGCTTGACGAACCAAAAACTTCTGGATGATGTGAATGCATCGCGTGACCGCGGAGCCAAGGATTTCGGCGTCAATGCAACGCCGACCTTCTTCATCAACGGCACGAAATATGCAGGAGCCCTATCGGTTGACGAAATGTCAGCGATTATCGACGGTCTACTCTGATAGCTGCCTGTTGAATTCAGGCGGACGCCTTGCCGCGTCCGCCCTTGCGGTTTTGTGCGGGAAGGGCCTCTGATGCGCTTCACGAAACTCCGCCTCCTCGGTTTCAAATCCTTCGTCGAACCCGCCGAATTCGTCATTGAAAGCGGATTGACCGGCGTTGTCGGCCCCAATGGCTGCGGCAAGTCCAATCTCGTGGAAGCCCTGCGCTGGGTCATGGGCGAAAGCTCCTACAAGAACATGCGCGCATCCGGCATGGATGACGTCATTTTCTCCGGCTCCGGCACGCGCCCGTCGCGCAATACGGCCGAAGTCACGCTCTTTCTAGACAATCATGATCGCAGTGCCCCGGCAACCTTCAACGATGCCGATGAACTGCAGGTGTCGCGCCGCATCGAACGCGAGGCGGGCTCGGTCTACCGCATCAACGGCAAGGATGCCCGCGCCAAGGACGTGCAGCTGCTGTTCGCGGATCAGTCGACCGGCGCCCGGTCGCCATCCATGGTCGGTCAGGGCCGCATTGGCGAACTTATCCAGGCCAAGCCGCAGGCCCGCCGGGCACTTCTCGAAGAAGCTGCCGGCATATCCGGCCTGCACACCCGCCGCCACGAAGCGGAACTGCGCCTGCGGGCAGCGGAACAAAATCTGGAGCGGCTGGAAGACGTCGTCGGCGAGCTGGAAACCCAGATCGAGAGCCTGAAACGGCAATCGCGCCAGGCCAATCGCTTCAAGAGCCTGTCGGCGGATATCCGCCGTTCCGAAGCGATCCTCCTGCATCTGAAGTGGGCGGTCGCCAAAAATCAAGAGGCCGAGGCGCAATCGGCTCTGTCTGCCGCAACATCAGGGGTTGGGGATTTCGCTCAGGTCCAGATGAACGCGGCGAAGGAACAGGCAATCGGCGCGCACAAGCTGCCGGATCTGCGTGAGGCGGAAGCCAAGGCTGCCGCGGCCCTGCAGCGCCTGACCATCGCCCGTTCGCAGATCGAGGAAGAGGCCCAGCGCATCCGGGCCCGCCAGTCGGAACTGGAAAAGCGTCTGGCCCAGCTCACCGCCGATATCGCCCGCGAAGAGCAGATGGTGCGCGATAATGCCGATATTCTGGCGCGCCTCGATGCGGAAGAGCGTTCGCTCAATCAGGACAACGCCAATGCCGGCGAACACGAACTGGAAACCCGCGCTGATTTTGAACGCGCCGATGCCAAGCTCCGGGAAAGCGAAGCGGCCCTTGCCAAGGTAACTGCTGAACGCGCCGAAGCCACCGCCGAACGGGCGCAGATCGAGCGCAATTTGCGCGAAAGCACGGAGCGCCGCGACCGCCTTGCCCGCCAGATGGGCGATGTGGAACGCGATCTCGCGGCGATAGCAGCGCAGATTGCGGCTCTTGCCGATCCCATCGAGAAGCAGGCGCTGGTTGAAGCCGCCGAGGCAACGCTCGAGCAGGCCGAGGAAGCCGCCCTGGCTGCGGAAGCGGCCGTCGAGACGGCGCGCCGCACGGAAGCGCAGTTGCGCCAGCCGGTGCAGGACGCGCGCAGCAATCTCAACCGCATCGAGACTGAAGCCCGCACCTTGGCCAAGATGATCAATGTCGGCGGGTCGGACCTGTTTCCCGCTGTTGTCGAAGCGGTAAAGGTCGAAAAGGGGTTTGAAATCGCCCTTGGCGCGGCGCTCGGTGAAGATCTCGACGCGCCGCTGGATCGCAGCGCCCCGGTTTTCTGGGGTGATGTGGACGGTGCCGGTGATGATCCCGCACTGCCGGCCGGGCTGAAAACCCTTGCCAGTGTGGTCAAGGCGCCGCGCCAGCTGACCCGTCGTCTTGCCCAGATCGGCATTGTCGACGAAGCGGACGGCGCACGCATTCAGGCATCGTTGAAGCCGGGTCAGCGACTGGTCAGCCGTTCCGGTGCGCTGTGGCGCTGGGATGGCTATACGGCAAGCGCCGATGCACCGACACCGGCGGCACAGCGTCTGGCCCAGAAAAACCGCCTGGCCGAGCTGGACGTCGAGGTTGTCGAAGCGACGAAGCGCCTGCGTGAGGCGGAAGCAGCGATCGCTGCGGCCGAAGCTGCCGTGCGGCAATCGGTCGAGAATGAACGCACGGCTCGCGATCACTGGCGGGCCATGCAGCGCGCCGTCAGCGATGCGCGTGAGGCGCTTGCATCAGCCGAACGGGCTGCAGGCCAGCTTTCCAGCCGCCGCGCCGCTTTGGACGAGGGCAAGGCCCGCCTCGCCGAAACGCTTGAAGAAACACAGGAACAGTTCCTTGAGGCAGAAGACCGGCTGGCCCGCGCGCCGGATCTGGAAGAGGTCAATATCCGCCTTAGCCAGCTGACCGCAGAAGTCATGACCGACCGGGCGGCGCTCGCCGAGGCACGTGCCGTGCATGAAGGGTTGCGCCGCGAGGCCGAGAACCGCATGCGGCGCCTGGAGTCCATCGGGTTTGAACGCAGGAGCTGGAACGACCGCGCGCTGAATGCCGACCGCCAGATTGAATCCCTGACCGAGCGGCGGCAGGAAGCGGAAGAAGAGTTTGCCGATCTGGTCGATGCGCCCGATGAAATTGCCGAACGCAACCGGGCGCTGCTGTCGCAGCTCTCGCAAGCGGAAGCGTTGCGCAAGGAGGCCGGTGATCGTCTGGCCGTGGCGGAAGCGCGTCAGCAGGAATTGGACCGCGCTGCCACCGATGCCATTCAGGCACTGGCCACGGCGCGTGAAGGCCGGGCACGGTCGGAAGAGCGTCTTGCCGCGGCGCAGGAACGCCGCCATGACGCCGAAACACGCATTGCCGAAGCTCTCAACTGCGCGCCGCACGAAGCAATGAAGCTGACCGGCCTTGGCCCCAACGATCCCTTGCCGGATGTCGATGCGACGGACCGCAATCTGGAACGGCTCAAGATCGAGCGCGAGCGTCTCGGTGCCGTCAACCTGCGGGCCGAGGAAGAGCAGGAAGAGTTGTCGGCGCGGCTCGAGGCGATTGTCAGCGAGCGCGAAGACATTATCGAGGCGGTCAAGAAACTGCGCCAGGCGATCCAGAGCCTCAATCGCGAGGGGCGCGAGCGTCTGCTTGCCGCGTTCGAGGTGGTGAATGCGCAGTTCCAGCGTCTGTTCACGCATCTGTTCGGCGGCGGCACGGCGGAGCTGCAATTGATTGAATCGGAAGACCCGCTCGAAGCCGGTCTTGAAATTCTTGCCCGCCCGCCCGGCAAGAAGCCGCAGACCATGACGCTGCTGTCCGGCGGCGAGCAGGCCCTGACCGCAATGGCGCTGATCTTTGCAGTGTTCCTGACCAATCCGGCACCGATCTGCGTGCTGGACGAGGTGGATGCGCCGCTCGATGATCACAATGTCGAGCGCTTCTGCAACCTGATGGACGAGATGGCGGCATCCACCGAAACACGGTTTGTCGTCATCACCCACAACCCGATCACCATGGCGCGCATGAACCGTCTCTTCGGTGTCACGATGGCCGAGCAGGGCGTCAGCCAGCTGGTGTCGGTCGATCTCCAGACCGCCGAGCAGCTGCGCGAGGCGAGCTGATACCAGACTGCTTCAAGCTTGAAATGACGAAGGATTTCAAAGATTAACGCGGATTTACTCTGCTAATCGATTTGAATGGTGCAATGCAGCATTTTTTGGTGGTGCTTCGCGAACCTATCGAATAGACCTTCTTCAGCGCTTTGCGGCGCGTGGACGGCGGCATGGGAGGCTGCAATGGCGAAGTGGGTTTACACATTCGGGGACGGCAAGGCGGAAGGCTCTGCCGGCGATCGCAACCTTCTGGGCGGCAAGGGGGCCAATCTGGCCGAGATGTGCGCGCTCGGGCTGCCGGTCCCGCCCGGATTTACCATCACGTCCGAGGTCTGCAGCTGGTTCTATGAGAATGGCCACCGCTATCCCGATACGCTCGAAGCTGATGCCAAGAAGGCGCTCGGTCACATTGCTGCGGTGACGGGCCGCGATTTCGGCGATCCGTCCAAGCCGCTGCTGGTGTCCGTGCGTTCCGGCT
This sequence comes from Phyllobacterium sp. MT110, assembly GCF_058792715.1. Taxonomy (NCBI): domain Bacteria; kingdom Pseudomonadati; phylum Pseudomonadota; class Alphaproteobacteria; order Hyphomicrobiales; family Phyllobacteriaceae; genus Phyllobacterium; species Phyllobacterium sp. MT110. The sequence continues at coordinate 259,407 of NZ_JBXAFE010000001.1, forward strand.
CCCGCGCTTCCATGCCGGGCATGATGGACACCGTGCTCAATCTCGGCCTCAATGATCAGACCGTGGAAGCCATCGCCCGCGAATCCGGCGATCCGCGCTTTGCCTATGACAGCTACCGCCGTTTCATCCAGATGTATTCCGACGTGGTCATGGGGCTCGACCATTCGGTCTTCGAGGAAATCCTCGAGGATACCAAGGCCAATCTCGGCGTCGAGATCGATACGGCGCTCTCGGCCGACGACTGGAAGGGCATCATCGACCTTTACAAGGCCAAGATCGAGGAAGAGCTGGAAGAGCCATTCCCGCAGGACCCGGAAAAGCAGCTTTGGGGCGCGATCGGCGCTGTTTTCTCCAGCTGGATGAACACGCGCGCCATCACCTATCGCCGCCTGCACAACATCCCGGAAAGCTGGGGCACGGCCGTCAATATCCAGGCCATGGTGTTCGGCAATATGGGCGAGCGTTCGGCAACGGGCGTTGCCTTCACGCGCAATCCGTCGACCGGTGAAAAGAAGCTCTATGGCGAGTTTCTCGTCAATGCCCAGGGCGAAGACGTGGTTGCGGGCATCAGGACGCCGCAGAACATCACGGAAGACGCGCGCATTGCCGCCGGTTCCGACAAGCCGTCGCTGGAAAAGCTGATGCCGGCCGCCTTTGCCGAATTCTGCGCCGTGTCGGACCGACTGGAAAAGCATTACACCGATATGCAGGATCTCGAATTCACCATCGAGAACGGCAAGCTGTGGATGCTGCAGACGCGGTCCGGCAAGCGCACCGCCAAGGCTGCGCTGAAGATCGCCGTCGAAATGGCGAATGAAGGGCTGATCACACGGGAAGAAGCGGTTTTGCGTATTGACCCGGCTTCGCTCGATCAGCTGCTGCATCCCACGATTGATCCTTCGGCCAAGCGCAATGTCATCGGCAGCGGGCTTCCAGCATCGCCGGGCGCGGCGACGGGTGAGATCGTGTTCTCGTCGGAAGATGCCGAACAGCTGAAGTCGGAAGGCCGCAAGGCCATCCTCGTGCGCATCGAAACCAGCCCGGAAGACATTCACGGCATGCACGCTGCCGAGGCCATCCTGACCACCCGCGGCGGCATGACCAGCCACGCGGCCGTTGTAGCGCGCGGCATGGGCAAGCCCTGCGTCTCCGGTGCGGGTTCCCTGCGCGTCGATTACCGCAATGAAACCCTGCTGGCCGCAGGCGTGCTTTTGAAGAAGGGCGACATCATCACCATCGATGGCGGTATCGGCCAGGTGCTCAAGGGCGCCGTTCCCATGCTGCAGCCGGAATTCTCCGGCGATTTTGCCAAGATCATGGAATGGGCCGACACGACGCGCCGCATGAAGGTGCGTGCCAATGCCGAAACGCCGAATGATGCGCGCATGGCGCGCTCGTTCGGGGCCGAGGGCATCGGTCTTTGCCGCACCGAGCATATGTTCTTTGACGGCGAGCGCATCATCGCCATGCGCGAAATGATCCTGGCCGACAGCGAGAAGGGCCGCCGCGCCGCGCTGGACAAACTGTTGCCGATGCAGCGCGCCGATTTCAAGGAGCTGTTCGAAATCATGAACGGCCTTCCCGTGACGATCCGGTTGCTTGACCCGCCGCTGCACGAATTCCTGCCGAAGACGGAAGAGGAAATCGCGGAAGTTGCTGCTGTCATGAATGTCAGCCCGGAGAAACTGCGCGAGCGCACCGACAGCCTGCATGAATTCAACCCGATGCTCGGCCATCGCGGCTGCCGCCTCGCCATTTCCTATCCGGAAATTGCCGAAATGCAGGTGCGGGCGATTTTCGAAGCCGCTGTGCAGGCGGCGGAAGTCACCGGCGCGCCGGTCGAACCGGAAATCATGGTGCCGCTGGTTGGCCTGCGTGCCGAACTTGATTTCGTCAAGGCGCGCATCGATGCGGTCGCCGCCGACGTGATGAAGGAAGCCGATATCAGGATCAATTACCTCGTCGGCACGATGATCGAACTGCCGCGCGCTGCGGTACGTGCGCATTCGATTGCCGAGGTGGCGGAGTTCTTCTCCTTCGGCACCAACGATCTGACGCAGACAACCTTCGGTATTTCGCGCGACGATGCATCCGCCTTCCTGATGACCTATCAGATGAAGGGTATCATCCAGCAGGATCCGTTCGTCTCCATTGATGTGGACGGCGTCGGCGAACTGGTGCGCATTGCCGTGGAAAAGGGCAAGACAACCCGACCGGATATCAAGCTGGGCATCTGCGGTGAACATGGCGGCGATCCGGCTTCCATTCACTTCTGCGAAGAAACCGGCCTTGACTATGTCTCCTGCTCGCCGTTCCGCGTGCCGATCGCGCGCCTGGCGGCGGCACAGGCCTCGGCCAAGCAAAAATAGCGCCTCGGCCCTGCTGGCAGGGCCGGTGCCGCATTTTGGACGTGATCTGCGCGTGTATCTGCGGGCAATTCTCAAGATTGGTAAACACCGTGCGCTCAGCTTCTGCCATCATCGCTGCTCTTCTTCTCGTCACGCCTGCGGGGATCGCAACGGCCGGGGATCATCCGGCGCCATTCGTCGAGCCGAAGCTTTATATTGCCAAGGGCGGCGCCGCGGCGCCGCAGGTGGCCCTGACGCTGGATGCCTGTTCCGGGCAGACGGACCTGCGCATTCTCAATACGCTGATCGAAAACCGCATCCCGGCAACGATCTTCGTCACCGCCCGCTGGATGCGGCACAATGCCGAGGCGCTTGCGGTCATGAAGGCGCATCCCGACCTGTTCGAACTGGAAAATCACGGCTTCAACCACATCCCCGCCATCGACAACCAGCCCACCATGTTCGGGTTGAAGACGGCAGGCTCGGAAGCCGCCATCCGCAGTGAAATCCAGGGCGGTGTCGACGCTATGCTGAAGGCCTCCGTCGCCAAGCCGGTCTGGTATCGCGATGCGACCGCCCGCTACAGCGAAAACGGTATCCGCATCATCCATGAGATGGGCTACCGGGTGGCCGGTTACTCGCTCAATGCCGATATGGGCGCCTCGCTGATGGCCGGGCTGGTGGAAAAGCGCATTGCCGCTGCCAAGGATGGCGATGTCATCATCGCCCATATCAACCAGCCGGGCCGTGTGGCCGGTGCCGGTGTTGCCAAAGGCGTTTTGGCCCTGCAGCAAAAGGGTTTTCGCTTCGTGCGCCTGCAGGACGTGACGGCTTCCGACCAGCCGGTGCGCTCCGGGGTCTGATCAGACCGGCAGCGAAACACCGCCGCCGGTTTTGCTTTCTCACAATCTTATTTATGCCGCTGTTACTGCAGCCGGAAAGCCGTGGCTTCGTGCCCGGACGGCGGCGATGAAGGCCAGGGCGAGCAGTACCAGCAGCACCCATGAGAACGAGGTGACGCCGGTTGTTTCCAGGAGGAAGCCGCCGATGATGCCGCCGCCGGCAATGCCGATGTTCCAGACGGTGACGATCATCGATTGTGCGACATCCGCCGCATCGCCCGCGGTTTTGGCCGATGCGGTCTGGAACAGGGTCGGCACGCCGCCATAGGTCACACCCCAGATGGCGAAGCTGAGATAGACCATCGTGCTGTTGGCGGACCAGATGGCCAGGAGCACGGCCGCCACGGCAAAGGCAGCGATGCAGATCAGCGTCAGTTCACGCAGCCAGCGGTCGATCATCAGGCCGATCATCCAGGTGCCGAGGATGGCAGACAGGCCAAAGACGAACAGCACCTTGTCGATGCTTCCGGCGAGCCCGGCGGGAACCAGAAACGGCGCGATGTAGGTATAGAGCACGTTATGGGCCACCACATAGGTGAGCGTGACAAACAGCACGGCCTTGACGCCCGGAATGGCGAAGACGCCGGAGATCGGCAATTGCCTGCCCGCTTCCTGGCCGGGAAAATCCGGCAATTTCCAGATGGTCCAGCCGACCAGCAGCACCGTCAGCCCGCTCATGATGCCGAACGTGTATTGCCAGCCGACAAACGCGCCCAGAAATGTCCCGGCGGGCACGCCGAGAGACAGCGCGACGGGAGCGCCGAGCATGGCGACGGCCATGGCCTTGCCTTTCATGTGGTCTGGCACCATGCGCCCGGCATAACCCGCAACCAGCGCCCAGAGCAGCCCGGCAAAGACGCCCGCAAAGAACCGGGCGCCGAGCGTGAGCGTGTAGCTGGTGGAAACCGCCGTGATCGTGTTGACGATGGCAAATCCGCCGATGGCGCTGAGCAGCAGTGGCTTGCGCCGCCATCCGCGTGTGGCTGCGGTCAGCGGGATAGCGGCGATGAGGGAGCCGAGAGCGTAGATGGTGACGAGCTGGCCCACCAGCGATTCGGACACTGCCAGACTGGCGCCCATCTGGGGCAGCAGACCCGCCGGCAGCGCTTCGGTGAGGACGGTGATGAAACCGGCTGCTGCAAGGGCAAGCAGGCCGCTGAACGGCAGCCGGAAGGAGGAGGCGGGAGGAGCCTCGTCCAGCGATGTTGTGATCGATGTCATGTCTTTGCCTGGTCAATAGGTAAGGGGTTGGGCAGGCGGAGAGGCGATGCCTTTACAGTGCAAAGCTTCACACCTGCGATGGGAAACCGAACCTAGTCATCTTCGCAAAACGGAAAAACAGGCTATAGTTCCTTTCACAAGCGACATTTTTGTCGGCAATGAAGAGGTGATGTCGATGGACAATCTGGGCTCGTGGAATGCCTTCGTGCAGGCCGCCGAATACCGCAGTTTCGTGGCCGCCGGCCGCCACCTCGGCGTTTCCCCCTCTGCCATCGGCAAATCCATTGCCCGGCTGGAGGAGCGGCTTGGTGCCCGGCTTTTTCACCGCAGCACCCGCAGCATCACGCTGACGCCCGAAGGCTCGCTGTTCCTGGAGCGGTGCCGCCGCATTTTCTGCGAGATCGAGGCGGCTGAACTGGAATTGTCGCAGGCCAATGAGGCGCCGCGCGGCAGGTTGCGTGTCAGCATGCCGATTGCGGACCGGTTGATGATGCCGGTGCTTTCCGCCTTCATGCGCGCCTATCCCGATATCGAGCTGGACATTGACTGCTCCGACCGGCTGGTCGATGTGATCGAGGACGGTTTCGACGCGGTCCTGCGCACCGGCGAGCCGAATGATTCGCGGCTGATGACCCGGGTGCTCGGCTCGTTCCGCAAGCGCCTTGTCGGATCACCGGACTATTTCGCGCGCATGGGAACACCAGATGTGCCGAAGGACCTGACGCGGCATCATTGCCTATTTTACCGCTATCCGACCACCGGAAAATTGCAACTCTGGCCGCTGTCCCGCGATGGCAGGGATGTGGAGCTTGACCTGCCCGCGACCCTCATCTGCAACACGTCGGCGCCACAGATCCACATGGCGCAGGAGGGGCTTGGCATCGCCTGCCTGCCGGATTTCACCATAATGGACGAGCTGCGGGCTGGAACGCTGGTCAGCGTTCTCGATGATTTCATCCCGTTTTCCGGCACGTTCCGCGTGCTCTGGCCGTCGAGCCGTTATCTCTCGCCCAAGCTGCGGGTGTTCGTCGATTTCGTCGCCGAACACCTCGATCTTGCGCCGGTCAGGGGCTGAAGATCAGCACGAGATAGACAAAGAAGATCATCAGATGCACCGCGCCTTCGAGCACCGTGGTGCGCAGGCCGGAAAAGGTCAGGGTGCTGAGGATCAGCGTTACCGCCAGCAGGGTCATTTCGGTGGATGACAGGCCGAGAATGGCGGTCTGGCCGGTGAACAGGCTGATGGCAAGCACGGCCGGCACGGTCAGGCCGACGGTCGAGGTTGCCGCACCCAGGCACAGATTGACCGCGCGCTGCAGTTCATTGCCGGAAACGGCGCGAAGCGCGGTAATGGCTTCCGGCGTGAAGACAATGGCGGCGATGAGCAAACCGCCGAGTGCGGTGGGCGCGCCGAAGCTGGCAATGCCATGGTCAAGCAGCGAGGCCAGGCTCTTTGACAGCAGCACGATCGGCAGGATGTTCAGGATCAGCAGCAGCGTGTGGCCGCCAATCGACCCGGCAGGCTTCGCGTGGGGCGCTTCGATTTCAGGCGATGCCTGCAGAACGTCCTCGTCTCCCTTGGGATAGACGAAGAAGTCGCGGTGCCGCCCGGTCTGCAGCACGAGGAAAATCACATAGAGGGCAATGGTGAAGATCGAGAAGAACACCGATTGAACCACGGTGAGGGAGCCATTGCTGGTGGAAACCGTGAAGTTCGGCAGGATCAGCGGGATGACCGTCAGCGGAATGATGACGATGAGATAGGATGCCGCGCCCTGCAGATTGTAGCCCTGCTGGCCGTAACGCAGCCCGCCGATGAGCAGGCCAAGGCCGACCACGCCGTTCAAAACGATCATCAGCACCGCGAACATCGTGTCGCGGCCGAGCGTCGGCGCATCCGAACTCAACATCACGGCGCTGATCAGCACCACTTCGATGATGACGATGGAGAGGGTGAGAATGAGCGTTCCGAGCGGTTCGCCCAGCAGTTCCGCCAGTTCCTCCGCCTCATGCACGACGCCGAAGGCCGACCAGATGATGACGCCGAACAGCCAGACAAACAGAAACGAAGCTTTCATCACCGAACTCAGATCGGCCATCCAGCCATATCCGAAAACAAGAAAGGCACCCACAGTTGCCCAAGCTACAATCAGTCTGATCCATCCGGATATCATCGGCCCTCCTTCATCGGGTTGAGGTATCATTTCATCTTGCAGAACCTATACAGGAAATTATTGGCGATCTTACCGTTTTCTGACGCTTTATCAAAGATTTCGCTCTGCCAACGGATACTCACCCATGCCCTGGCCGCTGCTATCACGCGCTTATGACGCAACGCTTGCTTGTGTCCGTGGTCCTGTCTGCCTAACTTGCTCCCGATGAGGAGCCCGCGGGCTCCCCCGACGGATTGCAAACACTCCAAGGAGAATGAAATGCAGCTTGGCATGATTGGGTTAGGGCGCATGGGCGCCAACATGGCGCAGCGCCTCATGAAGCGTGGTCACGCCCTCGTGGTTCACGACACCCGTGCCGAAAGCATGGCGGACCTGCAAAAACAGGGTGCGGCCGGAACGGTCGTACTGGAGGAGTTCGTCTCGCTTCTGGCCAAGCCGCGCGCCATCTGGCTGATGCTGCCCGCCGCCGTTGTCGACAGCGTTCTCGCCAAGCTCGTGCCGCTGCTCGAGCCGGGCGATATCCTCATCGATGGCGGCAATTCCTATTATCACGACGATATCCGCCGCGGCGGCGAGCTGAAGACAAAGGGCCTGCACTATGTCGATGTCGGCACCAGTGGCGGCGTCTTCGGACTGGAGCGCGGCTATTGCCTGATGATCGGCGGCGAAAAGGATGTGGTGGCGCATCTCTCGCCCGTATTCGCCTCGCTGGCGCCGGGTGGCAATGACCCGGCTGCGCCCGCCGTGGCTGCGCCGGGCAAGGGTACGGCGCCGCTCGGTTATCTGCATTGCGGTGCCAATGGTGCGGGCCACTTCGTCAAGATGGTCCATAACGGCATCGAATATGGTTTGATGGCGGCCTATGCGGAAGGCCTGAACATCCTGCGCAATGCGGATATCGGCCTGCGTTCGCATGAGGTGGACGCGGAAACCACGCCGCTCCTGCATCCCGAGCACTATCAATACAGTTTCGACCTGCCGCAGATCGCCGAGGTCTGGCGCCGCGGCAGCGTGATCAGCTCCTGGCTGCTGGATTTGACCGCCGACGCCCTGAACGACGATCCGACCCTGTCGAATTTCCAGGGGCGTGTTTCGGATTCGGGCGAGGGACGCTGGACGGCGATCGCCGCCATTGACGAGGCCGTACCCACGCCGGTTCTCAGCGCGGCGCTGCAGGAGCGTTTCAGCTCGCGCGGCAATGCCGACTTCGCCAACAAGGTGCTGTCGGCCATGCGCAGCGAGTTTGGCGGCCATGTGGAGAAACCCGCTTCCAAAGCCTGAGGCCCCGTGCGCAGCTCTGGTCCGGTCCCGCTGCGGGGCCGGAGCGGAGCTGTCTGTACATTGCGCTGGAATTTCGAACTATTGTTTTTGTATTTTGCTATTTGTCTAGACATTTCTCTTGGCGGAAGACGGGCATCCCGCATGTATTAAAACTGTGATCAAACGCCTGTAGATCGCCGGATTTGGTCTGGCGGTTGATCATTCAATGGTGAAAACGGGATATGTTTTGTGTATTGCTAAATGATTTTTGTATTATTATAAAGCAATCCTGTAGCGCAGCTTGTCCAAGGTTTCAGGCCGGCAGTGCAACAGCGTCACATCATTTTGGAGATACTCATGACATCGAAACTCTGCAGTGGAGTCTTCGCGGCACTTATGTTCATGGCCGTTTTCATCGCATCGTCGGCCCATGCGGCAGACAAGCCGGGCTGCCAGGATTTCCCCGGTATCAAGCGCTTTGAAGGGTCATCGATCATGTTGTGCGATGCGCGCAACTTTGCGGAATATACCCTGCCGACCGGAAAGTGGGTCAAGAACGAGGATGACTCCGCCAAGTCGGATTTTGCCAGCAAGGAAGCACTGGAAGGCCGCCTCACGCAGAATGTCTATTCCGTCCCTGCCGGACCTTCCTCGGCCGAAGTGTTCCGCAACTACCTGAACGATCTGCAATCGGCGGGCTACAAGGTCCTGTTCCAGGCCAAGCAGGCCGACACCTATCAACTGGAGAATGTCTTTGGCGAAAAAGGCCCCGGCGGCCAGTTGTTCGGCTACAGCCCGGACGAGGCGCGTTATGTGGCGGCCGTCAAGGAAGAGGGCGGCGTCAAAACCTACATTGCGCTCTATGTCATCGAATTCGAGGACGGCTATGTGCCGGAATTCGATGCGGTCAAGGGCCAGGTCTATGTCCGCCTCGACTCGCTTCAGGTCGGCAACCTGACCGACCAGATGGTCGTGGTTTCCGCCTCGCAGATCAGCAAGAGCCTCGATACGGCGGGCAAGGTTCTGCTCTACGGTATTCATTTCGACTTCAACAAGGCGTCAATCAAGCCGGAGTCGCGCCCGAGCCTTGATGAAATCGCCAAGTTCCTGAAGGATCAGCCGAACGAGAAACTCGATGTGGTTGGCCATACCGACAATATTGGCGGTGCTGACTTCAACATGCAGTTGTCGAAGGCGCGGGCCGATGCGGTTGTTGCCGATCTGGTCAGTACCTATAGTGTTTCGGCGAACCGTCTCAAGGCGAAGGGAGAGGGCTTGCAGTCGCCTGTCGCATCGAATGACGACGAAGCTGGACGGGCCAAGAACCGCCGGGTGGAACTCCATCGCCAGTAGTATTGGCATGCTCTTTGCCGGAACAGGAAAGGCGGCTCACGGAGCCGCCTTTTTGCCGTACATGGCCGCCGGTCAGTTTGGCCGCACGCTGGCTTGCCGGTTGCAATCACCGCCGCAGGCGTCAGGCGAAACAAACTGCATGGTGAAGACCTGGCCGCCAATGCCCTGGGCAAGTTCCGGTGACAATGTCAGCGGCGTGCAATCCCTGACGGCGGAAATGGCCGCATCGATGAAAGATTTGCGCGCTGCCGCGTCATTGCCCGGAAAATCGATGGCAGCCGTTCGCGGCGGGCCGATCAGCGAGCCGTCGCGCTTGAAGCTGAAACGGAGCGTCACGGTGGATTTTCGTGAACCCTCCGGCGCAGTCCAGCAGGCATGAAGCGCTTTGCCGACATCATCCATGGTGGTCAGCGGGCCGGCCATCACGGAGGGAGTGGTGGAGAGCGTCATGGCGAGTGCCAGAGACAGGCGATTGAGAAGCTGTGTCATGATCCCAGTTGCTCCTTTTGAAGGTCCAAAGACGGTGCACTTGAGTCCATCGACAGAATACCACCAAAAGCCCGTTTTAGTGAGTAAAAATACTATCTAAGGTTGAACATTACTGGGGTAATTGCAGTATTGTCTGGGATATCCGGGTTTAAACACGCACATGTGATGGTGGATGGCCATTTCCGGCCGTTTCCACCATCACATTACTTTGAAAAACCTATGCGGCCTTGATCGCGCGCGGTCCGATGTACCGTGATTGCGGGCGAATCAGCCGGCCATGTTGGGTCTGCTCCCTGGCATGGGCGATCCAGCCGCCGACCCGTCCCATGGCGAAGACGCTGGTAAAGCTGTCCCGCGGAAAACCAAGCGTTTCCAGCAGCAGTGCCGTATAGAATTCCACATTGGTCTTGAGCGGGCGGTCGGGTTTGCGGCGGGCGAGGATGCGCAATGCCGCCGCTTCGACGCTCTCCGCCAGTTTGAAGCGGCCCGCACCGTGATTGCCCGTTCCAGCCAGCCGCCGCAGCGCCTGCATCAATGCATCCGCGCGCGGGTCGCGCACCCGGTAGATGCGATGGCCGAAACCCATCAGCCGCTCGCCGTCGTCCAGTGCTCTTTCCAGCCAGGTTTCGGCGTTGTCCGGTGTGCCGATGGCGTCGAGCATGTCGAGAACCGGCCCCGGTGCACCGCCATGCAGCGGCCCCTTGAGCGCGCCGAATGCAGCCAGCACGGAGGACACCAGTCCCGCATGGGTGGACGCCACCACCCGAGCCGCGAATGTCGAGGCGTTCATGCCGTGGTCACTGACCGTAACGAGATAGGTATCGAGTGCGGCGGCTTCCTGCCGTGTGACGGTTCGGCCGTGCAGCATGTGCAATATATCCGCTGCGTGGCTGAGCGCGGTGTCGGGGGCGACAGGTGCCTGGCCGTTCTTCAGCCGGATGACCGCCGGGGTGAACACGGCGGGAGCCGCGATCAGACGCAGGGCGGTGGCAAGGTCATCCCCATCAGTGAATTGGGCGGTCAGTGCGCGCACCGCATCGGTGACCGGCAGTGCGAGCAAGGGCGCGGCAGCATCGGGTATCGTGCGGAAAACCTCCTGACGGGCCAGGCCGATGCGCGTGCGCAATCCGTCCGCGTCGAGCTTTTCGTCAAAGGCATCCGACAGCAGTAGCGCCAGCAATTCCTCATAGGAGACAACGCCGGCCAATTCATCCAGCGACCGGCCGCGAATGATCAATATGCCTCCAAGCCCGTCAACATCCGACAGCGTGGTTTCCGTGGCGACAACATCATCAAGACCGTTTTTCATGGCAAACTCCAGTTTTTGTTTCCGCCACAGGATGAGGTGCGCTATGATTGACGTCAATCTTGACGTAAATGATCAATGTGAGGTTCCATGGCGTGGTTGACGGCATCGCAGGCTCTGGCGGCCCTTGGCGTCCAGCCGCAGACCCTTTACGCCAATGTCAGCCGGGGACGGATTCAGGCCAAGCCCGATCCGCAGGACCCGCGCCGCAGCCTTTACAAGAGCGAGGATGTGAAACGCCTCGCCGGTCGCAAGGCCGGGCGGCGCACGGTGGCCAATGTCGCCGCCGAGGCCATCGGCTGGGGTGATCCGGTCCTGCCGTCGAGCATCTCGACCATTGCCGACGGGCGCTTGTGGTATCGCGGCAGGGATGCATCCGCATTGGCCGCCACGTCGACACTTGAACAAGTTGCAGCGCTGTTGTGGGAAGCGGAGGAAATCACCGCATCGCCTTCCGCCCATGATATGCCCAGGCCCGACCGCCCGCTGGAGGCAGCCATGATTGTCCTTGCCCGGCGTGCCGCAACGGACCTGCCGGCCCATGGCCGTTCGCGTGCCGTGCTGGTTGCCGAGGCATCCGGTGTCTTTGCGGACGTCGTTGCGGCGATGCTTGGCACAGGCAGCGCCGCCAATCACGCCGTTCACATCCGACTGGCCCATGCCTGGAATGCGCCGGAAGCGGAAGACTGCATCCGCCGGGCGCTGGTTCTGCTGGCCGATCATGAGCTCAATGCCTCGACCTTTGCGGCCCGCGTCGCCGCCTCGACCGGAGCGCCGCTGTCGGCCGGCATGCTCGCCGGTCTTGCCGCGCTGACCGGGCCACTGCATGGCGAGGCCTATCTCAGCGTGCAGGCGCTGGTCCGGACCGCACAGGCCACCGGCGCAGGTTTTGCGCTACGCGAACTGCTGGCCCAGGGCAGGGCCATCCCGGCCTTCGGGCACCCGCTCTATCCCCATGGTGACCGGCGCGCCGCGGCGCTGCTGGCACAGTTCGAACCGGGCGCCATCTATCGGCAGATTCGCGAAACGGCAGAGATGCTGACCGGCGAGCAGCCCAACATTGATTTTGCTCTCGCCGCCATGACCGATGGCTTTGGTTTGCCTCCGTCGGCACCCGTCATTCTCTTCGCCATTGCCCGCTCCGTCGGCTGGATTGCGCATATTCTGGAACAACAGTCGATGAACCAGCTGATCCGCCCGCGTGCCCGTTACACCGGCCCGCCCTTGTCCCTGTCCTGAACCCGGCTATCGCCCATGAAAAAATTCAGGCGATATGTCGATACCGGTAAATCCCGCGCGTCGTGTCATCGGAGCGAGGGTTTACCAACGACCGGACCATCCGGCCGCCCGGCATCCGAACCGAAGGAGAAACGACAATGCGATTCATGATTCTGGTGAAGGCAACGAAAGATTCGGAAGCCGGTGTCATGCCGCCGGAGGAACTCTTCAGCGCCATGGCCGATTATCACGAGCAGCTGGCGAAAGCCGGGGCGCTGCTGGACGCCAATGGCCTTCAACCCACTGCAAAGGGCTGGAAAATCCGGTATTCCGGCGGCAAGCGGACCGTGATCGACGGGCCGTTCGCCGAAGCCAAGGAACTGGTGGCGGGCTACACCATCATTCAGGTGAAGACGCGCGAGGAGGCGATTGAATGGGCCAACCGGTTTCCCAACCCGCATCCGGACAGTGGCGAGATCGAAATCCGGCAGATGTTCGAACTCGAAGATTTCGGCGAATTCGAAGCCATCGACCGCTTTCGCGATATGGGCGCCGGCCAGAACAAGTAAGCCACGCGCCGCGATCTTGCGCGACGGCCTCGAAGGTGATGTGATCGGCCCTTATGACGACCGCCGCCGAAACCCATCGTGCCATCGAAACCGTGTGGAAAATCGAGCAGGCCCGGATTATTGCCGGGCTTGCGCGCATTGTCAGGGATGTCGGGCTCGCCGAAGAACTGGCGCAGGAGGCGCTGATCGCCGCACTGCGCCACTGGCCGTCGGAGGGCATCCCGCGCAATCCCGCCGCATGGCTGATGGTCACCGGCAAACGCCGGGCCATCGATCACTTCCGCCGCACCAAGATGCTGAAGCGCAAGCACGGGCAGTTGGGCTATGACGCGGAAATCGAACAGGCCGCCATGCCGGATTTCGATACGGCACTGGACGACGACATCGGCGACGACATGCTCAGCCTCATCTTCACCGCCTGCCACCCCGTGCTATCGGCCGAGGCGCGCACGGCGCTGACGCTGCGCATGATTGGCGGGCTGACGACGGAAGAGATCGCCCGCGCCTTCCTGACCCCTGAAGCCACCGTTGCCCAGCGCATCGTCCGGGCCAAGCGCACGCTGTCGGAGGCGAATATTCCCTTCGAGGTGCCGCGCGGCAAGGACCGCACGGAGCGTCTCGCCTCGGTGCTTGCCGTGCTTTACCTGATTTTCAACGAGGGCTATTCGGCCACCGCGGGAGATGACTGGATCAGGCCGCAACTGGCACAGGAAGCCATGCGGCTCGGGCGGATTCTTGCTGATCTGATGCCGGATGAACCGGAGGTGCACGGGTTGATCGCCCTTATGGAAATTCAGGCCTCGCGCTTTGCCGCGCGGGTCGGGCCGTCGGGCGAACCGGTCCTGCTGTTCGACCAGAACCGCGCGCACTGGGACCATCTGCTGATCCGGCGCGGGTTGGCGGCGCTGGAGCGGGCCGAACGTCTGGGCACCGTCTACGGCCCCTATGGCCTGCAGGCGGCCATCGCCGCCTGCCATGCACGGGCGCGAACCGCCGAGGAAACCGACTGGGTCCGGATCGCCGCGCTCTATGAGCAGCTGGCAAAGCTCATGCCATCGCCTGTTGTCGAGCTCAATCGGGCGGTAGCGCTTTCCATGGCTTTCGGTCCGCAAGCCGGGCTCGACCTCATTGACCAGCTGACGGGCGAGCCGTCCCTGCAGGCTTATCACCTGCTGCCAAGCATTCGCGGCGATCTCCTGCTGAAACTCAAACGGCCGGATGAAGCGCGGGCTGAGTTCGAGCGGGCCGCAAGTCTCACGCGCAATGCCCGCGAGCGCACAATCCTCCTGGAGCGCGCGGCTTCCTGTGCCTAGCGCTGCAATGCGAGCTTCATGCCCTCATGGCTGGCGACAAATCCCAGCGCTTCGTAGAAACGCGCCGCGTCGGGCCGCGTCTTGTCGGTGGTAAGCTGCACCAGCCCGCACTGGCGTTCGCGGCAAGCGTCGATGGCCCATTCAAACATGCGGCGGCCAAGCCCGCCGCGCCGGTGCGTTTCGGCAATCCGCACGCTTTCGATCTGCCCGCGCCACATGCCGGAGCGTGATAAGCCGGGGATGAAGGTGATCTGGGCGCAGCCGACGACAAGTCCTACGTCTGCCGCCACGACCAGAAGCTGGTTCGGGTCGCTGTCGATGGCGGCAAAGGCTGAGCGATAACGCCGATCGACCGGATCGGAGATCACCTCGCGCTGGCTGCCGAGCGGATCATCGGCCAGAAGCGCGACAATGGCGGGGAGATCGGCGCTTGTGGCCTTGCGGATGAGGGGTTCGGTCAACACTGGTCTCCCACCTGAAAAAGATTGCACGAACCACGCACCACGCGTTGGCAATCAGCTTTAATACATCTCATTCCACAGTATCAAATCCAACCCCTGTCAGATGCTCCGACATATCCCACAGCTTCGCCGCCACGGCGGTATCTTTGGCCTGCGGCATGACCTTGGCCGGTTCTGGCGGTCCCTTCATCTCATGGAACCAGTTCGGGCCGTAGTAGCCGCTGCCGGTTGCGGCAGGAGAGGTGGCGGCGAACAGCGTCGGCAGCGAACCGTCGGCAGCGGAATGGCTGGCAAAGGGTTGCATCAGCATGCTGACCCTGGATAGGAGCCCGTTTGCGCCGGGGCCATTGGAAACAAGTTCGGTACGGGCAAAGCCGGGGTGTGCCGCATTGCTCATCAGGCCCCAGCCGGCGGTATCGCTGCGGCGTTGCAACTCGAACGAGAACATCAGCATTGCCAGTTTCGACTGGGAGTAGGCCGGCCACGGCTTGTAGGTCTTTTGCCATTGCAGATCGTCGAAATGAATTTTGCCGCGGCGATGGGCAAGGCTGCTCAGATTGACCACGCGCGGCCGGTCCCCTCTGATCAGCAGGGGCAGCAAATGTGCCGTGAGAGCGAAATGACCGAGATAGTTCGTACCGAACTGCAACTCAAAGCCGTCGCTCGTCGCCTGCCGGGTGGGCGGTGCCATCACGCCAGCATTGTTGATCAGCAGGTCAAGGCTCTGGCGCTGCTCCCGCATGCGGTCGCTGAACGAGCGCACCGATGCGAGGCTGGCAAGGTCGAGTTCCTCGAAACGGACGTCCGCGCCGGGGATGGCAGCCTTGATCCGTGCGACGGAAGTTGCCCCCTTGGCCGCATTGCGCCCGGCGAGAATGATCGCGCCGCCCGCGCGGGCGAGGGCAAGCGCTGTCTCGTAGCCGAGGCCGCCCGTGCCGGTGACAATGACGGAGCGGCCACGCTGTGAGGGAATATCCGAAAAAGTCCAGTCTGCCATGATGCGTACTCGCGTTGATGATCGTGGTCATAAAATATGCACTCAGTGCAAATTTGCAAGTAGGGCAATTATTTGTCATAAGATGTGCCGGAGACAGACATGACGGACACCCTATCAACCCAGGAAGGATTGCGGGCGCGCAAGCGGCGCGAGACACGCCAGCGTATCGCCGAGGCGGGACTGCGCCTGTTCCTGAAAGACGGTTTCGAGGCCACGACGCTGGATGCCATCGCGGCGGCCGCTGATATTTCACGCCGGACGTTTTTCCATTATTTCAGCTCCAAGGAAGAGGTCGTCAACGCGTTCGAAAGCAGCACCGATGAAGCATTCCGGACGGCCATTGCAGACGAGCCTCTTGATGAAGCGCCGCTCGATGTCGTCCGCAACGCCTTTCTCAAGGTCATAGCCAGCTACGAAACCAAACAGGCGATCGCCATCGACGGCCTGTTGCGCTCGACTGAGGCTTTGTGTGCCCGCAAGCAAGCCAATTATCAGCGCAAGGAGCAGATGCTGTTCGACGCGTTGAGTGAGCGCTGGCCGGAGCCGGAGAGGCGGGCGGGCCTGCGGCTGGTGGCCATGGTCAGCGTCGGCGCGCTGCGGCTGGCCGCGGAAACGTGGAGCGCCGAGCAGGGGCGACGTCCTCTGGCGGACTATCTGCAAGAGGCATTTCACGGTTTGCGAACCGAAATCGCCACCTGACCAATCCGGCAGCGTCACCAAAACTTCACGGAACAGTCAAACGGCAGAGATGCACGGCACCTAATCCTGCGGGCTCGATCCACGCACTCGAACCTCAGGTGAACCCCATGCGACCCCTCTTTGCCGCTCTGCTCTGCGCTTCCTTTCTGGTTCCTGCCTCGGCCCTGGCCGCGGATCAGGAATTCAAGGCGAAACTCGTCTCCCATGCCATCCTGCCGGCCAACACGATCATCAAGGCACCGGATGATGCGCCGAAACACCTGAAGACCTCGGGCAAGTTCACCACCGCCGACCGCAAGCGGGCGGAAGGTCTGGCGACCGTTCCCGGCAAGGACGGCGTGCGGCTGACCGGCCTTGGTCTGCCGTTCGATGGCCAGCCGGTGCAGGGCTTTTCCGGTATCAAGGCGGTCGGTGACGGCACCTACTGGTCGCTCTCCGATAACGGCTTCGGCACCAAGCTGAATTCGCCCGATGCCATGCTCATGCTGCATCACCTCGCTTTCGATTGGGACAAAGGCACGGTCGAGCGCAAGGAAACCGTGTTCCTGCGCGATCCGGACAAGAAAATCCCGTTCCCGATCGTCATGGAAGGCAGCGATACCCGCTATCTCACCGGCAGTGATCTCGATGTCGAATCGATCCAGCCTGTCGCCGATGGCTTCTGGATCGGCGAAGAGTTCGGCCCTTATCTCGTCAAGGTGACCCGCGACGGCAAGGTCACCGACGTCGTCGCCACCAAGGTCGGTGATCGCGCCGTCCGTTCGCCGGACAATCCGGCCATCACCCTGCCGGCCAATCCGACGCTGAAGAACCCGGCATTCAACCTCAAGCGTTCCGGCGGCTTCGAAGGGCTGGCGCAGTCAAAGGACGGCAAGAAACTCTACGGCCTGCTCGAAGGCCCGCTGTTCGGCGATGACGGCGTGGTGGAAAAGGTTGACGGCCAGCCGGCGCTGCGCGTCATCGAATTCGATGTCGCATCGAAGAACTGGACCGGCCGCAGCTGGCTCTATCCGCTGGCACCGGGCGGCGAGGCGATCGGCGATTTCAACATGATCGACGACACGACGGCGCTGGTGATCGAACGCGACAATGGTGCGGGCACCGCGGCAAAGGCGTGTGCCGACCCGAAGACGCCCAAGCCCGATTGTTTCGATGTACCGTCCAAGGTCAAGCGCATCTACAAGATCGAAATGACCGACCAGAATGTGGGCGCTGCCGTGCGCAAGATCGGCTACATCGATCTTCTCAACATTGCTGATCCTGACAACAGGAAGCGCCAGGGCGGCGGCGAGGGCTTTTACGACATGCCGTTCGTCACCATCGAGAATGTCGACGTCGTCGATGCCGGCCACATCATCGTCGGCAACGACAACAACCTGCCATTCTCGGCCGGACGTGCCGTCGACAAAGCCGATGACAATGAATTCGTCCTGCTGGAAGTCGGCGAATTCCTCAAGGCACGCTGAACCGGATACGGGGCGGCGCAAGCCGCCCCGTCTCTTTTTGAGAAATTAGCTTATTGCGCGCAGATTGTTCTTCGCGACGTGCTCTTCCGTATCGGCCAATGCCAGCTCGAAGCGGTTGAAGAGCTCGTTCAGCTCCGCTTCCGTGATGATCATCGGCGGGCAGAAGGCGATGGAATCGCCGATGGCCCGCAGCACCGCGCCGTGGCCTTCGAGGAAGCGGGCGAGTTGTGCGCCGACGCCGTGCGCCGGATCGAAAGAGCGTTTGGTTGCCTTGTCGGCCACCAGTTCCACCGCACCCATCAGGCCGGAATTGCGCACTTCGCCGACCAGCGGATGATCGATGACCTTCTTCAGGCGTGCTTCGAAGGTCGGCGTCAGGCTGCGCACATAGTCGACGATGTTGCGGCGCTGGTAGATCTCGATGGCCTTCACCCCGAGCGCGCAGCCCAAGGGATGGCCGCCATAGGTGAAACCGTGGCCGAATGTGCCGATCTGGGCGCTGTGATCCACATAGGCCTGGTAGACGTCTTCGGGAACCAGCACGGCGCCGAGCGGTGCATAGGCCGACGTCAGCTGCTTGGCCGCCGAGATGGTGGTCGGCGTCATGCCGACGGCCTGGCTGCCCCACCAGTGGCCGGTGCGGCCAAAACCGTTGATGACCTCGTCGGCGATAATCAGGATGTCGTGCTCGCGCAGGATCGGCTCGATGGCGGCGAAATAGCCCGATGGCGGCACCAGCACGCCGCCTGCACCCATCACCGGCTCGGCAATGAAGGCGGCGATGGTGTCGGGGCCTTCGCGTTCAATCATGTCGCGCAGCGAATCGGCAAGACGCGCCACGAATTCCGCCTCGCTCTCGCCCGCCTGGCCGAAACGGTAGTAATGCGGGCAGTCGGTGTGCAGGATGCCTTCCACCGGCAGGTCCCAGCCCTTGTGGTTATAGGGCAGGCCGGTCAGCGACGCGGCCATGATGGTCACGCCATGATAGGCCTTGACGCGCGAGATGATCTTTTTCTTCTTCGGGCGGCCCAGCGCGTTGTTGTAATACCAGGCGAGCTTGACCTGCGTGTCATTGGCTTCGGAACCCGACGAGGTATAGAAAACCTTGGAGATCGGAACGGGCGCGATTTCCTTGAGCTTTTCGGCAAGCTCGATCGCCGGTTCCATGCCCTTGCCGCCGAAGAGGTGGTAATAGGGCAGGGTGCGCAGCTGCTCGGTCGCAGCGTCGATCATTTCCTCGTCGCCGAAGCCGAGACCGGCGCACCACAGGCCCGCCATGCCCTCGATATATTCCTTGCCCTGCGTGTCATAGATATAGACCCCCTTGGCATGGCCCATCACCAGCGGTCCTTGATCCTGCAATTTATGGAGGGGGGTATAGGGATGCAGGATCGAATCGATATCGCGCTGCTGGACATTTGTAAGGGGGCGGCTGCTCGCCATTTCATGACTCCATTTTGACGGGATGGGGCGAGCTTAGCCAGACTTGCCGGAAAGAGCAAAGCGGCTTCCAAAAGAAAACGTCGCCTGCGCCGTTATTCCGGGCGAAGGCCCTTCATCACCGCCGCATAATCCTTGCCGAGCCGGGTGAGCAGCGTGGTTTCATCATCTTCGGCCGAAACGGTGAGGCTGGTGCCGTCATTGCCGAGCATGACGAAAACGAGCTGGTCGACGGCACCGTCCGACAAGGAAATGGCCGCAATGCGCTGCTGGTCCCCGTCTTCCGGCGCGCGAATGTTGAAAACAACCTCCCCGCCAACCAGGGCTGCGGCCTTCTGCAAAACGCCTTCGAAACCGTCGGCAACAATATCCTGTGCGCCAAGCGCCAGTTCGATCTCGACAACTTCAAGCGAAACCGCTTTGCCAGTCTCAGGCATTCTATCCGGCCTCGTCATTTTGCGTTGTAAAAGCGGCTTGCTTGCCCGCCTTCTATCCTGCCCTGAATCACCGGGGCGATGATGTCAGCTATGTGACAGCCGATCTACTCATAAAGTGTAAACGGTTGAGATGGTTCGGTGGCGGGCAGATGCCGCCCGGCGCCGGGTTGTGGGCGATTGCGTCATCAGAGCTTCATACACTGCGGGCATTCATGTGCCGTTGCCCATATTCAAACTCAAAAACCGATTTCATTTTTTAGACACTGCATTTTCAGTCACGCATTCATTAACCGGAGGGTATCTTGAAACCTCGACTTTTTCTATTGCTCCCATGGCTCTTTCTCACCGCCTGTTCCGACACTGAACAACCCGACCCAAGTTCCGTTTCAGCATCGACATTTGACGCGGCACAGTTCGACGAACTGAAGAACCAGATTGCTGCGCTTGCCAACCAGAACGCCGGTTTTGCCGCGGATGCAGCCGAAATGAGGCGGCTTCAGGATGAGATCAACCATCTGAAAGCCGCCGAATCTGCTCGCTTGCAGCCTGCTGTCGACGTTTGTCAGTAAGGCGTTCGATCCAAAAAAAGATAGTTATTTCAATATTTTATTATTCCGGGAAGCTACTATGGACAGACGCGATTTCATCAAGATGCTCGGTATCGCCGGCGTCAATACCGCCGCCTATGCGGCATGTTCGGCCTATATGCAGGAGGCTTTAGCCAGTTCAACCGTTGTGGAAGATATGCTGAGCGCTTCGGCGCACTGCCGGAAAGGCTCGCCGGCGGATATCGAGCATGTGGTCATTCTGATGCAGGAGAACAGGTCCTTCGACCACTACTTCGGTACGCTGCGCGGTGTGAGGGGTTTCGGCGACCCACGGCCGCTGAAATTGAAAAATGGGGAACCGGTCTGGCACCAGGCGCAGTCGGACAGTTCGGCGCAAATGGTAAGGCCGTATCAACTGCCGCAAGGTGATACGCCGGACGAGGAGGGTGGCGCGGGCGGTGTCTTCCTGCAAGACCCAGCCCATGATTACAAAAGCGGTCTTGCCGCGTGGAACAGTGGTCTCATGGACAAATGGATTCCGCAAAAGGGCATTGTGTCGATGGCCCACTACAGTGAAAAAGATATTCCACTGTATTTCAAGCTGGCCAAAGCCTTCACCATTTGCGACGCATATTTTTGTTCGCACAATGGCGCGACGGATACCAATCGCGTCTTCTTCTGGACCGGGACCAGCAAAGGCCGCTACGACAGCAGCCATTTTCCCTTCGCTACCCCGCACAAAGTACTGGGACGACCAGATTGGAAGTCCTATCCCGAAGTATTGGAAGGCGCGCTCAAAAACCTTGAATTGCGCACACCGAAGGTGAGGCAGGAACTGGAAAAATGCCTCAGCTGGAAGTTTTATCAGGATGGTTTAGGCAGCGATGTATTCACGGGAAACTATGACAACAATACCTTGGAAGCCTTTGCAAATTTTCGTATCAAAAACACATCGCTCCATGAGAAAAGCCAAAGTGTAAACTCCGTCTTGCGGACAGATGTCAACAAACCGTCGCAGTTTGAGCAGGATGTTGCTTCGGGCAATTTACCCGCTGTTTCATGGATCATCGCGCCGGAAGCGTTTTCCGAGCACCCCAAATACCCCCCGCATTTCGGCGAGTATTATGTAAACGAGATACTGCGCGTGTTCGCCGCCAACAAGGATGTCTGGAAAAAGACAGCGTTCTTCATAACCTATGACGAGAATGGCGGCTTTTTCGATCATGTGCCGCCACCCGTGCCGCCTTTGAGTTATCTCGAAGCCGCTGCGTTGCACGGCATGTCCGCAAATGATTTGTTGGAGGACATAAAGATCACGTTAACACGATTGAACAACGAAACAGGAAAAGAAGAAGGGCGCGATTTCAATTCGGAAAATGCATTCAAGGAAAAGCTCGTCGATAAAGAAACCGACGATGAAAAGCAGGAACGTGAAGCTCCACGGCCGTTGGGAATGGGTATGCGTGTCCCGTTGCTGGTCATTTCTCCATGGAGCGCCGGCGGGCGTGTTTGCTCCGAAGTATTCGATCACACCTCGTTCATTTCATTCCTCGACACGTGGATCGAAAAACGATTTGCGGCAAAGGGAGAATATTTCAAAGGGTCTAGCCTTCCGAATGTTTCCTCCTGGCGAAGGGCAATCGCGGGTGATCTGACAAGTGCATTCGATTTTAACCGCGAGGCCGCTGCAGCAATCGACACACTGATCGATAAAGCGCTGCCGATGAAAATTTTTACTGACAGTGAAAAAAACAACGCCAAGAAAAATGCCGATAATCCACTCAAACCCAAAATCGAGCATGTCAATGCCGATCCCAATACAGAAAAACCTGTTGCAGTGAAGCAGGATCGGACACAGTGCGATCTGTTGCCGCTTGGTTACGATTTTCAGGTCAGCTTTCGATTTTTTTCCTCCATGTCTGCGTACCCGGAGTGTGTGTTTAAAAATTCAGGCAAGCTGGGCGTGTCATTTGTACTTTACAACTACAATGAGCAAGCTTTGCTGCAGTCCCAACCCATAAGTGTGGGAGGAATAACGCTTGGCGATCCTGAGTTGACGATTTCTTGCCCGTTGTCCCTTGACAACAATATGAACTATCACTTTGCCGTGCACGGGCCCAACGGCTATCTGGCTGAGGCACGCGGCGATATGATGAGCCCGACAGAAGCAGCCTTTTATTTCGACTGCCATATAGTTCCCGATAAAGAGGGCAAGATACTCAGTTTTCACTTCCGAAATTGGCCTACTGCCAACGGAGAACTGAAACTTATCAACGCCTACTATTCCAAAGAAGCACCCAAGCGTATTTCCAATGGCACCAAGCGTGTTGACGTCGCTACAAAGGACGGCTGGTACGATGTTTCCTTCGTCGATGCGGTGAACACGAGCAAGTATCTGCGCCGCTATGCGGGCCACATTGAAACCGGCAAAATGAGCCGGACCGATCCGGCCATCGGGATGATCTACGACGAGACGGCGCGGGTCTATATCCCGGCAGTGGTCTAGCGGGGAGGAGCCTTGGCAACGGCCGGTGCCGCGGGGGCCTGCCGTTCCAATGCTTGTCTCACCGGGGAAATACGGTTAGCTGTTCATGTCAGTCACAGACCAGCCAAATCGGGATTCCATGCGACACCACATCCGACGCCGCCAATCGATTTCCGCCAAATGGTCGGTGCGGATCGCGTTCCTGTCGGCCATCCTGTTTGTCCTGTCGGGTCTGGGGCACCGCTTCGAGCGGATCGAAACACCCGAGTTTCTCTGGCTGCTCGCCATCGTGGCGGGCCTCGCGGTGCTGGCGCTGCTGCTCGGCATCAAGGGATTCACCAGCCTGTGGCGCCGCGGCGACCGCGGCGGCCCGTCCGCCTTCTGGGGCGCGGTAATCGCGCTGGTGGTCCTCGGGCCCTTTGTCGTGACGGTCTATCAGGCGATGACCCTGCCGGCGATCTATGACGTGTCGACCGATGTCACCGAGCCTCCCGCGCTGTTTGCCCTTGCCGGGCAACGGACGGACCGCATGAACCCGCTGGTCAACGATCCGCACAGCCGTGCCCTGCAGGCCAAGGCCTATCCCGAAGTGACGGGCCGGCGCTACGAAGGCTCGCCGGACCGCATTCTCGATGCCGCCGTGACGGTGATCACCAATAATGGCTGGACCATCATCGATCAGAAGGGCGTGCCCGGCGACGACGAGGAAATACTCATGGAAGTCGTGGCGCGGACCTGGCTGCTGGGCTTCACCAGCGACGTCGTCATCCGCCTGAGCGACGAGGGCGAGACCACCTATGTCGATATGCGCTCGGTCTCGCGCTACGGTATTCACGATCTCGGCGAAAATGCCGGCCGCATCGCCCGGTTCATGACTGACCTCGATGCGCAGGTGCAGAATGCGCAGCCGGAGGAAGACACCACTCAGCCGGCCCAGTAGACGCCGTCGATGGAGGGGTTGCCTTCCGTATGCACCTTGCCGCGGGCAACGAGATCTTCCAGATGGGCAAGCACCGACAGTCCCGCCGCGCCGTGCAGGCGCGGGTCAGTTTCCCGGTAGATGACCTTGACCATGGCGGCGATCGTGCGGTCGCCCAGCTTGACCCGCTCGAGCACGGCGCGCTCGCGCATCTTGCGGTGGGCTTTCAGGCCGCGCACGAAGGTTTTCGGCTTGGTCACCGCACCGCCATGGCCGGGAAGATAGACCCGGTCATGCCGCTCAAGGAGCCGGTCGAGCGAAGCCATGTAGTCCGACATCGAGCCGTCGGGCGGTGCCACGATGGATGTGGCCCAGGCCATCACATGGTCGGCGGAAAACAGGATGTCCGTTCCCTCAAGCCCGAACACCACATGGTTGGCCGTGTGGCCGGGCGTATGAATGGTGCGCAGGGCCCAGCCATCGCCTGTGATAACGGAATTGTCGGCAGCGGCGATATCGGGCACGAAATCATAGTCGCCGCTGGCATCGAGCAGGTTGATCTCGCCGATATGCAGCGGCCGGGCCGGGCGGTGCGGGCCTTCCGCCACCAGCGTGGCGCCAAGCTCGGCTTTCAAAACCGTGGCGAGCGGTGAGTGGTCCCGGTGCGTATGGCTGACAAAGATATGGCTGACCGGCCGCCCGGCGATGGCGCGCAGCAATGTCGCGTGATGGGCATCGTCAACCGGACCCGGATCGATCAGCGCCAGCGTATCGCGGCCGATCAGATAACTGTTGGTGCCGAAAAAGGTGAAGGGGCTGGGATTGTTGACCGTGATGCGCTTGATATCAGGCGCAATCTCGACGGCTTCGCCATAATGCGGCGCAAAAGAACTGTCGAAAACGAGGGACATGGGGGTGTGCGGACCTTGTGTATGGCCTTGCGCATATTGCGCTGCGGCGTCATCCCCAATATACCCTTTTCAACGCGTGGCGAAAGCCGATCCGGAGGATAGAACATGATTGCTGCCCAGACCCGTTCCCTTGCTGAAACCTTCCAGCCGGAAGGCCAGCTTGCCAAAGCCGTATGGTTTGTCTCGCTTGCCTTTGTCGGCACGGCGCTGATGACCCTTGCGGCGAAGACCAAGATCGACATGGTTTTCGTCAATGTCACCATGCAGACCTTCGCCGTTTTCGCCATTGCCGCCGCCTATGGCTCGCGCCTGGCCGTGGCCACCATGGCGCTCTACCTGCTCGAAGGTGCGCTCGGCATGCCGGTTTTCACCGGAACGCCGGAAAAGGGTATCGGCCTTGCCTATATGGTCGGCACCACGGGCGGCTACCTCGTCGCCTATCTCGCCGCAGCCTGGGTTGTCGGTCTTGCCGCTGACAAGGGCTTTGCCCGCAACCCCGTCGTCATGGGTGTTGCCATGCTCGCCGGTGAGGCGATCATCCTCAGCCTCGGCTTCCTCTGGATGGCTTACCTGCTCGGCTTCGAGAAGGCGTTTGCCTTCGGCGTCGGCCCGTTCATCGTTGCCGATATCCTGAAGCTGGCGCTGGCCGCCGCCATTGTCCCGGCCGTCGGCTCGCTGCTCAAGCGCCGCTGATTCCTGCTCTTTGCACCCCCTCTGTCCTGCCGGATGGAGGGGGTGCCGCATTGTCTGTTGGAGAGGCACTCCGTGTCCGATTACCCCCGCGATCTCATCGGCTTCGGCCGCAATACCCCAGACCCGAAATGGCCGGGCCATGCCCGCATCGCCGTGCAGTTCGTGGTCAATTACGAGGAGGGTGGCGAAAGCTGCATTCTCGACAATGATCTGGCGTCGGAAAACCTGCTCTCGGAAATCGTCGGTGCGGCGGCGTGGCCGGGGCAGCGCAATCTCAACATGGAATCCATCTACGAATACGGCTCCCGTGCCGGTTTCTGGCGGCTGTGGCGCATCTTTACCCGCCGCAACCTGCCGGTCACGGTCTATGGCGTGACGCTGGCCATGGCGCGCAACCCGGAAGCGGTGGCCGCCATGCAGGAAGCCGATTGGGAAATCGCCAGCCACGGCCTGCGCTGGCTGGAGTACAAGGATTTTCCGGAAGACATCGAGCGCCGGCACATCCTTGAAGCCGTGCGGCTGCACACCGAAATCACCGGCTCGCGCCCGCTTGGCATCTATCAGGGCAAGCCCTCGGACAACACGCTGAAGATCGTCATGGAAGAGGGCGGTTTCGTCTATTCCGCCGACAGCTATGCCGATGAACTGCCCTATTGGGTGAAAGGGCCGAAGGGTCCGCATCTGATTGTTCCCTATACGCTCGATGCCAACGACATGCGGTTTGCCACGCCGCAGGGTTTCAATACCGGCGATCAGTTTTTCACCTATCTCAAGGACACGTTCGACGTGCTCTACCGGGAAGGGCAGGAAGGCGCGGCCAAGATGATGTCCGTCGGCCTGCATTGCCGTCTTGTCGGACGCCCCGGACGGGCGGCGGCGCTGGAGCGGTTCCTGGATTATGTACAGGGGCACGAGGCTGCCTGGGTGACGCGCCGTATCGATATCGCACGCCACTGGCACGAGCATCATCGCCCGGACAGTGCCGTATGACCATCTCTCTGCTTGCCGTCCAGCCGCTGACCCGCGCGGCGTTCGAACCCTTTGGCGATGTGATCGAAACCGAGGGTGCCGACATACGCCTGATCAACAATGGCACCACGCAGCGTTTTCACGATCTGGCCCATGTCGATGTGAGCGGGGCGGAGGCGCGGGTTCTGGTCAATATTTTTCGCGGACAGGCTTTCGCCCCGCCCATCGACATCGCGATGCTCGAGCGCCATCCCCTCGGCAGCCAGGCATTCTATCCGCTGCAGGACCGGCCGTTTCTCGTCGTCGTGGCGGAAGACGATGCGGGCCGTCCGGGTCAGCCGAGGGCGTTCTTGGCACAGGGCAATCAGGGCGTCAATTACGGCCGCAATGTCTGGCATCACCCGCTGATTTCGCTGGAAGCGGCGTCGGATTTCCTCGTGGTCGATCGCGGCGGTGCAGGGGACAATCTTGAAGAGTTTTTCTTCGGGGATGTGGTTTATCGGATCGAAACGGTCTGAATCGCAGATAGGCGGTGCGTGGTTCGACAAGCTCACCATGAGGGAGAGTGAGGATTGCAGGGAGCTATATTCTGCAACCTTTGCGATTGGCATTGTAGCCAAACCACGTCCCTCATGGTGAGCTTGTCGAACCACGCACCACGACGCCACGAACTTCCCTCTGCCCCTTGACGCTTCATCGCTGCCGGATGAAGCTGTGCACCATGTCACAAACGATCAAATTTTTTCTCAATGGTCAAAAACAGCTGGCGTCGGTCCGGCCGGATATGACGGTGCTCGACTGGCTGCGCAGCGCGCCGCGCCTGACGGGAACCAAGGAAGGTTGCGCCGAGGGCGACTGCGGCGCCTGCTCGGTGCTGATCGGCGATCCCTCTGGTGATTCGGTGCGCTATCACGCCGCCAACAGCTGCATTCTCGCCATGGGTCAGATCGATGGGCGGGCGCTGGTCACCGTCGAGGGCCTGAAAACCGAAATCCTGCACCCCGTACAGGCGGCAATGGCGGAAAACGGCTCGTCGCAGTGCGGCTTCTGCACGCCGGGCATCGTCATTTCGCTGGCCGGTCTTGCTGCCAGCACGGCACATCCCGATGACCACGAAATCCACGATGCGCTGGCGGGCAATCTGTGCCGTTGCACCGGCTACCGCCCCATCGTTGAAGCCGCCCGCAAGGTGGCAGGCGCTGGCGGCGCCCCGATATCGGGCCTAGAGGTGAGGGCATTCGCCGAGATGGAGCCGCAAAAGGCGGTATCGGCTGATGGCTCCACCTTCCACCAGCCGCAAACGCTTGCGGACCTTTTGCAACTGCGCAAGGACAGACCGGATGCCCTGCTACTCGGCGGCGGCACCGATCTCGGCGTGGCGCTGGCCGATTATCATACGGATTGGGACGAGGTCATTTCGCTGGCGCATGTGCGGGAAATGCGGGCCATCGGCGAGACGGACAATCACCTGAGTTTCGGGGCTGCCGTGACCTGGGAGGAGGTGCTTGCGCGCGTCGCCGGTTCCTATCCGTCCTTTGCCACGCTTATTCGCCGTTTCGGCTCGACCCAGATCCGCTCCATGGGAACCATTGGCGGCAATATCGGCACCGCAAGCCCTATCGGCGACGGCCCGCCTGCCTTGATCGCGCTGGGCGCCGATGTGGAATTGGCCTCGCTCAACGGCCGCCGGTTCATGGCGCTGGAGGATTTCTTCCTTGACTATCGCAAGACGGAGCTGCGGGCCGACGAGGTGATTGCATCGGTCTCCATTCCCAAGCCGAAGCCGGGGCAGGATTTTCGCGTCTACAAGATTTCCAAACGCTACGATCAGGATATCTCGACGGTCTGCGCCGCCTTTTTCGTTATTCGCGAGGATGGGCAGGTCCGCAGCGCGCGCATTGCCTTCGGCGGCATGGCGGCAACACCGCGCCGGGCGGTGGCAGCAGAGCAGGCGCTGGTCGGCACGCAGTTCGATGCGAAAGCGGTCGAAGCCTGCGCGGCGGCGATCACCGCGACGTTCAAGCCGCTCGACGACTGGCGCGGCAGCGCGGATTACCGGCTGCAGGTGGCAGCCAATCTGGTTGAACGGTTCTGGCGGGATGTCTCCGGCGAGACCGTGGAAGTGATGGCGCTATGACCGACAATGCTCCCCATACTGTCCAGCGCAGCATCGTCGGCAAGGGCATTGCCCATGATTCCGCCGCACGCCACGTGGCGGGCGAGGCAAACTACATCGACGACATGCCCGAACTGCCCGGCACGCTGCATGCGGCCTTCGTGCTCTCGCCAGTCGCCCACGGGCGGCTGAAATCCATCGATCCGGCGCAGGCGCTGGCGATGGAGGGCGTGGCCGGTGTCTGGTGGGCCAGGGATGTGCCCGGCCACAACGAGGTCGGCCCGATCCTCAATGGCGAAACGCTGTTCGCCGAAGATATCGTCGATCATGAAGGGCGGGTCATCGCCGTCGTTGCCGCCCGCGATTTCGAAACGGCCTATCGCGCCGCGAAGAAGGTCAAGGTCGGCATCGAACCGCTGGAGCCGGTGCTGGATATCGAGGAGGCGCACCGGCGCAGGAGCTATGTCCTGCCGCCGCAGGAAGTCATCGACGGCGATGCCGTGACGGCGATTGCCGGTGCACCGCATGTTTTTTCCGGCACGCTGCACATGGGCGGACAGGATCACTTTTATCTGGAAACCCAGATCGCCTATGCCATTCCCGGTGAAAATGGCGAGATGCTGGTGCATTCCTCGACGCAGCATCCGACTGAAGTGCAGCACCATGTGGCGCTGATCCTCGGCCTGCATGCCAATGCGGTGGAATGCCAGGTGCGGCGCATGGGCGGCGGCTTCGGCGGCAAGGAAAGCCAGGCGACGATCATCGCCGGGGCGGCGGCACTGGTGGCTGCCAAGACGGGAAAGCCGTGCAAGCTGCGGCTGAAACGCCGCGACGACATGGCGGGAACCGGCAAGCGGCACGATTATGTGGCCAACTGGAAAGTCGGTGTCGATTCACGCGGCCGCATTCGCGGGCTGGATGTGGAATATCTCGCCCGCGCCGGAAACCTGCCTGACCTCACCGGCCCTGTCATCACCCGCACGCTGACGCATACGGACAATGCCTATCATATTCCGCACGCCCGCTTTATCGGCCATGCCTGCAAGACCAATACGGTTTCCAACACCGCCTTCCGGGGATTCGGCGGGCCGCAGGGCATCCTGACCATCGAGAACATCATCGATACCATCGCGCGGGAGTTGCAGCTCGATCCCAACAACGTCCGCGCCATCAACTATTACGGCGATGAAACCGGCGCGGTGACGCCCTATGGCCAGCCGGTGGAAGACAACCGGCTGATCGAGGTGACCGAAGCGGTGCTGGCCTCGGCCGACTGGCGCCAGCGGCGCGCCGAGATCGATGTGCATAACGCTGCCAATCCGGTCATCCGCCGGGGGCTGGCGATGATGCCGGTCAAGTTCGGTATTTCCTTCAACCTGACCTCGCTCAATCAGGCCGGTGCGCTGGTGCACGTCTACCTCGACGGTTCGATTTTCCTCAACCACGGCGGCACGGAAATGGGGCAGGGCCTGTTCGTCAAGGTGGCGCAGGTCGTGGCGGAAGTCTTCCAGGTCGAGCTCGACATGGTGCGCATCTCCTCCACCGCGACGGGCAAGGTGCCGAACACCAGCGCCACGGCGGCGTCCACCGGCTCCGATCTCAACGGCATGGCGGCCTTCAAGGCAGCCACGGCGATCAAGGCGCGCATGACCGCCGTTGCCGCCGAACATTTCGGCGTGCAGGAAGCGACCATCGTCTATCGCGAAGGCCGTGTTCACGCCGACAACGAATCCATATCCTTCGGCGAACTGGCCAAGATGGCTTGGCTCAAGCGGGTGCAGCTGTCGGAAGCCGGGCACTATGCCACGCCGAAAATCCATTGGGATGGCAAGACGATGAAGGGCCGGCCCTTCTTCTATTTCACCTATGGCGCGGCGGTGACGGAAGTCGCCGTCGATACGCTCACCGGCGAGACGCGCTGCCTGCGCGCCGATATCCTGCAGGATGTCGGCTCGCCGCTGAACCCGGCGATTGATCTCGGCCAGATCGAGGGCGCCTTTGTCCAGGGCATGGGGTGGCTGACCTGCGAGGAACTCTGGTGGGACAAGACAGGCAGGCTGCGCACTGTCGGGCCGTCCACCTACAAGATTCCCGGATCGCGCGATGTCCCGCCGGAATTCAATGTACGCATTCTCGACAACGCGCCCAACCGCGAGGAAACGGTGTTCCGTTCCAAGGCCATCGGCGAGCCGCCGCTGATGCTCGGCGTCTCCGTCTGGCTTGCCATCCGTGATGCCATTGCCTCGCTGGCGCAGGGTACCGTCGCTCCCCGGCTCGATGCGCCCGCGACGCCGGAAAACGTGCTGCGTGCGGTGAACGCACTGAAACAACGCATGAAGAAAGATGCCGATGACTCTCGATGAACTGAACGATGCCGCGCCTGAAACCTTCGTCAAGGCGCTGGGCGGTATTTTCGAGCATTCGCCGTGGGTTGCGGAAGCCGTGGTGCCGCTGCGGCCCTTCGCCAGTGTGGAACTCCTGCACGCGGCCATGGCCGGTGCCGTCGACAAGGCCGGGCAGGTGGCGCAGCTTGGCCTCATCCGTGCCCACCCGGACCTTGCAGGCAAGGCCGCCCGCCAGGGCAGCCTGACGGTGCACTCGACCAGCGAACAGAAGGGCGCCGGGCTTGACCGGCTGACGGATGGCGAATTCGACGAATTCCACCGGTTGAATGACGGCTATCAGCGGCGGTTCGGCTTTCCGTTCATTCTCGCCGTACGCGGTCATGACAAGCATTCCATCCTGGCGGCATTCAGGACGCGGTTGCAGAACAATGCCGGCGAAGAGGTGGCCGAAGCCCTGCGCCAGATTGCCCTGATCGCCCGGTTCCGCCTCGACGATCTGCTAGCCTGAGAGGTCATCCATGGGAAAACTGTCCACACATGTGCTGGATACGGCGGCCGGGTGTCCTGCCGCAGGCATGACGCTGAAACTGCATCGGATCGACGCGGATGAGATCAGGCATCTGCTCAAAACGACGGTCACCAATGCCGATGGCCGTACCGACGCGCTGCTGTTGTCGCCCGGCGAAATGGCGGCCGGGCGCTACGAGCTCAGTTTTTTTGTCGAGGCATATTTTCGGGCAAAGGGCGCTGTTTTGGCGGAACCTGCCTTTCTCGATGTGGTGCCCATCCGTTTTGCTATCGCGGATGTGGAGGCGAATTACCACGTGCCGCTCTTGGTGACGCCATGGTCCTACTCAACCTATCGCGGCAGCTGAGGAAAGTTTTGCAGTGCAGTGTTGCGTGGTTCGACAAGCTCACCATGAGGGATGGAGCGGGCTGCAGAGAGCTAAGTTCTGCAACGTTTGTGATTAACCTTGCACCAAACCACCTCCCTCATGGTGAGCTTGTCGAACCACGCACGATAAAAAAACCAGTGCCGCTCATCCGTAAATCCCGATCACAGTGAATCGCCTGCGCTCGTCCGCTTTGAAGATGAGCAGATTGCCGGATGATACCGGTGAAGCGATGGGGCATGGGATTGTCACATCCCCGCCCGCCCCGTTGCCCAGCAATACCCCATCCTGCGGGAAGGCCCCGCCAAGCTGCTTTTGCATGAGCGGTGAGATATCGAGAGCGATGGTCTGATTGGCCGGATCGGCGGTCTGGATCGCATCGCCCGCGGCCCATGGCCGGATATGGGCGGGATCGCTGACCTGCAGCTGATCGGCAGCGGTGTCCCATTTCGCCCAGGCGGACTGGGCCGGCGATTTGCTGGTGTTCCAGATACGGACCATGGCGACGCCGCGCATGCCCGTTGCAAAGATGCCCGCCGCCGCTTTGCCTTTCAGTGACAGCAGGTCGGCGGAGACGGACGCACAGACAGCGCTGCCGGCGGCGGGTTCGAGAACGGCGGTGCCGCCGCCATCGGGCAGGAAAATCAGCCCGGACAGTTTCTTGCCCGTCCTCGGCTGGACGATGCCTCCGGGAAACTGCACTGCCCCGGTTCTGCTGTCGGCAAGCAGGATATCCCGCCAGTCCTTGCCGTCGATGCTGGCCTTGATGGAAAAATCCCGGTTCCAGATCGTGCCGATCTCGACGCGGCCCTGATAGGCCGACTGAAAGAGAATGGATGCGAGCTGCTGCTCGCCAGCCTTGTTGATTTTCAGCTGATGCCCGCTGCCTGCATGGTCGAACAGCGAGGCGGGGCTCTTCACGCTCAGGCGGTTCGTGTCATCCGCCTGCGCTTGGATACCGACGCGGTCGACGGGATTTGTTGCCGGACGGAAATCGGTCCACTGTCCCTGATTGAAAATTGTAAGGCAGTTCTCGGCAACGATCCATGCGCGCCATCCGTCCCGCGGCTGGAGGAATGCCCACGCGTCATCCTGCCACGCCGCGATGTGCCCGTCCTTGCCGCCCCACGCACCGGACGCGCCGGATGCGATACAATAGCGGTAGCCTTCCCGCGGCTCGGCCGGCGGCTCCTTGAGTGTTCTGCTCACCACGCAGAGCTGCACGAGGGCATCCAGCGCCCGGATGGCCTCATTATGGGTGACATGCTTCTGGGCTTGCGACGGTGCGATGTAAGGGAGCTGAAGGTTCGGTGTCTGGTCCATGGGGCGTTGTTCCATCGTTGGAAAAAAGCCAAGGATAAACGCTGCCAGTCTGTGTTGGATAAAGTGACTGAAAGGACAACCGCCGATTGACCGCCAGACGATGATTGCATTTATGTAACCCTATGTTACTGGTCTTGAAACTATTGGGGAATCCAGGGATGAGCATCTCCATCTCACAAATGCCTCAAATTGGACTTTAAGGAAAATTGCAGTTTCTCATGTCACCCAGGCATTCCGTAAGCACCGAGGATCAATGAAATTGGAAAATTTTCGGCAACGCATCGCCATGATGCCGCGTCGTTACAAGCAGGTGCTCCTTGTCAGCTTCGACATGGTGGTGCTGACATTTGCGGCCTGGTTCAGCTACGTGCTGCGGTTCAACACCCTGTTTATGCCCAATACCGAGCAGGCGATGCTGATGATCGCTGCTCCTCTGATCGCATCGCCGGTGTTTATCCGGTTTGGCCTTTACCGGGCGGTTATTCGCTATCTGCCGGATAAAGCCATCTGGACGATGATGCAGGCGGTGACCTTTTCGGTGATCATCTGGGTGGTTGTCGCGTTTCTGACCCAGATGACCGGTGCCGAAGGCGTGCCGCGCGCCGTCCCCTTTTTGTATTGGGTCCTTGCCGTTGTCCTGATTTGCGGCAGCCGTTTTGCCGCCAAATGGCTGCTGTGGAGCCCGATTCGTGAAAAACTCCTGGCCCGGCAGTGCCTGATATTCGGCGCCGGCGATGCGGGGCGCCAATTGGCCAATGCGCTGCGCAGCCAGAACGAGGTTTTCGTCGCCGGTTTCATTGATGACGATGCCACGCTGCATGGCATGGACATCCTCGGCATCCGCGTCTACCCGACCGCGCAGATCGAAGATCTCATCGACAGTTTCGGCATCAACGAAATGATCGTGACCACCTCGTCCCTGAGCGGCAATCAGCGCCGTTTGCTGATGGGCAAGCTCAAGTCGCTCAATGTCAAGGTGCGCATCCTGCCGGCGATTTCCGACCTGACGGCCGGAAAATACATCGTGAGCCATCTGCGCGATATCGATATCGACGATCTCCTGGGGCGCTCGCCGGTGCCGGCCCACCCCGACCTTCTCGACAAGACGGTGGAAAACCGCGTCATCCTGGTGACCGGTGCCGGCGGATCCATCGGTTCGGAACTCTGCCGGACGATCGTCAAGCTGGCCCCGGCCAAACTCGTGCTGTTCGATGTGAACGAGCACAGCATCTATCAGCTTCACCGCGAACTCGCCGGTATCAGCGATTGCGTTCTGGTGCCTGTCCTTGGCTCGATCAGCGACGGCCCGCTGCTCAAGGTGGTGCTCGATCAGCACAAGGTGGAGAACGTCTATCATTGCGCCGCCTACAAGCATGTGCCGCTGGTTGAGGAAAACGTCGTGGAAGGCGCCCGCAACAATGTCATCGGCACCGATGTTCTGGCGGCCGTGGCCCGCGAGGCGGGTGTCCGCAATTTCGTCCTCATCTCGTCTGATAAGGCAGTGCGTCCATCCAATGTCATGGGTGCAACCAAGCGTTGGGCCGAGCTGATCGTGCGCTACCATGGCGACGTGGCGAAGACGCACGGCACCGGCCAGATATTCACCTGCGTCCGCTTCGGCAATGTCATCGGTTCCAGCGGTTCCGTCGTTCCGCTGTTCCGCGAGCAGATCGCCCATGGCGGTCCGCTGACGGTGACCCATGACGAGATGACCCGCTATTTCATGTCCGTCCGCGAGGCGGCGGAACTGATCATTCAGGCTGGCGCATTGTCGGAGGGCGGCGACATCCTGCTTCTGGAAATGGGCGACGCCGTGCGTATCCGTGATCTCGCCGAAAATATGATCCTCCTGGCGGGGCTGTCGGTGAAGGACGGCAAAAACCCCCATGGCGACATCGAGGTCGTCACGATCGGTATCCGCGACGGCGAAAAGCTGCATGAGGAACTCTTCTACGATCCAACGGGTGTTTCGGCGACGAGCCATTCCAAGATTCTGCGCGCCAGACGGCGGGTGGCGCCGGTCGACCATCTGCCTGCAGCGGTCGAAGAACTGCGCGGGCTGATCGCACAACAAAACCCGGATGCCGTGCGGGCCCTGCTTTTCGAGAAGGCTCTCAGTTAACACGGGACCTCAATCTTGGCGAGATTCCCGTGCAGAAACGGCTGCACTGGTTTCACCGAAACAGACACAGAGCGGGATAGCGGTTGTTGAAAAGGGCTCCATCATCAGGAACGGTTGCCGTCCTCCTGGAAACCTTCAATGGTGCCGCATGTCTCGACGCGCAATTGGCCTCCATCGCCGCGCAAACCTATCCCGATATCGATCTGTGGGTCTCGGACGACGGATCGACGGATGGCAGCCGGGCGATCCTGCAGCAATGGGCGCGGCGCTGGACCAAGGGCCGGGTGACCCTGCTGCACGGCGCCGGTGAGGGGAGAAGCGAAAATTTCCGGTCGCTGATCACCAATCCGGCCATCCAGGCGGAATATTATGCCTTTGCCGATCAGGACGATATCTGGGAGCCGGAAAAGCTTGCCGCCTCCATCCGCTGGATCGAGCACAATGCTTTTGCCGTGCCATCCCTCTTCTGTTCGCGGACGCTTACCATTGCCGAAAATGGTGCTATCGTCGGTTCGTCGCCGCTTTATGCGCGCCCGGCGGAATTCCGCAATGCACTGGTCCAGAACATCGCCGCGGGCAGCACGATGCTTTTCAACCGCAAGGCACACGATCTGCTCACGGCGTCGTGCCGGACGACGCAATTTTCCAGCCATGACTGGTGGTTGTATCTGATTGTCTCCGGCGCCGGTGGCGTGGTGCATTTTGACCCGCAGCCGCTGGTGCGGCACCGCCGGCCGAGCCGTGGCGAGGGCTGGCAGGGGCAACTGGCTGCCTTGCGCGCCCGCTTCGCCGTCCGGTTTGCCGATCGGGCCGATCTCAACATTCAGGGGCTGGTGCGTAACCGGGATCTGCTGACGGCCGAAGCGCAGGCGACCTGCGATCTCTACTGGAAGGTGCGATCCGACAACGTCATCCGGCGCATTCTCGCCCTGCATCAGTCGGGCGTTTACCGGCAGACCCTCCCGGGCCAGGTCGGGCTTTATCTCGCCGCCATCTTCCGCAGGCTCTGATCAGGCCGCTGTCTGTCTGCGAAAGCGCAGCAGAACGGCGGAAACGCATACAACCGCCACCACAATACCGGTCAGGCGGACCGGAATGCTGATGGAACTCGCGGCAAATGCGCAGATGCCAAGAATGACATTCAGTGCAGCCACGGTCAGTACCACCTGCCACACGCTCCATCCCGCGCGTTTGGCAACCTGATAGGCATGTTTGGAATGGGCGGCGAAAATATTGTCGCCCTCGAGCAGGCGCTTGATCAGCGTCGTCGTCGCATCGGCAATGAAAAACAGCGGCAGGATCAGTCCGGTGGCAATGCGCATGTCGCGGGCGACCATGAAAAAGGCGAGGCCGCACAGCAGCCCCAGCGGCAGGCTGCCGGAATCGCCGAGAAAAACCGTGGCCTTGGGGCGGTTGAACAGGGCAAAGCCGCAGAGCCCCCCGGCTATGGCCGCCGCGATGCTGCCGCTGGCCATGCCCGCCAGGCCGAAGGCCGCGAAGCCCGCGAGAAAGGCAAGCGGAATGCCCATGCCGGACACGACCATCAGGTCGAGGCCATCCATGAAATTGGTCAGGTTGATGAAATAGACCAGCGCCAGCACAAGCAGGCCCCGCTCAAGCAGGACCGGGAAAAAATCCGGCAGCAGGCGAAAATCCGGCCCGAGGCCGTAAACGCAAAGGCAGGCGGCGATCAGCTGCGCGATGATCCGGATGCTTTCCGGCAGGTGATGCCGGTCGTCGAGCATCCCGGTGATCCAGAGGATCAGCGCACCGATGGACGCGGTGACGAGAAAGCGCTGGTCGAGACCCATCCGCGCGCCGAACAGCCAGAGGAGCGCCACGACCACCGGCACGATGGCAAGGCCGCCAAGCTGGCGTGCAGACTGGGTGTGGTTTGAGCGTTCATTGATTCCCGCGGCCAGAAAATGGCTGGGCAGCAACCGGATGAGAACGGCAAGAAGCACGGCGCTGGCAATGGCGGCAAGGACAAAGACGGTGAGGATCGGCGACAAGGCAGCGGCACCCTTAATCTAGGGTCAGGACCCATTAATCTGGTCGAAATGGTATGAGGCCATTTGTTTGGTTACAAGGAGCAAAGACGAAGGCAATGTGGTTCATTGTCGAGTCTTTGCGACGATGGAGCCGGGCAAATGGACCATATCCTGCGGACGCCGAAACGGCTGCAAGCTGCCGTGTCGAACTGCTCGGCCGGGGGGAAGACCCCGCGCTTCGCATCTCTCCTCGCATCTTCTTGCCGTTTCAGGCGCCATTTCGATCATATTAATGAGTCCTGCCCCTAGAGCTTGGCGAATTGTTCACACCCTTGTCATGAAAATAATGCCGAAACAATTGTGAAAGAGCGACAAACTGGGCAATCATTCACGTTGCGCAAGCTGGAACCAGAGGTTATAAGGCCGCGCTGTCCTGCGGTGCATTGCACCCGCATCGGCATTTTGGGGCGTAGCCAAGTGGTAAGGCAGCGGTTTTTGGTACCGCCATTCCCTGGTTCGAATCCAGGCGCCCCAGCCATGTCACAGCAATATCCAAGCCATTGAATATATTCATATAACCGGAATCAATCGCGCGCGGCTGCGCGGCTCGCAGGCAAAACCGACTGCGCGATCCGCAACCCGGAATCAACAGTCGGTTCCCAGCCGGTTGATTCCAGCAGGGCGGCGCTTGCCACAAGATTGCCGTTGAGTGTCTGCCAGCGCTGCTGCTGGCCGGTCACGGCGGCGGCGAGATGCAGCAGTCCGGCGGGAATGCTGACCAGTCCGGCATCCCGGCCGAGGCCATGCCGGATCGCCGTGACGATTGCCGCCGCTGTCATGGGCCTCTTGTCCGCGACGATATAGATGCCCCCGTCCGTGTTCGTGCTGCACAGGCCATGCAGGATGGCGCGGCACAGCGCCGAGCGGTCAAGCACCGAGCGTTGTCCCGTCAGTGACTGCAGCGGCAGGGGTATCTTGCGGGCCGCGAGCCTGATCAGGGCCGCCATGTTGCCTTTGACGCCGGGCCCGTAGACAAGGACGGGACGCAGGATGGTGAAGTTGCGCCTTGGCATGGCCGCGGCGATTTCCGCCTCGGCGGCAAGTTTTGCCCGGCCGTAATCATCGCTTGGCCGGGGCGGTGACAGCTCGGTGACCAGACCCTCCTGCGTGGCTCCCGATTGCGCCCGGATTGACGAAAGGAACACCAGTTTGCCGCTGATCGCCTGATCCGCAGCCCTGGCGAGTTTGGCGGCGAGGACACAGTTCACATCGTGGTAGAGCTGTGCTGCCTCCGGCAGCCGCGTGTGGGCGATGGCCGCCAGATGCACCACATGATCGAACCCGGCGAGCAGCCGCGCGAAATCTTCGTCCGGGGCCGCGGGCGAGGGCAGAGGAATCGTTTCAATCGGGAGGGTCGCCGGGCTCGCCGATGAGCGTGAAGCGCCGGTCACCTGATAACCGGCGGCCATGAGGTGCGGCACAAGCTCCTGTCCGATGAAGCCGGAAGCGCCCGTGACGAGGACCTTGCCCTTGAACATTGTGTGAAACCCCATTCCTGAACCTCACTCATATCAAGAGGTGTCGCCGCCAATCAATGCGCCAATCCATATTCATGGCGGGGAAAGCGGATTTCCGGCTGCGGCCGCGCCAAAAATTCGTGACAATTCAATATCCCGATAAACATTTGTTCAATCTCGGCCGAGTCGTATTGACAAGTCCCGCATGATCCGAAATGTTAAATGAAACGTTTCATGAAGGCATGAATCGCAGGGAGAGGCACATTTGCGCCGGTTTGGGAGAATCTCGGGCGCAAATTGATCTGACAGTTTTTGGCATCGTACCGCGGCACCCATCGAGGGCGGACCGGTTTTGATGTGCATCGTCAGGCCAAGGCATTTTCCGCGACATGAGAAGGGTTTCAGGGTGGGCGCTTCGCGCACAGCCGGGAAAATACAAGGCAAAACCAAGGGAGGATAAACCTGTGAAGAAACTGCTCGCATCACTCGCCATCGTTGCGGCACTGGCCGCACCGGCCATGGCCGACAGCGCCGTCGATACATCCAAGGTGAAGAAGGAATACGTCACCTCCGCCAGCGGCAAGACCTATTCGATTGCCACGGTCGTCAAGGTCGACGGCATCGCCTGGTTCGACCGCATGCGCACCGGCGTTGCACAGTTCAAGGCGGAAACCGGCGCAGACGCGTGGATGGTCGGCCCAAGCCAGGCCGATGCCGCGGCGCAGGTGCAGATCGTTGAAAATCTGATCGCGCAGGGCGTCGATGCCATCTGCATCGTGCCGTTCTCGGTGGAAGCGGTCGAGCCGGTTCTGAAGAAGGCGCGCGATCGCGGTATCGTCGTCATCGCGCACGAAGCCTCCAACATAGTCAACGTCGATTATGAGCTCGAAGCCTTCGACAACAAGGCCTACGGCGCGAAGCTGATGGAAGTTCTGGCCAAGGATATGGGCGGCAAGGGCAAGTATCTCGCCACCGTCGGCAGCCTGACCTCGAAGTCGCAGATGGACTGGATCGATGGTGCCATCGAATACCAGAAGAAGAATTTCCCCGACATGTCCCTGGCAACGGAGCGTCTGGAAACCTATGACGATGCCAACCAGGATTACACCAAGCTGAAGGAAGCCATGACCACCTATCCGGATGTCAAGGGCATCCTGGGTGCGCCCATGCCGACCTCCGCGGGCGCTGGACGTCTGATCGCCGAAGGCGGTCTGAAGGGCAAGGTCTTCTTTGCCGGTACCGGTCTGGTTTCCGTTGCGGGCCAATACCTTAAGAATGGCGACATCCAGTACATCCAGTTCTGGGATCCGGCCGTTGCCGGTTACGCCATGAACGAACTGGCCGTCATGGCGCTGGAAAAGAAGAACGGCGAGATCAAGGCCGGTCTTGATCTGGGCCTGCCTGGCTACAACAGCCTGCTCGTTCCCGATGCATCCAAGCCAAACCTGCTCTATGGTGCAGGCTGGGTTGGCGTAACCTCGGCCAATATGGGCGATTACAACTTCTAAGGGAACACTCACCCCCCTCTGTCCTGCCGGACATCTCCCCCATAAGGGGGGAGATCACATTGCCATCAACTCTCTCACTTACTTTGCAACATTTCAGAAATGATCGATACAGTAGTGAAGGCTGATCTCCCCCCTTGTGGGGGAGATGGGCGGCAGCCCAGAGGGGGGTAAAAGGAAACACATGAGCGAACACCTTCTGGAACTGAAAAATATCGGCAAGCGCTTTGGCGGCCTTGTGGCGCTGGATGCTGTCTCGCTCTCGATCAAGCCGGGTGAAATCCACTGTCTCGCCGGAGAGAACGGTTCCGGTAAATCGACGATCATCAAGATCATGGCCGGTGTATATCAGCCGACCGATGGTGAAATCCTGATCGATGGCAAGCCGGTCTCCGGCATGACGCCTGCCCAGTCGGTGCAGCATGGCATTCAGGTCATCTATCAGGACTTTTCCCTGTTCGGAAATCTGACCGTCGCAGAAAATCTGGCGCTGAACACGCTGCTTCTCGAAGGCAAGCGCACCGTCAACTGGCGCCGTGTGCGTGAACTCGCCGAAAAGGCGCTCGCCCGGCTCGGTGTGACGATGGACCTCGACGCCGATGTCGA
Source organism: Phyllobacterium sp. MT110 (assembly GCF_058792715.1). Taxonomy (NCBI): domain Bacteria; kingdom Pseudomonadati; phylum Pseudomonadota; class Alphaproteobacteria; order Hyphomicrobiales; family Phyllobacteriaceae; genus Phyllobacterium; species Phyllobacterium sp. MT110. The sequence goes on from NZ_JBXAFE010000001.1 coordinate 300,003, forward strand.
GACGCTGCCGACATCCGGCAAGCAGATCGTGGCGATCGCTCGTGCGGTCATGGCCGATGCGCGCCTGATCATCATGGATGAGCCGACGACGGCGCTGACCCGGCACGAGGTCGACGCGCTGTTCCGCATCGTGCGCGATATCCAGGCGCAGGGTATCGCTGTGCTGTTCGTCAGTCACAAGATGCGCGAAATGCTGGAGATCAGCGAACGGCTGACGGTCCTGCGCAACGGCAAGAAGGCCGCCGAAGGCCCGATCAGCGATTTCGATGAGCCTGCGATCACCCGCGCCATGACCGGTCATGACCTGACCGATCAGGTCTATCGCTGGCAGCCGACAAAGGGCGATACGCTGCCGCGTCTCGACGTGCGCAATCTCAGCATTGCCGGCAGCCTCGATGACATCAACCTGACATTGCATGCGGGCGAGATTGTCGGCCTGTCCGGCCTCATCGGCTCCGGCCGCACGGAACTGGCCCTGGCGCTGTTCGGCATGCATCCCAAGTTCACCGGAACCGTCAAGATCGACGGCACCAGCGTGCATCCGAAGACCGTGCAGGAGGCCATTGCCAGCGGCCTGGCCTATGTGCCGGAAGACCGGCTGACGGAAGGCCTGTTCCTGACCCAGTCGATCGAGCGCAACATGCTGGCGACATCGCTCGACAATTTTGTCCGGGGCCTGTTCATCGACCGCAAGAAGACGGCGAAGGCCACCACCGCCATGTTCGGTGCCATGCAGATTGCCGCGCCCGGACCCTATACGCCCGTCAACCATCTCTCCGGCGGCAATCAGCAGCGCGTGGTTCTGGCGCGCTGGCTGTTGACCGGGGCGCGGGTGCTCATCCTCAACGGCCCGACCGTCGGCGTCGATGTCGGTTCCAAGGCGCAGATCCATCGCAAGATCCGCGATCTCGCCACCCAGGATGGCCTTGCGGTTTTGATGATATCCGACGATGTGCCCGAGCTTGTGCAGAACTGCAACCGCGTCATCATCATGCACCGCGGCCGTTTCGTCGATGAAGTCGGACCTGATGCTTTGGATGAAGACACTCTAAACGACCGCCTGAAGGCCTTGAAATGACTCTGTTTCGCCGATCGGAATTCATCATCGCGTGCATCCTCTTTGCCGCCATGATCATCATTGGACTGATCAACCCGGCCTTCTGGTCGCTGGACAATCTGTTCGGGCTTCTGCGCAGCAACGTCATCATCGGCATCATGGCGCTCGGCGTTCTCGTGGTGATGATCTCGGGCGGCATCGACGTGTCGTTCACCGCCTTTGCCGCCGCGGCCATGTATCTGACCATCAAGCTGATGATCTATATGGGCTATGAGGGCGTGTTTCTGCCCTTCGTCGCGGCAACGCTGATCGGCCTGTTTCTCGGCGCGTTCAACGCGTTTTTCATCCACACGTTCCGGATGATCCCGCTGATCGTGACGTTGGGCACCGGCAGTGTCGTGCGCGGATTGCTGCTTGGCCTTGTCGGCACCAGCGTCATCAACATCGACAAGATGCCCCAGCAGCTGATCGCGTTCGCCAAGACCGATCTGGTCAGCCTGACCTCGGCCACCGGCACCAATTTCGGCCTGACGGCGATGATCCTGATCTATCTCGGCCTGGCCCTCGTCACCCACCTTTTCCTGCGCTACACCATGGCGGGGCGCAGCATCTTTGCGTTGGGCGGCGCACCGGAAGCGGCAAGCCGTGTCGGCTTCAACACCCGCCGCACGCTGTTCTTCGTCTATTGCTTTGCCGGGGCGCTGGCTGGTTTTGCCGGTCTCCTGCACGGCTCGATGATCTGGCTAGCCAATCCACGTGATTTTGCCGGGCTCGAACTCGACGTCATCGCCGCCGTCGTGCTTGGCGGCGCCTCGATCTTCGGCGGACGCGGCAGCGTCATGGGCACGCTGCTCGGGGTGTTCATGCTTGTCATGGTCAAGAACAGCCTGATCATCATGAAGGTCGACACCACGTGGCAGCGTGTCGTCGTCGGCCTGATCATTATCGTCGCGACAGCGCTGACCGCCTGGCGCGACCGCAGGAAACTGGTGTGAGAGCAGGGAACGTCATCATGCAAAACAGCTCATTCGCCAAGCGCATTTTCGGACAGGACCGTAACATCCTGCAACTACTCGTCATCACCGTGCTCGTCTTCGCGCTGATGTCCTATCTCAACCCGGACAAGTTCCTGCGTTACTATAACTTTGAATCCATCACCTACATCATGCCGGAACTGGGCATCCTCGCCATTGCCATGATGATCGCCATGCTGACCGGCGGCATCGACCTTTCGGTGGTGGGCATTGCCAATCTCGCCGGCATCCTCGCTGGTGTGTTCTTCCATTCGGTGATCGTCGGAACCAGCCAGTCCACCGGCATGGTGCTGCTGTATACCGGCATCGGCGTCCTGATGGCGCTCGCCATCGGCCTGCTCGCCGGGGTGCTCAACGGTTTCCTCATCTCGAAACTGCGCATCACGCCGATCCTGGCGACGCTGGGCACCGGGCAGATCTTTACCGGTCTTGCCGTGGTCCTCACCGGCGGCCCGGCGATTGTCGGCTTCCCGGATGCCTGGAATTTCATCGGCAACGGCAAGATTCTGGGCATTGCCACCCCGTTCATCCTGTTCGTCATCGTTGCGGGTGCCGTCGCTGTCCTGCTGACGCGCACCACGCTTGGCGTCAACCTGATGCTGATCGGTACCAATCCGCGCGCCGCGATCTTTGCCGGACTGCGCAAGGACCGGATGATTTTCTACTCCTACATGATGACGGGGCTGCTCGCGGCCATTGCCGGGATCATCCTGTCGGGCCGGACCAACGCGGCCAAGTCGGATTACGGCGCATCCTATCTCCTGCAGGCCATTCTGATCGCCGTGCTCGGCGGTACCAATCCGGCGGGCGGCAAGGGCAGGGTGCTCGGGGTTTCGATTGCCCTGATCGCGCTGATGCTGCTGTCCTCCGGCTTCCAGATCCTGCGCTTTTCCAACCACCTGATCGACTTCATCTGGGGTGGTTTCCTGCTGCTGGTCATCGCGCTCAACGCCTTCAGGAACAGCGACAGGTAGGGGCATGTTTCTTTCGTGAAGTCATTGATATAGAGCAATTTCAAACACTACGGATAAGGCAAGGAACATAATATGGCTCGTCGCATTGCAGTCGTTGGCAGCAACATGACCGATCTCGTCACGTCGATCATCCGCATGCCGGCGCCCGGCGAAACCCTGGAAGCACCGGCATTCGCCATGGGGTTCGGCGGCAAGGGTGCCAATCAGGCCGTGGCCGCCGCCCGGCTTGATGCCGACGTGATGATGGTCACCAAGGTGGGCGATGACGTGTTCGGCCAGAGCACCATCGACAATCTGCGGAACAACGGCATCGATATCAGCCATGTCGGCATGGTGGCCGGGCAGTCGAGCGGCGTCGCACCGATTTTTGTCGACGAAACAGGCGAGAATTCGATCCTGATCATCAAGGGCGCGAACAACGATCTCAAGCCCGCCGATATCGATGCGGCCGCCGAAGACCTGAAGCAATGCGACCTGATCCTGATGCAGCTGGAAGTGCCGCTGGAGACGGTCTACTACACCGCTGCCTTCGCCGAGAAACATGGTATCGAGACCATCCTCAATCCCGCCCCCGCCGCGCCCGATCTGGATGCCGCGAAGGTTGCCAAAGTCACCTTCATGGTGCCGAACGAGAGCGAGCTGGCGCTTTTGACCGGCATGCCCACCGATACCGACGAACAGATCGAACAGGCGGCCCATGCGCTGATCACCCGGGGTATCCGCACCGTCATCGTCACGCTCGGCTCGCGCGGTGCGCGGCTGATCACCGCCGACAAGTCGACCATGATCGAACCGGTCAAGGTCAAGCCGAAGGATACGACCGGTGCCGGCGATGCCTTCATCGGCAGCTTTGCCCGCTTCTACGTCGAGACCAAGGAGCTGGAAGCGTCGCTGAAGAAGGCGGCGCTCTATGCGGCGGATTCCATCACGCGTCCAGGCACGCAGAAATCCTATGCGACGACGGCGGAGTTCGAGGCCTTCGTTGCTGCCAACAAGGCTTAAGGCCAATACCCGCTAGAATGAGGAAACAACCGTGCTGAAAAATCTCGATCCGCTGCTGAATGCCGATGTCCTCTATGCGCTGAAGTCCATGGGGCACGGCGATCGCCTGGTCATTTGCGATACGAATTTCCCCGGCGATTCCATTGCTCGGCAGACCCGTCTCGGCCGCCTGCTGCGGATCGATAATGTGAGCGCGCCGCGTGCCGCCAGGGCCATTCTTTCGGTCATGCCGCTCGATACCTTCATCGATGACGCCGCCGCGCGCATGGAAATCGTCGGCAGCCCCGATGAGATTCCGGATGTGCAGAAGGAACTGCAGGCGGAAATCGATGCCGCCGAGGGCAAGCACTGGCCGATGGTGTCCATCGACCGCATGGCCTTCTACGAGCACGCCAAGAATGCCTATTGCGTCATCGCCACCGGCGAGCGGCGTTTTTACGGCTGTTTTATTCTGACCAAGGGCGTGATTGCGCCGGACGCAGTCTGAAATCTTTTGTTGCCGTTGCACTAAGCGTGGTGCGTGGTTCGACAAGCTCACCATGAGGGATGGAGCGAGCTGCAGGAAACTATGTTCTGCAGCGTTTGTGATTGACCTTGCACCAGACCACTTCCCTCATGGTGAGCTTGTCGAACCACGCACCACCCAACGCCTTCAGACGTCCCGGCGCGGCGGCGCTGTCGAACCGCGCACCACCAGCGTTGCCTCGAGATAGTCATCCTGCAGAGGCACATTGTCGGCCCCTGTGATGGCGGCAAACGCCCGCGCGGCGATCTGCTCGACGGGCTGGCTGATCGTGGTCAGGCGCGGCGTCACCAGATTGGCCAGCGGAATATCGTCGAACCCGATGATCGACACGTCGTCCGGCACCTTGAGGTCGAGATCGCTGGCGGCGCGCAGAAGGCCGATGGCCTGCTGGTCGCTGGCCGTGGCAATGGCGGTCGGGCGCTCATGCGGCGGACGGTCGAGCAGGAAGCGCCCGAGCGTCTCGCCCGACGCATAGTCGAAATGGCCCTCGACCGCCTCGCAGCGCACGCCTGCCGTGCCAAGCAGGTTGAGGAAACCGGCGCGCCGTTCGCGCGAAACCGGCGCATCGGCGGAACCGGCGATATAGGCAATACGCTCATGGCCGAGCGCTACGAGATGCGCAGCGGCAAGCGCTGCGCCCCGGTAGTGATTGACGGAAATGAGCGGCAATCCGGTAAAGCGCCGGTCGACGGCAACCGTCGCCACGTCGCTGCTCCAGCCCTTTGAGGCGCCAAACTGCGTCGGCACGACGATGAGGCCGGTGGGATAGCTTTTGAGCAGGCTGTCGATCTGCGCCAGTTCGATCTTCGGATCGTCATTGGTGATCGACAGCAGCACCGAGAAACCGGCCTGCGAGGCAATCGCCTCCACATGTTTTGCCAGTTCGGCAAAGAACGGGTTGGTTATATCGGGAATGACGAGGCCGATCATGTCCGTGCGGCTGCGGCGCAGACCGCGCGCAACGCCGTTCGGCCGGAAATTCAGCTCGCGAATGGTGGCTTCCACCAGTTCGCGCAACTCCTTGCCGACGGTCTCGTTCTTTGCCAGAACGCGTGAAACAGTGCCGACGGAAACATTGGCCCGTGCTGCTACATCCTTGATGTTGACCATCTTCCCATGCCTGACCTGTTGCGGGTGCCGACCAATGCGGACAACTGTGTTTTCCCCTTATGCTTTCGTCAATCTTTCACGATATTTGTCAAGGATTACTGCAAGGATAATCACAAATCCGGTGATCATCTGGCGCATGAAATCGCTGAGACCAAGCAGGATGAGGCCGTTGGCGAGCACGCCGATGATGCAGGCGCCGAGCAGGGTGCCGACAATGCTGCCGCGTCCGCCGCTCAGGCTGGTGCCGCCGATGATGACAGCGGCAATGGCATTGAGCTCGAAGCCGATGCCGATGATCGGGCTGGCGATATTCAGGCGGGCCATGTAGATGATTGCGCCGATGCCGACGAGAACGCCGCAGATGGTGAATGCAGCCACCTTGTAGAAGAACACGTTGTGACCGGCGAGGCGGGCCGCTTCCTCATTGTTGCCGATGCCGTAGAGCACGCGGCCGAACACGGTCTTGGTCAGCACGAACCAGCCGATTGCTACCAGCACCAGTGCAATCAGGAACAGCAGCGGAATGCCGTAGAAGGTCTGCGAGCCGAAGGCGTTGAAGGCGGCCGGGAAGGAATAGATGGTCGATGCATTGGTGACCTGCAGTGCCGCGCCGCGGGCAATGTTGAGCGTGCCCAGCGTGACGATGAAGGAGGGGATGGCCCACCAGGCGCTGATCAGGCCGTTGAGGAGGCCGAAGGCGATGCCGGCCACGATGGCGCTGATGGTGGCGAGGAACACGGCAACGGCAGGATCGAGCCCCGGCAGGGTCATCACCGTACCAGCCACAACGGCGCAGAAGGACAGGACGGAGCCCACCGAAAGATCGATGCCGCCGATGAGGATGACGAAGGTCATGCCGATGGAAAGCACCAGATTGATCGTCACCTGCGTCAGGATATTGGTGACATTGCTGGAGGACAGGAAGTGCGGCGTGAAGGAAAACACGATGATCAGCGCGATGAGCGCGATGCCGATGCCCGCTTCGCGCAGCACGGTCTTGGTCGTGGTGGCGATGGTCTTGCTGCCCGCCTGTGCCGTGGTCAAATCAGTGGTGTCCATGGTTGCGTTCGTCCTTGTAGGCAAAGTTCAGGATGCGCTCTTCGGAAAACTCCGCACGTGCCACTTCACCGGCGATGCGGTGTTTCGACATGACGAGGATGCGGTCGCTGAGGGTGATGAGCTCGGGTAGTTCCGACGAGACGATGAGCAGCGCCAGCCCCTTTTCCGAAAGGCCGCGCAGCAGCGCGTAGATTTCGGCCTTGGCGCCCACATCGACGCCACGGGTCGGCTCGTCGAGCAGCAGGATTTTCGGGTTGTTCGCCAGCCACTTGGCCAGGACGACCTTTTGCTGGTTCCCGCCCGACAGGGTGGAGACCGCATCGGCGGTGTCACCGTATTTCAGCTTGATCTCGCCGCCGAGCGCGCGCGTCAGCCGGGTTTCCTCGCGTGTGACGAGAAGGCCGAGCCGCGAGACCTTGCGCAGGCTCGCCAGCGTGACATTGGCCGCAATTGCCATGCCGAGGATCAGGCCTTCCTCCTTGCGGTCTTCCGTGACGAAGCCGATGCCGTCACGGATGGCCTGCTTGGGATTGCGGTAGTGGCGCGGCTGGCCGTCGCGTTCAATCGTGCCGGACAGCGGCAGGTCGGCGGCGAAGATCGAGCGCAGCAGTTCGGTGCGGCCGGAGCCGACCAGTCCGGCAATGCCGAGGATTTCACCGTAATGCAGATCGAACGAAACGCCTTCCGCGTGCGGGGAGGCGGGATGGCGCAGGTTGCGCAGGGAAAGTGCGGTGCGGCCGCTCGTGTCGAGATCGCGCGCGGCGGCCATGGCGGCGGCAAGCTGGCGCCCGACCATGTTGGTGACCAGCTGATCGGTCGTCGTCCCCGCAATATCCGCCGTCATGACGGATTCGCCGTTGCGCAGGACCGTGACCCGGTCGCAGATCGAGAAAACCTCGTTGAGGTGGTGTGAGACAAACACGACAGCGACGCCTTTGGCCTTCAGGGCGGCGATGATCTGGAACAGCCGTTCGGTCTCGCGTGCCGTCAGGGTTGCTGTCGGCTCGTCGAGAATGAGAATGCGGCTTTCGCCCATCAGCGCCCGGGCGATTTCCACCAGCTGGCGGTGCGCCACGCCGAGGGATTCCACCGGGCGGCGTACATCGACATCCCCCAGCCCGATCGCATCGAGCGCTTTGCGGGCTTTTGCGTAGAGCGTGGGATAATCAACCATGCCGAACGCCTTGCGCGGCATGTCCTCAAAGCAGATGTTTTCGGCAACCGAGAGGTAGGGCAGCAGGTTGAATTCCTGGTGCACCACCTGAATGCCGGCCTTCTTCGCATCGCCCGGCGTGTGCGGATCATAGGTCCTGCCGTCCAGCGTGATCTCCCCGGCATCCCGCTGGATGATTCCGCACAGGATCTTGATCAGCGTCGACTTGCCCGCGCCATTTTCACCGACCAGCGCATGTACCTCGCCGGGGCGCAGCGAAAAGCTGACGCCGTTGAGGGCGACAACGCCGCCGAAGCGTTTCTTGACGCCGGAGAGTTCGAGCACCGGCTCGGCACCAGCACCCGCCGGGGCCGAAGCGGCTGCGCCTGCCATGTCAGTGTTTTCCATGATCATCGACCCGGTTGGCGGCTGTGCCGAACCAGACACAGCCGCGGTTTACCCCGTGTTACTTCACGTCGTCCGATGTCACGAGCTTGATGTCGGTCTTGACCCAGCCTTCGAGCGGCTTGCCGCCGGCCACGACACCAAGCGCCTTGTCGATGGCGTTGGCGGCCATCTGCTGGCCGAACTGGTCGACCGTGGCAAGCAGCTTCTTTTCCTTCAGCAGCGGCTGGACAGCCGGGATGTTGTCAAAACCGACGACTTCGATCTTGCCCGTTTTGCCCGCCGCTTCGATGGCCTTGACGACGCCGAGGACCATGGAGTCATTGGCCGCCATCACGCCCTGGATATCCGGATGGGCGGTCAGCATGTTGGAGAATACGGTATTGGCTTCTTCGGTTTCCCAGTGGGCGGTACGCGAGTCGAGCAGGTCGAGCTTGCCCGCCGTGACGGAGTCCATGAAGCCGAGCTTGCGCTGGGCCGCATTGTCGGCGCCGGGATTGCCTTCGATGATGACGACCTTGGCGCCTGCACCGAGCTTTTTGGCGAGCGCATCACCGGCCATCTTGGCGCCTTCGCGGTTGTCCGGGCCGACAAAGGCGAGCTTCAGGCCTGCCTCCTGCTTGGCCTTGTCATCGAGCGCCACGTCGAAATTGACGACAGTGATACCGGCATCCACGGCACGCTTGATCGGCGGAACGAGCGCGCGGGAATCGGACGGCGCAACAACGATGGCATCGACCTTTTGGGTGATGAAGCTCTCGATGGCATTGATCTGTGTCTCGACATCGGTCTCGGACTGCATGCCGACGGCTTTCAGCGTGTAGTCGCCGCGCTTGGCCTCGTGGGCCTTTGCGCCCTCGAGCATGTTCTTGAAGAATTCGTTGGCAAGGGATTTCATCACAAGCCCGACCACGGGCTTGTCGGCGGCATAGCTGGCTGCAGGCATGGCGAGCGTGCCGGCCAGAAGGCTGGCGGCAATAAAACGTGCGAATTTCATTGTATTCCTCCCAGAATGACAAAAGACGTTCAGCGGTTTGCCACGTCCTCCAACATGGCGATGAAACGTTTCATTGCGCGGGCGCAATAGCGGCGTCTCAGCTCAATAGGAGCCCGAAGATCACGGATTTGTCAACATGAAACGTTTCATTCAAGAGATGGGCGGGCTGCGTGCGAACGGAACGCTGCCTGCAGAACCTTACAGATAATCCGCAACGCGGTTGGCAGCCCAGTGGTAAAAACTGCCGGGAACAAGCGGCTGGTTGGTCGGGTCTTTCTTGTGGACGTGGAAGCCGATGAAATCCGGATGGTCGAGCGGTTCCAGTCCATAAGCCGGGTCAAAGATGCGCAAGGCATCGCGCGCCGTCCAGTAGTAGAAATTTTCCTTCGGCGCGGCATCCTTGAAGAAACCGTAACGCTTGGCCATGCGCGAAATGCCGTCATTGGCGAAGGCGGTGATGCCGATGGTGGCCGGGGTTACCTTCTGTCCGGTCATGCGGAACCATGCCGGGCGCATGACGCGGCGGCGAAAGCCCAGCCATGGCGGAACGACGACCGTTCCTTCCATATAGGCGTCGAACTCGCCGATGACGGGATTGTCAGGCGGCAGGTACATCGCCGATACGCCGAGGCGGAAGTGGTTTTCCCGGGCGAGGTAAGGCTTGTCGGTCGCCGGATGAAACTGCTTCATCAGATAGATGTCGGTATCGAGCCAAAGGCCCTGCTGTTTCTTCATCAACGTGACGCGAAACAGGTCGCTGAACTGGGATACGACGTGACCGGGGTTCTCGATATCGGGAAAATCCGGGTCGATGCGCCGAAGATATTTTTTGTCCAGTATCGGTGCCGCATCGCAAATCTCGATGCCCTTGGGAAGGTTTGCGATCTCGTCGAACGCGTAGAGTTTCACCCGCTGTCCGGTCATCACCATCGATGCCAGACAGACCCGGTCCACCTCCCGAAGGCGCGGGCCATACCAGAAGGTGCAAATATCCATGAACTATTCCAGCGGAAAAAATTGTTAAAGTGCCAGTCCATCTATGAGAGTTGCTCATCCTGGTCAATCGCATTGTTAGACTAAAATCGTAGACGTTTGGCCGCATTTCAACGACGCAAAACGTGAGGGAAGGCATAGCCGGGGAGCGGAAATCAGGGTGGATCAATTTTCCACGGATCCGCATTTTTAAAAAAGCCGGACTCCCGCATTCCGCTTCGCTGGAATGAAGTTCTTTCATTCATTGTGCCGGCAGCAATAAATTGGCGCGAATTTGCCCCGGGTTGTGAAACCATCCTTTTCTTCCGGCGATGCGTTCCACTATGGTTGCCGCACGTATCGGCACATCGTAAGACGCCGAAAAACAGTGGACAGTGATTTTCATGACCAAGAGCCTGACGCACCTTCAGCGTCTTGAAGCCGAAGCGATCCATATTTTCCGCGAGGTTGCCGCAACATTCACCAAGCCGGTGATGCTGTATTCGATCGGCAAGGATTCCTCCGTGATGCTGCATCTGGCGATGAAGGCCTTTTATCCGGCCAAACCGCCATTTCCGTTCCTGCATGTGGATACCACGTGGAAATTCAAGGAGATGATCGCGTTTCGTGATTCAGAAGCGAAACGTCTCGGCTTCGACCTGCTGCTGCACAGCAACCAGGATGGCATCGACCAGGGCATCAGCCCCTTCGTGCATGGATCGAACACCCATACCCATATCATGAAGACCGTCGCCCTGCGGCAGGCGCTTGACAAATACGGGTTTGACGCAGCCTTCGGCGGCGCGCGGCGCGACGAGGAGAAGTCGCGGGCCAAGGAGCGCATTTTCTCCTTCCGCAACGCGCAGCATTCCTGGGACCCGAAGAACCAGCGCCCGGAAATGTGGAAGATCTACAACACGCGGGTCGCCAAGGGCGAATCCATCCGCGTCTTCCCGATCTCCAACTGGACCGAGCTCGATGTCTGGCAGTACATCCTGCAGGAGAACATCCCGATCGTCCCGCTCTACTACGCCGCCAAGCGGCCTGTGGTGGAGCGCGACGGCATGCTGATCATGCGCGATGACGAACGCATGCAGTTGCTGCCCGGCGAAAAGCTGCAGGAGAAGCTTGTTCGCTTTCGCACGCTCGGATGCTATCCCTTGACCGGTGCGATTGAATCCGATGCGGTGACCTTGCCGGAAATCGTCAGCGAAATGCTGATTGCCCGCACCTCCGAACGGCAGGGCCGCATGATCGACAAGGATGAAGCCGGTTCGATGGAGAAGAAGAAGCGCGAGGGCTATTTCTGATGAACACCGTTGCCCCGATCGAGGCTTCCGCCGCCGAGGAAATCCGTGCCTACATGGCCGAACAGGAAAAGAAATCGCTGCTGCGCTTTCTCACCTGCGGTTCGGTCGATGACGGCAAGTCGACGCTGATCGGCCGTCTGCTCTACGACACCAAGCTGATCTTCGAGGACCAGCTGGCCGCCCTGCAGAATGACAGCCGCAAACATGGCACCAATGGCGAGGATATCGATTTTGCGTTGCTGGTCGATGGTCTGGAAGCCGAGCGCGAGCAGGGCATCACTATCGATGTCGCCTACCGCTTCTTCTCCACGCCCAAGCGCAAGTTCATCGTCGCCGACACGCCCGGCCACGAGCAATATACCCGCAACATGGCGACCGGCGCCTCCACCGCCGATCTTGCCATCGTGCTTGTCGACGCGCGGCAGGGCATCCTGCGGCAGACACGCCGCCACAGTTTCATCGCCTCGCTGCTCGGCATCCGCAACATCGTCCTGGCCATCAACAAGATCGATCTCGTCGATTACTCCCAGGAGATTTTTGACAGGATTGTCGCCGACTACCAGGACTTTGCCGGCAAGCTCGGCTTCCAGTCGATCCAGCCCATTCCGCTCTCCGCCCGCTTCGGCGACAATGTGATTTCCGCTTCCGCCAACATGCCCTGGTACAAGGGCCCGGCGCTGCTCGAACACCTCGAAGACGTGCCGCTCGCCGATGCGGATGAGGAGCGCCCGTTCCGGTTCCCGGTGCAATATGTCAACCGGCCCAATCTCGACTTCCGCGGCTTCTCCGGCACCATCGCCTCCGGTGTTGTCGCGCCGGGGGACGAGGTGGTGGTGGCCAAGTCCGGCAAGTCCTCGCGCGTCAAGCGTGTGGTGACGCTGGACGGCGACCTCGACCGGGCTGTCGAAGGGCAGGCGGTGACGCTGGTGCTGGAAGACGAGGTCGAGGTATCGCGCGGCAACATGCTGGTGGCGCCCGGCGCCCGCCCCGAGGTGGCGGACCAGTTTGCCGCGCATCTCGTCTGGTTTGCCGAACATGCGCTGATCCCCGGCCGTTCCTATATCCTGCGGACCGAGACCGATCAGGCGACAGCCACGGTCACCGATCTCAAATACCGAATCGATATCAACAGCTTCGCCCAGGAAGCGGCCAAATCGCTTGACCTGAATGAAGTCGGCGTCGTCAATATTTCGACGCAGGAGCCGATTGCCTTCGACCCCTACAAGTCGAACCGCTCGACCGGTTCGTTCATCCTGATCGACCGCCTGACCAATGCGACGGTCGGCGCCGGCATGATCGATTTCGGCCTGCGCCGCGCGTCGAACGTGCATTGGCAGGCGTTGGATGTCAGCAAGGCATCGCGCGCCGACCAGAAGAACCAGAAGCCGGCGGTGATATGGTTCACCGGCCTTTCCGGTTCGGGCAAGTCGACGGTCGCCAATCTCGTTGAAAAACGCCTGTCGTCCCTCGGCAAGCACACCTATATTCTCGATGGCGACAATGTGCGCCACGGGCTCAACCGCGACCTTGGCTTCACCGAAGAGGACCGGGTGGAAAACATCCGCCGCGTCGGCGAAGTGGCCAGGCTGATGGTGGATGCCGGGCTGATCGTGCTGGTCTCGTTCATTTCGCCGTTCCGTTCGGAGCGCCGGATGGTGCGCGAGCTGCTGGCCGACGGCGAATTCCTCGAAGTGTTTGTCGATACGCCTTTCGAGGAATGCGCGCGGCGTGACCCGAAGGGGCTCTACGCCAAGGCACTGCGCGGCGAGATCAAGAATTTCACCGGCGTCGACTCGCCCTATGAAGCGCCGGAGAATCCGGAACTGCATCTGCACACGGTTGGCCGCACGACGGAGGCACTTGCCTCGGAGGTGGAGAAGCTGCTGGTCGAGCACGGCATCATCTTCAACTACGATCAAAGCTCGTGGTCGATTTAGGCGATGCCTGATTTGTTCACCCCCCTCTGTCCAGCCGGACATCTCCCCCACAAGGGGGGAGATCACATTGGCATGGACGCTTTCGCACAACAGGTAACGTTTCAAATTTCGCAGAAATGGCAATGTCGGCTGATCTCCCCCCTTGTGGGGGAGATGTCCGGCAGGACAGAGGGGGGTGCATGACACCAACCCTTACAACCCTCGACCACTCGAGCCTGCTTGCCGTCCTGGAAACAGCGGCCATTGCCGCCGGACAGGAAATCCTGCGCATTTACGCTGAGGGCTGTGATTTCGCGCTGAAGGATGACCAGTCGCCGGTCACGGAAGCCGATCATGCCGCCGAAGCCATCATCCTGGCGGCTCTGCGCAGGGTGACGCCTGATATACCCGTCGTGGCGGAAGAGGAAATCTCCGGCGGGCACGTGCCCGGCGATCTCGGCGCGCGCTTCTATCTGGTGGATCCGCTCGACGGAACGCGGGAATTTGTCAGCCGCAACGGTGATTTCACCGTCAACATTGCGCTGATCGAAAACGCAGCGCCCGTTCTCGGCGTTGTCTATGCCCCCGTCCGCGGTGTGCTGTTCACGGGCGGCACTGCCGGTGCACAGGAAGTTGCTATCGGCGAGGGCGGCGGGGTCACCGCACGCAAAGCCATAGGCTGCCGCACCAGTCCGGACGATCTCATTGCCGTTGCCAGCCGCTCGCACCGCACGCCGGAAACCGATGCCTATCTGGAAAAATTCCGTATTGCTGACTGTGTGTCCGTCGGGTCGTCACTGAAATTCGGCCTGCTGGCGCGCGGCGAGGCCGATATTTACCCGCGTTTCGGCCGGACCATGGAATGGGATACGGCGGCGGGCGATGCGGTCCTGCGGGCTGCGGGCGGGATCACGCTCACGCTGGACGGCAATCCGCTGACCTATGGCCGTCGCAATCAGGCCGACGATGCCGATTTCGCCAATCCGGATTTTGTGGCCTGGGGAAAGCTATAGTCTGATCGCAATGCCATTGTGCGTGGTGCGTGGTTCGACAAGCTCACCATGAGGGATGTGGATTGGTCCAAGATCAATGGCGAAGGTTGCAGAGTGTAATTCCCTGCAATGCATACCCTCCCTCATGGTGAGCTCGTCGAACCACGCACTGTGCTGTTGCCATCCGATCACCGGTTACCCCGGTCGCTTCCTCAACAGGATCGTCACCACAAAAAACGCGCCGATGGAACTGGTAACGATACCGATGGGCAATTCCTGCGGCGCCAGCAGCAGACGGGCCGCGAGGTCGCTGAGCAGGATCAGCAGGGCGCCGAGCACGGCGCAGGTGACGATCAGTCCCGCATGCAGCTGACCGGAAAAACGCCGGGCAATGTGCGGGATCATCAGGCCGACAAAGCCGATGACGCCCGCCACCGAGACAAAGATCGCGGTGGAGAAGGCGCAGACGATGAACACCGTGTTGCGCAGGCGCGTCACCCTTATGCCAAGGCTTTCCGCCGTGTTTTCGCCGGCCAGCAGCGCATCGAGATTGCGGTGGTTGTACAGGGCGTAGACCAGGATGGCGGCAAGCCCTGTGAGGGCCAGCGGCAGGTTCTCCCAGCGGGCAAGACCGAGGCCGCCGAGCGTCCAGAACATCACCGAATGCGCGGCGCGCTGGTCACCGGCAAACACCATGTAATTGGTCAGCGCAGCAAACAGGAACGAGACGGCAAGGCCCGCCAGG
This sequence comes from Phyllobacterium sp. MT110, assembly GCF_058792715.1. NCBI lineage: Bacteria > Pseudomonadati > Pseudomonadota > Alphaproteobacteria > Hyphomicrobiales > Phyllobacteriaceae > Phyllobacterium > Phyllobacterium sp. MT110. The sequence continues at coordinate 315,255 of NZ_JBXAFE010000001.1, forward strand.
ATCAGCCGTTCCGGCCCCTGTCCCTGCACGCGCCGCACCAGCATCAGCACGACGATGGCCGCCAGCATGCCGCCGCTGAAGGCGGCAATCGGCAGGGTCCAGATGCCGAAGCGGTCGCCGATGACCGTGATCACCGAGACTGCTCCCGCCGCCGCACCATTGGAAAGGCCGAACAGGAACGGATCGGCGAGATCGTTGCGGGTGACGGTCTGCAGCAGGGCGCCGATGATGCCGAGCCCGGCCCCAACGCAGATGGCAAGGATGACCCGCGGCAGGCGCAGGTCGACGATGATCTTGCCGACCGGACCATTGACGGCGGTATCGGAGAGGCCGGCGGCATGGGCGAGGGCGTGCAGGACATCACCGAGCGGAATGACCGTTGCCCCATAGGCAATCGACACGAGGGCGAGGGCCAGAATGGCCATCACCCCCGTCATGAGGGTCAGATGCTGACGGAAAGGCAGATGCACTCAGAATGCTTCCGGATGCATGGCCTTGGCCATCTTGGCGATGGCCTCGATATTGGCCGGTCCGGGCGTCAGTTCCGCATAGCGCAGGGCGACGAAGCGGTTGTTCTTGACGGCGTCGGTTTCCTTCATTGCCGGATGCGATTTGAGGAAGTCGAGCAGCTTCTGGTAGCCCGCATCATCCTGATAATCGAGGAGGACGAGGAATTCCGGATTGCGCGTCGCCACGGTTTCCCACGAGGTGGTGCCCCAGCTGGTGTCGAGATCGGCCATGATGTTGGTGCCGCCGGCTTCGCTGATCATTGCCGTCGGAATGGCGAATTTGCCCGCTGTAAACGGCTTGTCCTCGCCGGAATCGTAGAGGAAGACGCGGGTGCCGCTCTTGTCGCCGATCTTTGTCTTGATCGCCGCGAGTTCTGTCTTCCAGCCGCTGACCAGTGTGTTGGCTTCCTCTTCCCTATCGAAAATCTTGCCGAGCTTTTCCATGTCGCCATAAAGCAGGTCCATGGTGGCGGCGGGCCGGGACTTGTCGAGATGGATGCAGCTTTCGGTCAGTTCAAGTGTCTTGATGCCGTGCGGCGCCAACGTGTCGGGGGTGACTTCGCCACCCGGCTTCATGCCGTAATTCCAGCCGGCGAAGAAGAAATCCGGTTCCGCCGCAATGAGATTTTCAAGGGTGGGATATTTCGGCGCAAGCTCGGGAATGGTGCCCAGCTGCTTCTTGAAGGCGTTGTCCAGCTTGTACCAGCCGGTAATGCCCGAAACCCCGACCATCGAGGATTGCAGGTGCAGGGCGAAGGCCATTTCGCTCATGTTGATGTCTTGGATGACCGCACGCTTGGGTGCGGCCTCGAAGGTTACGGGCTTGCCGCAACTGTCGACCGTCACGGGAAACGCCCATGCGGGGGCGGACAGCGCCGACAAGGCGAGGGCGAGCAGCATTCTTTTCATCAAATTCTCCGTAGCTGAGCAGTTTGTTTTGTGGTTGGTCCGGGTGCTTCGAACACCATGAGGTCGCGATCCTGCGACGGATGGCGCAGGCGCAGGACATCGAGATCGAAGACATCGCTGACGATGCGCGGCGTCAGCGTTTCGTCGGGCGTGCCGGCGGCGACAAGCTGGGCGGCATGCATGACGGCGACGTGGGTTGCAAACGGCGCCACCAGCGGCAGGTCGTGCAGCACCGCTATAACAGTCACATCGAGACCGGCGACGAGCGCCAGCAGTTCGCTGCGCGCCTTCGGGTCGAGGTGATTGGTGGGTTCGTCGAGAAACAGGATGTCCGGCTGCTGGGCGATGGCGCGCGCCAGCTGCACGCGCTGCCTTTCGCCGCCGGAGAGCGAGCCGATGGGACGGCGCGAAAACGCGGCGATCCCGGCGCGGAGCAGGGCTTCCGTCACGATATCCCGGTCCTTCGCCTTGGTCAGGGTGCCGGTGTGCGGAATGCGGCCAAGGGAGACATAATCGTCCACCAGCAATTGCGGGTCCGGCATGTCGGTCTGGCCGACGAAGGCAAATCTCCTGGCCCGTTCCTTCGGCGGCAGCCGGTCTATTGCCGCGCCGTCGAGATGGATGCTGCCGGAGGAGGGGCGCTGCAGCCCGGCCAGCATGCGCAAAAGCGTGGATTTCCCGGCGCCGTTCGGCCCGATAATGGCAAGTCGCGCGCCGCGCGCGATGTCGAGCGATACCTCATCCACCAGCGTCTGGCCGGCGGTGCGGAACGTCACCTCGTCGGCACGCAGGGCGACGTGGTTCATGGGCGGATATCCGTGACTGCAGGCAAGGCACATGGTGTCAAATCCCAACCGGTAAACGTCGTGTTATCGCGGACGCTCCGTTCTCGTATAGTAACGTTATAACATTGGTCAATACCCGGTGTGTCATAGGTGCGCCGGAATGCGTGCGAGTGTCTTGTCCCAAAGGCCTTGCGGGCGCTGTGATGCTTTGGACCAGCCATCGGCGAGCGCGTGATACATCCGGGCGAAGTCCAGAAGATCGGCAAAGTCCGTGGCGGGATCGATATCGCCGAAGAGATATTGCGCCTTGCCGGGCGCCCGGAACGCCACGGTGCAGGGTCGTTCGCAGCCCGCCATGCAGCCAACACCGCGCACCTCATAGCCGAGCTGGCCATCGAGTTCCGCCCACAGCCTGTGGGCAAGGGTCTGTCCCGGTCGTGACAGTCCGTCAGCCGCCTTGCACTGGGTGCAGGCGATAATCTGGTGGTCGGGTCTTGGCGTGGTCATGCCGGTGCCTTGCCTTGTGGACAAAGGTTAGGGGAACGCGGCCAATGCACCATCGCGACAATGCGGGAGAGGACATCGCATCGCTCCCGGCACACCCCGTCCGGTTCGAATTGTAGATGAGATGGCAGGTCTCCTGGCTCGCGGGTCTCAGCTTCGCCTTGCCTTCCCGACCTTCCGGTCAGTGGCATGTCAGGCATCGCTCACCGCTTACAGTTGCGGGGGCAGCCACGGTCTCGGTCCCTTTTGGGTACGCCTCACCGTGTTCCCTTTTCATCTCCCGCGTTGTCGTGCGGAAGAAACCATCGGCGCGAATGCTATGCGGCCAGCCGCGCAGTTGCAAGCACGTTTATGCGGCAATTTTTACAGCTGCCAAAATTTTTGGCAAATGAAAGATTTCAATTGGCCGGTAACGCGCTAGAGTGCTGGGAGCATTTGTGGAACCGCAGTTTTTTGAATCAGACTTTTGAGGCGATATGGCAATTCACGCAGCAGTCTATCATCTGACACATTACCGGTATGACCGGCCCATCATGCTCGGGCCGCAGATCATCCGGCTCCAGCCGGCACCCCATTCCCGGACAAAAGTTCTCAGCCATTCCCTGAAAGTCAGTCCGGCCAATCATTTCGTCAACCTGCAGCAGGACCCCTACGGCAATTTCCTCGCCCGCTTCGTCTTTCCCGAACCGGTGACGGAGCTGAAGATCGAGGTCGATCTCGTCGCTGATATGACCGTCTATAATCCATTCGATTTCTTCGTCGAACCGGTCGCCGAGACCTGGCCGTTCAGCTATCCCGAAGAGATCAGCGACGACCTGTCGATCTATATGAAACCGCAACCGGCAGGACCGCTGGTTTCGGCTTTCCTTGCAACCATCGATCGCAGCCCGACGAACACGGTGAATTTCGTCGTTGATCTCAACGCACGTATCCAGCGCGAGATCGGCTATGTCATCCGCATGGAAACCGGGGTTCAGGAGCCGGACGCCACCTTGAACCTGCGCTCGGGATCGTGCCGGGATTCAAGCTGGCTGCTGGTGCAGGTGTTGCGCAATCTCGGTTTTGCCGCGCGGTTCGTCTCCGGCTATCTCATCCAGCTGAAGCCTGATCTTGTCGCCATCGATGGTCCCGCCGGCACCGACAAGGATTTCACCGACCTGCATGCCTGGTGCGAAGTCTATCTGCCGGGGGCGGGCTGGATCGGCCTCGACCCCACCTCCGGGCTTCTGACCGGCGAAAGCCACGTACCGCTTGCCGCTACGCCGCATTACCGCAACGCCGCACCGATTTCCGGCATGGCGGAATTCGCCAATGTGGAATTCGGTTTCGACATGCGCGTGACACGCGTATCCGAGCACCCGCGCATCACCAGGCCGTTTTCCGACGAATCCTGGAATGCGCTCGATGCGCTCGGCGAAAAGGTGGACGCGATCCTGAACGAGAGGGATGTACGCCTGACCATGGGCGGCGAGCCCACATTCGTGTCCATCGACGATTTCGAATCGGGCGAATGGAACACCGATGCGGTCGGGCCGACCAAGCGCGAAAAGGCCGACAGGCTGATCCGGCGGCTGCGCGAGCGTTTTGCGCCGGGTGGTTTTCTGCATTACGGGCAGGGCAAGTGGTATCCGGGCGAGAGCCTGCCGCGCTGGACGTTCTCGCTTTACTGGCGCAAGGACGGCAAGCCGATCTGGGTCAATCCCGACCTGATCGCGCCGGAGAACGGCAAGGCTGACGTCAAGCCGGAAGATGCCGGAAAACTCCTCGTCGCGTTGGCGCAGGAGCTTGGCGTTGAAGAAGAGATGGTGGCGCCCGCCTATGAAGATCCGGCGGAATGGATCATCAAGGAGGGCAACCTTCCCGACAATGTCGATCCGTCCAACTCCAGGCTCAAGGATCCGGAAGAGCGCAGCCGCATCGCCCGGGTTTTCGAGCGGGGCCTGACCGACCCAAGCGGTTTTGTCCTGCCGGTGCAGCGCTGGAACAGCCAGGCCTCCGGCCCGCGCTGGCGCAGCGAAAAATGGAAGACGCGGCGCGGCAAGTTGTTCCTGGTGCCGGGCGATTCGCCCGTCGGATACCGGCTGCCGCTCGGCGCCCTGCCGCATGTTCCGGCCTCGGAATATCCCTATATCGTGCCGGTCGATCCGTCGGTGGATCGCGGGGCGCTGCCGGACCCGGCACCGCAGGCGCGTGAGAACATCCTGGCGGTTGCCTCTTTCACTGCTGATGAAGGCAACCAGCAGGAGCGGGTCGAGCAGGAACTGGGGGAAATCGGCGGGGCCGTGCGCACCGCCATATCGGTCGAGCCGCGCGACGGGCGTCTCAGCGTGTTCATGCCGCCGGTGGAGGCGCTCGAGGACTATCTGGAACTGGTTGCGGCGGCGGAAGCTGCCGCCCACAAGCTCGGGCTGCCGGTCCATATCGAAGGTTACAGCCCGCCGCAGGATCACCGCATCAACGTCATCCGCGTTGCACCCGATCCCGGCGTGATCGAGGTGAATATCCATCCGGCGGCCAACTGGCGCGACTGCGTGGCAACGACAACGGCAATCTACGAGGAGGCCCGCCAGACGCGGCTCGGTGCCGACAAGTTCATGATCGATGGCCGCCATACCGGTACCGGCGGCGGCAACCATGTGGTGGTCGGCGGCGAAACACCGGCCAACAGCCCGTTCCTGCGCCGTCCTGATCTGCTCAAAAGCCTTGTCCTGCACTGGCAGCGCCATCCATCGCTGTCCTACCTGTTCTCCGGCCTGTTCATCGGGCCGACCAGCCAGGCACCGCGCATCGACGAGGCGCGGCATGACAGTCTCTACGAGCTGGAGATTGCCCTCTCGCAGGTGCCCCGGCCGGGCGAGGGCACGCCGCCTTTGCCCTGGCTGGTCGACCGGCTGTTCCGCAATCTGCTGGTGGATGTCACCGGCAACACGCACCGTTCGGAAATCTGCATCGACAAGCTGTTTTCCCCCGATGGTCCGACCGGCAGGCTCGGGCTGGTCGAGTTCCGCGGTTTCGAGATGCCGCCCAATGCGCGCATGAGCCTTGCCCAGCAATTGCTGATCCGCGCGCTGATCGCCCGGTTCTGGAACAATCCGATTCAGGGCAGTTTCGTCCGCTGGGGCACGGCGCTGCATGACCGTTTCATGCTGCCGGCCTATGTCTGGCAGGATTTCCTCGATGTTCTCGCCGATTTGCGCGAGAACGGCTTTGATTTCCGCCCGGAATGGTTCGAGGCCCAGCTGGAATTCCGCTTCCCCTTCTGCGGGGAAATCGAGAATGAGGGTGTGAAACTGGAAATCCGGCAGGCGCTGGAGCCATGGCATGTCATGGGCGAGCAGGGTACCATCGGCGGCACGGTGCGTTTCGTCGATTCCTCGGTGGAACGGCTGCAGGTCAAGGTCGACGGCTTCAATCCGGCGCGCTACAGCGTTGCCTGCAACGGGCGCGAGGTGCCGCTGAAGATGACGGACAGCCAGGGCACGGCGGTTGCCGGCGTGCGCTACAAGGCGTGGCAGCCGCGCTCCGGCCTGCATCCGATGATCCCGGTCAACACGCCGCTGGTTTTTGATATTTACGACCAGTGGTCGCAACGGGCGATCGGCGGTTGCGTCTATCATGTCGCACACCCCGGCGGGCGCAGCTATGATACGTTCCCGGTCAATTCGAACGAGGCCGAGGCGCGCCGGCTGGCGCGTTTCGAGCCGCGCGGCCATACGGCCGGCGGATATGAATTGCGCAGGGAGCAGCCATCGGGGGAATTTCCGATGACCCTTGATCTGAGAAGGCCGAGGCATTGAGATTGTGGGATTGATGCAAAGAGAGATTTCACCCCCCTCTGGGCTACCGCCCATCTCCCCCACAAGGGGGGAGATCAGCCTGCACAATTGTTTCAGCCAACCATCAATCTCGCAAAGCAGGCAAAACCGTCAATGCCGATGTGATCTCCCCCCTTGTGGGGGAGATGCCCGGCAGGGCAGAGGGGGGTATTGCAACCAATGTCCCAGGTGAGCAAATCACGACCACTCCCCGGTCTCCTTGCCAGCTACAAACCCCTGCAGGGCGTGGCGGACGAGATGATCGATCCCAGCGGGGCAGTGCGGCCCGGCTGGGAAAAGCTGCTGCGCTCGCTCGACACGCTCGGCCCCGAAAAACTCGCCACCCGCTTTGCCCGCGCCAACCAGTATCTGCACGATGCGGGCGTGTTTTACCGGGTCTATGACGAGACCGGTACGCAGGAGCGCGAATGGCCGCTCGCCCATGTTCCGCTTCTGATCAACGAGGATGACTGGCGCGCCATCACATCAGGGCTGACCCAGCGCGCCGATCTCCTGGAGGATATCGTTGCCGATATCTATGGCGACAACCGGCTGGTGCGTGATGGCCTGCTGCCGCCGGATCTGATTGCCTCGAACCCCGAATTCCTGCATCCCGTCGCCGGTATCAAGCCGGCCAGCGGGCATTTCCTGCATTTCTGTGCTTTCGAGCTGGGGCGTGCGCCCAATGGCCAGTGGTGGGTGCTGGGCGACCGCACGCAGGCGCCTTCGGGTGCCGGGTTCGCCCTGGAAAACCGCGTTGCCACCACCCGCGCCCTTTCGGATATTTCCGGCGCGATGAACGTTCATCGTCTCGCCGGTTTCTTCAAGGATTTCCGCGATTCCCTGCAGAGCCTGATCCACGATCCCGCAGGGCGCGCGGCGATTCTCACGCCCGGCCCGAACAATGAAACCTATTTCGAACACGCCTATATCGCCCGCTATCTCGGCATCATGCTGCTGGAAGGCGACGACCTGACCGTCAGCAAGGGCCGGGTCATGGTGCGCACCGTGTCCGGTCTGAAGCCCATCGATGTTCTGTGGCGGCGCATGGATGCCGCCTATATGGACCCGCTGGAGCTGAAGTCCGATTCGTGGATCGGCACCCCGGGCATGGTCGGCGCGCTGCGCCAGCGTTCCGTCTCGCTGGTCAATGCGCTGGGATCGGGCATTCTCGAAACCCGGGCGCTGCTGGCCTTCCTTCCTGCGATCTCGAAAGCCCTGCACGACCGCGATCTTGCCTTGCCGAGCATCGCCACCTGGTGGTGCGGCCAGGAGAAGGAACGCCAGCATGTCATGAACCGGCTCGACCAGATGATGGTCGGCCCGGCGCTGTCGACCCGCTTGCCGTTCGAAGACGTGCAGGCCACGGTTCTGGGGTCCACCCTCGACGATGCGGCGCGCCAGGCCCTGTTGCACAAGCTCAAAACCGACGGCCGCGGGCTGGTCGGGCAGGAAGCCGTCAAACTGTCGACGACGCCGGTCTATGTGGACGGCAGGCTGGAGCCGCGCCCCTTTGTCCTGCGCGTCTTTGCGGCGCGTCACGGCGATGGCTGGAGTTTCATGCCGGGCGGGTTTGCCCGCGTCGGGTTCACGCTCGATACGGCGGCAATCGCCATGCAGCGCGGCGGGCAGGCAGCGGATGTGTGGATCACCAGTTCGGCCCCCGTGCGCAAGGATACGCTGCTGCCGCGCGAGGACGATGCGTTCCGCCGCAATGTGCCGGGTACGCTGCCGAGCCGTGCGGCGGAAAACCTGATGTGGATGGGCCGCTATATCGAACGTGCCGAAGCCACGGCGCGTATCCTGCGGGCGTGCCATGCCCGCTATGCCGAGACGGCCAATGCGGAATTGCCGCTTCTGACGGAAATGCGCGATCAGCTCAAACCCCTCGGCATTGATCTCGATGAAGCCATTCCCAAGGGCCTCCTGCGTTCCATCGACGGCGCAATGCTCAGTGCCGGACGCATCCGCGACCGGTTTTCGCCCGATGGCTGGCTGGCGCTGCGCGATCTGTCGAAGACCGTGCACCGGTTCCAGGGGGTGGTGTCGCAGGGCGATGACGGCACCCGCGCCATGACGATCATCCTGCGCAAGCTGGCCGGGTTCTCCGGTCTGGTGCACGAGAACATGTATCGTTTCACCGGCTGGCGTTTTCTTGAAATCGGCCGCCGGCTGGAGCGCGGCATCCAGATGGCGCGCATTCTGGCGAACCTGTCGCGGCATGAAGCCCCGGAAGGGGCGCTGGAAATGCTGCTGGAAATCGGCGACAGCGTCATGACGCACCGGAGGCAGTACAGCGTCTATTCCGGCCGCCTCAGCGTGCTCGATCTTCTGGCGCTCGATCCGCTCAATCCGCGCTCGATCATTTTCCAGCTCGATGCGCTCAAAACCGAGTTCAATCTTTTGCCGCAGCGCGAGGCGGGTGCGCATATGTCCGCCTTTTCCAAGGATGTGCTGCGCCTGCACACGCAGCTTGCCATCATGGAATCCAGCGAACTGACCGCTGACAAGCTGCATGAACTCGCCAATGAAATCGGCGCGCTGTCCGATACCATCTCCGATACGTATTTTGCCTGAGGGGGTGAGGAATGCTCTATAACATCCGCCTCCACCTGCATTATGACTATGAGCGCTCCGCAGCGGGCGGGCGCCACCATATCCGGGTGATGCCGCAGACCCTGCCGGGAATCCAGCGCGTGGTCGCCTCCAGCCTGTCCTTTGATCCTGCAGCGGCGGAACGCTCCGATTTTACCGATTTCTTCGCCAATACGGTGACCTCCATCGTCTACCGCAATCCGCACGAGACGCTCGACGTGACGATGACGGCCCGCATCAACGTCGCGCGGCCGCAGACCATGCTCGATGTTTCGCCCGATCTTGCCGGCCTGATCCGGGAAATACGCGGCGTCTGGTCGGTGGCATCCGACGCGCCGCATCACTTTCTGACATCCAGCGCCCACGCTGCCATCGACCCTGACATATCGGCCTACGCCGCGACAAGCCTCGGCAGGACGCGCACGGTCATGGAGGCGGCGGGCGATCTGTGCAACCGCATCCATGCGGATTTCGCCTATGATTCCGACGCCACCAATGTGCGCACCACGGCGCGCGAGGCGTTCGGACTGCGGGCCGGTGTCTGCCAGGATTTCAGCCACATCATGATTGCCGGCCTGCGCGGCATCGGCATTCCGGCGGGCTATGTCAGCGGTTTCCTGCGCACCATCCCGCCACCCGGCAAGGAGCGGCTTGAGGGTGCCGACGCCATGCATGCCTGGGTGCGTGTCTGGTGCGGGCGTGAGGCGGGCTGGCAGGAGTTCGATCCCACCAATGCGATGATGGCCGGCAATGACCATATCACCGTCGGCTACGGCCGGGATTATGCCGATGTTTCGCCCATCGTCGGCGTGCTGAAAACCAGCGGTTCGCAGGAAGCGAAGCAATCGGTGGATGTGATCCCGCTGGAGTAAAGAGCTTTTGTGCGTGGTTCGACAAGCTCACCATGAGGGAGGTGGGGGATTGCAGGGAGCTATATTCCGCAACGTTCAAGATTAGCGCTGTAGCCCACCGGGTTCCCTCATGGTGAGCTTGTCGAACCACGTATGATGGTTTTGCCAGCGCGTTTTGGAATATTGGAATAGTTTTTCTTGGTTTCCAGCAAACGGGAGAATATGGTCTGCTTCAAGTGCCATTTGCGCCGGTGAATGGGATGAAATTTCGAAGTGCGATCCATGCTCCCCATTCCGCCGCTGATGCTGACCACAGGTCCGGTTCCCGCCTATCCGCAAGTGCTTGCCGCGCTCGGAAAGCCTGTTCTCTATGACTATCATCCCGCCTTCCAGGCCTTCTATGCCGAGGTGATCGAAAAGCTGCGGCTGGCGCTGCGGCAGGACACGGCGCCCGTCATCATGCAGGGGGAGGCCATTCTCGGCATCGAAGCTGCTGCTGCCGCGCTGATTGCCCGTGACGATGTGGTTCTGAACCTTGTCTCCGGTGTCTATGGCAAGGGGTTTGCCGGCTGGGCCGCGCGCTATGGCAAGGAAGTCGTCGAGCTTGCCGTGCCCTATGACGACATCATCGACCCGCAGGCGGTGCGTGCGGTGCTGCGCCAGCGCCCGGACATCAAAATTGTCTCGCTCTGCCATCACGACACGCCGTCCGGCACGCTCAATCCGCTGCGGGACATCGGTGCGGTCGTTGCCGAGCACGGGGCCTATCTCATTGTCGATGCCGTGTCGTCCTTTGGCGGGTTGGATGCCCATCCGCGTGAGACGCATGCCGACATTTTCATCACCTCGCCATCGAAATGCCTGGGCAGCACGCCGGGCCTCAGCCTTATCGGCGTGAGCGAGCGGGCCTGGGCCAAGATCGAGGCCAACCCGGATGCGCCGCGCGGCTCGTTCCTCAGCCTTCTCGGCTGGAAAGGCGCCTCGGAGCCCGGCAAGCCTTTTCCGGTGACGCCGTCCATTGCGGAAATCTATGCGCTGGATGCGGCGCTGGATCTCTATGCCGCGGAGGGCGCCGAAAACGTCTGGGCCCGCCATGCGGAAACGGCTGAAATCACCCGCAACGGCCTGCTTGAGCTTGGCTTGAAGCTGTGGCCGAAAAAGCTGGAATTCTGCGCGCCGACGGCGACCGCTTTCAAGCTGCCCGATGGTTTCAGCGACACGGCCTTGCGCGACCGGTTGCGCGATGAGCACGGCATCCTCCTGTCGCTCGGCCGCGCCGACACATCGGGCAAGCTGCTGCGCGTCGGGCACATGGGCGCGTCCGCCAAACCCGATTTTGCCCGCGCCACCATCAGGGCTCTCAGCCAGATTCTGTCCCGCCCCCTCGGCCAAACCTATACATAAGAGGATCGCAAGCATGTCCCGTATCCTGTTGAACCGACGCTCTTTTCTCCATCTGACCGCCAGCGCCGCCGCGCTCACCGCCATGCCGGGTCTTGGCTGGGCGCAGGGGGAAACGCCCGTCAAAGGCGGGCGTCTGATCGTCGCCGGGGACAGTGAACCGGCCAATCTCAATCCAGCCATCGTCGCGTCCAACGGCGTGTTCTTTGTCGCCAGCAAGATTGTCGAACCGCTGGCCGAACAGTCCTACGACGGCAAGGACGGCCTGTCGCCGCGCCTGGCCACCGCCTGGGAGGGCTCGGCCGACGGCCTGACCGCGACGTTCAAACTGCGCGAAGGCGTGACCTGGCATGATGGCAAGCCGTTCACCTCGGCTGACGTTGCCTTCTCCGCGCTGGAAGTGTGGAAGAAGCTGCAGAACCTCGGCCGCGTGGTCTTCAAGAACCTCGAGAGCGTCGAAACGCCGGATGACCACACGGCCGTCTTTAAATTCTCGCAGCCGACGCCGTTCCAGCTCATCCGCAATGCGCTGCCGGTGGTCACCTCAGTCGTGCCGAAACATCTCTATGAAGGCACGGATATCGCCAAGAATCCGGCCAACCAAGCATTGGTCGGCACCGGCCCGTTCAAGCTCGGCGAACACAAGCCGGGCGAATATTACCTGTTGAAGCGCAATGAGGCGTACTGGCAGAAGGACCAGCCGCTGCTGGATGAAATCGTCTACCAGATTCTGCCCGACCGTTCATCCGCCGGCAATGCGCTGGAGGCCGAACAGATCCAGCTGGCTGCTTTCTCCGCCGTGCCGCTTGCCGATCTCGCCCGCATCTCCAAAGCGCCGGGCCTGAAGGTTTATGCCAATGGCTATGAAGGGTTGACCTATCAGCTCATCGTCGAAATCAACCATCGCCGCAAGGAACTGGCCGATCCGAAGGTGCGTCAGGCGCTTGCCCATGCCATCGACCGGGATTTTGTCGTCAAGACGATCTTCCTCGGCTATGCAAAACCGTCCACGGGGCCGGTTCCTGCCTATGACAAGGCGTTTTATGAACCAGATGTGGCCGCCCATGCCTTCGATCCGGCCAAGGCGGAAGCGCTGCTCGACGCGGCGGGCTACAAGCGCGGCGCCGATGGCAACCGCTTCACGCTCAAGCTCCTGCCAGCACCATTCTTCAATGAAACCAAGCAGTTCGGCGACTATCTGCGCCAGGCGCTGGCCAAGGTGGGCATCGATGCGCAGGTGGTCAGCAATGATACACCCGCCCATCTGAAGGCGGTCTATACGGACCACGATTTCGATATCACCGTGGCAACGCCGGTCTACCGTTCCGATCCGGCGATCTCCACCACCATCCTGTTCGAAAGCGGGCTGCCTGCCGGTGTTCCGTTCTCCAACCAGTATGGCTATGCCAATGCGGATGTGGACAAGCTGATCAAGGATGCCGCTTCCACCGTGGATAGCGACAAGCGCGCCGGTCTCTACAAGAAGTTGCAGAAGGTGGTGGTTGAGGACCTGCCGCTGATCAATGTGGCGGAGTTCTCCTTCATCACCGTTGCCCGCGATACCGTGCAGAATGTGTCCGACAATCCGCGCTGGGCGGTGTCGAACTGGTCCAATGTCTGGCTGAAAGGGTAGGGGTTGAGTGTATGGTTTTATCATGATACCGCATCTTCCCTCCTGAACACAAACCCGTTTGTCTTCCGGCATTATTGGCTCTAGTGTCCCCCTCCATTCGCATGACCTGTCGGAGCCCTTCTTGCCGCCACTCGCATCCTTTTTTCTGAAACGCCTTTTGGGTGCGATTCCGGTTCTGGCCGTTGTGCTCATCGGCAGCTTTCTGCTGCTGGAGGCCGCATCCGGTGATGCGGTGGATTCCTATGTCGCGCGTTCCGGAGGCATGGATGCCGACCAGCTGGCACAATTGCGCCAGGCATGGGGCCTTGATCAGGGCCCATTCCATCGTTTCATCGCCTATGTCTCGGCACTTGGCCACGGCGATCTCGGCTGGTCGACAGCGTTTCAACGTCCTGTGTTGTCGGTGATCATCGAACGTCTGCCGGCGACGCTGCTGCTGATGGGCATTGCCACGGCGCTGGCCTTCTTCCTTGGTTCGCTGCTCGGCGTCATCGCCGGTGCGAAACCCGGTTCCCTGCGCGACCGGTTCCTGTCGATCGGTTCGCTGGCGCTTTATGCGGTTCCCGGATTCTGGCTGGGGCTGGTGCTGATTGTGGTCTTCGCCGTCGATCTGCGCTGGCTGCCGGTTGGCGGCATCGAGACCATCGCGTCCGGCAAGAGCGGATGGGCGCGCATGGCGGATATCGCCGCGCATCTGGTCCTGCCGGTCGCCTCGCTTGCCATGGTGTACCTCGCGCTGTATCTGCGCCTGATGCGCGACCGCATGAGCGAGGTCTGGCGCGATCCCTTCGTCACCGGCCTGAAGGCGCGCGGTCTCAGCCGTGGCCGTATCGTCTGGCGGCATGTGGCGCGCAATGCGGTCCTGCCTGTCATCACCATGCTTGGCCTGCAGGCGGCGGTGATGCTGGGCGGCAGCGTCGTGGTGGAAAGCGTTTTTGCCATTCCGGGATTCGGACGGCTGGCGGCGGAGGCTGTCTCGCGGCGCGACACGCCGCTGCTGCTGGGTGTCATCCTGTGCAGCGCCGTCACGGTGATTATCGCCAATCTGCTGGTCGATCTCGCCTATGGCAGGCTCGATCCGCGCGTGAGGATCGGCCGATGACGATCTGGCGGCGTCTCAACCTTGAAGGCCGTGCCGGACTGGTGCTGTTGCTTGCGCTGGTTCTCATGGCCCTGCTCGCCCCGTGGATTGTGCCGGGCGATCCGCTCGCCATCGTCGGCGAACCATTGCTGCGGCCTTTCGCATCGCAGGCGCATTGGCTGGGCACCGACCGTCTTGGCCGCGATGTGCTGTCGGAGCTTCTCTACGGCACGCGCACGACGCTGCTCGTGGCATTCTTCTCGGCTGCGGCATCGCTTGTCATCGGCAGTCTGGTCGGCACGCTGGCCGGTTTTCTCGGCGGTATGGCCGATGCGGTGCTGATGCGGATCACCGAGGCATTCCAGACGGTTCCGGGTTTTCTGCTGGCGCTGGCGACAATCAGCGTCACCGGGCCGAGCGTCCCGACCCTCATTCTGGCTATCAGCCTCGGCACATGGACGCAAGCCGCGCGGGTGACACGGGCGGAGGTTTTGTCACTGCGCGAGCGCGATTTCGTGGCCGCCGCCCGCACGCTTGGCATGCGGCCGCTGGAGATTGCCTTCCGGGAAATATTGCCGAATGCCTTTGGTCCGGCCGCCTCGCTCGCCGCCATTTCCGTGGCCGCGGCCATCCTCATCGAAGCTGCCCTGTCGTTCCTCGGCTTCGGCGATCCGAACCGGGTGACCTGGGGCAGCATGATTGCCGAAGGGCGCACGGTGCTGCGCGCGGCGCCTTATCTTTCCATCGTGCCGGGTCTGGCGCTGGTGGTGACGGTTCTCAGCGTGCATCTGATCGGGCGCGGCCTGTCGCGCAGTGAAAGGTTCCTCCAGCCATGAGCGAACCATTGCTGCGCGTGGAAAATGTCGGCGTGAGCTACGGCAAGACCGTTGCGCTGGCGGATATCTCGCTCGACCTCGACCAGGGCGGGCGGCTGGCTTTGATCGGCGAAAGCGGCTCGGGGAAATCCACTCTCGCCATGGCCATTGCGGGGCTTCTGCCAAAACAGGCGCGCCAGACTGGCTCGATCGTCTTTCCCGGCACGTCGGGCCGCCCGCGTCTCGGCCGGGACATCGGCGTGGTGTTCCAGGACCCGGGCGGCAGCCTCGATCCGGTCATGAGGGTTGGCGACCAGATTGCCGAGGTCATCCGGGCGCATGAGGACACCAGCTGGATCGCCGCGCGGGTGCGTGCCGCCGACCTGATGGACCGGGTGCGCATCCCGAAAGCCCTGTCGCGCCTCAACAGCTATCCGCATGAATTCTCCGGCGGGCAGCGCCAGCGCATCGCCCTCGCATTGGCGCTGGCGGCCAATCCGTCGCTTGTCATCGCCGATGAGTTGACCAGCGCGCTCGACACGGTGGTACAGCGCCATATCGTCAACCTGCTGGACGAGCTGGTGCGCGAGGACGGGCTGACGCTATTGTTCGTCACCCATGATATCGCGCTGGCGTCCGAACGCGCCGACCAGATCGCCGTTCTCTACAAAGGACAACTGGTCGAACAGGGCACCGCAACCGATGTTCTCGGCCAACCCGCGCATCCCTACACCAAGGCGCTGATCGGCGCGCACCTGTCACTGGACACGCCGCGGCAAAGGCGGCTTGTTGAAATCAACCCTGACAGCCTGAACGTGCCATGAGTGAAACCGACAATTCCATTGTTCTCGAAGTGAAGGATGTTGCCAAGCGCTTTGGCGAGCGCAACGCATCGGGCCTGAAGAATATCGGATTTGCCTTGCAGCGCGGTGAAACGCTGGCGCTGGTCGGGGCATCGGGATCGGGCAAGACGACGCTCGCCCGCCTCGTCATGCGGCTGGGCAATCCGGATGCGGGATCAATCCACCTGTGCGGCCACGATATCACGGCCCTGCGGGGCGAAGCCTTGCGGCTGCTGCGCCCGAGATTCCAGATGGTGTTCCAGGATCCGCTGGCGGCATTCAATCCGCGGGCTACGGTCCGGCGCATCCTGGAAGACCCGCTGCGCCTGCACGATCTGGCGCCACGGGGCAGCTATAGCCAGCTTATCGCCGCCGCGCTCGAACGGGTGGGGCTGAGCCCTGATCTGATGCAGCGCAGCCCGCTGGAACTGTCTGGCGGCCAGCGCCAGCGCATTGCCATTGCCCGGGCGATCGCCACCCGTCCGGACCTGGTCGTGCTGGACGAGCCGGTATCCGCGCTCGATGTTTCCGTGCGGGCGCAGATCCTCAATCTCCTGCTCGATCTGCAGGAGGAAACGGGTGTGTCCTATCTCTTCATTTCCCACGATCTCGCCGTGGTCCGGGCCGTGGCCGACCGCATGATCGTGCTGGACGAGGGGCGGATTGTCGAAAGCGGCGAGACCGAACGGGTTCTTGCTGCCCCGCAGGCCGAAGCAACCCGGGTTCTGATCGATGCCGTGCCCAGACTGCAGGTTCCCGCCGCTTGAGAACCCGGCGATCCCCGCTCCGGGAATAAAAATCCGCTTCCATGCTTTTCAAGCAATCGATTGGTAAAATTTGTTTCAAAGGTCGTCAGTCAATACAACCTGTGGTAGAAGATTCGCGTGGTATCGCCCAATAGTTCAATTTTTAGGGATGTCCTTCGCACGAAATTAGCCCGCAAACGCTAGTGTCGCGTGAAGTGGAATTGAGGTTGATAATTGTACGCTGAATATTTCCCTGTCATTGCCGATCTCGTCCATCGTCTTGGGTTGGTTGCCCTGGTCAGCATGGCCTATGGCTCCATTATTCGCGCTTTCAACCTGCCCTGGACGCGCGGCCTGATGGTTGGGCTTCTGTTCGGCGGTGCCGCCATCATTTCCATGCTCGACCCCGTCATCGTCGATGAGGGCATCATTGTCGATGCGCGTTCCATCCTGCTGGCGCTCAGCGCACCGTTCGGCGGCGTTGTGGCGGTGCTGGTGTCGACAGCTCTAACGATCCTGTCCCGCGTCCTGATCGGAGGGGTTGGTGTGCAGGCCGGTGTCGTCGGCATTGTCATCATCGGCCTGATCAGCCTGATCTTCACGCTGGTCTACAGGCCCCAGACCTATTCCTGGAAACATTTCCTCATTCTCGGCCTGACGGTTCCGCTCTACACGCTGAGCATCTTCATCCTGCCATTCGAGCAGGCGCTGCCGATTTTCCAGCGCATTGCCTTGCCGATACTGATCTTGAGCGTTGCCGGGATTTTTCTCATCTCCATGTTCCTGCATCGCGAACGCCTGCGTGTCGACCGGGTGAAGACGCTGGAGGTGGACGCCCATACGGATCCGTTGACCAACCTTGCCAACCGCCGTCTGTTTGACCGGGTCGCGCGGCGCACCTTCCGCAAGGCGGCATCGACCGGCGGCGACGTCTTTTCGCTTGTCATGATCGACATCGATTCATTCAAGAGCATCAACGATCGGTGGGGTCACTCCAATGGCGATCTGGTGCTGGTGGAAATTTCCACCATCATTCGCTCGCTGGTGCGCAAATCCGATCTGGTCGCCCGCTATGGCGGGGAGGAGATAGCGATCCTGATGCCGTCCGCAGGCGCCGGCGAAGCCATGGCGATGGCCGAAGCGATCCGGCGGCGCGTCAACGAGACCTTTTTCGATCTCGGGCGCACGCGGGCCCATGTCACCGTCAGCGCCGGTGTCGCCACTTTTACAGCGCAGCATCAGTCAATGACGGAACTGATCGAGGAGGCGGACGTGGCGCTCTACCGGGCCAAGCGCCTCGGCCGAAACCGCATCGAGCTGGCGGCCATGGCTGCCTAGGGTCTGGACCCTACGCTGTCCTCAGTAGGCTGTCGATGGCGCGGCAGCGTTGCAGCGCCCAATGCATGTCGTCGAGTGCCCCGTCGACGGCGCTCTCATGGACCTGCTGCAGCCCGATGCGCAGCTGATAACACGCGAGTACGGTTTTGTCCCGGACGAGATCCGGCCGGTGAACCTCGAAATAGCGGGCCTGCTGCTCCATGCAGTCCAGCCATGGCCGCCAGAACAGGATATTGGCGATATCGTAGAGCGGGTCACCATACATGGCTTCCGACCAGTCGATGACACCTGTGATCCTACGGCCATCGGTCAATACATTGTTCGAACCGAAATCCGCATGCACAAGCGCCCGCACATCGGGGCAGTGCCTGGCCAGTTCGGCACAGCGTCCGGCCATATCCGCGACCTGGTCATCGCCGGTCACGCTACCCCAGTCATAGGCTGACACGGCGGACAGGAATTCCGTCCAGCTTGCATTGCGTCCGTTTCCCGACGCATCGAACGGGCCGTAGCCGCGCGCTGAGCCAATGTCTGAGACAGCAATGGCCTGCAGGACATTGGCGACCGGTGCAAGAACCGGCGGCAGATCCTGCGGCGGCAAATCCTGCAGGGTGACGCCTTCTGCCATGTGCGAGATACAAAACCCGTTGCCGTCATCGAGAACGCCGTGCGCGACAACGGCCGGAATGGGCAGCGCGGGCGCGGAAAAATGCCGGCTCGCATAGGCGTCCTTGGCAAATCCATCAGCGGACCGGTTGATGCGCAGGACAAAGCGCTCGTTGCCCAGATTATAACGGAAGGCACGCGAATCCTCACCTTCCGTGATTGGGACGAGCCGGACGGTCTCGCCCGTCAATTGCCGGAGCTTGCCTGCGGCGGCGGCCAGTGAAATGTCAGGTTTCTGCATGGCGGGAAGGCGGTCAGGCGCCGCCGGATTTTCCCCGTTCATGCACGATCCGCGCCATGGCCTGCGCTTCCGGGCCCTCTTGCCGCAGGCCCTCGGCAACGCCGGTCCTGTCGGCTTCAGCCCGGTTCTGGCTGACTTTCCATTTGCCTTCGATGCGCGTGATCGGGATTTCAACGCCGATAATGCCTTTCACCTGTCCGGCAATGAATGGCTCGGGCGCATCTTCTACAGCCCATGGCTGGGCGCGGCCGCCTTCCTGCGTGCGGGTGAGGCTGCCGATCTGCCGGCGCAGCCATTCCGGATCGTCCTGTATCTGCGGTGTACCCCAGGCCTGGACAACGACGTAGTTCCAGGTTGGTACAACCTTGCCGTGTTCGCGCTTGGCCGCATACCAGGACGGCGTGATGTAGGTGTTGGGGCCCTGGAAAATGACCAGCGCCTCGGCACCCGCCTGCAAGGCCGCCACCTGCTCGTTGGCTCTGGCCAGATGCGCGCGAAGGGTTCCGTTCGACCCCGCATCCGCATCGAGCTCGAAGGGAATGAGGTTTGCCATCAACCCGTGTTCGCCGCTCGTCACCAGCATGGCCAGCGGATGCTTGCGGATCAATGCGTGCATCACGTCAAGGCGATCTTCACGAAACGCGGGTGGTCTGTACATGGATTGCTCCGCTCGATCTGGGGTGGTCATGGCTTCATGCCATGCATGGAACGTGGACTGGAATAATAGTGGATCGGTACGGCGGCGCAAGGCGCACGCAAGACCGTGCCGGCCGGCACGGATGAATCTGGATTTTCCCGCTTGCTATTTCACGACGCGTCGTAAGATGATGAAGCGAGAAACAAGGAATGTCCCGAGGGCTGATGATGGACGAAGAACCCGAACTGGTTGTGTCGCGTTTGTCGAAGGAGTTCACGCGCGATGGAATCACCGTCAGCGTTGAGATTTACCGCCTTGCCGAGCAGAGCGAATGGACGCTCGAAGTAGTGACCGAAGACAAGGATTCGATTGTCTGGGACGACCCGTTCGAAACGGACCAGGCTGCATTTGACGAATTTCTGCGTGCGGTCGAGGACGAGGGGCTGGCCGGCCTGATCGATCCCGACGGCGGCGATACGCTGCACTGACATGCGCGTGGCATGTCCGCAGATCGGACATCGAATGGGAAAGCTGTTGAAAACACTGGTCGGAGTGAGAGGATTCGAACCTCCGACCCCGTCGTCCCGAACGACGTGCGCTACCAGGCTGCGCTACACTCCGTGACCAGTGATGCGGGGTATATACCGCCGAGTTTTTATGCCTGCAAGTCGTTTCATAAGCACTTCTTCAATTATACCCGTGCAAACATAAACCTTGTTCCGGAAATGGTTGAACCGGCCTTGTGATCGCTGCTGAAAGTCTTGTATCGGTAAAATACGGATGATGCGATGTATCGCAAAGTCTGCCGGAAGAGAGCGAATTGTATATCGGACGAGATATCGACTGAAACAATGGGGTTGCATGCAATGACATCGGGAATGAAGCGGATTATCAGCTTTGTGATGAGTGGCGGTGTTGGTTCGAGGCTCTGGCCTTTGTCGCGCGAAGACTTTCCCAAGCAGTTTCATAATCTTTCCGGTCAAGGTTCTATGCTGCTGCGCACCGTCAAGCGCATGGGCGCGCGCGGCGGCGAAATGCCTGTTCCGGTCTATCTGCTTGCCTCCGAACGGCATGCCGACCGCATCAGCCAGGATCTTTCCGGTGTCGATCTGGCGGGCGGGCGGGCGATTCTCGAACCCATGGGGCGCAACACCGCGGCCGCCGTCGTGCTGGCAACTGAGATCACGCTGCGCGAACATGGCGATGATCTGGTGCTGGTTGTGCCCTCCGATCATGAAATCACCACGGACCGGGATTTCTGGAACACGGTGGAAGCGGGCACCGATGCGGCCATGGCCGGCCGGATCGTTGTCTTCGGCATCCAGCCGGACCGGCCGGAGACGGGCTACGGCTATATCGAGGTCGGACCGCAGAATGAAAACACGCGCGATGTCATCCGTTTCGTGGAAAAGCCGAACGAGGAAACTGCGATCCAGTATCTTGAATCGAAGAACTTCCTCTGGAATTCCGGTATCTTTCTGTTCCGCGCCAGCACCATGCGCGATGCCTTTCGTGCCCATGCGCCGCAGATCTGGGATGGTGCCGTCACGGCGCTCGACGAGGCGACAAGCAATGTCTCCGGCACCTACCTGCCGCACGATCTCTATGCGGAGGTGCCATCCATTTCCGTCGACTATGCCATCATGGAACATGCGCAGGACATTGCGCTGGTCCCGGCGCGCTTCCGCTGGAACGATCTCGGGTCCTGGCAATCGCTGCTCGAAGTCAGTTCAAGCGACGGCAGCGGCAATGTGATTGTCGGCGATGTCGTGGCCATCGATTGCGAGAACAGCTATCTGCGCAGCAATGGCCGCCTTTTGTCCGCCATCGGCCTGCGCGATCTCGCCGTCGTGTCGACTTCCGATGCAACATTCGTTGCTCCCGTCACCGAAAGCCAGAATGTCCGCAAGATCGTCGAACAGCTGGAAAAGACGGGACGGCTTGAAACCAAGTTCACGCCGGCGCAGGACCGGCTGCCGCAGGTCGGCGCCTATGAAAAGCGCGTACGCCATTGGCTGTTCGAGGAGACGCTGCCGCTCTGGTCGACGGTCGGCGTCGACCGGCGCTATGGCGGTTTCCATGAGGCGCTGACCTTCGACGCCACCCCCATCGTCAAGACCAAGCGGATGCGCACCACGGCGCGGCAGATCTATGCCTTTGCGGTGGCGCACGAAATGGGCTGGGATGGCCCGGCCCATGATCTGATCGACCATGGTATCCGCTTCATCACGGCCAATGGCCGGACGAAGCGCGGCGGCTGGGTCAAGACGTTCAACCCCGACGGTACGGTGCTTGACGGGGCAGAAGACGCCTATGACCAGTCCTTCGTGCTGCTGGCGCTGGCGCATGCCCATCGGGCGGGCCATCCGCAGGCGCTTGGTCTTGCCACGGAAACCTTTGCCTTCATCGATGAGTATCTCGCCGATTCCAAATTGCGCGGTTTTCTGGAAATGCCGGGTGATACCGGTTTGCGCCGGTCCAACCCGCATATGCACCTGCTGGAATCATTCCTTGCCTGGTACGATGTGACGGGCAACCGCGATTATCTGCAGCGTGCCGCGCGCATCGTCGATCTGTTCCGGCATCACCTCTTCGATGCGGAGACATGGACGCTCGGCGAATATTTTACCGATGACTGGGAGCGGGCACCGGGCGAAAAAGGCGAGTGGACGGAACCGGGGCACCATTTCGAATGGGCCTACCTGCTGTCCAATTTTGCCAAGGCGTCGGGCCAGAAAGACATCATCCGCCACGCGCGCAAGCTCTATGCCTCGGCTATTGCCAACGGGCTGAACCGTACCACGGAACTCGCCTATGGCGCTGTATCCCGGCACGGCCTGCCGCTCGACACCAATTCACGCAGCTGGCCGCAGACAGAGGCGGTGAAGGCCGCTATTGCGCTGGACGGCAATGGCGGGCCGGACTTGAAACCGGAAGTCGAGGCACGGGTGGGCCGTCTGTTCCGCTGGCATATCGAACAGGCGCCGAAGGGCCTGTGGATCGACCTGATCGATGAAAAGGGCAGGGCACGGGCCGAAGACGTGCCGGCCTCGATCTTCTATCATCTCGTCTGCGCCCTGACGCAGTATGTGGATTACATCGGCAAGGCTTAATCCGGGGCTTTCACGGGCCAGGCGCACATCGCCGTTTCGGCAATCCCGGTCAATTCCTCGATGGTCGCGCCATCGCGCGCCTGCACCGACATGCCTTGAATGATGGTGCCATAAAAACGGGCAAGCTGACGCGTATTGGTGGTCTCCGGCAGTTCGCCCGTGCCGATGCCCTTGCGGATATAGTTCTCAATCATGTCCAGACTACCGCTGCGCATGGCGGCCAGACTATCGGCGACCCCTTTCACTTCCGATGCGCAGGAGAGAACCGCCGTCGAGATCATGCAGCCGCCCGGGCCTGCGGTGAACGTTTCCGCCGCGCCGCGCAACAGACGTCTGATCCCGCCATAAACCGTCTTTTCCTCCGTAAGCGCTGCGGGGAAATAGGCGCCGAAACTGCTGCGGTAGAGGTCGAGGACTTCCGCATAGAGCGCTTCCTTCGAACCGAAGGCCGTGTAGAGGCTGGGCGGGGTAATGCCCATCGCCGCCGTCAGGTCGTTGATCGACGTGCCCTCGTAGCCATGCTCCCAGAAAAGTTGCAGTGCTTTCTCCCGCGCCGCCTCCCGGTCAAAGCTGCGCGGACGGCCGCGCTTGCGGGCGGGTTCTTCAACGGTGCTGACAGATGGCTCATTTATTTTCATAGTGACCACTAATAAATTTGTTGACGCGAAGCAGGCTTGTGCTAATCCTATTATATAGCGACCACTATTAAAAAGGAACAGGCCGATGAACATACCAGTTGCTACCGCCCTGACAACACTTGCCTTGACCGCTCCGGCACTGGCTACACAGGCCAGTTTCAAGGACCGGCTCGACGCGGTGATTGATCACGCCATCGCCGATCAGACCATCGTGGGCACCGTCATCCTGGTCGCCGAGGATGGGGAGATCGTCTATCGCCGCGCGGCGGGATTTGCCGATCGCGAGGCCAGGGTTCCGATCAGGGAGAATGCCATTTTCCGTTTTGCGTCGATGACCAAGCCGATTGTCGCGGTTACAGCCCTGCGGCTGGTGGAAGAGGGGAAGCTGAAGCTCGATGATCCCGTCACGCGATATCTGCCGGATTTCCGGCCAAAACTGGCCGATGGCCGTGAACCTGTCATCACGATCCGGCAGCTGATGGATCACACGTCTGGCCTGAGCTATGGCTTCCTTCAGCCCGCCGATGGCCCCTATCGCAAGGCCAACATATCCGATGGTCTGGACCAGCCGGGGCTCTCCATCGAAGAAAATCTGCGGCGCATCGCAACGGTCCCCCTGTCGTTCGAACCCGGCACCGCCTGGGAATATTCGGTTGGCATCGACGTGTTGGGTGCGGTGCTCGCCAAGGCCACGGGCAAGACACTACCCGAGCTGGTGAGCGAAAATGTCACGGGAAAGCTGGGTCTCAAGGATACGGCATTCAGCGTGAGTGACCGGGCACGGCTGGCGGTAGCCTATGGCGATGCCCAGCCGCCGGTGCGGATGGACGGACCGCATGTCGTGCCGTTTTTCGACGGCGTCGTCAGCTTTGCGCCGGACCGCATCTTCGATCCCGCTTCCTACGCGTCCGGTGGTGCGGGCATGGCCGGAACCGCCGATGATTACATCAGCTTCCTCGAAACCCTGCGCAAGGGCGGCTCGCCCCTGCTGAAGGCGGACAGCGTCAAACTGCTGTCCGACAACCAGATTGGCGATATTGTCGTGACGGCCACGCCGCCGGGTTGGGGTTTCAGTCTCGGGTTTTCCGTTCTGAAAGATCCTGCGGCGGCGGGCTCGCCACAATCGGCAGGCACGTGGCAATGGGGCGGGGTCTACGGCCAGTCGTGGTTTGTCGACCCCAAGCGCAAGCTCACCGTCGTCGCGCTGACCAATACGGCCTATGCCGGCATGATCGGGGCATTTCCCGATGGTGTGCGCGACGCCATCTACGGCAAATGATGGACATGGCGGGACAGATGAATGTCCCGCCTCCACGCCTCAATAGGGGCTTTCGACCTTGCCCGTTTCCACATAGACCGACTTGATCTGGCTATAGTGGTAAAGCGCAGCCAGACCATTTTCACGGCCGACACCGGACTGCTTGAAGCCGCCGAACGGCATTTCAACCGGCGCGAGGTTGTAGGTGTTGATCCAGCATGTGCCGGCCTTGAGCTGGCTGATGACCCGGTGGGCGCGAGACAGATCCTTGGTGAAGACGCCCGCTGACAGGCCGAACTCCGTGTCATTGGCGCGGGCGACAACCTCGTCCTCGTCGTTGAAATCGAGAACAGCCATGACGGGTCCGAAAATTTCCTCCTGCGCGATGGTCATGCCATCGGTCACACCGGTGAAAATCGTCGGCTCGACATAGCAGCCGCCTTCAAAACCCTGCATCTTCGGCACGCCGCCGCCAAAGGCGAGCGTCGCCCCCTCGGCCTTGCCCCTTTCGATATAGGCAACAACCTTGTCGCGCTGCGCCGCGTTGATCAGCGGTCCCAGATGGATTTCGGGATCGAGCGGATCGCCGAGGCGGATTGCCTTGGTGCGCGTCACCAGCCGGTCGAGGAACCTGTCCTTGATGCCCTTCTGGACAAAAACGCGGGTGCCGTTCGAGCAGACCTGCCCGGTGGAATAGAAATTGCCGAGCAGGGCGCCGCCCACGGCGTTTTCCACATCCGCATCATCGAAAATGATCAGCGGCGACTTGCCGCCGAGCTCCATCGTGGCGTGTTTCATGTGCGAACCGGCCTGCGCCAGCACCTTCTTGCCGGTGGGGACGGAGCCGGTCAGCGAAACCTTGGCCACGAGCGGATGATCGACGAGCTGCGAACCGACATCGCCAAATCCCTGCAAGACATTGAAAAGACCGTCCGGCAGGCCGGCTTCCTTGTAGATCTCTGCCAGAGCGAGGGCAGACAACGGGGTGTTTTCCGACGGCTTGAAGATCATGGCATTGCCCGCAGCGAGCGCCGGGGCCGACTTCCAGCCTGCGCCCTGGATCGGATAGTTCCATGCGCCGATACCGACGCAGACGCCCAGCGCCTCGCGGCGCGTATAGGCATAGGAGCCGCCAAGCTCGATCATCTCGCCATTGAACCCGGCGATGATGCCGCCGTAGAATTCCAGGGCATCGGCCGCCGATGCCGGATCGGCAACCAGCGTTTCCTGAATGGCCTTGCCGGTATCGAGCGTTTCCAGCTCGGCGATCTCGGCATTGCGGGCACGCAGAAGGTCCGCCGCCCGGCGCAGGATGCGGCCGCGTTCCACCGGCTTGAGCGCCGCCCAGGCGGGCTGTGCGGCCGCCGCAGCCTGCACCGCCTGTTCGATCAGGGCCGGCGTTGCGCCAAACAGTTTTGCGATGATTTCGCCGGTCGCCGGATAGATCACATCGAGCGGCTTGCCGGCCTTGTCCTCGACGAAGCGGCCATTGATGAAATGCGATGCCTTCGGCTGCGCGCGCATGGTGTTCTCCTGGAGTTGTAATTTCAGCATAGGCTTTGTGCGTGGTTCGACAAGCTCACCATGAGGGAGGGTGATGATTGCAGGGAGCACTATTCTGCAGGGTTTGCGATTGACATTGCAGCCAAACGACATCCCTCATGGTGAGCTTGTCGAACCGCGCACACCGGTTGTGCAAAGTAAAATCCGATACCATCACCGGTCGCTCACTTCCCAGCGCGGATTGATCCACGGTTCCTGATTGGAGCGCGGCAGGGGATCGCGGCCAAGAATATGGTCGGACGCCTTTTCGCCGGTCATGATCGAGGGACCATTCAGATTGCCGTTGGTGACGCGCGGAAAAATCGAGGAATCGGCCACACGCAGGCCCTCGACACCGATCACCCGGCATTGCGGATCGACCACGGCCATGGGATCGCTCGCCGCACCCATCTTGCAGGTGCCGCAGGGATGGAACGCGCTTTCCGCGTGTTCGCGCAGGAAGTCGTCGATGGCCTCGTCGGACTGCACATGCGCGCCCGGCGAAATCTCGCGGCCGCGATAGGGATCGAGCGCCGCCTGGCCGAAAATCTCGCGGGTCAGCCGCACCGCATGGCGGAAGTCCGCCCAGTCATCCGGATGCGACATGTAGTTGAAGACGATTTTCGGCTTTTCCAGCGGATCGGACGAGCGCAGGGTGACGCTGCCGCGCGACTTCGAGCGCATCGGACCCACATGCGCCTGAAAGCCGTGGCCCTTGGCTGCCGCCTTGCCGTCATAGCGGATGGCGGCGGGCAGGAAATGGTACTGGATATCAGGGTAGTCGACGCCGGGTTTTGAACGCACGAACGCGGCGGATTCAAAATGGTTGGTGGCGCCGTCGCCGGTCTTGAAGAACAGCCATTGTGCGCCGATCCTCGCCTTGGAGAACAGGCCGAGTTTTGAATTGAGCGTGATCGGCTTCAGGCTTTCCTGCTGGATATAGACTTCCATATGGTCCTGCAGGTTCTGGCCGACGCCGGCGCGATCGGCCACCACGGCAATGCCATGCTCCTTCAGGTGCTGTGCGGGGCCGATGCCAGACAGCATCAGAAGTTTTGGCGAGTTGATCGATGATGCCGCAACGATCACCTCACGCCGCGCGCGCACGATTTCCGTCTTGCCACGCCGGGTGATTTCCACCCCCGTTGCTCTTTGATTCTCGATGACCACACGCCGCGCGAAGCCATTGACGAGACTCACATTCCGCCGCTTCAGCGCCGGGCGCAGATAGGCATTGGCCGTCGACCAGCGGCGGCCATTGTGAATGGTCTGCTCCATGGCGCCAAAGCCTTCCTGCTTGGCGCCGTTATAATCGTCGGTGACTTCGAAACCGGCCTGCCTGCCCGCATCGACAAAGGCGTGGAAGAGGGGATTGTCGCGCCGTCCGCGCTGCACATGCAGCGGGCCATCGGTGCCGCGCCATCCGGCCTCACCGCCGTGGGAATGTTCCATGCGCTTGAAATAGGGCAGAACGTCCGCATAGGACCAGCCCGCCGCGCCGCTCTCCGCCCAATGGTCGAAATCATGGGCGTGGCCGCGCACATAGACCATGCCGTTGATGGAGGAGGAGCCGCCGATCACCTTGCCGCGCGGGGTCACCAGCGTGCGCCCGCCCAGGTGCGGTTCCGGCTCGGACGAAAAGCCCCAGTCATAGGTGCTCATGTTCATCGGGAAGGAGAGGGCGGCGGGCATCTGGATGAATGGCCCCATATCCGTGCCGCCGAATTCGATGACGATGACCGAATGCTTGCCATCCTCCGACAGGCGGTAGGCCATGGCGGAACCGGCCGAACCCGAACCGATGATGACGAAATCTGCTTCCATAGCTGGCCCCATTATTCGCCGCGCGGAAAGCGCGCGTTTTCTTCCAGAACATTCAGATCCATGTGATTGCGCATGTAGCGCTCCGAAGCCTTCTGCAGCGGCTGGTAATCCCAGGGATAATAGGAGCCGTTGCGCAGCGCCTCATAGACCACCCAGCGCCGCGCCTGGCTCTCACGCACGGCGGCGTCATAGGCCGCCATGTCCCAGCGCGCCTTGGCGGCAGCCGTGAACTGGGCAAGCATCGCCGCATGGGCGGGATCACCGGCAAGGTTGGTCAGCTCGCGCGGATCCGATTCAAGATCAAACAGTTGCGGCGGATCGATCTCGCAATGCACGAACTTGTACCGGCCGTCGCGCATGCAGACGAGCGGGGCATTGGAGCCCTCCGCCGCATATTCCATCAGCACCGGGCCCTGCCGCTTGCCGCCCGCGATGACGCCGGTCAGGTCCTCGCCGTCGGTCCATGGCTTGACGGCGGCAATGTCGATACCGGCGAGTGCCGCAAGGGTCGGATTGATGTCAAGCGTCGAGGCTGGCTGGGTAACCAATTGCGGCTGGATGCCCTTGCCTGCAATCATCAGCGGCACGCGGGCCGACCCCTCGAAAAAGTTCATCTTGAACCACAGGCCGCGCTCGCCCAGCATGTCGCCATGGTCTGACGTGAAGACAATGATGGTGTCGTCGAGCATCCGCGTAGCCTGCAGCACGTCCAGAATTTCGCCGATCTTGTCATCGACATAGGAAATATTGGCGAGATAGCCCTGGCGTGCCCGGCGGATGTTTTCCGGGGTAATATCGAATTGCGTGTAATCGCAGGCCTGCATCAGGCGCTGCGCATGCGGGTCCTGCGCTTCGAAGGGGATGGCGGCAACGGCAGGTTCAAGCGCCGGAGAATTCTCGTAGAGGTCCCAGTATCTGCGGCGTGCCACGTAGGGGTCATGCGGATGGGTGAAGGAGACCGTCAGGCACCACGGACGGCGCGCCGGATCATCCGACGTGCGCGACAGCTGATAGAGCTTTTGCGTGGCGTGAAACGCCACCTCGTCGTCATATTCCATCTGGTTGCTGGTTTCGGCGACGCCAGCGCCGGTGACGGAACCGAGATTGTGATACCACCAGTCGATGCGCTCGCCCGGCTTGCGGTAATCGGGCGTCCAGCCGAAATCGGCGGGATAGATATCCGTGGTCAGGCGTTCTTCAAGACCGTGCAACTGGTCGGGGCCGACAAAGTGCATCTTGCCGGAAAGGCAGGTGTAGTAACCGGCGCGGCGCAGATGATGGGCATAGGTCGGAATATCCGAGGCGAATTCGGCGGCATTGTCATAGACGCGGGTGCGGGACGGCAGCTGCCCGGACATCAGCGAGGCGCGGGCCGGGGCGCAGAGCGGCGATGCCGTATAGGTGTTGGCAAAGCGGGCCGAACGCTGCGCCAGCGCACGCAGATGCGGGGCATGGATGAAATCGGCCGGACCGTCCGGAAACAGGGTTCCGTTCAGCTGGTCGACCATCAGGATGAGAATATTCGGTCTTGTCATTGGCATGCTCCGGCGGCGGCTAATTTCGTCGTCACATAATCTTCCACGAGCGCGATTGCCGAAGCTGCCTCAGGCGCGCCATTGCGCAGCGCATGGCGGATATAGAGCCCGTCGATCATCGCCCCGGTGCCCTCGGCGATCTGCAGAGCGGTCGCCCGGTCGGTCATGCTGCTCAGCGCGAAGGCGAGGTTGGAATGCATGCGCCGGGCATAGACCCGCAGGAGGCGGCGGGTTTCGGTCGATTGCTGCGCATGCACGTAAAAGGTCAGCCACGCCGCCACGGTCTGCGGCGCGAATTGCGAGGCGGAGAAATTGACGGCGATGATGGCGGCAATGCGTTGTGCCGGTGTCTGCGCTGGTGCCAGCGCCGCCAGGAGATCCTGTCCGAGTTCCTTCAGGAGGTGGCGCATGGTGGCCAGGATCAGCTGTTCCTTGCCGCCGAAATAATGATGCGCCAGCGCCGGCGAAACGCCCGCTTCATGGGCGATCTCCGCGACAGTCACATCAAGCGAGCCGCGCTGGCCGATGGTGCGGATCGCCGCATCGATCAACTCCCGCTTGCGCAGTGGTTCCATTCCGACTTTGGGCATGCTGAAAAACCTCGTTCGGAGGAATTATTATTCTTGATTGACTGATCAATCAATAAAAATCACGACGTTTTGGAGCGGTATTTGATGGAAGCGGCACAAAGCCTCCGTGCGTGGTTCGACAAGCTCACCATGAGGGAGGGTGAGGGCTGCAGTGAGTATATTCTGCAAGGATTGCAATTGGCCCTGCACCAAACCACTTCCCTCATGGTGAGCTTGTCGAACCACGCACCACATTCTGGCAGCACTGGTGCAACCACCGGCAAGCAATAAACGACTCTCCACCATGCTCCCAACCGCACGATAATTGCCAAACCACAGGCTCCGGTATTGCACTGCAACAAAGCCCTTTACCTTGAAACGATGCGGGTTCATGGTTACCTCAACAAGAATGACATTTTGGAGGAATGACATGACAGCCTGTATCGTTGGATGGTCGCATCTGCCTTTCGGAAAACTGGAAGGCGAGAGCGTGGAAAGCCTGATCGTCAAGGCGGCCGTCGCTGCGCTCGATCATGCAGGCATCGGCCCGCAGGATGTCGACGAGATTGTCCTCGGCCACTTCAATGCGGGGTTCTCGCCGCAGGATTTTACCGCC
Source organism: Phyllobacterium sp. MT110 (assembly GCF_058792715.1). Classification (NCBI taxonomy): domain Bacteria; kingdom Pseudomonadati; phylum Pseudomonadota; class Alphaproteobacteria; order Hyphomicrobiales; family Phyllobacteriaceae; genus Phyllobacterium; species Phyllobacterium sp. MT110. The sequence goes on from NZ_JBXAFE010000001.1 coordinate 345,718, forward strand.
AGCCTCGTCCTGCAGGCCAGCGATGCCTTCCGCTTCAAGCCCGCCACCCGGGTGGAAAATGCCTGCGCCACCGGTTCGGCGGCCGTGCATCAGGGCATCAAGACCATTCGCGCCGGCGCTGCCCGTGTTGTACTGGTGGTGGGTGTCGAGAAGATGACATCGACGCCGGGACCCGAAATCGGCAAGAACCTTCTCAAAGCCTCCTACCTGCCGGAAGAAGGCGATATCCCCGCCGGTTTTGCCGGGGTGTTCGGCCAGATTGCGGCGGCCTATTTCCAGAAATATGGCGACCAGTCCGATGCGCTGGCGACAATCGCCGCGAAGAACCACAAGAACGGTGTGGGCAATCCCTATGCGCAGATGCGCAAGGATCTGGGTTATGAATTCTGCCGGCATGAAAGCGAGAAGAACCCCTTCGTTGCCGGTCCGTTGAAGCGGACCGACTGCTCGCTGGTGTCGGACGGCGCGGCAGCGTTGGTTCTCACCGACACGCAGACGGCACTGAAGATGAAGCGCGCCGTGGCCTTCCGTGGCGCTGCCCATGTGCAGGATTTCCTGCCGATCTCCAAGCGCGACATCCTGCTGTTCGAAGGCTGCGCCGAAGGTTGGAAGCGCGCCCTCGATCAGGCCGGTGTCACCATCGACGATCTGTCCTTTGTCGAAACCCATGATTGCTTCACCATCGCCGAACTCATCGAATATGAGGCGATGGGTCTGGCCAAGCCGGGCGAGGGTGCCAAGGTTGCGCTGGAAGGCCAGACGGCCATGGGCGGGCGCCTGCCGGTCAATCCATCCGGCGGTCTCAAGGCCAAAGGCCATCCGATCGGCGCCAGCGGCGTCTCCATGCATGTGCTCTCGTCCATGCAGCTGACGGGCGAAGCCGGCGGCATTCAGGTGCCGGATGCCAAGCTTGCCGGCATTTTCAACATGGGCGGCGCTGCCGTCGCCAACTATGTGTCGATCCTCGAACGCATCAAATAAACCATCCGATAGCGTTCTTTTCGAATCCGGGACTTCAAGTCCCGGATTCGCCGTGTCAAAAGCATCCGGCAAATCCATGAATTGAATCATCTTTTCCGGCAGAGGAAAAAGACATGTCGAACGGATGGAAGGAATCGGCATCCGCCTGGATTGCCGAACAGGCGGAAGACGGTGACTACGGCCGCGTTTATGTTCTCGACAAGCCGATGCTGGAACGCGTCAGCGGACGCGGCTTTAAAAACGCGCTCGATGTCGGCTGCGGCGAAGGCCGCTTCTGCCGCATCCTCAAGGGCCTTGGAATCAAGCCGGTCGGTATTGACCCGACCGAGGAATTGCTGGCGCAGGCGCAGGCCCGGGACCCCGAAGGGGACTATCGTTTCGGGTATGCGGAGGCGCTGGAATTTCCGGATGCCTCTTTCGATCTGGTCGTAAGCTACCTCTCGCTCATCGATATTCCCTATCTGCGCAAGGCCATCGCTGACATGGTCAGGGTGCTTGCGCCGGGTGGAACCCTGCTGATTGCCAATCTCAACAGTTTCAACACGGCGGGACAACCGGGGGGCTGGCAGCCCGATATCAACGGCGATCCGCGTTTCTACGTTGATCATTATCTTGAGGAGCGTGTGGACTGGGTGGAGTGGCGCGGCATCCGCATCCAGAACTGGCATCGGCCGCTGAGCACCTACATGTCGCTTCTCCTTGGCCATGGTCTCACCCTGCGCCATTTTGCCGAACCGGCACCCTATGGCGGCGATCCCGACAAGGCCGATCGTTACCGCCGGGTACCCTATTTCCTTGTCATGGAGTGGCAGAAGGGCGGCTGAGCGCAAATCTCCGGTTTTCTCCATTGGAAAGGCAAGCGGGGCATCCTATAAGACCATCAATTCCGGCGGACGCCGGTCGATTTCCTGAGCAATGTAGGGCGTTATGAGCAATCCGGTTCTGGTTGAAGTTTTTCGCGGCGAAACAGTGGAGAGCCGCCATCGCGGCGCGGTTGTTGTCACAGATGGCGACGGCAAGATTGTCTATTCGGCTGGCGATATCGAACGGCCGACCTTTCCCCGTTCGGCGATCAAGGCAATCCAGGCGCTGCCGCTGGTGGAAAGCGGCGCTGCCGATACCTATGGCTTCGGCAATGAGGAACTGGCCATGGCCTGCGCGTCGCATTCGGGCGAACCGCTGCATGTGAGCAAGGCTGCCGACATGCTCGGCCGCGCCGGTCTCGACCTCTCCGCACTGGAATGCGGTGCGCATTGGTCATCCGATCAGTCCGTGCTGATCGCCCAGGCCCGCAGCATGCAGGAGCCGACGGCGCTGCACAACAACTGCTCCGGCAAGCATTCCGGATTTCTCTGCACCTGCGTGCATCTCGGCATCGAGACCGCAGGCTATTCGACCCTGGGATCACCGACGCAGACCATGGTATGCGAAGCCATGGAGAGCGTGACCGGCGCGGTTCATTCGCTGGATCATTGCGGCACGGACGGTTGCTCCATCCCGACCTATGCCATCCCATTGAAAAGCCTTGCCCATGGCTTTGCCCGCATGGCGACCGGCACCGGCCTGCCGCCGGTACGGGCCAAGGCAGCAAGGCGTCTGCTCGATGCCACCATGGCAGCCCCATACTATGTCGCAGGCACCAACCGCGCCTGCACGCGGCTGATGGAAATGGCGCCGGGGCGCATCTTCGTCAAGACCGGTGCGGAAGGCGTTTTTGTGGCGGCTTTGCCGGAATTCGGTCTCGGCATCGCGCTCAAATGCGATGATGGCGCGACCCGCGCCTCCGAAGCGATGATCGGAGCGGTTCTCGCGCGGATTTTCCGTGGGGATGCGGAACTGGAATCGAAGCTCGACCGGTTTGCCGACCGCGAAATGCGCAACTGGAACGGCATCACCTACGGTGTTGTCAGCCCGGCCGATATCCTGACGGAAGCCGATATCAACTGAGAATATTGCGCGCGACGATCAGCTTGTCATAACCGCTGGCATTCTGCCGGGCGAGATCCTTGGTCACCGCATCCATCCAGCGATGTCCGAGAATGCCGCCCCGGACGGCCTTCTCGATGATATTGTCGGTGATGACGGCGGAGCCGACACCGTCGACGACGCTGACATAAATGCCGGTGCCCGCCTGCCGGATCACATTGCCTGTGGCGGTGAGGTTGCGCATATAGGGGCCCCAGCCCAGCTTGATGCCGTAGAGGGCGGCAGTCTCGATGACGTTGCCCGTCACGGCAATATCCGCTTCGACGCTGATGCCGATGCCGAAACCAGGCGCGTCGGCGGGATAGGGCCCGATGGCGGTGAGGTTGCGCACCACATTGCCGCTGCAGGTGCCCATGCGACCGCCGCCATCGAAATTGACCATGGAAATGCCGCTGGCCGCGCCATCGACAATGTTGTTGGCGATCACCGCGCCTTCGAAGCCAAACTCGGAATAAAGCGCCATCTCGCCGCTGCCGGTGCAATTGTTGCCGATGATCTGCACATTGTTCCCGGCATTGGCGCGGACGGCGGAGAAGGCGGACCCCACCAGCACATTGTTGGAAACAAGCACGTTGCCCGCACGGAACACATTGATGCCATTGCCGTTCTGGCCGGTGCCGCCGCCATCGGCGCGGATATTCTCGACGCGGTTGCCGCTGACGATAGTCCCGTCCGGCCCCTGCGCATCGCGAAAGATCAGGATGCCGCCATTGCCGCAATCGCCGACATGGTTGGCGGTGATGTCGAGCCCGGCGGATTGCGACGCAAAAATACCGGCATCCCGGGCGCCGCTGATACGGTTGTTGCGGATACTGCCGCCGCACTGAGAAAGCGCGATGGCGTTTTTGCCCGATGCCGCGAAATCGCAATCCTCGATGACAATCCGGGTGACATTGGCAGCATCGACCAGCGCCTTGGCACCGCCGGCAAGCGGCTGGTTCGCGCCGTCGATGACAAGCCCGCTGAGGCGGATCTGCGCGCCGCTGCTGGCCCTCAGAAAGGAACCGCCGCCGCCATAAACGAGGCGGGTTGCGCCGGGAATGCCGGCGAGATTGGTCCGAGCGGGCAAATCCACGCCGGAAACAATATAGGTTCCGGGTTGCAGGAAAATCTGGTCGCCGGTCGCGCTCGCCTTCTGCAGGAGGGCATTGAGCGCCTTGCCCTGATCGTCAGGCGATCCGGGATTCAGTCCTGTGGATGCCGCTGCAAAAGTCCGGGCGGGCAGGAGTGCCCCGGCACCAAGCCCGGCCATACCACCGAGAACAAGACGTCTGTCGATCACGGGCTTTACCTCAGGTTCAGCGGTTGGACAGGCCAAGGATTGTATGTCTTTTGGCCAATCGATTGATGGCACTTGCAGCTTGGTCAGGCAAGGCATACCTTCACCGGATGAGCAGAGCTTTCACCAAGGAAGACGACAGCAATTCATCGATTGATCTGGGCGAGCGCCCCGTCAGTCCGCACCGGAATCTGGTGACCGAAAACGGTCTTGCCATGATCGATGCGGAAATTGCTGCCCTGCATGAGGAACTGGCCAAGGGCAATGCCGAGGCCGACCGCGACCTGATCGCGCGGGCATCGCGTGACCTGCGTTACTGGACGGCGCGGCGGGAGACGGCGGAGGTTTCCCATCCCGACCCCGCCAGCTCCGTGGTGCGCTTCGGCATGACGGTGACCATCGCCGACGAGCATGATACCCGCCACAGCTGGGCCATCGTCGGCGAAGATGAGGCTGATGCCAGCCACGGCAAGATTTCGCATGTCTCGCCCATGGCGCAACTGATGTTCGGCAAATCGCTCGGCGATATTTTCGAACTCAACGGCCGCGAATGGGAAATCATCGCGATCGGACTGCCGCAGGTTGAATCAGAATAACCAGAGAAAGCCTTAAACCATTCGCTTACAAGGGTTTTTTGGCTGGTTGCCCCAATTGAGCCGGAAAAGGCAGGCTCAGCTTTGCGGATGCATCAAAAGCCATTTCTATCTGCCCCAGAAGCAATAGCAGACGGTATTAGGGTCAATCCTTTGCCCGTTTCTAAAACCTCAAGTTCGTCACCAATTTTAAGATTGTAACGATCAAGAATTTCATCTGGAATAATGAAACCAACTTCGTCTCCGATCTCGATCAAGGTGACCACATACATGATCTGCGCCCCAGTGTTGCGAATGAATTACAACACCTGCAGTCAAGTGAATCAAGATCGCTGATCTCATCACTTCGTCTTACAGCCAGCCCTTCTTGCGGAAGATCAGCAGCGGGATGACGGCCGAGGCAATCATCATGCCGATGGCCATGGGATAGCCCCACATCGTCTTGAGTTCCGGCATGAACTCGAAATTCATGCCGTAGATCGAGGCCACCAGCGTCGGCGGCATGAAAGCGACGGCCGCCACCGAGAAGATCTTGATGATGGCGTTCTGTTCGATGGAGATGAGGCCAACCACCGTGTCGAGCAGGAAGGTGATCTTGTTGGAGAGGAAGTCGACATAGGTGCTCAGCGATTGGGTGTCGCGCTCCAGCGACTTGATCCACGCCTTCGTCTCTTTCTTGTAGCTGTTCTGCTCGGTAATGGCGGCGAGGTAGACCAGCAGGCGGCTCACCCCGGCAATGCTTTCCCGCACCTTCGACAGAAACGCACCCTGGCCGCCGATCCGCGTGAGGCTGTCGCGGAAATTCTTCGTCGTCATCGGCTTGTCATTGTCGGAACGGCGGAAGATCGTGTGGGAGTTCTGGTCGATATCCGAGGCGACGCCTTCGAGAATATCGGCAATGCGATCCGTCACGGCTTCGATGATCCCAAGCAGAATGGTCACGCCGCTGCATTTGTCGTTGATCAGCCCGTTGCCGGGCTTCGACGCCCGGCTGACATAGAGGCTGAAGGCGCGCGGCTCGGCATAGCGCACCGTAACCAGGAACGAACCCGTCAGGATGAACGAGATCGGGCTGATGGCGTGATGCTTGTCCTGGGTGAAATAGAGGATCGGCGCCGTCAGGTACTGTCCGCCATTTTCCGTGTAGAAGCGGCTGGACTCCTCGATCTCCACCATATCCTCGCGGGTCGGAATGGCCGTCTTGGTCCAGGTCTCGGTCTGGACATCCTCGTCATGGGTGGGATTGAGCAGGTCGATCCAGACCGTATTGTCAGGCAGGGCATCGCCGGCCTTGGCCGGGCGTGCGGCCAGATGATCAGCTTCAAGCGTATAAACAACGATCATGTCACAATGAACCCAGCAAGGTATCAATCAGCTTTTCCGCTGCTTCACCGATCACGGTCCCCGGCGGGAAGATAGCGGTCGCGCCGGCCTTCAGCACGGCATCGAAATCCTGGGGCGGAATGACGCCGCCGACAATGATCAGGATATCGTCGTGCTCGCGCCGCTTCAGCGCCTCTTTCAGTTCGGGGACAAGGGTGAGATGCCCGGCTGCCAGCGAGGACACGCCGACAATGTCGACATTGCTCTCAATGGCAAGCTCCGCCACTTCATCCGGTGTCTGGAACATGGCGCCGACGATCACGTCGAAGCCGAGATCGCCGAATGCCGTTGCAATCACCTTCTGGCCGCGGTCGTGGCCGTCCTGGCCCATCTTGGCGACGAGGATGCGCGGCTTTTCGCCGGTGCGCTTTTCATAGGCGGCGGCCTTGGCCTGCACCCGGTCGATCACCGCGCTCTTGCCGACTTCCTTGCGGTAGACGCCGGAAATGGTGCGGATATCGGCGACGTGTCGGCCATAGGCCTTTTCCAGCGCCAGCGATATTTCGCCGACCGTTGCCCGGGCCCGTGCGGCCTTGATGGCAAAATCGAGGAGGTTGCCGGCGCCGGATTTGGCGGCGCTGGTCAGGGCGGTCAAGGCGCCGTCGACGGCGGTCACATCGCGCGTGCCCTTGAGCTGCTGCAGCTTCGACAGCTGACGGGCCCGCACCTCGGCATTGTCGATCTTCAGCACATCGATTTTGACGTCATCGGCCGGCCGGTAGGAATTGACCCCGATCACCGGCTGCTGGCCGCTGTCGATGCGTGCCTGGGTTCGTGCCGCTGCCGCCTCGATGCGCAGTTTGGGAATGCCCTGTTCGATGGCTTTCGCCATGCCGCCGAGCGTCTCGATTTCCTCGATATGGGCGAGCGCCCGCGTCGCCAGATCGTGGGTCAGGCGCTCAACATAGGCCGAACCGCCCCAGGGATCGATGATGCGCGTGGTGCCGGATTCCTTTTGCAGGATCAGCTGGGTATTGCGCGCGATGCGGGCCGAATGGTCAGTCGGCAGCGCCAGCGCCTCGTCAAAGGAGTTGGTGTGCAGCGACTGGGTGTGCCCCTGGGTCGATGCCATCGCCTCGATCATGGTGCGCATGATGTTGTTGTAGGGGTCCTGCGCGGTCAGCGACCAGCCTGATGTCTGCGAATGGGTGCGCAGGGAGAGCGAGCGTTCGTCTTTCGGGTTGAAGTTCTTCTTCAGCAGCACCGCCCAGAGCAGGCGCGCGGCGCGCATCTTGGCGACTTCCATGAAGAAGTTCATGCCGATGGCCCAGAAGAACGACAGGCGCGGCGCGAAGGTGTCGATGTCGAGCCCGGCGGCGACACCCGCCCGGACATATTCAATGCCGTCGGCAATGGTATAGGCAAGCTCGAGATCGGCGGTCGCGCCCGCTTCCTGCATGTGATAGCCGGAAATCGAGATCGAGTTGAATTTCGGCATATTCTGCGAGGTATAGGAGAAAATGTCCGAAATGATCCGCATCGAAGGCTGCGGCGGGTAGATATAGGTGTTGCGCACCATGAACTCTTTCAGAATGTCGTTCTGAATGGTTCCGGCGAGCAGTTTCTGGTCGACGCCCTGTTCTTCGGCGGCAACGATGTAAAGCGCCAGAATCGGCAGGACCGCGCCGTTCATGGTCATCGACACGGTCATTTCGCCGAGCGGAATACCATCGAACAATTGCTGCATGTCGAGAATGGAATCGATGGCCACGCCCGCCATGCCGACGTCACCGGCCACGCGCGGATGATCGCTGTCATAGCCGCGGTGGGTGGCGAGATCGAAGGCGACGGAAAGGCCCTTTTGGCCGGCCGCCAGATTGCGCCGGTAAAACGCGTTGGATTCTTCGGCGGTCGAAAAACCCGCATATTGCCGGATCGTCCAGGGCTGCTGGACATACATGGTGGGGTACGGCCCGCGGATGAAAGGCGCGGAACCCGGAAACGTGTCGAGGTGGGGCAGGCCCTTCAGCGCCGCATCGCCATAGGCACGCTTGACGCGGATACCTTCCGGCGTTTTCCACACCGCTGCTTCCGGCTTGCGGGCAGACGCTTTGGGTTCTTGCCAGTCGATCTGGGTAAAATCGGGAACTCTCATTCTGCGGAAGCCTGCAATGTTTCATCGATGCGCGGGAAGGTCAGCGGCTCGCAGTGAACCACGCCATCCGTCGGCAGCGGCATATGGGGGGCATCAAGCACGGTCACTGGCCGCTCCTCCTTCGCAGGGAAAAGTGTCGTTCCGATGATCGCACGCGTGCCGGACCGGTATTCTTCGTTGCGCGCCGCCCGTGCTGCGATGATGCGCTGCTGGAAGCGGTCTTCGACCAGGCTTTGCAGGATGCCGCCTTCCTTTTCCAGCATCTGGAATTCCTTCCATGCGGCCTCGCACAGGGCGTCGGTCAGGGCTTCGATCGCACCCGAACCAGCTCCCGGATCGGCGACGAAGGCAAGGTTGCTCTCGTCGGCCAGTACCAGCTGGGTGTTGCGGGCAAGCCGCCGGGCAAACGGGTCGGGCAGGCCGTGGGTGATGGTGTGCGGCAGGACGGCGAGGCTGTCGGCACCGCCCACTGCCGCCGCAAAAGCCGCAATCGTGGTGCGCAGCGTGTTGGTTTCGCAGTCCTTTTTCGTCATCATCCGCATGGAGGTTTCCGCATGGATGGTTGCGGCAGACGCGGGAATGCCGCAGGCCTCCTGCAGGCGAGCCCAGAGGCGGCGCAGCGCCCGGAGCTTGGCGATGGACAGGAACTGGTCCTGATCGACGGCGATGGAAAAACCGATATGCGGGGCGGCGTAGACAATCGGCTGGCGCGCTTCCTCGAACAGGCGGAAATGGCCCGATGCGATGGACAGCATGGCGCCCAGCTCCTGCGCCTCCGTTGCTCCGGCATTGTGGTAGACGCGGCCATCGGCTTCCAGCACGATCCCCGGCAGGTCGGTGGAGAAGAACCCGGCCAGCGACTGCGGCAGGGATGCCTTGAGCGCTGCCAGCGTCATGCGCAGGCGGCCGGTTCCGGCCAGCGTTGCCGCGGGATCGATCCCCAGGGCGAAGCTCAGTGTCTTCGGGTTGATGTTGCGCGGGCGCATGTAATCGACGAACCAGTCGGCACAGGCGCGGCTTTTCGGATGCACGTCCATGCGCAGGTGGATCATCTCCAGATGCACGCCGCGCAGCACCTGATCGACCGCCTCGCGCGTTGACGGCAAACCGTAGCCAAACGCATTGGGCGCCCCTTCGAACACCAGCGAAATACCGGTCGCGCCGTTTTCCAGATCTTCCAGAAGCTGCCTGTTGGCGCGAACCGGGTCCGGATCGTCGATGCGCTGGACGATGTGCCATGGCTGCGCCGGATTGCGGCGCGGGGTCAGTTTGGCATTCTTGCGGCGTTCATACAGCGGCTCGATGGGAATGTTGTCGTCGGTCCGCGAGACGAGGGCCTCATGGAAATCAGTACCCTTCAGGGCCTTTTGCGCCAGTTTGACCCAGCCCTCGCGGTTTGCCGCGGCAAACGCCGTGTCCTTTAGGATAGACGTGTCCATGCTCACTCCCGGTCGAATCAAACCGGCTTTTCCGCCGAATGAGATCATTTCGGCCGGAAACCGGCGTCACTGTTGGTTTTCGGTACGCAAAAACGCAATTTGCGTCAGGCCCGATATTTCCTGCCAACTTTAGGGGGTGTTATGCTGCTTCGCAATAAAACAAAACATATGGCCCTGAGATATTGGGTCCGGAAAACCCGCTCCGGCTGGTCGATATGGTCCAGCTATCGGCACCGTCGACGTGACGGACCGGTAAATCCCTGCTTTCCGCGGGATCGATGCGGCCGGCAGCCGCCTTGATCCGGTTATTGATTTGACCGGCCGGGACCGCCGTCATTGCTGGTCCGGTAGCGGGGAACGAAGACCCGTCGGCCGTCTGACCGTGCCATTCCGGAACGTCCATTCCAACCCGGACGATTGCCGCGGTTGTCCCAGTAGCGCCTGCCATAATCGCGGCGGTAATAGTTCCGCCCGTAGTAGTTGCGCCCGTAATAGCTGCGTCCATAGCGCGGACCGCCAAAATAGACCGAATCATAGTAGCCGCCGTAGCCACCATAATAACCGCCATAGCCGCTATATCCCTGATAATAGGTGCCTTCCACGCACCCGGACAGCGCCAGGCCCGAAAAGCCGATCATGGTTGCGACGATAAGAGACTTGATAGACATCGGATGTACTCCCGAACATCATACTTGTTTACTCAAACAAGTTCAGCAGTGAATGGTTCCTTAAATTCTTCTGCTGTTCCAGCACATTTTGTACGACAACACGCGATGCGCAGTCACAATTCAGCTGTTCCGGTAATCTATTGTGTTCTTTATAGAAAGTTGGCGTGCGGCCCCACGTCAAAATCAACGCGCCGCGCGCAGGAAAACATATTCGATCCCGTCAATCTCATCCATTTCCTCGCCGACCTTGGCAAAACCCAGGCGCTGTACGATGCGAAGCGAGGGCGGGTTGTCCGGCGATACGGAGGCGGCAAAATGCTGGACGCCATGGACATCGCGCGCCCACTCCATGACGGCTTTGGCTGCTTCGGAAGCGTAGCCGTGGCCCCTGTCACTTCTGAAGATGAGATAGCCGAATTCGACGGCATTGCGCGCATAGGACTGCAGATAATCGGGATCGGGCCGGGTGTGAAACCGGATGTGCCCGATCATGCGGCGTTCCGCGGTCAATATGATCGCACGGACGGACCACGGCAGATAATCCGGGTCTTCGTCCAGACGCATCCGGCCAGCTTCAAGCGCACCGGGGTCCTCAAGCAATTCGTGCGGTATGGATGTTCCGGTCATGCGGCCGGCGTGGGCGAGATCACCGGCCAGGCAGGCGGTGACCGCATCGGCGGGCATGAGCCGTAAGGTGAGGCGGGGGGTGACGATGTCGTCGATGGCGGGTGCGGTACGGTCTGTGATCATGCGCAGCAACCTATCCGCCCGATTGAAGCTCATCAAGCGGGCAGCGGCCGGTCAGGATCGGATGGCCGATCCCTTGTCGAGTACGGCGCACAGCTGCACGAACTCGGTCGCCTCGATGGGCGTATCGCCGTTGATGTAAATTCTCGACACGTCCCGAAGCTGGGGAATGGCCATGCACGCCTGATCGACACTTGGATATTTGTGCTCTGTCGAAGCCAGATTGTTGTCGAGGGTGAGTACGATTGTTTCTGCGTCGCGATTGACATCAGATGGATCGATCACGGTCTGCTCCTGGTGCTCATTGACTTGCGAGCACCGATTTTACGGCAAACGGCAGCAATGCCAAGCTGCGAAAAACCTGCGCTGTGGATAACCTGTTAATCGCCCTAGCGGTCAAGGGATACCGGCAAGCCATGGTCGGCAGGCTGGTTATCGCCCTATTTCTTCCCCGGAAGGGGGCCAAAATCCAGAAAATTCAGAGCTAGGCGATGAGCGCTTCCGGCTTCTTGATCTCGATCTCGACAAAGGCAATCGCATGCGGGGAACCGTTCATGACATCGTGCTTGATGCCGGACGGGCGCTGATAGGACTGGCCGGCGGCCAGCGGCACGTCGGTGATATCGGTGCCGTTGTGAATGCGCAGGGTTCCATCCACCAGCATGACGACGAAATAGGGCCATCCATGCTCATGCCAGCCCGTGACGGCGCCCGGCTGAAAATCCCAGCGGGTTATGCGCACGGCATCATCGTCTTGCTGAACGGTCGGTATTGCGGGCAGATCGCACTGGAAGGCCAATTGTCATATTCCCGATTGATGGTGCAGTTTTCGTTGCCGATCCAATCCTGCCCGCGGCGGGAATGCAAGTGGCTCGGCCTGTTGTCACAGTCCGAAGCTGCAGGTTTCCGCCGTGCGGTCCCGCTGTCGCTGCTCGCGCAGTGCCGCTGCCGCATTCAGTCCGGCAAACAGGCACAGGGCGGCACACATCAGCGCGACGGCCAGGCTGAACGGCTTTCGCAGCGTTCTGGCGTGCAGCGCGAGGCCGGTGCCATACACCAGCAGGGCCGGCACGGCATAGAAAAGCACCTGAAGCGGACCGTCGCAATCCACGCCGTCGATGCCTTGCGCCTCGTATTCGTTGACGGGTAGTCCGCCCGCCAGAAGCGCCAGCGGCAATGCCGCAGCCAGTATGAAATATCCCAGCCATTTCAGACGGATGCTTGCCATGAACACTGTGATCTCAGGGAGCGCGAAGGGGATCCTGCAGGGAATGGGGCGGTACTTGGCCGGGCCCGGCTTGTTTCTTTGAGAACAGCGCAAGGGCTCCCAGAAGGGCAAACATAAGAACAAGCACGCCGATCACAAGGCATTTGTGTCTCATCAGGCATCTCCATTGTGACGTCGATGTGACTGTGGAACAGTTTTTTGGCAGCAATCGGGTCTCAGGTCAAATTCGGTCCGCTGGCGCGCGCCGAATGGGCGATGCAGACAAGAAAAAACCCGGCAGAACGGCCTTGCCGGGTTTTGGTTCAGATGGAAATCAGCGGCAGACGCGGACTTTTCTGACGATGATTCGGCCATGCACACGGTGCCGTTCCGTCCGGACGAAACAGTGGCGATTCCATCGGCGATAGTGACGCCGGTAGCCCGGCCGGTAATCGACGTTCTGGACAACGCTGCCCGTCGTGCCGGAAGGACTGGTGGTCTGGACCAGCGGTACGGAGAGCGGGGCCGCTTCGGACGGCGCGTTGAACGCCAACAGGGATGTAAGGGCAATCGCAGTGGCAAGTATCAGGCTTTTCATGTTGAACCTCTGAGCTGTTGACACCACAACAATACGTTGGCTTTGCGCCCGGTTCCCACATGACAAAAATTTTAGGTTCGGCGGCGCCGGGAAGGCACTGTTGCAATCCTAGGGCGAATCGCTGGCTTGCCACCCGGGCAGAGTGCGCTGTTCGTCCTCGGTCAGATCCACCGCAAAGGTGCCAATGGTCCTGTTTCCCTTGGCAAAGGCCAGGACCGACAGGAGACCTGTCACCAGGGCCGGGTCTTCGGCTTTCGGATAGATGTGCAATGCAAGGGTGGCCATATCGACCCACGCCCGTTCATAGGCGTCCATCAGCCATTCCGGGATCGGGGGATTGCGGTCATTGTTCAGGCGGGCCGCTTCAATGGTGGCGACAAGGGCAAAGGCGTTCCAATCCCTGAGCTTGAGCTGCCAGGCGATCCGCACGATTTCCGGGACGGCGGCATAGGCAGCCGTGTCCACATCCCCGTGATGGTGCAGGTTTTCCCACAATTCGTCCCAGGCGAGGGTGAAATCCCCCTGTTCGAGTGCCTGAAGCGCATCGGACGGGTTGTAGAGATCACGATAGCCGCTGCGAAGTGTGTACCAGCGCTCATCGGTCCAGGCCAACAAACTCATGACTGTCCCCTGCATGTTTTCACCGGGTCAATCAATCGCGTTGTTCCGGCGAAAGCAAGAACGTCTGCTAATCCTGATAAATATAGGATGCGCACATATCGCTGTTGCTGGCCGGCGCCTTGTCGCCGGTGAACACGGCAACCTCCGTCAGCCCTTCGCCGGCGCGCCAGGTGGCGACATAGGAAACATCGCCGGACCCGCACAGCCTGTTGCCGTTTTCCAGTTCGGGATCCGCAGGGGTTTCGACCTTGTAGACTGATGCGTTGAGATTCTTTCCATCGACAATGAAGTGGTCGCCGAGCAACGATGAAAAAGCCAGCGCCTCGCCATTGGCAAAGGTAATGCTGAAATCGTCCATTTCTATATCGCCGGTGATGCTCTGGGCCGTGTTGCTGTAGGCTGTATAGGTGTCACCATCGGCCCGTGATTGGCTGCCTTGGGCGGCGAGAATGAAAAAGGTGGCGGGCAGGAGATAAAGTAAGCGGTATTGCATGCGGGCCCTCCGGTCAAACCTGTCGGGATGGATCGCGATACTGCCGCACCCCTTCTGGACGATTTTGCAACAATCGTCTTGGCATTGATCTAATAGGCTTTTTCCGGCATCGCGCAAGCTCGAACGGCTGTCATCAAGCGCTTTAAAATTCCCTTTCGCGTCTTCCTGCACCGGGGCAGGTGGCACCCGAAGGCACAACGAAAACCGCCATTTGCCGGGTTATCGCTTCGGCAAACGGCTGAAATCGTCAAAACTGCCCGGTCACACGCAACCGGCCGGGCAGCGGCTGTCAGCGGCGGATGGCTCGCCCGACACCGACCAGAATGCAGGCACCGATGAATCCGGCGATGAGATAGCCGATCCAACCGGTCAGAACGATGCCGAACACCGATAGAATGGCATTGGCAAGAACCGCGCCGACGATACCCAGAATGATATTCATGACGATGCCTGTGTCGCTCTTCATGAACATCTCGGCCAGCCAGCCGGCCAGACCGCCGATAATGATGGCTGCAATCCAGCCCACGCCTGCAGTTCCCATATCAATACCCTCCGTTGTGAACATTCACGATCATTCAAACGGCGGATCGCGCCGTTTGTTCCGCGCAGCAAAATCTATTTCCACTGTTTGCCCGGCCGCCAGTCGTCCTCGTCGTCCCGTTCACGCAGCCAGCGCCTGATTTCGCGGCAGCTGCGCGGGCGGCCATCACTGATCCGGCCGTCGGTGCAGGGGTCGTAGCGCTCCCGCCGTTCCCGGTAGCGGTCACGGCGCTCGAGCATGCGCAGGAGTTCACGGCAGCTGCGCGGTTTGCCGTCGCTGTAGCGGCCATCGGTGCATGGGTCCGTGTCGTACTGGACGAAAAGGGCCGGCGGCTCGGCCGCCATGGCGGGAGCAAGGCTCATCATGAGAGTGGCCGAGAGCAGGGCATGGCAGAAACGTCGCATGGTGGTTCTCCGGAACCGATGCGATGGGAGTGGCGGGAAACATCGGTCCGCAACAGCAATCGGCGTGCACCATTGCCATAGCATTGCAAAATTATGGGCCGAGGTAACTTATTTGCCCGGCACGCCGCTGCCCCGAAGATGCGGTCAGGGCACCAGGTAGTGCTGGCCCCATTCGTTCCTGGGGATTTTTTCACCGATGCGGTATTTGAAAGCGACGATTTCCATATTGTCGTCATTCGTCGCGCATTTGAATGCCAGGTGATACCACTCGCCCCGGCTGCGAAAGGCCGCACCGCGCGATTTGATCGCGTGCTGGTCGACTTTCGGGTCGGCAAAGGCGTAGGCCAGCACCTTGTCGGGATTGTAGCCGTTCTGGTCCTTGCGGATGCGCTCCATCGCCTCCACATCGCAGCGCTGTTCGAGCCGGGTCTGCGGATCGAGTTTCTCGAGGCCGGTTTCCATTCTCGTGTCCATGGCAGCTGCCGATTGCAGGGAAACAGCAAGAATGGCGAACAGCAGCATTGGCTTTTTCATGGATGGGATCAGCCTTCTCTATCTGCCGGCGGGCCGTACCCTTGGCAGCGATGTTAAGGAATCAGGCGGTAGGCCTGCTTGTCGAATCGCGGGGAGAGGAAATTTGCCCAAAGCGGCAGGAATGTCAAAAACTTATGCCCGCCGCGCCGTTACGATCCATGTGCCCGTGGCGATGAACACGCCGTCCGGTGTCGCATAGGCGGCAAGTTCGCGCCGGATGGCCTCCCAGGCGGCCTCTGCCCCATCGGGAAACTGCCTGATATGCTCGCCGACAAAGCCGATCTTGAGGATGCTCAGCACTTCGTCGATGCCGCCGCCGCCGGTCGTCAGATCAAGCGGCGCGACACCGATGTCCGAAAAGCCGGCCGCTGTCAGGACAGAGCGAATACGCTCCGGCCTTGCCAGCGAAAATGCACCCGGCCCCTGGCCCGGCAGATCGGGGGCGGGAAGGTGCCGGCTTGCAACCCGGATCGGCATTTCGAACCATTCCACCTCACGCCGGTCGCGCCAGCAGGCGAAGGCAAGCCGCCCGCCCGGTTTCAGCGCCTTGGCCAGATTGGCAAAGGCCGCAACGGGATCGTCAAAGAACATCACGCCGAAGCGCGAGAACAAGCCGTCGAACCGGGCCGGGCCGAAGTCATGGGTTTGCGCATTGGCCTCGATGAAACGCACATTACCGAGGCGTTCGGCGGCCGCCTCGGCGCTGCCCGTGGCCAGCATCGACGGGGAGAGGTCGGCGCCCGTGACGCTGCCATCCGGCCCCACGGCACGGGCCAGCGCCAGCGATGTGCGGCCGCAGCCGCAGCCCACATCGAGGAAGGTCTCGCCCTGCCGCGGTGCGAGCGCCTTGATCGCCGCATCGCCGATCGGGCCAAGCATCCGTTCCAGTGCATCCTGCAGGACGATCCAGTTGTGTGACCGGCCGTCGTCCCAAACACCCGGTGTCCCTGTCTCCGGTTGGCTCGCATGGGGATCTGACATGGAAATCCTTGCTGTTGGAGGGCGCGTCACCGCTTCGCGATCATTCGTCCGCGCCGAGATCGAGATCGGCAAGTTCCTTTTCGCCGGCGCTGCGGGCTTCCTGCTCGGTCCTGTAGGGGCCGATCTGCGGGCCGGCGTCACCATCGATCACCAGAACATAATACCAGCTTGTATCATTCTTCTGGCTGACGGCGACATGGCAGGTCTGTTCGTTGCTCATGGGGATTCTCCGGCCTTCGGCGCACGATCTTTCGCACGCCATTGGCGCAGTCGAAGCCGGGGAGTGTCTGGTTGCATGGCACAATTATGGGAGCGAAGTCATGAGCCGTCAAGGCGAGGGGCGGAGCCCGCAGGTTTCGGGTGGCGCGGTGCGGGCGCGAAAGCCATTGATGGCCGCGCTGGTGTGGCTGTCATGCCGGCTTTGTTGAAATCCAAGAGGCGATGAAATGCATAGTTTGAATGGAAAAACCGCCATTGTCACCGGTGCCAGCTCCGGCATCGGCTACGAAACGGCCAAGCTGTTGGCGCGGGAAGGCGCCCGTGTGGTCGTTGCCGCACGGCGCGGGAATGAACTGGACAAACTGGTCGCGGAGATTGCCGGCGAGGGCGGTGAGGCCGCGGCGCTCGCGGGCAGCGTCGGCGATGCCGCCTATGCCAGGGCTCTGGTGGAGCTGGCCGAAGAAAAATTCGGCGGATTGGACATCGCCTTCAACAATGCCGCGACCAATGGCGAAATGGGCCCGACGCCGGATGTTTCGCTTGGCGGCTGGCAGGAGACCATCGACATCAATCTGACATCGGCTTTCCTGGCGGCAAAATATCAATTGCCCGCCATGCAGAGGCGGGGCGGCGGATCGCTGATCTTTACGTCGACCTTTGTCGGACATACCGCCGGCATGCCCGGCACGGCCGCCTATGCGGCCAGCAAGGCGGGGCTTATCGGGCTGATGCAGACGCTGGCGGTGGAATTCGGGCCGCAGGGTATTCGCGTCAATGCACTGCTGCCGGGTGGTACCGATACGACCATGGCGGAAGCCTGGATCGACACGCCGGAAAAGCGTGCCTTTGTCGAAGGGATGCATGCGCTCAAGCGGCTGGCAAAACCAGCGGAAATAGCCCGTTCCGTGCTCTATCTTGCCTCGGACGCCTCCAGCTTCACCACGGGCACTGCCATGCTGGTCGATGGCGGCGTATCGATCAACCGGACATAGTGCCGGGCGTCGTTTGAGGAGATGGCGCGCACCTGGCCCACGGACATTTCTGGGTACATTTACCTATTCCATTGACACCCTGTTCCGTTCAATAAATGTAAGCATGCTGATGGTGAGTATGCGATCTGTCGAACTGGTCCCCCAAAGACGAAAGTGCCCAGGCCGCATATGGAACGACTGTTGGCAGAGGCTCGGTGCTCTCCATGGTAGTGACATGCAATGGCCGGTGTCGAGCCTCACAATCTCTCTGATTTGTCTTCCATCATCTGGCCACTGCCGGTTCGGGCAGTGGCCGGCAGGCACGTTTTCTCCAGCTGCCGCACCGCATTTACAGGTCGTTAAGCATGCAGGCTTATTCTTGAAGCCTTGGAGGGCGTATATTCCATGTTGGATGTGAAGGCTGATCCGATGATAAGCGACAATGACAACGACAGCATCTGGACCGATTTCGTCTGCCGCACCTGTGCTCTGGCAATCTTCATGGTTGGCGTTGCGATACCGGTTGCGTTCAAGCTGTTTATCTAACCCGACAGGTTTCATTGCCGATTTGTAATTTGACCCGCGCCGCGCCGGGGATCACCATGGCGGCGCTGGTTTGTCGTGGGGCCAGCATGGGGCTCGACGGCTGCCAGTCCTTCGAAATTAGCTGTTGTCGAGCCTCCTCCCATCTCTTGGGTCTATGGAGGCAGTATCGCCTGCACCGGCGCTGTTAACGTTACTCACAATAGAGCTATTCTAAAAATAACCGGGAAAGCGCATAACCAGCATCTCTCATACAATGTCATGAGACAATGTGAGGATAGCATGGTTGTGCGTGCCAGGATTACTTACGTCGATCCGCAAAACCACAGGAACAAGATATGTGTCCGGGCGCAGGGGTGCAGCGAAATGGCCCACGTCCATTTTCAGGCTGCCATGCGGCGATTGCGCCGGCGCATGCGGATGAAGATGCTTGTGGTCAACAGATAGCCACCTCATCGAGTGCTGTCCGCAGGCGCGCCGTGGCAGGTTCCGCTTCACCGGATGTCAGCGCCGAAAAACCCAGGAGCAGGCCCTGGCGCGGCATTGCTGAGATATGCATGGGCGAAACCGGCATCACCTTGACCCCTCGAGCGGCACAGGCCGCCGCAACTGCCTGATCTGCCTGCCACGTTCCGGTGCTGCGGCCGACAAGATGAATACCCTGGTGCGGGACCGCGACCGTCAGATGATCGGCAACCTGCTCCTGCAGCAGTGCAACCAGCAGGTCGCGTGATTTGCGGTAGCTCTCCCGCAGCCGCCGCAGATGGCTGGAAAAATAGCCCTCCGCCAGGAAATCCGCCAGAACACTCTGCTGAAACGGGGGCGGGAAGCGGTCCAAAAACGGGCGTATGGCTGCAAACGCCGGCACGAGATCATGCGGCACAACGGCGTAGCCGACGCGGAAACTCGGAAGAAGCGCCTTGCTGAATGTGCCGAGGTAGATGACGCGTTCGTTTTCATCCAGACCCTGGAGCGAAGCCAGCGGCCTGCCATCATAACGGAACTCGCTGTCGTAATCGTCCTCGATGATCCAGCTGTGATTGTCGCGCGCCCAATTGAGCAGTGCGAGGCGGCGCGGCAGCGACATGGCTGCGCCTGCCGGGTATTGATGCGACGGCGTCACATAGATTGCACGCACCTGGCCCGATAGCGGAGGCAGCAGCGCCGTCTGCAGGCCGTTTTCATCGACCTCTATGCCTGTAAGTTCCGCACCGTGCAGCGCGAATGCGTGGCGGGCACCGGGATAGCAGGGGTCTTCCATCAAAATCCGGTCACCCGGCGTGACCAGGGTCCGGGCCACCAGATCGATGGCCTGTTGTGTGCCCGAGGTGATGAAGATCTGGCTGGCGTCGCAGCGGACGCTGCGCGAAGCGGTGAGGTAGGCCACGATGGCTTCACGCAGCTCTTCCTGGCCCTGCACATGGCGGTAATGGTCGCGGCTGAAATTCAGATGACGGGCCGCAAGCCTGCGCAGCAGCGCGCTCGTCCGTTCGTCGTGCACCACGCGGCCGGTGACGAACGGCACCTGCGTGCTGGTATCGAAGCTGCCTGCACTGGCGAGGGCGCGGCGGGCGGCTGCCGAGATGGTGCGCTCCGCCGGTTTCTCCGTCTGGGGTGTCTTCGGCGTCTGCTGCCGGGCAGGAATGCTGGCCGCAACGAATGTGCCCGCACCGTGCACGCCGTGGGCATACCCCTCGGTGATGAGGATGTCATAGGCCTCCGCGACCACGCCGCGCGAAAGCCCCCATTCCATGCCGGCAAGGCGCGTCGACGGCAGGCGCGAGGCGGGACGGATCTGGCCGGTCAGAATTGCCTTGCGCAGCGACAGGTAGAGTTGGCGCGCCACGGGTGAGGCGACGTCCCTGTCAATGAACGGCTGGAACGAATGCACGGGGCTTTCACGCCGGCGCGTTTTGCGTGGAACGGCCATTTCCTCTCCCAAGTGGTCCACGCGGACGGCGTGAAGTGGACCTGTATTTTATACAGGATTGCAGCTTTTATGAAGCCACTTATTCCTCCTCGTGCGAGTCAAGACCATGCGCTTCACCACTGCGATTTTTCTGTTCCTCGGCACCTTGCTGACCTCCGCCGGTTATGGCGCCACCTTCCTGCTCAACGATTATTTCCACACGCTCGGCGGCAATGAAGTCGACACGGGCCTGGCGCTGGCGGCAGCCATGGCCGGTACCTTCGTCGGCGTGCCGCTTGTCGGCTGGTTTTCCGGCCGGGCCGGTGCGGCAAATCTGGCGGCCTGCGGCGCCTTGAGCGTCGCGGCGGGTTTTGTTCTCCTTGCGATGCTGACGTCCATCACGCCGCTGGTCGCGATTGGCGGGTTTCTCATCGGCCTCGGCTGGGGCACCTTCTATCTCGCGGCGCCCATGGCGGTCATTGAAAGAACGGATGACGCGGATCGTGCATTCTGGTTCACCCGGTTCGGCGCGTTCCAAATGGCTGGCATCGGCGGCAGTCCGATTCTGGCGGATTTTGCCATCCGCACGCTGCATTTTGCGACAGTCACGACGTTCCTGATTGTCGGCGGCATTGCCCTTGCTGCCGCGGTCCTGCTTGCGGCCTTCCAGCGGGTGGCGGTGGCATTGCACCCGGCCAGCGGTTCACGCCGGTGGCTGCGCGATTTTCCAGCCATCAGCCGTACGGCGGCGATCTATCCCATTGTCATGGTTGCCCTTGGCGCCTGCGTCTTCTCCGGCATCCTGACATTCCAGACCGCGCTGGTCGCCGGTACTGCGGCACGGGCAAGCACGTTCTTTGCCATTTATGCGGTTACGGTTGTCCTGTCGCGCTGGCTGCTCGCACCGCTGGTCAACCGGGCACCCAAGGAGATCAGTGCGCAAGTCCTCCTGTTCATCATGGTTCTTGGCATCATTGCCATGTTTGCCGTTCCGGCGAGTGCCATGTTTCACGTGCTGGCCGCGTTGCTGCTCGGGATCGGCTACGGGCTTGTCTACTCGATCATCCAGACGCAGGCGGTCAACGACTCGCCCGCCGAACACCGCCCTGCCGCGCTCACTTGGTTTGTCCTGTCCTATTTTGTCGGGGTGTTCGGCTTTCCGTCGGTCGGCGGCTGGATGCTGGTCCATGCGGGCAAGAACGGGCTTTTGCTGTTGATCCTGGCATGCGGCATGGCAGAGCTGGCGCTGGCCATGTGGACGGGCAGGATTGTCTACCGGTTCAACCAGGCGTCCATGCCCCGCGCTGCGGCGCGGCCGGTGGCAAAGCAGGCGGTCAGGAGGTAACCGCCGGTCGGTGCCTCCCAGTCCAGCATCTCCCCGGCGGCGAAAACGCCCGGCAGCGCCTTGAGCATGTATCCGTCATCGATGGCGTCCAGACGAATGCCGCCCGCCGAGGAAATGGCTTCGGCAATGGGGCGCGGGCGCAAGACCGCCAGCGGCGTGGCCTTGATCTGCCGCGCCAGCTTTTCCGGATCGGCGAGAGCTGCGGGAGGCGCGAACGCGCGCAGCAGGGCGATTTTCACGCCGTCGATGCCGGCGCCCTTGCGCAGGCGATTGGCGAAGCTGGCCTTGCTGTCCTGCCGTGCCAGGTCCCTTGCCAGCCTTTCCACGCTCCGGCCCGGCGCAAGGTCGAGCGTAAGGGCGGCCCTGCCTTCGCTTTGAAGCCGGTCGCGCAGACTGGCTGCATGGGTATAGACCAGACTGCCTTCGATCCCGTTCCGGGTGATGACGAACTCGCCGGGAAATGTACCGGCATCCGACGTTGCTGTGACGGATTTCACCGGCTGGCCGGCAAACCGCTGCGTGAACCCATCGTCCCACGCGACGTCAAAACCGCAATTGGCCGGACGAAATGCGGCGATCTCAACACCTTTCCCGCTCAGCCAGGCCGTCCATGCGCCATCGGAACCGAGGCGGGGCCAGCTTGCGCCGCCGAGTGCCAGCAGGGCGGCATCGCAATCGATGGTTTTGGGGCCTTCGGGCGTGTCGAAGGCGAAGCCGTTCTCGGCAAAGCCCGTCCAGCGATGCCGGGTCAGGATACGGACGCCGCGTGCCTCGAGCCGCCGCAGCCAGGCCCGCAGCAGCGGCGAGGCTTTCATCGCCGTCGGGAAAACCCGGCCGGATGATCCGGTGAATGTTTCCGTGCCGAGATCTGCCGCCCAGCGCTGCACATCGGCCGGTGTGAACCCGTCCAGTGCCGGGCGCAACCGTGCCGATGCGGCGCCGTAACGGGTGACGAAGCGCGCATAATCTTCCGAATGGGTGATGTTGAGGCCGGATTTTCCCGCCAGCAGGAATTTGCGGCTGACAGTCGGCATGGCGTCGTAGACGGTCACGGCGTGCCCGGTGCCGGACAGCATTTCTGCCGCCATGAGCCCGGCGGGTCCGCCACCGATAATCGCTATTTTCTTACCCTGCATATGTCTGTCCGACGCCCGAAACCATGCGCCCACTCATGGCGCGGACGCGCCGCAAGTGCAAGGCCATCCGGCCGGAGAACCGGGCTCTGTCGCGCCATTGTAATAAAACAGTTGCAAGACACGTTAACACTTTCACGCATATGGGCTTTACGGCTTCTATAAAAAATCGCTACAAGGGTGCGTCGTGCGCTATGCGCGACACTCGATACATCTGCCCTACGGAGGTTCATTATGGCCACAGGCACAGTTAAATGGTTTAATTCTACAAAGGGCTTCGGCTTCATTCAGCCTGAAGATGGCGGTGCAGATGTATTCGTACACATCTCTGCAGTTGAACGCGCAGGTCTGCGTGATCTCAACGACGGCCAGAAAATCAATTACGAACTGGTGCGCGACAAGAAGTCGGGCAAAATGTCAGCGGATCAGCTGAGCGCCGCTTAAAGCGTCGCCAGCGGGACCGCCGTCATGGTGGTCCGCGATGACAGACCAGAATGAAACAGGTCGGACGAAAGTCCGGCCTGTTTTCGTTTGCATGGCTGGAAAAGCGCTGCCAAACCAAGAAAAACAACCGCACTCTGGCGCTTTTGGCCATGTTGAGGCATCCTGTCAGGCGAGACTATGATCGTAGCAGGGGAGGACGCGAATGCGCTGCTTTACGGTACTTGGGCCCTCGCAGACCGGAAAATCCACGCTCGTGGAAAAACTCGGCGCGCTGGAGGGCGCGCCAAAGAAGTCGGTCTCGCCCTACGGGCTTAATCTGACGGAATTCACCTTCGGAAACGAGGCATGGTGCGCGCTGGACACGCCGGGCGGCAATGAAGCCCTGGCCCACGCGCAGGATGCACTGATCGCCAGCGATGCCTGTATCCTTTGCGTTTCGCCCGTGCCGGAAGAGGCGGTGCTCGCCGCCCCGTACCTCAGGGTCATCGAAGCGTCGGGAACGCCCTGCATCGTCTTTGTCAACCGCATCGATGAACCGCGAGGGCGGATACGCGATGTCATTGCCTCGCTGCAGGGCTATTGCAGTCATTCCCTTGTCCTGCGGCAGATTCCGATCCGCGAAGGCGACAAGATTGTCGGCACCTGTGACCTGATCTCGGAACGGGCCTGGCGTTATCGCGAAGGCCAGACATCCGCCCTGATCGCCATACCGGAAAGCGAGCTTGAACGGGAACACGAGGCGCGCGCCGAGCTGCTCGAACATCTCTCGGAATTCGACGACTGGCTGCTGGAAGAGCTGATCGAAGACCGCGAGCCGCCCAGTGATGCCGTCTTTGCCATCTCGTCGCGCGTGTTGCGGGAGAACAAGATCATTCCGGTCCTGCTTGGCGCGGCCAGCCACAGCAACGGCATGCTGCGCCTGATGAAAGCCCTGCGCCATGAAGCGCCGCCCGTTGATGCCCTGCGCAAGCGCCTTGCCGCGGCCAACAGCACGCCGGAAAACGCACTGGCAGCCGTCAGTTTTCATGCCTATCACCGCCAGAACATCGGCAAGACCGTGTTGGTGCGCGCACTGAAGGATGGCCTCAAGCAGGGCGCGCTTCTGGGCGGCGGGCGTCTTGGCCCTGTGCAGGACCCTGGAACCGGGCGCCCCACGGCGTCGGGAACCGCGGCGCCGGGCGATGTGTTCAGCACCGTCAAGTCGGATCATCTGCCGGTGCCGTCCCTGCTGACAGTGGATGCAGCCATAGCGGCGCCGGAATGGACGACACCGCCCACACCCATGCTGGAGCGTATTCTCGTTCCCGAAAGCGAGCGGGACGAAACAAAGCTTTCCGAAACTTTGGCGAAACTGGTGGAAACAGACCGCGGGCTCAAGGTGGCGCAGGAAGAGGGCACCGGTGCCCAGCTCGTCAGCGTGCAGGGGCCGGTGCATCTGCGCGACCTGTGCAAAACCTTGGCGGAGGTCTTCCACGTCAATGTCACCGACCGCATGCCAAGTCCGGTCTACCGGGAGACGATCTCCAAACCGGCCGATGTTCACTACCGCCATCGCAAGCAGACCGGCGGTGCCGGCCAGTTTGCCGACGTGAAACTGAGCGTGCATCCCAACGGGCGCGGCGAGGGCTTTTCCTTTGGCGAAACGGTGAAGGGCGGGGCGGTGCCGCGCAACTACATCCCCGCGGTGGAAGCGGGCTCGCGCGAAGCGATGGAGCGGGGCCCGCTCGGCCTTCCTGTCATCGATGTCGGCGTGATGCTGACCGATGGCCAGCACCATTCGGTCGACAGTTCGGAGTTTGCCTTCCGGGCGGCGGCAAAAATGGGTGTCCGGCAGGCGTTGTCGGAGGCCTCGGCCGTGCTCATGCAGCCGGTCTTCCGCATCGAAATTCACATACCGTCGGTCTACTCAGGCAATCTCGTGCCCATTGTATCCGCCTTCAAGGGACAGGTTCTGGGCTTTGACCGGGATGACAACACCAAGGGCTGGGACGTTTTCCGCGCGATGATCCCCGGCAGTTCGCTGGATGAACTGGGGCGGGCCTTGCGCTCCGCCACGCAGGGCATCGGCAGCTTTTCCAAGGCCTTCGATCATTTCGAGGAGCTTTACGGCAAGGAGGCAGACGCCATCGTCACGGCACAGGCCGCGCACGCCCATTGAACGGGCACCGGGCCGCCTCGGCGAGACGGCCCGACGCCCCTTTCAGGATGAGGTGCCGTTGACGGAAGCAAAGAACGCTTCGGGGCTTTCCACCTCAACAAGGCGCCGTTTCTCGATCAGCCAGAACCGGTTGCCGATCGCCCGGACAAAGCTGCGGTCATGCGAGACCAGCAGGCAGCTGGCCTCATGCGCCATCAGTTCGGATTCCAGCGCTTCCTGCCCGTCAATATCCAGATGGTTGGTCGGTTCATCCAGCAGAAAGAAGTTCGGGTTGGCCAGCCGCAGCACCAGCATGCCCAGCCGCGCCTTCTGCCCGCCGGACAGCACACTGTTGGGCTTGTTCTGGATATCGATGCCAAGTCCGGCCCCGGCCAGAAGCGTGCGCGTGCGCTGGTCGCCGATATCGAACCGCCGGCTGATCGTGTCGAACGGCGTGTCGCGGTCCGGCAGGTCGGCCAGCGCCTGGTCGCCATAGCCAAGCACCAGCGAGGGTGTCGCCTTGACGGTGTCCGGCGAGCTCAGCGGATCTGTGATGGCGCGCCGGATCATGCCGACGAGGCGTGACTTGCCGGTGCCGTTGGCACCCAGAAGCACGATCCGGTCGCCCTGGCATATCCATTTCCTGCCGGTTTTGAACAGCGGCGTAGCATCCGGCGTCTCGACGGACGCATCGTCGAGCGTCACCAGCACCTTGGCGTGCGTGCCGCTGTTGGCAAGCCGGATCGCCCCGGCCGAGCGTTCCTGATGGGCGGGCCGCGCGGCATCCTCCAGCTTTTCCGCCCGCTGCTTCAGCTGTTTCGTCTTCACAACCAAGAGGTCGCTGCCGGAATTGATGCCGATATTGTTGAGCTTGGCCGCCTGCTGGCGCAGTTGCTGCGCCACCTTCATATCGCGCTCGTAGCGCCGTGCTTCCGCCGCGTCGATCTCGTCAAGCGCTACCCGGGCCCGCGTGTAGGGCAGGGCGAAGGCATGCGAATTCTCCGGCCGCAGGAACAGGGTCCTGTTGGTCGTCGCATCGAGAAAGGCCCGGTCGTGGCTGCAGATCACCACCGGTACATCGCGGGGAAGCGTGTTCAGCCAGTCTTCCAGCTGCGCGATCTTGGCGAGATCGAGATGGTTGGTCGGCTCGTCCAGCAGCAACACATCGGGGTCGGTCACCCAGACGCGGGCAATCAGCGCAAGCCGCTGCCAGCCGCCGCTGAGCTGGCTGACGGTGCGCTCGCGCAAGACATCCGGCACGTCGAGCGAGGCGAGCACAACATCGACGCGCCAGCTTTCGGTCTCCTGCTGTTCGGCGGACAAGGCCTGCAGGACCATGTCGTAGAAGGTGGTGCTAAGAAGGGCGTCCGGTACGGCCTGCTCGACAGAACCGATACGCAGGCCGCGCGTGCGGGTGATGTCGCCGGTGGTCGAATCGAGCGTTCCCGCGAGACAGCGCAGCAGGGTGGACTTGCCGCGGCCATTGGCGGCAACGATGCCAAGCCGGTCACCCGCGCCAACGACAAAGCTCAGGTTGGTGAAAAGCGGGGCTCCAAGGGTGACGCCGAGGTTTCTTACATTGATGAGTGCCATTTTATTCTCTGGTCTGCCGGGCCTGTGCTGCGACGCAGTTCTCTTCTGCTGTCGTCGGTGCACGAAACGGTGAGGTAACCGTGTTGGCTCGGTGGGTTGTGAAGAGACGCAAGGCCGCTCAAAAAGCGAGCAGACGCTGCGTGACCACGAAGGGCAGACCTGGAATGGGTATGGAAAGCTGTTTCCGGTCAGCCCTGCAAACGTATCTGCAGGGCGTTGACGGGGCCACGCTGGCGATGATGCCGGAAGAACGTATTCATGCGCAGCCCTCCTTTCCTGAATTGAGCTGCATGCTCAATAACACCAGCCGTAATAAATGTCTATTGCCTTGGCATAAAACATTAAAGCCAGACCTTAGCGCGTGGCCATGCGTGAGAACGACGACATGCGTTCCACCACGACGAGACGCGAGACTTCGCCGCGCTGGAACGCTTTGAGGAAGCGGCGATAATCCTTGAAAACCACGCATCCGTTCGAATCGCCGCGCGGTCCCAGCATGTAGGTATGGGCGAGCAGGCCGTTGCGGCCGAAGGCATTGCGGCCGTCGACCGGTGTCAGGCGGATCGCCGCGACGCCGTGGAAAAGCTGTTCGCGCATGGTCAGATTATAGGTATGCGGCGGTGTCGGCCCGCGGTTCGACTCGCGCGTATAGCGGGGATTGTCCAGCATGTGGCCCATGCCCGAATGCGCTTCAAGCCGTTCGCCATTGGGCAGGTAAACCGTGCGCGCCGAGATGTCATAGACAGCGACACCGTTGCGCGACCCGCCGAACAGCGATCCGAACAGGCTTTTCGATCTGGGCATGGCTTCGATGGCTGCATCATCCGGGCGGATGGAAGCCATCTTCACGTCAGGCCGCTGTTTTGCCGGGGCGGTGGGGGCTGCAGGAGCGGTCCCGGCAGCCAGTTTCGGCCGCTTCGAAGGGAGGGGAACGTCAACCGTGTCCTGCGTATCATCGGAAGAGGCCGCATCGTCCGGCGTCACGCTGGCGGTCTTTCTGTCCGGCGCATCTTCCGGCACGGGCACGGCCACTTCAAGGTCCGGCGCGAGCGGCCCCATCATCGGGTTGCTCTCGGTTGCAGAGGGTGCGTAGCTGGCGAGGATCGGTATTTCCGGTTCGTGGCGGCGCTTGTCCACGAGATCAGGCTGGGCGTTGAACGGATTGTCCGATGCCGTGGCCAGAGCCGCGCCTGCGGCGGCGATCTCCAGTTTTTCCCGGTCGGGGGCGTTGGCGGGCAGCGGTATGGAACCAACCGGCCTGCTGTCGAGCGCCGGCGCGGATCTGTTATTTGCTGCCAGCGCCAGGGCGCTGTTCACCATTGCGGCGCGGATTGCGTTCTGCACCTCGGCGTCGACCGGTCCGGATGGCGTGTTGAGAAGCGCGGTGACGTCGGATTCGGACAATGGCGATGTCTCAAGCATCACCAGCGCGGATGCGGGCTCGGCGAAGGCATCGTCATGGCTGACCACGACGCGGTCGGCTGTATTGGCGTTTTTGGCGTCCGTCTGTGCGCCGTGGGGAATGCGATGCCGCAATTCGGGATTGAGTGCTGCGAGTGCGGCGCTGCTCGGCCTGCGGACCTTCTGATTGTTCGGGTCGACAAGCGCGATGCTGTCAAGCGCATGGGAGCCATGGTGCAGCACCGCCGGGCTTGCACCCAAGGAAGTCACCATTTTCTGCGTCGTGCTCACGGTTGCCAGAACCCACACGGTGGCGGCAATGCCGACGCCGATGGCCAGCGCGCTGACAAGCGCACCGCGCGGTTTACCCGCGCGAAAGGCCGAAGGGTTAAAGGAACCAGCCTGCCTGAATGTATCGGTCGCGAACGCCATCGTACTCTTTTTCCAAACGCTTACTCAAACCTGCGACTGCCCCGAAGGGGTCCGCCACGGCCAATACCAACCATCAGGCACGGAACACGCGTGTCTGGCGTCAATTGCCGACTGCCTGGGAGCATGAAGAATCTTGGTTACTAATTTCTTTATGTATCGGGGTCTTGTTGATCACGAATTGCCACAGTGCCGAAAAGAACATTGTTGATAATGCGCGTTTGGAACCATATCCGCGCGCTGCCCGCATCGATCGCGTCTTGCGCAAATGATGGCGGAGCCTATTAATGAAACCCTCGGGTTTCATCTTTCCTCAAAAGTTAATTTCGAGAGGACATATCCATGGAAAACGGTTCAAAAAAGGCCATATTATGGCTACTTGCGATTCCCTACATCGGACTTCTCTGGGTTCCCTTCTATAATTCCCGCGAACCGGAGCTGCTCGGCTTCCCCTTTTTCTACTGGTATCAGCTGGCTTTTGTGCCGTTGACGGCTTTCGTGACGTGGATCGTCTACCGGAGTGTGCGCTATGACGACTAATCTTGATCCGGTTGCCGTTTCGGTTTTTGTCTTCTTTTTCGCCCTTGTCACGGTGCTCGGATTCATTGCTTCCCGCTGGCGGGCGCCCAAGACCATGGCGCATATCGATGAATGGGGCCTGGGCGGCCGCAATTTCGGCACTTGGATCACCTGGTTTCTCGTCGGCGGCGATTTCTACACCGCCTATACGGTGATCGCGGTTCCGGCGCTGGTCTATGCGGTCGGCGCCTATGGCTTCTTTGCGCTGCCCTACACGATCATCGTCTATCCCTTCGTCTTCATGGTCATGCCGCTCCTGTGGAAACGGGCCAAGGACAATGGCTACGTAACCGCCGGCGACGTGGTATTCGGGCAGTACGGCTCGCGCGGGCTGGAGCTGGCGGTGGCGCTCACCGGCGTCATCGCGACCATGCCCTATATCGCGCTGCAGCTGGTCGGCATGGCTGCCGTGCTGCAGGCTCTGGGTTTGACCGGCGAGCTGCCGCTCGCGGTCGCCTTCGTCATCCTGGCGCTTTACACCTATTCGGCGGGCCTGCGGGCGCCAGCGCTGATCGCCTTCGTCAAGGACATCATGATCTACATCGCGGTGATCGCCGCGGTGGCGCTGATCCCGTCGAAACTCGGCGGCTATGCCAATGTATTCGCCTCGGCGGATGCCGCCTTCAAGGCCAAGGGCTCCGGCAATCTGCTGCTCGGCGGCAACCAGTATGTGGCCTATGCGACGCTGGCGCTCGGGTCGGCGCTGGCAGCCTTCATGTATCCGCATACGCTGACCGGCATCTTTGCGTCGAACAGCGGCAACACCATCCGCAAGAATGCGGTGATGCTGCCAGCCTATACGCTGCTCCTCGGCCTGCTTGCCCTGCTGGGCTATATGGGCCACGCCGCCCATCTCAACGTCTCCAGCCCGAACCAGGTGGTTCCGGCGCTGTTTCAGACCCTGTTCCCCAGCTGGTTCGCCGGTTTTGCCTTCGCCGCCATTGCCATCGGCGCGCTGGTTCCCGCCGCGGTCATGAGCATCGGGGCCTCCAATCTCTTCACCCGCAATTTCTGGAAGGCCTATGTCAATCCTCAGGTGACGGATGCGGGGGAGGCGAAGGTCGCCAAGGTGACGTCGCTGATCATCAAGATCGGTGCGCTGCTGGTCATTGCCTTCCTGCCGACGCAGTTTGCATTGGACCTGCAGCTGCTCGGCGGCATCTGGATCCTGCAGACGCTTCCGGCGCTGGTGTTCGGGCTCTACTCGAACTGGTTCCGTGCACCGGGCCTGCTGGCCGGATGGCTCGTCGGCTTCTGCGGCGGCACCTATCTGGTGTGGATCAACGGCCTGAAGCCGCTGCAGGCCATCAGCCTCGGCGGCGCACCGTTCACGGTCTATATCGGGCTGCTGGCGCTCGCTGCCAATGTTGTCGTGGCGGTACTGGTCAATCTCGTCACGGTCCCGGCGAGAAAGCCTGCGTGAGGTAAAGAGCAGAATATGCGGTGCGTGGTTCGACAAGCTCACCATGAGGGAAGCTTGTGGGCTGCAATCAAACCACCTCCCTCATGGTGAGCTTGTCGAACCACGCACTGAGGGAATGGCCAAACGAAAACGCGCGCCAGAAGGCGCGCGTTTGACATGCTGGTTGTGAGCGGCCGCGCCGTGCGTCTCAGACGAACTGGCTGAGGCCCGGGATCGAATTGACGACTTCGTCAACCACGTCGCTGCCGGCCTTTTCACGGGCAAAGGCAATGGTTTCCTTGGAAATGCCGGAGATTTCGCTCATGCCGAGGCCAGCGCCCATCAGCTTGGAGCCGAGGCCCATGACGCCGGGCATCAGGCCGGACAGGAAGCCGCCGCCGGAATTGGCATCGGCAATGGCCGCGTCCGCGCCGGGGATGCTGCTGATCAGGTCGGTTGCCTTGGCCGGGCCTTCCTTCTGCAGGAAAGCAAGGATGAGGCCAACGGCCTTCTTTGCGGTTTCCGGATCGGTGCCGACATTGGCGGTAATGCGCGCGATAAGTTCGTCCATGAGCCTAATCTCCCGTGTGTCATGAATTACGTTTACGTAATATGCGGATATCATCCACCTTGCAAGCCACTGCGTCAATCTGGATCAGCCGGCATGACATTCTTCAGGCGGCACCGCTCCTATTGTGACACGGGAAGATGACACAAAAACGTCAGCAATTTCAGCGCGGCCTTGCAATCTTATGCATGAGTCCCGGCTGCAAGGCATTGTCCCCCGGGCATCCGGCCTTTATATCGGATGGCAGAAACACCACAGTGAAGAGGATCACCCCCATGGCCGCTGACGACAGTATCTTCCTTGGTGCGAGCCGCAAACCGGATGATAGCTATCAGCAGGCCGAAGCACTGCTGCTGAAATACGGCAACCGCCACGGCCTGATCACCGGCGCGACAGGGACGGGCAAGACCGTCTCGCTGCAGGTTCTGGCGGAAGGTTTTTCGCGTGCGGGCGTTCCAGTCTTCTGTGCCGACATCAAGGGCGATCTGTCGGGGATCGGCGCGAAGGGCGAGGAAAAGGATTTTCTCGTCAAGCGGGCGGCGGAGGTCAGGCTCGATCCCTATGCGCTCGAGGCGTCGCCGGTCATTTTCTGGGATATTTTCGGCGAACAGGGCCATCCGATCCGCGCCACCATTTCCGAAATGGGGCCGCTGCTGCTGTCGCGCCTGATGAACCTCACCGAAGCGCAGGAAGGCGTGATGAACATCGCCTTCAAGATCGCCGACGAAGAGGGGCTGCTGCTGCTCGACATGAAGGACCTGCAGGCTCTGCTGGTCAATATCGCCGAGCGTGCCGAGGAAATTTCCGCGCGCTACGGCAATGTCACCAAGCCTTCCGTCGGTGCCATCCAGCGTTCCCTCCTGGTGCTTGAGCAGCAGGGCGGCACGAAATTCTTTGGCGAACCGGCCCTGCGCATCGCCGACATCATGCGCACGAGCACCAATGGCCGCGGCGTGGTCAGCGTGCTGGCCGCCGACAAGCTGATGATGAATCCGCGGCTTTATTCCACCTTCCTGCTCTGGCTCCTGTCGGAGCTGTTCGAGGAACTGCCTGAAATCGGCGATCCGGAAAAGCCGCGCCTCGTCTTCTTCTTCGATGAAGCGCATCTTCTGTTCAACGAGGCCCCAAAAGCCCTGCTCAACCGGGTGGAACAGGTGGTGCGCCTCATCCGCTCGAAAGGGGTCGGGGTCTACTTCATCTCACAGAACCCGCTGGATGTGCCGGAAACCGTGCTGGCCCAGCTCGGCAACCGCGTCCAGCATGCGCTGCGCGCCTATACGCCGCGCGAGCAGAATGCGGTGAAGACGGCGGCCGATACCTTCCGCCCCAATCCGGATTTCAACACCTTCGCGGCAATCACCAACCTGTCCACCGGCGAAGCACTGGTGTCGACCCTGGCGGAAAAAGGCGTGCCGTCCGTCGTGCAGCGCACGCTGATCCGCCCGCCCGCGGGACGCATCGGCCCGTTGACCGTTGACGAGCGGCAGAAGCTGATCAACGCCAGCCCGGTCGCCGGCCAGTATGACCAGATGATCGATCGCGAATCCGCCTATGAGGTCCTGCAGAAAAAGGCGGCGCAGGGACAGGCGGAAGCAGCAGCCACGAAGGAACAGGAAGCCGACAGCACCAGCGGCTGGCGCCTGCCGGATATTCTGGGCGGCGGCAGCAGCGCGCCGGGTCCGCGCGGCGGCCAGCCTCGTGCCCGCCAGACGGTGGCGGAAGCGGCGATGAAATCGGTGGTCCGTTCGGTGGGCAGCTCGCTCGGCCGCGCGCTGGTGCGCGGCATCCTGGGAAGCCTGAGCAAGCGCTAGGACTACGACAGCGGACAAGGCGGGCGCCGATGAGCAGCACAGGCCAATCTTTCGCTCTGCCGCGCCTCCTGTTGCGATTGATCGCCGTCGTTCTCACCGCCGTGCTGGCCACGGCCGGAACAGCCTTTGCCAGGGACAGCGAAGCGGTGATCGGCGGTGTAAATGTTCATGTGTGGGAGCCGGACCAGCGGACTGTCACCCGCCAGCCGGTCATTTTCTTCTCGCACGGGTTCCACGGCTGTTCGACCCAATCGAAATTCCTGATGCGGGCCTTTGCCAAGGCGGGCTACATCGTCTTCGCGCCCAATCATCACGACGCCACCTGCAACAATGGCGACCAGAGCATTCTCGACAAGCCGCAGGTTTCCCTGCGCAAGCCGCTGCGCTGGACGGAAGCCACGTTCAGGAACCGCGCCGATGATTTCAGCAAGGTGATTGCCGCCCTGAAGCGCGACCGGCAGTGGAACGGCCGGATCAACTGGAACGAGATGGGGCTCGCGGGGCATTCCCTCGGCGGCTATACCGTGCTGGGCATGAGCGGCGCCTGGCCCGGCTGGCGCATCGGCGGCGTCAAGGCAACGCTCGCCCTGTCGCCCTATGTCGGTCCCTATCTGCACCGGGATGCGCTGCGGCATCTCGAAGCTCCGGTCATGTACCAGGGCGGCACGCGCGATATTTTTGTCACGCCCAAGGTGAGAAGGCCGGGTGGCGGCTACGACCTGTCGAAAGGCCCGAAATATTACGTGGAATTCCTGGGGGCAGGTCATCTGACGTGGACCGATCTTGGCCTGTTCACCCGCACGCGCATCAGCGAAGCCAGTGTCGCCTTCATGGATCGCTATGTCAGAGGCAAGACCGGCGATGCGCCGCTCAGCAGCCTTGCCGGGCGGTTCGGTGTGTCAGATTTTCGCTATGAACCCCGGTGATTCGGCGATTGGAATGCGGATTTCGCGGTCTCACGAATTGTTTATCGCCCGGTGAACGGTGCAGGCATCCTTCGGGCCGCCTTTCTGTTGCGGGAGGGCAACAGTCCGCCACCCGCCTTGTTTGCGCCATATTGCCAACGGTCCGTTGCCATATTTTATGTGCGTTTAGAGCTGGTAAACCCGATCCATGCTATCTCACACTCCATCTCCCACCGCTAAATTGGTTCAATGATGCAAAACATGATTTCCCGCCGCGGTTTCCTGACTGCATTGACCGCAACAGCGGCCGTCGGCCTCGCCGGATGCGCCGCAATCCCGGATATGCCGGTTATCAAGGTTGACGACAATGGCCAGCCGCTCGCACCGCAGGCGGATGTCGATCCGGCCTTTGGCTCCTACGAAGCCATGTATGCGGCGCGCGAGGATGACGGCTATCAGCTGCCCGCCATTCCGATCAAGAGGATGAACAAGCGCTACCTGCGTCAGGTCGTGCAGGACCCGACCGGCGAACAGCCCGGCACCATCGTTGTCGATACCCAGAACAAGTTCCTCTATCTGGTGCGCGAAGGCGGTCAGGCAATCCGTTACGGCGTTGGCATCGGCCGCGAAGGCTTTGCCTGGTCCGGCCGCGCGGTCATCCAGTGGAAGCGCCACTGGCCGACCTGGACTCCGCCGGATGAGATGGTTGCCCGCCAGCCGGAGCTGGTGCAATACAGCGCCCGCAATGGCGGCATGCAGCCCGGCCTGACCAATCCGCTCGGCGCCCGCGCCCTCTACATCTTCCAGAATGGCCAGGACACGCTCTATCGCCTGCACGGCTCGCCGGAATGGTGGTCCATCGGCAAGGCGGTTTCGTCGGGCTGTGTGCGCCTGATCAACCAGGACATTATCGATCTCTATGATCGCGTGCCGAACAAGACGCCGATCCTGGTGATGTAATCTGTCGCCTTTATCCACATGGAAGGCCGGTGACCTGGGGTTGCCGGCCTTTTTCTTTGAGCCAAAAGAAAAGCAGACCCGGCAAGGGGTCCGCCAAGAAGCCGTATCCTGAGGGGAGCGGGGGAAATGATACGGTGCGTTTTTTCACAACATTTGAAGTCCGGAACTGACAAACGGCTCAATGCTGCCGTGTCATAGTGGACCGGCGATATTCCGATGCGCAATTCATCAAAAGTATGAGAAGCCGTGGTTTGACGCGGAAAAGTGCTGGTTATGGCGGTCCGTTTGTCGCAATTTGCCTTCCGCAGCGTCTGAACCATTGACCTTGCGGTCGAATAACCCTTCGATAGGGCGACCTATTCTCAGCGACGGAATCACTCTCATGGCAGTCAATACAGCAGCGCAATCAACCACCTGGACCTATGTCGACGGTGACTGGCACGAGGGCAACGTGCCTCTGATCGGGCCGCGCAGCCACGCCATGTGGCTGGGCTCGACGGTCTTTGACGGCGGACGCTGGTTCGAGGGCGTCTCGCCCGATCTTGATCGCCATTGCGCCCGCGTCAATGCCTCCGCCGCCGCGCTTGGTCTCCAGCCGACCATGAGCGCGGAAGACATTGCCGGTCTTGCCCGCGACGGGCTGAAAAAATTCGATGGCCGGATCGCCGTCTATATCCGGCCGATGTACTGGGCCGAGCATGGCGGCTATATGGGTGTGCCCGCCGACCCCGCTTCAACCCGCTTCTGTCTCAGCCTGTACGAATCGCCGATGCAGGAGCCCACGGGTTTTTCCGTCACCGTTTCGCCCTTCCGCCGTCCGAGCTTCGAGACGATGCCGACCAATGCCAAGGCCGGTTGCCTCTACCCCAACAATGGCCGCGCCATTCTCGAGGCCAAATCCCGCGGTTTCGACAATGCGCTGGTGCTCGATATGCTGGGCAATGTCGCTGAAACCGGCAGCTCGAACATTTTCATGGTCAAGGACGGGCACATTTTCACGCCCGCGCCCAATGGCACGTTCCTATCCGGCATCACCCGCGCCCGCACGATCGACGTGCTGGCCGATTACGGTTTCCGCACGACGCAGGCGACCTTGACGGTGCAGGATTTCCTCAACGCCGACGAGATTTTCTCCACGGGGAACCATTCGAAGGTCGTGCCCGTTACCCGTATCGAAGGCCGCGACCTTCAGCCGGGTCCGATCACCAAGAAGGCGAGGGAGCTCTATTGGGAGTTCGCCCACTCCACGCCGAAAATTTAACGCTGAAACCGGATCAAACCGAAATATTGATCCGTTCCGCATTGCCCCCGGGGAAATACGGACCGAGAGCCTTTCTCGCCTAAATAGAAACAGTTCTGTTTCTCGGATGGCGAGACAATCCACGCGGAAGGTAGCGAGGCCGATGTTTACCCATCGGACGAAGCTGCCTGACAAAGTGGGTGTCCGCCAGCCGGAAACCCGAAGGGCCGGATGAATTTGGTTCAAATCCATCGGGGTTTGACTTCGCCCGATGGGTAAACATCGGTCTCGTCAACCCCCTCGACCTTGAACCAAATTCTTTCCGGCAGAACTATTCTATTTAGGTGAGAAAGGCTCTATGTAACGAACGCAGGTTTTGTCAGGATTGGCCATCACCCCGCAACGGGGAACACCCGGTGCCAATCCCGATCACAGATTGAATCGAAGAGGAGACTTCCATGGCTTTCGAACTGCCCGCACTGCCGTATGATTACGACGCACTCGCCCCCTTCATGTCGCGCGAGACGTTGGAATATCATCATGACAAGCACCACAAGGCTTATGTTGACAACGGCAACAAACTGGCTGCCGAAGCCGGTCTTGAAAATCTCTCGCTTGAAGAGATCGTCAAGCAGTCCTATGGCAAGAATGCCGGCCTTTTCAACAATGCCGGCCAGCATTACAACCACCTGCATTTCTGGCATTGGCTGAAGAAGAACGGCGGCGGCAAGAAGCTTCCGGGCGCTCTGGAAAAGGCCATTGACTCGGATCTCGGCGGCTACGACAAGTTCCGCACCGATTTCATCGCTGCCGGCACCACACAGTTCGGCTCCGGCTGGGCATGGCTTTCCGTCAAGAACGGCAAGCTTGAAATCTCCAAGACACCAAACGGCGAAAACCCGCTGGTTCATGGCGCAACGCCGATCCTCGGCGTCGACGTATGGGAACACTCCTATTACATCGACTACCGCAATGCCCGCCCGAAATACCTCGAAGCTTTCGTCGACAGTCTCATCAACTGGGATTACGTCCTCGAACTCTACGAAAAAGCCAAATAAGCTTTTTCCCGAGCGATATCGATGGAAAGGCCCCGTCATGGATGGGGCCTTTTTCTATTGTCCGTCCGGAGCCAGTGTCCCACTGGCACCACCACAGAATACGGATAATCGGACTGTCGTCAAGCCTTATTGCAAATGATTTTCATTTGCATTTTACAGCG
This sequence comes from Phyllobacterium sp. MT110, assembly GCF_058792715.1. Classification (NCBI taxonomy): domain Bacteria; kingdom Pseudomonadati; phylum Pseudomonadota; class Alphaproteobacteria; order Hyphomicrobiales; family Phyllobacteriaceae; genus Phyllobacterium; species Phyllobacterium sp. MT110. The sequence goes on from NZ_JBXAFE010000001.1 coordinate 383,076, forward strand.
ATGACGCTGCCAGACACCGCGGAGCGATGTCAGGCAGGGCGAGGGCAGGAAAATCTAGTTCCCGACAACCACCGTATCGTCAGGTCCGAGCAGGCGCCCGTCATCGGAGCGCAGCTCCAGCCGCCGCACCGGTTTACCCGTTTCGCGGTCGACCAGTTGGACTTTCGCCTGATAGCTGTCGGAGTAGTATTCTTCACCCCATTGCCGCAAGGCGACAAGCAGCGGGAAGAGATCGCGGCCTTTTTCGGTCAGCACATATTCATTGTAGGCGCTGCCATCGGCGCAGGGCGCGATGGTGAAAATGTCATGGGCAACGAGATTGCGCAGCCGCGTCGACAAAATATTCTTGGCCAGGCCAAGACTTCTCTGAAATTCCCCAAAACGCCGCGATCCCTCAAACGCGTCGCGTATTATCAGCAGTGACCACCAGTCTCCGATCGCATCCAGTGGCCTTGCCACCGGGCACGGATCATCCTTGTGGCTCGTTCGCTTGACCATTGTAGTCCCCCTTTTTTTGGTCGCAGAGCAGTGCTCATCTTGTTTCTCCCTCTGCGAAGGGTAGTTGCAATATAAAACCGATGGAGCTAAGACGCAACAGGTTTTAATTTGCAACCACATTCGCAGGAGGATGCGATGAAGCTTGAGCAGGACGATAATCTGGTCATTGGCGGCGGACAAGCGGTCTATACGGATGAAATTGCTGAAAAAACGCCTTTCAGCGGGCCGCAGGCCATAGAATTCTCCCGCCCCCTGGCACTTCTGTTTGCCGTTGCCTGCGGACTGGCCGTGGCGAACGTCTATTTTGCGCCGCCGCTGCTCGATGCCATTGCCGACAGTTTTGGCATGAGCCACGCCACCATCGGCATGATCGTCTCGATTTCGCAGGTCGGTTACGGGCTTGGCCTGCTGCTGATCGTGCCGCTGGGTGATCTGATCGACCGCCGCCGGCTGATCGCCGGCCAATCGGTTCTCTCCGCGCTGGCCCTTCTGGCGGTGTGCTTTGCCCCGACCGCGCTCGCGCTGCTGGTGGCGATGGCCGCCATCGGCCTGCTCGCCGTTGTCACGCAGGCGCTCGTCGCCTATGCCGCCAGTCTGGCAAAGCCGCATGAGCGCGGGCAGGTGGTCGGGATCGTCACCAGCGGCATCGTCATCGGTATTCTGCTCGCCCGCACCATTGCCGGCGGCATGGCCGATCTGGCGGGCTGGCGCTCGGTCTATGCCGTCTCGGCGGTGCTGACGCTGATCATTGCAGCGCTGCTGTTTCACTTCCTGCCACGCAACGAAGTGCGGCGGACAAAAATCGCCTATCCGAAGCTGATCAGGTCTGTCTTCCTGTTGTTTGCCGAAGAGCCGGTGCTGCGCATCCGCGCCATCATTGCCATGTTCATCTTCGCCGACATAACCATGCTTTTGACACCGCTGGTGCTGCCGCTGAGCGCACCGCCGTTTTCGCTGTCGCACACGCAAATCGGGCTGTTCGGTCTTGCCGGCGCTGCCGGAGCGCTGGCGGCCTCGCGGGCAGGGCGCTGGGCCGACCGGGGCCATGCGCAGCGCACCACGGGCATTGCCCTGACCATCATGCTCCTGTCGTGGATACCGGTCGCCTTCATGCAGACGTCACTGTGGTTCTTGATCATCGGCATTGTGACCATCGATTTCGCCCTGCAGGCGGTGCATGTTTCCAATCAGAGCCTGATCTACCGCGTGCGTCCGGAAGCGCAGAGCCGCCTGACGGCGGGCTATATGATCTTCTATTCGATCGGCAGTGCGGCAGGCTCGCTCGGCTCCACGCTGGTCTATGCCTCCGCCGGCTGGACAGGGGTCAGCCTCGCGGGGGCGGGCATCAGTGCGCTTGCCCTGATGTTCTGGGCTGCAACCCGTCATCGCACGCCATCCGGAGCGATGGCAGAGGCGGGGCAACATTAAGCCCTTGATGACGGGCATGCATGGCCCCGGCGATGACATCAAAATCCTCCGGGCTGATGGCTAGCACCCCGAAGCGGAACTGGTAGCCCCAGTTCTGCCTGCCCCTGGTGAAGCTGAGACTGTCGAGCAGCGGGCGGATGTCCGCTTCGGTGGCATCGAACCAGCCGATATTGCGGCGCCACGGCACGAATCCTCCGCCCATGTCGTGGCGGTAGGCGTCTTCCGCCTGCACCACGCCGATGGCGGTGAAAGCCTGCAGGCGGTCCTTGCCGCCGAATATCTCGGTCGGCGAATAATAGACCACCCCGTCGCCAGGCTTGATGCGCTTCAGCGGGCCTTCCTTGCCGTGGCACACCTGCATGAAGCCGTCCTGCAGGCCGCGGCGGACATGGTCCGCCGAAGCAACTGCGATCCAGTGCCGGCTCATTGCGCCGTTCCCTGTTCCGGGGTGGCGGCAAACATCCGCAGCCGATGACCATCCGGATCGAGGGCAACAAAGGTATAGCCGAAATCCATGTGCACCGGCGCCTGAACGATCGGCAACCCGCGTGCCGCCCAGTCCCTGTGCGTTGCCTCGACTTCGCTGTCCGTATCCACGCTGAACACGAGTTCGCTGCCCGAACCAATGCTGGTAACGGCCGGTTCAACCTTGTTGTGCGCCCAGACGCCGAGCAGCAAGCCGGAGTCGAGGGCAAACATGGCAAAATTGACCGTTTCTTCAAGCGGTTCGCGCTTGAGCAGAGCCGCGTAGAAGGCGCGGCTGGCAGGGGCATTGGCAACGTAGAGAATGATAAGATTGGGGTTGGCCACGGCATTTCTCCTTCAGGTTGTGACGGGAACACCATAAAACGGCATGCTGCCAGTTTCTGGCAGTAGTGATCAGCGCGGCTGGGCGATGCCCTGTGCGTCGCGCCACTCCTGCAACAGGACCTGCCGGCGCTTGGGATAGCGTATATCCGTTGCTTCGAGCCGCGACAGCCGGTCCGTGCGGAAATGCCGGAAATCCTGGCGCAGTTCACACCAGGCAACGATGACGCGCATTTTATCGAAGAAACCCAGCGCGAAGGGCCAGATCAGGCGGCTGGATTGACTGCCATTGCCGTCGCGATAGGTGATATCGAGCTTGCGCTCGCTGCGGATCGCTTTGCGCACGTCGGCAAGATCGACGCCATCGGTTGCCGATCCGTCCCCGGGACCCACCAGCAGGGCAGAGGTATCGACGCTGTCGCGCAGATCGTCCGGCAGCACCGCCGCGATCTTGTTGAGCGCATCGCGCGCCGCCGTGGAAAGCCGGTTGTCCGGCTGTTTGGCCACCCAGCGCGAACCGAGCACCAGCGCTTCGATCTCCTCTTCGGTGAACATCAGCGGCGGCAGCATGAAGCCGGGGCGCAGCACATAGCCGAGGCCGGGCTCGCCCTCGATATGCGCACCCTGCGCCTGCAGGGTGGCGATGTCGCGATAGAGCGTGCGGATGCTGATGCCGGTCTCCTCCGCCAGCACCTTGCCCGCGACCGGACGCCGATAGCGGCGCATGGTCTGGATCAGGTCGAGAAGGCGCTGGGATCGGGACACGGTTACTCACCTGCGGGGATGCGTTGCCACATCATGCCATATTTTGGCAGTGGTTGGAAATTCATAGTCTTGGCCGGTCGTTGATGACGTTTTGCAATCTGGACAGTTGCTTTGAAGGCCAGCAGGTATTTTCGCATACAAGGCCGGTGATATGGACGACGTTCTGAATTTCTTTCTGCGGAGAGCGGTCGAAAATTGCCACGTGATGCGCAATGTCATTGCGAAAGCGCCGCATGCTATCCAGACGGGCACGGATACTTTCGCCGCTTTCTCGCGGATCCGCATGCGGGAATGCGGCCTTGACCCCCTGTGCCCATAACTGCTTGTCGTAGGCAGCGGTCATGAGAGAGACCCAAAAACCGAGTGACAAGCCGGCGACAATATGGTCCTGACTGAGCATCGCGGCGTGCTTCTTTTGCTCCCTTCGCTTGGTGTCGATCAGTTCATCCTTCATCCGCGCCGGAAGAAGATTGATGAACCGGGGATTCTCGTACCAGCGGCTGTGAAATCGTCCGACGACCGGCTTTTGAATGGCATTACGCGCCGCGACTTCCGCGAATTGCATCGGCAGATACAAGGATTCGCAAAGACGCGCGTTCCAGATGTAGAGCCGCAGTGCCAGATGCCGGTCGCCTCCAGCAGCTGGCAGGTAGCGAGCGAGGCGGGCCGGAGACAGTGTGCTTTGGATGTCGGAGTGGACGGCCGGCACGCACGAAAACGGATATTGCATTCCTTTCCACCGTATCTTAAATTTTGAGCATGAGCTGCGGATGTGATCACTGCGCCAAGCGTAAATCTGCTGCAGACAAAAGTGAGGGCGGGCCGGAAGGCGCCGCCTTCGTCTTTTCAATCCCTTCAAATCTGCATATTGCGCGTTTGGAAGCTATACGATTTTGGTCGTAGTCGCGTTAAGCCTTGTTGGCTTCCAGATAGGGCGCGTAGAGGCTGCCGTCGCTGGCTGAACGCCGGAATTCCAGCACCCGCTGGCAAAAGGCGTCGAGCTCCGGATCGTCGGTCAGCCCATTCAGGATGAAACCGGTTTCGTCCCGTGCCGCGCTGCCGCCGTGATGGCCGGTGCGCTCGATCCAGAAGCTGGGGAAATTCTGGCGCGGCCGGCACGAGTTGGATGAACTGACGGCATACTGGTTGAGCCAGGCATAGCCCTGGATCAGCGGCTGGATCGTGTGAGCCTCGATCCGGTCGCGCGATACATTGTCCGCGTAGCAGGAATGGAAGACCAGCTCGACCTTGCCGGCGTGTTCCTGCCAGAGTTCGGGAAAGGCCCAGTCGAGGCAGATGAGAAAACCGCAGCGCACGCCCTTGATATCGAGAGTCAACGGCGTATCGCCCGGCGCAAAGGCGCGCAGATCGTTGATCGAGCAGCGCCGCTTGTCATAGCGCCCGGCAATCGCACCCCTATCGTCAAACACGAACAGCGCATTGGTGGGCCGGGTGTGCGCATGATCCCAATGCACCGAACCGGTGACGATCCAGATCGCGTGGGTGCGGGCCGCCTCGGCAACCCTGTCCATGGCGGCGTTGAGCGTTGCCCATTCGAAATCATCCCAGGATGGCCATGTCGCGGCGCCATAACCGGAGAGGGCGCATTCGGGAAAATGCACGACATCAGCACCGGCAGATGCGGTGCGGGCGATGAGATCGAGCATGTGGGCCAGATTGGCGTTGATGTCATGCGAAACCGGAAACTGGCAGGTGGCCACCGTCAGCCGGGCAGGCTTGCCGCGCGCGGAAGGCGGGACATCCCAGACATGGTCGGCGCGTTTTTTCTTCACGGGCTTTTCCTTCGACTCACCAGCACCATGGAGTTTACCCGATTGCTGCTTAAGCAAGAACCGGTGCGCTGCGCTGGCAGCGGACATTTTCGGTGGCAAAACACTTAAGTTAACAATTAAGTATTGGTTGCGCGACCGCCAATCACGTGATACTTAAGCAATCACTTAATGAATTGACCGGCAAGGGAGGACATCATGACCGGAGGTTCCGTCAACCATGCAACCATCATTGTCGAGCGCACCTATGATGCCTCGCCGGAGCGCGTATTTGCTGCCTGGTCCAGTGTCGAGGCGCTCCTGCGCTGGAACGCCATGGGCGATGGTTGGCACGCGGCCTATGATCACTTCGATTTTCGTGTCGGCGGCGGTGACATCTTCCGTTTCGGCAAGACCGGCGGCGAAACCTATATCAGCACCAGTTCCTACCAGGATATCGTGCCGAATGAACGGATCATTTCCGCCGGTACGATGAGACGCGAAACGACGCCCATTTCCAGCAGCATCGTGACCGTTGACCTCACGCCGTCGGGCAAAGGCTGCCGCCTCGTCCTCACCGAACAGGCGGCCTTTCTTGATGATGAAGACAAGCCGGAGTACCGCCGGGCCGGCTGGAGCGCCATGCTCGACAATCTCGGCGAGGCATTGAAAAGCCAAGCCGCACCGGCCTGATCAGGGCGCTGAAACGATCCATTCGGCAAAGGCGGTCATGGCTGGTGTCGGCGTGCGCGATTGCAGCCGCGTCAGCCAGTAGCTTCCCAGCGAGATCGAGGTCTGGAACGGCTGTTCGATGGCGCCTGCGGTCAGATGGCGTGAAAACATCATCGGCGGTGCAAGAGCAACGCCGATCCCCTGCAGGGCGGCTTCCATCATGGCCAGGGACGAGTCGAACACGATGGCTTTGTTCAATTGCGGCGAGGCGGGAACGTTGGCCGCCGCGAACCAGTTGTTCCACTCATCCATGCGATAGCTTCTAAGCAGCGTGTGACTGGCAAGATCGGCGGGCTCCAGCAGCGTCTCGGCCAGCTGCGGCACGCACAGCGGCGAGAGCGGTGCCTCGAACAGGCGGGTCGCATCCGTGCCGTGCCAGGCGCCGTTGCCGAAGCGGATGGCAAAATCCAGCCCTTCCGCCGCCATGTCGACGCGATTGTTGTTGGTCGACAGCCGAACCTCGATAAAGGGAAACTGCCGCTGGAAATCCGGCAGCCTCGGCAGGAGCCAGCCGACGGCGAATGTGCCGACCGCGCCCAGAAACAGCAGCTCACGGACCTGTCCCCCCTCGATCCGGTCAAGGGTGTCGGCCATCCGGTCGAAGGAGCCGGTGACCACGGGCAAAAGCGCTTCGCCTTCCGCCGTTATCTTCAGGCCGCGCGGCAGGCGCAGGAACAGCGGTACGCCCAGGCGCATTTCCAGGCTCTTCACCTGCTGGCTCACCGCAGCCTGTGTCACGCACAATTCGATGGCCGCGCGGGTGAAGCTCAGGTGCCGTGCGGAAGCTTCGAAGGCTCTGAGGCCGTTGAGGGGGAGAAATGGCCGAACCATGGATACCCTAATTTTTCTTATGTCTGCCCCGAGATATCATGTTTTGACAGGGCCTCCCAGCCGGTTAGATAGATGCGGCTCAGCAGGTCTGCGATGCAATGCGGAAGCCAGTCTTATGTCAGGCGATCTCCATGACCAGCACCTGCGGGGTTTTCAACCGGCGCGCAATTCGCGCCGGTCGCGGACCCGTCCATAATGCCGAACCAGCAAAGGAAGTCGAAGAAATGCCAGCGAAAGCCACCAGAGTTCTGCTCTCCATCCTGTTTGCCGCCTCTGCGCCGGCCGCCATGGGGCATGCGGCCGACAAACCGGCGACGGCAGTCAGGGCCGTCGTGGATGCGGCAATCAGGCCGGTCATGGAAAAATACAATATTCCCGGAATGGCCGTCGCCGTCACGATCAAGGGAAAGCCCTATCTCTTTGACTACGGCGTTTCCTCCCGGGAAACCGGCAAGCCGGTCACGGCCGATACGCTCTTCGAGATCGGATCGATCAGCAAGACCTTCGTGGTCACGCTTGCGGCCTATGCGCAGGCAAACGGTCAGCTTTCCCTGTCGGACAAGACCAGCAAGTATCTGCCGTCCATGCGGGATACGGCCTTCGGCAATGTCAGCCTGATGCATCTTGGCACCCATACGCCGGGCGGCTTCCCGGTGCAGGTTCCCGACGAGGTGAAGAACGACGACCAGCTGATGACCTATCTGCAGAACTGGAAGCCGGCCTATGCCGCCGGAACATACCGGACCTATGCCAATCCGAGCATCGGCATGCTGGGTTACATCGCGGCAAAGGCGATGAATCGGAATTTTGCCGCGCTGATGGAAGGGCAGCTGTTTCCGGCCCTTGGCTTGAAAAGCACCTATATCAACGTGCCGGACACCAAAATGGCGGATTATGCCCAGGGTTATACCAGGAAGGATGTCCCGGCCCGGGTGAGCAAGGCGGTCCTTTCCTCGGAAGCCTATGGCGTGAAAACCACCAGCACGGACCTGATCCATTTCCTGGAAGCAAACATGAAAATGGCCAGGCTGGAAGGCAAGCTGCAGCGGGCGATCGCCGATACGCATACCGGCTATTTCAAGGTCGGCGCGATGACGCAGGACCTGATCTGGGAACAATATGCCTATCCGGTCGATCTGAAGACGCTGCTGCGCGGCAACTCTCCCGATATGCTCAAGCCGACGCCGGTGACCGCGCTGACGCCGCCGCAGCCTGCCCGCGACGATGTGCTCATCAACAAGACAGGTTCCACCAACGGCTTCGGCGGCTATGTCGCCTTCGTGCCGAAAAAGCAGTTCGGCATCGTCATTCTGGCCAACAAATACTATCCCAATGAGGATCGCATCCGCATGGCCTATCAGATCCTGACACGGCTGGATGCCAACAACGGCGCGAGCGAATAAGGGATGCCCAGCGGGCCGTGCGAAGGTGTTTTCACATATTCGCACGGCCGGTTTTTATATGTGATCGCCCGCGTCCCCCGTGCCATTGCTGCGCCATATTGATTATTCATCTCTGGTTCATGGGATTAGACTTAAGTCTATTCCCAAGGGACTTAACATGTCGAAATGCACGTTCACTCAGGGCGCATTTCACTGGAGGCACTATGAAAAAGTTGATGTCAGCTCTTTTTGCCGTCGTGATGTCGATCGGAGCCCTCGGAGCAGCCGGACCGGTGTCCGCCGCCCCGATGACTGTCGAAAAGCCCATCACCGCAACAGGGCCAGCGGCTGCAGACAGCAATGTGCAGCGCGTTCAGTATTACCGTGACTATTACGATCGCCGCTACGACCGCCGCTATTATCATCGCTATGACCGCCGCTGGGATCGCCCGCACTGGCGTCACCGCTATGATCGCCGTTGGGACCGTCGTTGGGACCGGCGCTACTATCATCGCTATGACCGCCGTTGGGATCGCCCGTACTGGCATCACCGCCATGATCGCAGATGGCGCCGTATCTGACGGACAGACAGCAAAACCCCGGCCGAAAGCCGGGGTTTTTCGTATGCGAACCAATCTCTGTCATACGAAAATGTGATCGTATGGGGCGGGTGCAATCCGGGATGTTTACTGTAGGGTTCGGACCCGAGAATGCCCCTGAAAACCCTTGAAGCCACATGTTCTTGAAGCCACGAGAGTTGGAGACATCCATGAAGAGACTGATTGCATTCGCTGTGGCGCCTTTGCTGGCCATGACAGTGTTTTCGGCTGCCGCAGGCGCTGATCCGATTGCGGACCGGCAGGCGATTATGAAGGATCAGGGCAAGACCATCGGCAGTATCGTCCCGATTGCCAAAGGCGAAAAGCCGTTTGATGCGGCTGCGGTGCTGGCGGCTCTCAGCAGGCTGAACGAGGATGCGCAGAAGATCGATCCGGCAGCGCTGTTTCCGGCCGGCAGCGACACCGGCGGCGAGACCACCGCTTCGCCGAAAATCTGGGAAGACAACGCGGGCTTCGTCGCTGCTGTCAACAAGTACAAGGCCGATGCCGCAGCGGCGGCTGCCGCCAAACCGCAGGACCTTGACAGCTTCAAGCTTGCCTTCGCGCAGGTCTCGCAGAATTGCGGCGCCTGCCATCAGACCTTCCGCGTCAAGAAGAACTGACCGGACAGGCGGGGGAGACACAATGATCCGCAAGCTGCTGCTGCTCGTCATTGTGGTTGCCCTGGCCGGGGGCGCCGGATTCTGGTTGCTGTCGGCGCCGTCGCGGGTTGATCCGGCACGGCTTGCCGCCGCGGCTCCCGGCGATACCAAGCGCGGCGAACGGGTATTCTGGGCAGGCGGCTGCGCCTCCTGCCATGCCGCACCGGGCGCCAGAGGCGATGCGCGCCTGGTGCTGGCAGGCGGCCATGAGCTGGTCACGCCGTTCGGTACCTTCGTTACCCCCAACATTTCTCCCTCCGGCAAGGGTATCGGCGCCTGGTCGTTCGAAGACCTGGCCAATGCCATGCTCGCCGGGGTATCGCCGGATGGAAGGCACTATTATCCCGCCTTTCCCTACACCTCCTATGCGCGCATGCAGGTGCAGGATATCGCCGATCTCTATGCCTACCTGAAAACGCTGCCGCCGTCGGACAATGTCGCGGCGGATCACCGGCTGCGTTTCCCTTTCACCGTTCGCCGGGGATTGGGGCTGTGGAAGCGGCTCTATCTGGCATCCGATCCGGTTCTCACGATCGCCGATGCCACGGATGCGATCAAGCGCGGCCAGTATCTGGTGGAAGGCCCCGGCCATTGCGGCGAATGCCACACACCGCGCAACGCCATTGGCGGGCTGGACAAGAGCCGCTGGCTGGCCGGCGCAAAGGCACCCGAGGGCAAAGGTGTCGTTCCCAACATCACGGGCGGCGAGGGCGGTATCGACAGCTGGTCGGAAAAGGATATCGCCTATGCCCTGGAAAGCGGGTTTACGCCCGATTTCGACTCGCTCGGCGGGTCGATGACCGATGTCGTGCTGAACACGGCGCATCTGGAGCCGGCCGACCGGGCGGCGATCGCGGCTTACCTGAAAGCCATTCCTGCCCATCCCCGGGGTTTCCCCAAACCCTGAACGCACGCCGCCGGGATTGCCTTTCGGCCAAAGGATTTCATTTCGTCCGGCCTGGCGGAGCATGATTTTCCCGATCCCGCCTATTGTTCAATATTTATGACGTCGAACCGGTTCCGCGTTTACCCCATCCTTGCGTGTGAGGTGTCTGCCCGCCCGTGGCAGCCCGCAGGAGATGGAAAGGATGGCATCGATGGTTACACGCAGACAGACTCTTTCGCTGATCGGGGCGGCGGCCGTGACTGCGCTCGTGCCGTTGCCCGTCCGGGCGGCCGCTGCGGTGCCGCTGAAAACACTGCGCATCGGCTGGCAGAAGAACGGTGTCCTCGCCCTGGCCAAAGGCACGGGCGCGCTGGAGAAACGCTTGGCAGCGCGCGGCATCGCCGTGAGCTGGGCCGAATTCTCCTCCGGTCCGCCGCTGCTCGAGGCGCTGGGTGCCGGTGCGGTCGATTTCGGTCCGACCGGCGACGTGCCGCCGCTCTTTGCACAGGCCGCGGGCGGCAATCTGGTCTATGCCGGCACCTATACGGACTCACCCGATGGATCGGCCATTCTGGTACGCAAGGATTCGCCGATCCAAAGCCTTTCGGATCTGAAAGGCAGGCGCGTCGCCTTCAAGCGCGGGTCGGGCGCCCACAATTTTATCGTCAAGGCGCTGCGCACGGTTGGTCTGTCAGTCAACGACATCAAGGCGGCGGATCTTTCGCCGTCTGATGCGGCCGCGGCCTTTTCGTCCGGCCAGATCGACGCGTGGTCGATCTGGGACCCCTATCTCGCCATCGCCGAAAAGCGACCAGAGACGCGTGTTCTGGCGACGGGCCGAGGAATTATCGACAGCTGGTCCTATTTCCTCAGCAATGGCGATTTCGCTGCAGCGCATGGCGATATTCTAAGCGAAGTACTGGACGAACTGGCCAAGGTAGGCCGCACAGCACAGGACAATCTGGCTGAAACTGTCACCGCCCTGTCGAAAATTACCGGCGTACCGGAGGATATCCAGAGAATTACCCTGACACGCGAAGGCATGCGGCTGGGCGATGTGGCGGCCGTCTCGCCCAAGGCCGTCGCCGATCAGCAGGCCTTGGCTGACGAGTTCTATGATCTGAAGATCATTCCCAAAAAACTCAACGTCAGCGATATCGTCTGGAAGGGCAGGCCTTCCTGACCTGCCCATTTGGGGGGAATCAGGACTTGCTATCCTCATTGCGCAGATTGGCATTGACGCGATTGAGAAAGGCCACGAACTGCGCCGTCTCGCTGGCGGAAAACCCCGTCATGGCCAGAATGTTGCCCTCGTTCAGTGCCGCATAAGCCTGCGGCAGGCGCTCGAAGGCGAGCGCGGTGAGCTCGATGATCTGGCTCCGCCGATGGGCCGGATCGGGCTTGCGCTGAATGAAGCCGTCCCGTTCCATCCGGGCCAGCACCTGGGCCATGGACGGCTGTTCCACCCGCAGCAGCCGGGCCAGATCGGCCTGCGTCGATGCTTCGCCATTCTTCACCGCCACCAGAACCGGGAGATAGGCCGCGCCGAGACCAAGCGGCCGCAGCCGCTCCTCGCCTCTGCGCATCAGTTCTCGCGCTGCCTGCTTGATGAGGAAAGATGGGGTTTGTCTCGGGTCCGGGTTGGGCATGGCGATTCTCCTTGCATAGGACCCTATGATATAATAATAGGACCCTATGCAATCTACCAGTGAGATGATGAACATGTCAAAGAATTCAGGGATCGCCATTGTCGGCGGTGGCCCCGGCGGGCTGTTGCTCGCACGTATGTTGTATCTGAAGGGCGTCGCCTTCACCGTCTATGAGCGGGATGAATCGCCCGTGCATCGCGGGCAGGGCGGCATGCTCGACCTGCATCCCGCAACCGGACAGTATGCCATGAAGCGAGCCGGGCTGTTTGCCGAGTTTCAGCATTTTGCGCGCTACGAAGACCAGGGCACGCGGCTTTATGACAAGCACGGCCTGCTTGTGTACAAGGACGATGCCTCCGACGGGGACCGCCCGGAGATTGACCGCAGCCAATTGAGAGACCTGCTTTTGCGGTCCATTCCGGCAGACAGCGTTCGCTGGGGCTGCCGTTTGACGGAAGCCCTGGGGAGCAATGACGGCACGTTCGAACTGCATTTCGAAAACGGTTCCGTCACCCGGCATGATTTCGTTGTCGGAGCTGACGGCGTCGGGTCAAGGGTGCGTGCACTGGTGTCGGACGAAAAGCCCCGGCATATCGGACTGACCCTCTATGAACTTGCGATCGACGAAGCCGACGCACGCCATCCCGATATCGCGGCGCTGGTCGGACGCGGCACGATGATTGCCAAGGGCGACGGCAAGTCGATCTTCGCGCAGCGCAACGCCAATGCGCATGTCCGCGTCTATGCGGCGCTGCGGGGCGAGGAGAAGCCGGGGTTCGAGGCGACGAAGGCAAGCCTCGCCGCGCAGTTCGCCGGCTGGGACGGCAGTCTGCTGCAGCTCATAGAATCGGCAAAGGACACGGTGCGGCCCTGGCCGATTTGCGCGCTGCCCGTCGGGCACCGCTGGCAGAGCCGCGCTGGTGTGACGCTGATCGGCGATGCGGCGCATGTCATGCCACCGGCGGGCGAGGGCGGCAATCTGGCGCTGCGCGATGCCGCCGATCTCGCCGATGCCTTGACCGGGGAAGAGGACCGGCCCATCGCCGTCCGGGCTTACGAAGCCACGATGTGGGAACGGGCCGCGACGGCTGCGGGCGAGGCGATGCAGGCGATGGCCGCCGGTTTTGCCGAGGACAGTCTGGAAGCAACGATGAAGCGGATCAGCGGCGCGGCCTGAACTCAGCGCCTGTTGCACCCGATCAGCACGGAATTCCCGTCGACATATTTGCTGCGCATGGTGTAGAGCCAGCCGCGGCATTCTTCCATCGTGCGGAAGCAGCGAAAGTCGGAAACCGGCACATTGTCGCTGCCCATGGAAATGATCGGATTGTCGGTCGTGCCGGAATAGCGGCCGACGATCACACCCGATCCGCGCGGCGGGTTGTTGCAGCGCTGCCCGGCAAATTCGCTGACATTCTTGCGAACCGCTGCCTGCACTCCGGTTGTATCCAGAACCGAAAGCAGGGGTTGGGCGGCGAACGCCACGCCGAGCATCAGGACAAGAGCGCTTCGTTTCATCATAAACCTCCGCAGTGAACCAAGTCTGACATTGCTTCCCCACAAGCGCTTTGTGCCTTTATAGCCGAAACCGCAGCACGTGTAACCGTGACGCGGTGCATGGGCGAACACATCTGCGCGACCAAAGTCGAATTGACGGTGAGAGCAAGAAATAGGAATATTATCCCTTGAGTGCTTTCACGAGAAGTTAAAACCACCGCAGTTCCTGAGACCGTTTTGAGGATTTCGTCGATGGCAACGCGATTTTTTGACGATGCGCCCCATGCTTGGGAGCTTGCCGGGCCGGGCTCGGTCCGGGTTTCCGTCCATGCCTTGCAACTGGCGCGCGATTTTGCTGCAGAAATCGAGCGAACGCGGCCGGGCGAAAGCTGGATCGTTTCCTTCGACTGGGCCGATGCCCGCAGCTTTCGCCAAGCCAATCCGCCGGGGCTATGGCGACATGTCGGCCCCGGTATCGATCTGGCGGCATATGAGAGGCGGAAACTGCCGGAGCACGCTCTGGCACTTTTGGGAAATATGGAAATTGTCTTCAAGATTCCGGCTTATATCCTGGCAGTAAAGACAGAGCGCCTTATCGATACCGACCCGGATGACAGGTCAAAACTGATCTTGCAATAGGGGGTACACTCGCGGGAAATGTCGTGCTGATATTTCCAGCTACCCAGTGCATCGGCCGCCCGCTGGTGTCAACGGGCGGCGGGGATGAGGTGCCAGCGATCAGGCAGCGGTCTTGTTCACGAGCTTGAGAGCATAGGCATAGACATAGGCGACTTCCTCCAGATGGGAGAAGCGGCCGGAGGCGCCGGCATGCCCGGCATCCATGTTGACGCGGAACAGCACGGGATGATCGTCGGTCTTGAGCTCGCGCAATTTGGCCACCCATTTGGCCGGTTCCCAATAGGTGACGCGCGGATCGGTCAGCCCGGCGACCGCCAGAACCGGCGGATAGGCCTGTGCCCGGATATTGTCGTAGGGCGAATAGGACGCCATGTAGGCATAGTCCGTCGGCGAGGTGATCGGATTGCCCCATTCGGTCCATTCGGGCGGGGTGAGCGGCAAGGTATCGTCCAGCATCGTGTTGATGACGTCGACAAAGGGCACTTCGGCGATGATGCCGCCAAATACCTCCGGCGCCATGTTGGCAACGGCGCCCATCAGCAGGCCGCCGGCAGAGCCGCCATGGGCAATGGTACCTTGCGGATTGGTAAAGCCTTCCGCCACGAGATGGCGGGCGACCGCGATGAAATCGCTGAACGTGTTCTTCTTGTGCAGGCGCTTGCCATTCTCGTACCACGCATAGCCCTTGTCCTTGCCGCCGCGAATATGGGCGAGGGCATAGATGAAACCGCGATCGACGAGCGACAGGCGCGTGGTGCTGAAACTTGCCGACATGGTCGAGCCGTAGGAGCCATAGCCGTAGAGCAGGCAGGGTGCGGAACCATCCAGTTTCGTATCGCGGTGATAGACGATGGAAACCGGCACGGTTTCGCCGTCCGCCGCCGGAGCCAGCAGCCGCCGCGTGACATAGTCGTCCGGGTTGTGGCCGGAGGGGACTTCCTGGGTTTTCAGCAGCGTGCGCTCGCGCGTGCGCATATTGTAGTCGTAGAGCTGCGATGGCGTGGTCATGGAGGAGTAGGAGAAGCGGATGACCTCGCTGTCATATTCGGGGCTTCCCTGCAGGCCGAGGGAAAACGCTTCCTCGTCAAAGGCGATGGCGTGTTCCTCGCCCGTGTGGCGGTTGTGGATCATGATGCGCGGCAGGCCGTTTTCCCGCTCCAGCCAGACCAGATAATCCCTGTAGGCGCCATGGCCGAGCAGCAGGCGTCCCGGCTTGTGCGCCACCACCTCGGTCCAGTTGGCCGGTTCCGGCGCGGTGACCGGCGTGCGCATGATCTTGAAATCCTTGGCACCGTCGATGTTGGTGAGGATGTAGAAGACATCGCCGCCTTCGGTCATGCTGTATTCCACGCCGGACTGGCGCGCGGCGACAAGGCGGGGTTCGGACGCGGCATCCCTGGCATCGAGCAGCCAGACTTCCGACGTTTCGTGATCGTGACAATCGATGAAGATGAAATCATCGAGCGCGCTGCCGCTGACGCCCATGAAAAAGCCGGGATCCATTTCCTCATGGATCAGGCGGTCCGCGCTCTCCGGCTGGCCGAGCACGTGGTAGAACAGGCGCGACGGGCGATGGTTGGCATCCACCTTGGTGTAGTAAAAGCCGGTTGACTGGGCGTTCCATACGCCGTCGCCCGATGTTTCGGTGACCACATCGGTTGCGTCGGCCAGCGTCGTCAGATCGCGCACCCGCAATGTGTAGAACTCGGATCCCTTGTCATCGAAACCCCAGATCATCCTGGTGTGATCCGGCGAATGATCGGCGGAAGCCAGGCTGAAATAGGCCTTGCCTTCGCCTTCCAGGTCGCCGTCCAGCAGCATCGTCTCGGCGCCGCCGTCGCGCGGTATGCGGAAGAAGCGCGGATGCTGGCCGCCGGTCTTGTAGGACGTGCCATAGGCAAAGGGGCCGTCCTTGGAGGGCACCGAGGAATCGTCTTCCTTGATCCGCCCCTTCATCTCGTCGAACAGGGTGCTCTGCAGCGCCTTCGTATCGGCCATCAGCGCGGTTTGATAGGCGTTTTCCGCTTCCAGGTGGCTGCGGATGGCCGGATCGAGCACGGACGGATCCTTGAACACATCCTGCCAGTTGTCGGCGCGCATCCACGCATAGTTGTCGACACGGGTTATGCCGTGGCGCGTGTCCGATACCGGGTGTTTGGCGGATTGCGGGGCGGGAAGAGAGGTGAAACGTGATGTTTTGGTCATGAAATACTCTCAGTACAGTGGATGGAACGGGCTGATGACTTTGCAACGGAACAATGTCGCAGGTTGCCGGAGAACACGATGACAATCACATCTGCGAAGGATTCGTCAATCCTGCCTGTCCGGAACAGCGCCTTGCTCCGGGCGTGCCGATAGACGAGATCCGCCGGTTCATCTGCGAATACTGTGGCGCGCCGCCTGCAACACTACTGCCGCGCTCGCGCGCCCGTCGCCAATCCGGTGACGAAAGTCGCGTCTTTTGCCGGTTTTACACCCGTTCGGCCGCTGATCGGGGCTCGCGAGCAGGATTTTTCGCGCATATTTCCACGTAATTTGTCTTTTTGATCAAAAACAGAATTACTTAATATTGTCTCATGTTGCACTAAAGTAGGTCTGGCACTGCACTGAGCGGCCTCCGTTGTTATAGAATGCTTGTGAAATGCGGATTGGTTCCTCATTTTTGCCATTTTTGGTCTTAGTGGTGTTGTGCGGATGTTCACGTGTGAACATTTATGTTATCATATGTGTAGCGGGATTTTAGCTTTCCTGGCCCAATCAGCACCAGGTTCGCAGTAAATTCAATATCAAGGAAAAATTACAAATATTTCTTTTTTAGGTGAAGTATTGATTTGACAATTAGAGCTCCATCCTGAATACAGTGTCGTCATCAGTGTCAGGGTTTCTGATATTTGCAGATTTATACTGCTTGCTTTCCCGTGTAATACCAACTTTTCAAATTAGATGAAGGATTTGGACTTTGATGACAACATTCGACAATTCAAATACAGCTGCTGGAGACGTTCTCCTGGAACTGACCGCTGAATTGGTTGCTGCTTACGTAAGCAACAATTCAGTGCCATCTGGCGATCTTCCCGCGCTTATCGCTGATGTCCACGCTGCTCTTGGTCGGGTCGGCAGTGGTGCAGAAGCAGTCGTCGCGATTCAGGAAAAGCCAAAGCCTGCAATCAACCCGAAGAAATCCGTTGCGGATGACTACATTGTCTGCCTCGAAGACGGCAAGAAGTTCAAGTCTTTGAAGCGTCATCTGATGACCCATTACGGTCTGACGCCTGAGCAGTACCGCGAAAAGTGGGATCTGGATGCTTCCTATCCGATGGTTGCACCCAATTACGCTGCTGCGCGCTCGCGTCTGGCCAAGAACATGGGCCTCGGCCGCAAGCGCAAGAAGGCTGCTTGACAGCAAGCGGTTCAGACTATTTGCAAGACGGCGCCTTCGGGCGCCGTTTTGTTGTCCGGGCTCCATTTTTCCGCGCGCGGGCGGCGACGCGGATTTCAGCCCCTCATGGACTTCAGCCCCTCATGGACTTCAGCAAAGTATCCAGGGCTTGCTTGAGACCGATATGACGATTGAGGTCATAGCTCCAGTGCCCCTTGCCGCCCTTGATCCTCTCTCGTTCAATCAAACGCTTTAACCGCCTGCAATAGGTCTGCTTCTCGGCCGCACCGAGCGCGATCACCGCGTCAAGATCTTCGCCGCAGAGGATTTGCAGTGCCAGGCGTTGCCGCGCCAAGCTGCGCTGCGCGTCCCTCGCAGCCAGGAATGCCGCCCTCTGCCTCGTCCATTCGCTCTGAGCCATGTTTCCGTCCTCGATGGTGGATGGACACACTTTGCCTTGGTTTGAGGAGTGTAGGACAAAAGTCCTAGATTGCGTGTGTGGTTTCAGAAAAGAATCCGTGAAAACAACGACATGATGTTTGTGCGCGGGAAAACTTATCCACGGTCTTGCTGGGAATAATATAAGAAGATATTCCTATATATGAAGTGGAGCGAGCATGTCCGAGAATTTCCCCCATCTGATCCGCTCTGCCGCCGAGGCGCGGGCGAAGATCGAGATCCTCCGTCAAGCGCGTCCGAAACCGAAGCCGGCAGAGCCCGTTGCCCCGGATGGGGGCGAACCGCCGGACGGCCGTCTTTTTCATGTCTGCGACGGCGTCATCGACATTCTCGCCAGCTTCTTCAATGTCAGCGGCCGCGAACTGCGCGCGCATTCCCGTTGCGAGCGGTCGGTGGCCCGCGTCCGGCAGATCGGCATGTATGTGGCGCATGTCACGCTGTCGCTGACCATGACGGAGGTTGGGCGTGCCTTCGGGCGCGACCGCAGCACGGTCAACCATGCCTGTCATCTGATCGAGGATATGCGCGACGAACCGGAGTTCGACCGGGTTGTGCAGACTCTTGAAAACATTCTGCGGGCGGCATTCCTGCGCAGCGGCATGGTGCGCCAATGAGCGTCCGGGACAAAAGCGGTGCCGGCGTGCGCCGGGTGCTGTGCTTTCTGGCCAAGGCTCCGGCAGAACCTGCACCTGCAGGCGATGGCAAGATGACGCTGGAAAGTGCCGCGGGCGGCGCGATTTCCATCGGAACGGCGGTGCTTGACCATGTCCTGCGCGAAGGACTGGCGCGCTCCACTGACGGCATGCTCATCATCACCGATGCGGGCAGGGCGTTCCTGCGCCGGCTGGATGGCGGGGCCGATGCTTTCGCCGCCCAGCATCGCCTTGAAACGCTGGCAGTGCCGGACGTCCGGCACGGCGCGGCACGGGTCCGGCGCAACGAAGCGGAATCGCCGCTCGGTCTGTTGCGCCGGCGCAGGGATTCATCCGGCGTCCCGCTGATCAGCGAGGTCGCCTTCAAGGCCGGGGAGCAATTGCGCAACGATTATACGCTCGGCAATTTCATGCCGCCGCTTGGCGCCAACTGGAGTGCCGTGGGAAGCGGTGCCAGCCGCCGATCCGGCAATGGTGTCCTGGAAATGACCGATGCCGTACTGGCGGCACGGCAGCGGGTCGAGCGGGCGCTGGATGCGGTCGGGCCGGAACTATCCGGCGTGCTGGTGGATGTTTGCTGCTTTCTCAAGGGCCTCGAGAGTGTCGAGCGGGAACGGCAGTGGCCGGTCCGGTCCGCCAAGCTCATCCTCAAGACGGCGCTGGCGGCATTGGACAGACATTACTGCCCGCCATCGCCCGCCCGGCGCAATCCGCGTATCATTCACTGGGGAACCGGGGATTATCGCCCCACGCTTGCGCGGTAGCAGCGCGGTTGTGCGTGGTTCGACAAGCTCACCATGAGGGAGAAAGGTGGGCTGCAATGCCACTTGCAGATGTTGCAGAAAGTAGCTCCCTGCCGCCCTCAACGTCCCTCATGGTGAGCTTGTCGAACCACGCACCACGCATTGGCGGGAATGCCCCGATGAAAACCCCACTGTCAGGGCGTGTCCTCAGTGCTGCGTGGCGCTGGCTGATCCGAGGGCGGCCTGTGCCTCGTTGCGGATGCGGGCGACCATCGAGCGCAGGCCGTTGGAGCGCTGCGGTGTCAGGTTTTCGTTCAGGCCCAGCTTCTTCAGGATGGCTTCCGGATCGATAGCGAGGATTTCCGACGCCTTCCTGCCGGAATAGAGCACCATCATGATGGCGACGAGGCCGCGCACGATATGCGCATCGGAATCGCCGAGGAAATCGATGACCGGATCGGCGCCGTCGCTCGGCGTGCTCTTCAGCCAGACCTGGCTGACGCAGCCATTCACCTTGTGCTGCGCATCGCGGGCGGCATCCGGATAGGGCTTCAATTCGCGGCCGAGATCGATGACATAGCGGTAGCGGTCTTCCCAATCGTCCAGGAAGTCGAAATCCGCGATGATGTCGTCAATTGTCTGTGCCATAGGTCCAGTCTCGCATGTGATGTGGCACATATAGTGATGCGAAAGCCGTACGTCATCGTTTTTCCTGTCGCGCAGGCTACTTCTTTGCGATTGTGCCCGTTGTCTTGCCGTCGACGGCATTGGCCTGTTCGCGTTGGCGGATGGCCGCTTCCAGAATTTCGCGCATCGCCATCTCGCGCAGCTTGGCCTTGATCAGATCGCTCTTGTCCGTGGCAGTGGCGGCATCGGCGGTGTCCCCATGGGCGGCGGCAACGGCCGCATCGGCGCCGTTGGTCTTGGCACCCAGCTGCGTATCGAGATACTGATAACCGACCTTGGCCACTTCGCTGGCGCGAACGCCCGCATTGTTCAGGGCCGCCTTGCCGGTTTCGCAGGCATTGGGATTGCGCGTGCAGAACTGGCTGAGATCGCTGATGGTTTCGCGTGCGGCAAAGAAAGCCTCGAGCGGGCCGGGCTGGGCCGTCCCTTGCGGATTGTCCTTTGAGTCCACTGGAATGAACAGCGAAATCAAAAACATCCAGAAGCAGAACTTGATCGCAAACCTGATCAGGAAGAACATTTCAGATATCCTCTGCCAACACCGGAACCGCTTCCCAGGAGCAGCCCATGCCGAGACACTGCCACAGACAAGGCAAAAACCGGTTGAGACGCGGTTTTGCATTTGAGCGATCATAGAAACCAAGGATTAAGAAATCTTGGAGCCCGAAATGCCGGTTTTGCGATTCGATTGGCAAATCGGCGGCAACCCGAAACCCTTCATTTACCATGCATTGAAAAGCCCCCGCACATTCGGCTGAAACCGGTTGTGCGGGACATCTGCGTCCCCGGTTTTATCCTTTCCTTAAAGCCTCGTCTGCAAAAGTTAACGGCGACATTGAAATGACCGTGACGCATCCGGCCCCGGCCGGACCGTCCGGATAGCAGGAAAAAACTGGTGCCGATTCATTCCGTCACACTGCCCAGAATTGCTGATGCCTACCGGCGCCATTGCAAACGCTGGGTGAGCACATCTGTTGCCGGCGCAGCCGAACGCGACAGGGACGCCCGCATGGCCGGTGCTTTCCTCGCCATGCCGTTCCTGCTCGCCGTTGCGCTGGCCGCCAGCCACTCCCTGTTCAGTGAAGCCGGTGGCATGCTCAGCCTCGGTGTCGGTATTTTTGCCCTGCCGATGATTTTCTGCGGAACGCTCTCGCTGGTTCGCAACAGCACGCGGCTGGGTCTGGCTGCGCTGGCATCCTACGGCGCTGCCATCGCGCTGATCGCCGTCATGGCGCCGTCCGCCAATCTCCTGCTCTGGATCATGGGCGCGGCGATCCCGCTCGAAGCCTGGTTCGTCATGCGCTCGCAAAAGGCGCTGGTCCTCTCCGGCAGCATTGCCGCGGCGGTGCTTGCCGTTCTCCTCGGCGTGTCCGTGTGGATGGGCGGCAACGTCACCCTGACGGCATTCTCCCTGCTGGCCGCGCTCGCTTACGGGGCAACGCTGCTGGTCCGTTCCGCCGGTGCGCTGGTGGCGCGCGGTCAGGAAGCGCGCCGCGACGACCGTGTTGCCGATCTGGAGAGCGCCGTTGACGGCGTGGTGATCGGGCTTGGCCGCGACGGCATGATCACCGCATTGTCCTGCAAGGCGCAGGAGCATTTCGGCGTGGCCCGCAGCCTGCTGATCGGCACGGCGCTGGTCGACCGCGTGCACGTCTCGGACCGCGTGCATTTCCTGGCGTTCCTGTCGGATTTGCGCAGCGGTACGGCCGCCACGGCGGCGGAGATAAAGCTGCGCTGCGTTGCACCGGGCGATGCGGCGAAACCGGCGCATACCGTGCGCTTTGCCACCTATCGCCTGTCCGGGGTGCCGCAGAGCCGGGACGATGGTTTCGTCGTCGTGGCAGCGGATATTTCCGGGGCAGTCGCCGACCGCTTTGCGCTCGATGCCGCGCGCACCCAGGTCGAGACAGCCGAGGTGACCAAGGGCCGCTTCCTGGCTTCGGTCAGCCATGAGCTGCGCACCCCGCTCAATTCCATCATCGGCTTCTCCGATGTGCTGCTGCAGGAAATCTGCGGCAAGCTGCCCGATGCGCGCCAGCGCGAATATGTCGAGCTGGTGCACCAGTCCGGCACGCACCTGCTTTCCGTGGTCAATGCCATTCTCGACGTATCCAAGATCGAGGCCGGAACCTACCCGATCATGGCCGAGCCCTTCGCCTTCAAGGATGCGGTGACCATGGTGCATGACATGATGGCGCATCAGGCCTCGCAGAAGAACGTGACGCTGTGCGACCGCGTCAGCCGCAACATCGGCACTGTTGTTGCCGACCAGCGCGCCATCCAGCAGGTGCTGATCAACCTGGTGTCGAATGCGGTCAAGTTCACCGAGAGCGGCGGCGTGGTCACCATCGACGCCGGGCTGCATGGCGACATGCTGGCCTTCTCCGTCAGCGATACCGGCATCGGCATTGCCGAGGCGGATCTGCTGACGCTCGGCCAGCCGTTCCGCCAGGTGCAGAACGACTACACGCGCAGGCACGAAGGCACCGGCCTTGGCCTTGCCACCGTCAAGGGCCTGATCGGCCTGCATGGCGGCCAGATGGACATCCGCAGCCGTCCCAGTGAGGGCACGGTGGTGAATGTTCTCATTCCACTCGCCGGTCCGCGGATCGAGCCGGTTCCGGCGGAACCGGTCAATATCGTCGAATTCCGGGCCGACGGCGACAGTGAGGGAGGTTCGCATGCGCAAGCCCGCAAATCGGCCTGACAGCAGGAAGCGCCGCGCCCCCAAGCGCGGCCATATGGCCCGTATCGCCATCGGGGCAGGCGGGCTGATTGCCCGCAACCCGACGATCACCGGCGGCGCGACGGCGTTTCTGGTGACCCTCGGCTTCATCTCCGCCAACGCGCTGTGGTATCAGCCGCAGGTGCATGACGGCGTGTTTTTCCGCACCCGGCCGGAGCTGGTGTTCAAGCCGATCAAGCACGATGGCGGCGTGTTCGGCACGCCGCAGAAGCAGAGCGCCGTCGATGCGCCGGTGCGCAAGGTCAATTCGGTTCCCGTGCCGCAGGGCAATCCTGATCCGGTCGCTGCGGCCATCAACAATGCCGCCGGCGCTGGCGGCACGCCCGTGCTGGCACCCGGCGGCGATCCGGAAGTGGCGAAGATGCAGCAGAAACTGCTGTCGCTCGGCTTCTACAACGGCGCGGTCGACGGCCTCGCCGGCAAGGGTACCCGCGCCGCCATCGAGGCCTACCGCAAGGCTTCGGCCGACATGGGCATCGAGACGGCCCAGCCCGCCGTCGGCAGCGCCAGCGACACCACCGCCAGCATTGCGATCCCGGCCGCCAAGCCCGGCCACTCCGCCGAAAAAGCCACCGTCCAGACCGTATCGGCCACCCCGGCCGACAAGCTGACGGCGGGCACCGCCCAGCCGCCCGCAGGCAACAGCCTCGCCCCGGCGGAGATCGTCCGCATCCAGGCGGGCCTGCGCGCCTTCGGCAACGACAAGGTGGAGATCGACGGCAAGGTCGGTGCCAGCACCAAGACCGCCATCCGGGAATTCCAGAACCTGTTCAAGCTGCCGGTCACCGGCGAGCCCGATGCGAAACTGCTGGCCAAGATGCAGGAAATCGGCCTGATCAACTGATGAGGCTGGGCATGGGCGGTTACGGCATATGCGTCTGACATCGGAATTCTGGGTTTCCGCGCTGGTGCGCCGCATCAACGGCGGCGGTGCCTTTGCGGCGCTTGGCCATAAGGGCGCGGCGGAAGCCGGGGCGATCTTCATCAAATTCCGCAATGCCGACGGCAGCTATGACCTGTTCGGCCCGGCGCCGCAGATGGTCTATGACGAGACCAAGCCGGACGAGCGGCAGTTCACCCTGCTGCAATCGGCCGTGGCTGAAGCCGAGGCGGATGCGGCGCTTGACAGGCAGAAGCGCTGGGACCGGGATCTGTGGATCGTCGAGATCGAGGATTATCGCGGCGAGCGCGGCGCGTTGTTTCCGCTCGCCCGCGACTGACCACGGACGGACGGTTGTTACGACACCCGGCGCTTGGCCGGGCCGGGCGCCGTGCCGCCGCGTTCGAAATCCGCCGCCATTTCCCGCAGTTTCTGCCGCAGCTTCTGCGAGTTTTCCTCGGTCTTCCAGCGCTGGATCGTCGCCTGCGCCTTGTCCTGGTCGATCTGGCGATAGGACTGCACGAACAGGCGCAGCGAATGCAGATCCTTGTGCACGAGGCCGAACAGGCCGGTCAGCACCAGATGCGCCGCTTCCGCCGAAAGTCCGAGCGCGGCGAGCGCGATGGTCAGTTCGGCATTGAGCCCGTGGCCGATGATGCGCTCGGCGGTTTCACCGTCGAGATCGAGCGCCGTGGTGAAGGCGGCGCGGAACGTATGGGTTTCGTCGAGCAGGGCGGCATCGATCAGCCGGTCGGCCAGGGCCTGATCGGCGGAATGGCCGGCATCGGATGCGCGCATCAAAGCGCGCAGCGCCTCGCGGGTTTCGCGCAGGCGCGGCGATTCGGGTTCGGCACGGTCCAAGGCTTCATTCTCCTCGTGTGTAGGCAATCCGCTCTGCAGCGCCAGGGCGCGGTCAATGGCCGGGTCGTGCAACTGGCGCAGGGTCTGCAGCAGCGCGGCGTCCTCCACCGTGCGCCGGGCGATGGCGCGGGCATGGCCGATGCCCCTGCGCTGGATCAGGCCGATGAGATCGCCGGGCTTGAGCACCGGCGAGCGCAGGAGCAGCGGCGCTGAGATATCCACGTCATCCTCGGCGAGCGCCAGGATCAGGCGCTTGGGCGCATGCGGCATTTCGGAAAGGGCAGCGGCGGCATGGCGGCGCACGCGCGGCGAGGCGAGGGCGAGCAGCGGAACGGCGAGATCCTCCAGCTGCTGGGCATCGCTCTTTGCCGGTCTTGCGACGCAGCAGAAGGCGGTGATCGATGCGGTCAGGAGATCGTCAGCCTTGCTGCCGCCATTGCGGTCTTCAAGTGCCCGAAACTCAGGATACTTCACGAACACACTCCACTCGATCACGCGCAACGCCAAACTATGCCTAAAATGAGCCATGAAGCGTTAGCAATCCGTTAACCCTGCGGGTGTCTAATGAAATTATGCGCGAAATGATCGCGCGCGAGCGGACCGGGACGGGTCCGCACCCCGGAAACGGGAGCAAGGCAGCCAGGTTGTCCGGCGCTTTGGCCGGATGCCAAGACCAGCATGAGCGTTTGCGTATCAAGGAGATCAACGAGCCGAACGGATGGATGAAATGGGGTTTGTCATTGCCTTTCCAGGCAGCGCCTCGCGGCGCCGCACCACCACCGAGACGAAGCGGCCGGCAACCGCGCAGATCATGATTTTTCCCGGCGTGCGCTATGAGCGCCCGGCGCTGCCCGCCCGCCCGCGCGACACGGACAAGCCGGGCCACCGGTTTTTCGATCCGACACCCCAGCCGGGTTAGGGGCGCGTCGGGACATTCAGCGCAGCCCATATGGCCGCTGCGAATGGGAATATCGCGCCGCGCCGGTGCACCCGCTCACCCCCTGATGTTCGAATCGCGGCATTGTTCTCAACCGTGACGCGTTCATCTGTTTGGTGTGTTCTTGCACCATAAACTACTATTGGTTGCAGTCCAACTGCCACTTAATACAACCAACAATACGTAAATTATTGTTTTTTTGCCACACAGGGTAGAAAAATCCCGATCACTCAGGTTGTACTCTTGCGCTTTCGGCTTCGTTCTGAATCAATAGGCGCTAGTAAGTATTGTATTGATTCGTTTTTTTGACGGCATTTTATTTTAACCAACAGTATATTGGGAGCTATATTTTATGATTTTTCACGCCACAGCTGCGGTTGCACCCGCACGTCCAAATTTTCTTTTCACCTTCCGCAACCATCTCCTGTGCAGCGTCTGCACCGCGATACTTTTGGCCGGTACCGGGGGGATGGCGCGGGCGGAAATCGACATCCCCGCGCCGCCGGCGCAGTCGAGCGTAGCTCCGGAGGCCGCTCCACCCGCGTCACCGGTAACCGATGCTGCGGCGACAAGCCCGCAGGCGCCGGAGAATCCGGAACCCGCTCCAATCGTGTCGCCAGTAGCTGGCGCCGCAACGTCAAGCGCTAAAAAGGGCGGCAGCCGAACGGTCGGTAAGGAAGAAGAGCTGTCCGTTGCAGTTGACGAGAAGTTTGATGAAGTCGTCGTCAACGGCGAAAAAGCGTGGACGGTGAATGAGAATGGCATAGGCGGTTTTGCCTATGTTGCCGGTGAAATCGGCAAGGGCACCGTCAATACAGGCGGAAAGCTGATCGTCGAGGATGGCGGCAAGGCTGACAATGTCACAGTCAGCACGGGTGGTGACTTGGCGGTTGGCCCCGGTGGAACGGCCACTGAAGTCGTCGTCAATGGCGATAAGGCGTGGACGGTGAATGAGAATGGCATAGGCGGTTTTGCCCTTGTTGCCGGTGGAATCGGTAAGGGCACCGTCAATACAGGCGGAAAGCTGATCGTCGACGATGGCGGCAAGGCTGATAATGTCACAGTCAACACGGGTGGTGACTTGGCGGTTAGAGCTGGTGGAACGGCCACTGAAGTCGTCGTCAATG
The DNA here is from genome assembly GCF_058792715.1 of Phyllobacterium sp. MT110. NCBI lineage: Bacteria > Pseudomonadati > Pseudomonadota > Alphaproteobacteria > Hyphomicrobiales > Phyllobacteriaceae > Phyllobacterium > Phyllobacterium sp. MT110. The sequence continues at coordinate 409,692 of NZ_JBXAFE010000001.1, forward strand.
GCGATAAGGCGTGGATGGCGGATGAGGATGGCATAGGCGGTTTTGCCATTGTTGCAGGTGAAATCGGCAAGGGCACTGTCAATACAGGCGGAAAGCTGATCGTCGATCCTGACGGCAAGGCCGGTTACGTCACCGTCAACGCGGGGGGACGATTGTTTGTCGATGCCGGTGGAACGGCCACTGAAGTCGTCGTCAATGGCGAAAAAGCGTGGACGCTGGATGAGGATGGCATAGGCGGTTTTGCCATTGTTGCGGGTGAAATCGGCAAGGGCACCGTCAATACAGGCGGAAAGCTGATCGTTGATCCTGACGGCAAGGCCGGTTACGTCACCGTCAACACGGGGGGGCGATTGTTTGTCGATGCTGGCGGAACGGCCAGTGAAGTCGTCGTCAATGGCGACAAGGCGTGGGATTTAGTAACGGGCTTGGGCGGCATCGGCGGCGTTGCGTATATCTCCGGTGAGGGGAGCAGGCTCGACCACGGCACAGTCAATCAGGGCGGTTATTTGCAAGTTGTGAACAAGGCAACGGCGGGCAGGATCACTGTCCTCAATGGCGGCTGGCTGGATGTTCTTGCCGAGGGCAGTGCTGACAATGTCCACGTGAATGGCGGCTATGCCTCGACCGCAGGCCAGATCGGGACGGCCACCGTTACCGGCAAGGATAGTCTGCTGGATGTTCAGGCTGGAGGTACGGCTGGCACGCTCAATGTCCGTAACGGCGGCAAGCTGGATGTTTATGCTGGCGGTGAAATCACCGGCAAAAGCACGGTGGAAAATGGCGGCGTTCTAAGCGTCTGGGCTGAAGGAAAGGCAGGCGATATCGAAGTGAATGGCGGCGATTCGAGTTCTCCCACCAGCTATGCGGCGGTTAATGGAACAGCAGGCGATATCACGATCGGCGGAAATGCTGCCCTTAACGGTTCCGGCACTCTTCGTAACGTGCGGGCGCACATGGGCGGCAATGTCTTTCCTGGCAATACTGTTGACAAGTTTGCTACGCTAACCACAACAGGCAATGTAACGTTCGACAAAGGCAGCTTTTTCTCCGTACAGATTGCCAATGATGGTCTGCGGTTCAGCAAGCTGGCTGCACAAGGACAGGCAACCCTTGACGGGGGTTCTGTCAAAGTGCGAGCGGAAGACTTTGCCGGAACCGACAGCCAGGGCAACGCTATTCCCCAGTTCCTAAGCGAACAGCAGGTCAAAAACCTGTTCCAGAAAAGCTTTGTCATCCTGACCGCTGAAAAGGGTTTGACAGGGCGGTTTGAAAAGATCGAACCCAATTACAACTACATCACGCCCTTGCTTGCCTATACCGACAAGACGGTGAGCGTGGGTTTTGATCTGACAGAAACGGCTAGGACCGAGAAAGAACAGAAACTTGCCGACGAGTTAAAGCAGAAGCAGGCAGAGGCTGATCGCCTGAAGGCCGAGCAGACACAGCTGGAAGCCGAGCGCCTGAAGCTGCAACTGTGGGAGGAGCAGATCAAGAGCCTCGTTCTTGTCGATGCGGTCACATCAAACCAGAAGAGCACCGGCCATGCGGTGATGCAGCTTGGTCTCGGCAACCGCCTGCTGCAGACGGTGCTGTTCTCGCAAAAGGGCGAAGTGCTCGCCTATGACAGCCTGTCCGGCGAGGCGCATGCCTCGTTGCGCGGCACGCTGTTGCAGGATGCCGGGCTGGTCAGCGGAGCGGCGAGCGAGCGGGTGCGTGCCGCCTTTGACGGCGTCGCCGCCAAAGCTGCGCCGGTTGCAACGCCGCTCGCTTATGGCCCGGAGGCCAAGGACAAGCGGTATGCCGGTGAGGCGTTTGATGCGGCAACACCAGCTCCGGCCGTTTCAACCACCGCTTTGTGGGGGCAGGCCTATGGCGGCTGGAGCCATGGTTCGAGCGATGGCAATGCGGCCGCTTACAACAGAAGCACCGGCGGCATCGTCACCGGCGTCGATGCCCTGATTGCCGGGACATGGCGGCTGGGCGTGCTTGCCGGTTACGGCTCGACATCGCTGCATGGGGCGGGGTCGTCCGCCTCCGCCGACAGCTATCAGCTCGGTGTCTATGGCGGCACGACAATCGATGCGCTACGTTTAAGCCTCGGCACCATCCTGGCGCATCACGAGATCGATACGCGCCGCACGGTGTCGTTCGGCTCGCTGGAGGAGACGGACACCGCCGGCTACAGCGCCAACACGGTGCAGCTCTTCGGTGAAGCCGCCTACCGCATCGAGACGCCCTATGCGGCACTCGAACCTTTTGCCGCGGCGGCCTATACCCACCTGAAGACATCGGGCTTTGCCGAAACCGGTGGCATCGCCGCCCTGTCGGCGCCATCATCCACGACGGACCTGACGACGACGACGCTCGGGCTCAGGGCCTCGCGCGCCTTTACCCTCGGCAATGCCACGAGCCTGACGGCGCGTGGCATGGTGGGCTGGCGGCACGCCTATGGCGATGTCACGCCGCAGGCACAGTTTGCCTTTGCCAGCGGCGGCGAAAGCTTCGATGTCAGCGGCCTGCCCATTGCCGCCGATGCTGCGCTGGTCGAAGCCGGTCTCGCCTTCGATATCGGCAGGGCCACGACGCTCGGCTTCACCTATACCGGCCAGTTCTCTGCCGGCGTCAACGACAACTCCGTCAAAGCCGATCTGACGGTAAGGTTCTGAGCCGTGGTTTGAACAAGAGCGGCAGGCTGCGCAAGTGGCCTGCCGCTGCCTGTTGGCCGGACAAGGCCGTTACTGCTGCAGGCCGGGATAGGCCCACAGGCCCGACACGCGCATCAGGTCGCGATAGATCACCAGCCGCTCATCCGCCGAAACCTTCGCCGCTTCGTCGAGCGATGGCGCATCCAGCGCCACCACAGGCACGACATTGGCGCCGATGGCATACTGCTTCAGCGCATCTTCCAGCAGGGTCCGGGCGCGGCGCATATGGCTGGAACTGGTGACCAGAATGATGCTGTCGGCCGTGTGCCGCTTCAGGAGATTGGCGACATTCAGCACATTGCCGACCGTGTCCTTGGATTTGTCCTCGATCAGGATCCGGTCGCGGTCGACGCCCTTGTCCACCAGCCACTTGGTCATGAGATCGCCCTCGGTGACACCCGCCTGCGGCTGGCCGCCGGTGACCATGACGCGCGCCGCCGGGTTGGCCTGTGCCGCCTTCAGCGTCACATCAAGCCGGTCGAGTAGCGGCTTTTCCATCGTGCCATCCTTGGCCAGCGCATAGCCGAGCGCCACGATCATCACCTTGCCGGTCAATACGGGCACATCGGCATTGGGCTTGTCCGCGATGATCTGTTCGGCGCGCACGAAGCGCTGGCGATAGGCTTCGGCCCTGTCGCGGTCGAGCCCGGCCAGCGCCTGATGCGCCAGCGCGGCGCCTGTTTCATCGTTGCCGACATGGGCCAGCGCCTCGATCCACGCCTGCGCCTCGAACGAGGTCTGGTCCTTGGCCAGGATGTCCTGATAGGTGGCGCGCGCCTCGCTCACCTTCTTCTGCAGGATCTGCGAGGAGGCGACGGCAAAGCGGAAATTCAGCTGCTCGGGCGCCAGCTTCGACGCCTCGGCGAAGGATTGCTCCACCACGTCGTAGCGGCCATGCAGGGTGATGCCCTTGAAAATCTCGGCTTCCGCCTTTTTGACGTCGCCGCCCGACCAGTAATACTGCATGCCGGTGTCGACGAGGGTTTTGATGCGCTCGGCATTCTGCGGATCGAAGGCGCGGGCGGGCAGTGCTACGGTGAGGGCGAGAAGGGCGGCGGTTGCGGCAAGGACGAGACGTTTCATGGGCGCTTTCTCCAGCGGGCTGTTGGGACGGGCGCAGGTTAACCGCGGCGCACGGTTTTGCAATCGCCCGTGATCACCGCTTTTTGACGCCGCACCGGTTTTGTCCGAGAGCTCGCACGTCTATATGACAGGGGTACGATCATCCCCGCCGGAGCTCTCCCATGTACATCGTTTCGCTGAATTATATCGCGCCGCTCGACGCGCTCGATGCGGCCGTTCCCGCGCACATCGCCTTTCTCGACCGCCATTACGCGGACGGAACTTTTCTCGCATCGGGCCGCAAGGTGCCGCGCACCGGCGGGGTGATTTTGGCGCGGAGCGAGAGCGAGGAGGCGCTGCGCGCCATTCTGGCTGAAGATCCGTTCTGGGTGAAGAAACTCGCGACCTATGACATCCAGCAGTTCACGGCGACAAAGACGCAGAAGGGACTGGAAGGCCTGCTGGATTGACATCGCCGCGGTTTGAAACAGTCCCGGCTCTCTCACCGGATTTGCGCGATGGTGTTTTTCATCCGAAGCGCCGGTTTTAAACGTTTATGCCTGTGAATCGCGCTTCCGCCGGATTTGAATGGTGGGGCGGGCAGTGGACGGCTGCCCGCCGCGATCTTTCAACCAATTTATACGGGTGGTACGATGACCCATGCAAATTTTATTGATACCGGTACTTTCAAATTCAATGTAGTGGAACTCAACGGCCGCATTGGTGCCGAAATCCAGAATATTCGACTTGATGGCGACCTGCCTGATGCCGATATAGCCGCGATCAATGGTCTGCTGCTGCGCCACAAGGTGGTTTTCTTTCGCGATCAGGGGCATCTTGACGATGTGCAGCAGGAGCTTTTCGCCCGGCGTCTTGGCGACCTCGTTCCTCATCCCACACAGGGCGCCGTGCAAGGTACAGCTTCCATTCTCAACCTGGACACTAGCCGAGGCGGTGGGCGTGCGGACCAATGGCACACGGATGTGACGTTCGTTGATGCCTATCCAAAATTCTCGGTCCTGCGGGCGGTGGTTATCCCGGCAACGGGCGGGGACACGATCTGGGCCAATACGCACGCTGCCTATGAGAATCTTCCTGCACCGCTCAAGCTTCTGGCTGAACAATTATGGGCCGTTCACAGCAATCTTTATGACTATGCCACGATCCGGCCGCATGCGACCGAGGCGGAACGCCGGCATTATGAGGACGTCTTTACCTCAACAATCTATGAGACCGAGCATCCGGTGGTCAGGGTGCATCCGGAAACCGGCGAGCGCACCTTGCTGCTCGGCAATTTTGTCCAGCGTCTGTCCGGTCTTTCCAAGAGCGATTCTGCCAAACTCTATGAGCTTTTCCAATCCCACATCACCAGCCCGGAAAACACCATTCGCTGGCATTGGCGGGCCGGGGATGTGGCGATCTGGGACAATCGCGCAACCCAGCACTATGCGGTCAATGATTATGGCGACCAGCACCGTGTCGTACGCCGGGCCACGGTCGATGGGGATGTGCCGGTCAGCGTCGACGGAAGGCGCAGCTTTATCCACAGCAAGATAGCCAAGGCTGCAGCGCAGGCGGCCTGATCGTCCATGCGAGGATCTGCCGGCGCGCCGCTGAACCCAATCAGAGCAGCGGCGCGCAGTTGGCGCTTTTCAGAAAGGCGTCGACCTGGGCTTTCCAGGACTGGTCGGGCACAAAGCCGCGCACGACGACAAAGCCCTCGTTCATATCCGCCTCGATCAGCACGGAATTGGCGGCCGATACCGGCTTGGTCTTGTTGAGTTCGATCATCTGCAGGGGCCGGGCGATGACGAGATCGAGCTGGTCGGCAATGGCGGTGCGGTCATTGATCGAATAGATGTTCTCGCCCTGCCGGTCATAGACGGAAATCGACCAGTAGGGCGCGGTGCCGACGCCGGTGATGCGGGCGGGAAGGTCGGTGATGTCGAAGCGGCAGGCCACGGCTTCGAACAGCGGGTCGAGCGCCAGCGGCACGGTCTGCGCCGTCGCCTGCCGCACCACGGGGTGGAAGGCCCAGTCTTCGCCATAGTCTGATATGCGCGACCAGGCATTGCGGTCGGAATAGAGCGGCACAAGCAGCACCACGGCCACATGCACGATGCCGGCGCCGACCAGGCCGAAGAGCAGGGCGCGGATCAGTCTACCCATCGCAGCTCACCTTTTTCACCGCCGGGAAGGTCATGTCGACCAGGCCGGAATTGCCGCCGACCGGCGTATCGTAGAGCGTCATCACCAGCACCATGCGGCCGGAGCCGGCCGTTGCCAGCCAGTTGCCGGCCTGGGCCTTGGGCGAGACGGCAACGATGAATGCGCCGTTGTCGCCGCGGAAAATCTGGCGCGAGTGCAGGGCCGGCGGCCGGTCCGCGCCGGGATCGAGCGGAATCAGCGCCAGATCCGCCGCATAAAGCGTCCAGAAGCGCGAATTGGGACTGTTGCCGGCCATGCGGTAGGTGCACTGGCGATTGAGCGCCTGGCCCTGATCGTCGCGGTAGGCGTAGAAAGCCAGGCCCTCGGCGCTGCCGAGCGGAAACGCACCCTCGCGCGCGGCACGCGCCTTGGCATAGGGGTCGGACTGCGGCGTGCCCGCATCGGGATAACCGGTCCATTGCCCGATGGTCAGCGTGCCGAAGCCGTCGAAGCGGTTCACGGCATACCATGCGCTCAGCGTGCCGCCGCCAACGGCAATGACAAGAGCGATGAGGGCAAGAAGCACATTTCGAAGCATGAACGATGACTACACGCGAAATGTGCGGTGAGGCAAGGTGGTGCCGATAATTACGCTCATGCCCGCTCGCAATTTGCATGCCTAGAATGTGAGCGTCACGACAATCGTGTCTTTGTATGTGCCCGCAGCGGGAGCAACGGCGATGGGCGTGGTCAATTGGCCTTCGACCTTATGTTCGTTGACCGTATTGACGGCATTGCCCGTCCCCAAAATTTTGCTCCAGGGCAAGGACGTGCCGGACGTGGCGTCGAACAGCTGATAGGCCAGAAAATTGTCACCGTTCTTCATGCGCCGCGTGCCGCCGTCGAAATGTTCGCCGTTGTCGAGATCAAGGGTATAGGGTGTTTTATAGGTGCAGCGCACGTCGATATGGCTTATCGCGGTGATCGTTCCGGCACCGGCATTTGCTACGGCAAGGGCGCCTCTTGTATCGAAATTGATCTCATTGAATTTCTCCGCCTTTGCGCCATTGTTTTCGAGTCGGCAGGTTTCCAGGACAGTTGTTGTTAGGGTGAAGAAGGACTTTATATTCGAACTATCTATGATTTGCTGTTGAGGAGGGCAGCTAGTCTGAGATCGTCTAGAGTGAATAGTGGTTCTGATGTCGTATTGATTGGTGTAGGTTTCAGGCCGGACGCGATCTTGATCCTTACGCTCGAGATAGGTCACTTTCAGATGTAGACGCGCTGTGACCTTGTAGGCAGGCTGTCCGTTATCAATGGGAGGAACGACTGAAAGCTGGAAGATGCCGTCACTCTTAATATCGCGTTTATCATCATCACTCTCTATCTTCCATGCGATACGAGAGTCGTCTTTAGTGGTCTGATAAAATCTATTGAGAACCTTCTTATCGCGGTTTTCTGGATTTGAAGCTACGATAGTCGCGCAGATCAGAAAATTATCCAGGCCGCCATGGTCATCCGATTTGCATTCATATTCGATATAGTCACTTGTCGAAGCAAGCAAACCGCCCGCAGACACAATGTCTTGTATTTCGACGGGTCCAAAATCCGGTTTTTGTGTTACCATACAGACTTGAGCCGAGGCTGGCGACGCTGCCAGCCCAACGATCAGAACCGAGAATGCAAGCAGCCATCGGTGCAGCGGGATGATTGTTCCGAGGGCTTTTGCCAAAGCCGCAGGCTGGCGGCGGTCAGAATGTGAAACAGGCATTGAATTTTCTCACTTTTTCTAGCGGCATGGGATCGGTCCGATTTCCGGCTGCGCGCCGGGTTTGGCCGCATAATCGAACGTGGCATGGCAGGTGCCGGCGTTTTCGGGCAGGGTGACGGTGATGCTGTTGCGGCCGGAAAGTCCGGTGAGGTATGTGCGGCCGTCATAGCCGGCAACGGTGGACTGGCTGGACCCGTCAAGCTGCACCGCGGCGCCGAGCGGCACGGACTTGCCGTCCGGCCCCGTCAGGCTGACGATGGCGGCATCGACTTTGCTGACGCCGAAATCCACCACGGCGCCGGAACGGTCGGCGGGGATGACAATCGCCTCGGTCTGGTCCGGCTGCAGATCGAAGGACAGATTGGCCGGGTCAATGGAAATGCGGTTTCGCCGATAGGAATCCAGCGAGGGAACGAGGGCACGTCCGCGGGAATTGGTCTTGGCGACGCGGCGGCTGTTGACCGATACATCGACATTCGGACCGCCTGCCTTGACCACGGCGAAGGCATCGTCGACGCGATTGGCCAGGAACACGCCGCCGCCGGCGGCAACGACGGAGCCCTCGATGGTGCCGGTGAGGCGGCCCTGATCGCCGGATTGCTCGACGGAGCCCGAAAGCTGCGCCAGCCGCGTGCGGTAATTGGCACTGACCGAGCGGGCGCTGTTGCCGCCACCGCCCTCATGGTCCCGTATGGTCCAGCCGACGGCACCTTCCTCAAGACCGGAGGAACGCGACAGGCTGGTATCGACGCCGATGTGATCGCCATTGCGCGAGAGGCTGGCCGAGGCGGTCATGTCCTTGCCGATGGGCATGGACAGGCCGGCATAGACACCGAAATCCCCACGGCGGCCGAGATCGCCATAGCCGGTGACATAGAGCGAGACCTTGTCGAACACCGTGCGCGACCAGGACGCGCTGACCAGGCTGGAATCGTTGTCGCGCCCGGCGCCGTGAACGCGCGAGAAGCCGAGGCTGAGCGAGGAGGGATCGAAACCGAGCGGGAAGGAAACGCCGACGCGATCGACCTGACGGCTGCGGGCGGAAACCGGCGTTTCGTAATCGTTGCGCCGGTCGGCCACCAGACCGACATCATTGTAATCGCCGATCATGCGGTCGCCGCCGATATAGAAGGAATAGCCGTTGCGGGAAACCTGATAATAGGCGGAAATCTTCTCGCCAAGCGCGCCTTCATAGCGGCTTGCGGCCACCGAGGCATTGACGGACCCGTAGGGGCCAAGGCTTGCGGCAAAACCCGCACCGGTATTGACCAGGCTGCGGATGCCTTCCGCATGCCCTTCCAGGGTCAGCCAGTTGGTGAGCCCATAGCGGATGCTGGCGGAGGCGGCGATATCGCTGGCATAGTTGAAGGAGGAATAGCCGTAGCCAAGGCGCGGAAAGCCGACCTCCGCGGAATAATCCACATAGCCCTTGCGCAGCATGCCCGGCGCAAAAAAATAGGAACGCTGGATCACGGATTCGCGGCCGAGCGCGTCCTTCATGACAATGCGCGCATCGCCGCCGCCGCCAAGAAAAGGCAGGCCGCTGAAATCGAAGGGCCCGGACGGCACGTCGCCGGAATAGACCTTCATGTTGTTGAGATAGAGATCGAGCGTCGAGGGCACCGAGGCGCTGCCGCTGAGACTGGGGACGGGCGTGGTGACCAGATCCGGGCGGATGCCGAAATTGCGCCTGATCTGCAAGCCGCCCAGCCGGTAGGACGAACTCCACGACAGCGCGCCGGAAACGGTATCGCCGATCTGGTAGGTCAGCATGCGCTTCGGATCGACATAGCGCCAGGCGCTGTCCAGCCGGGCAATGTCATAGCGTCCCGCATCGAAGGGGTTCATCCGGCCGAGGCCGCTTGTCGAGAGCGTGCCGAAGGGCGTCAGCAGCCGTGACTCGACGCTGCCGCTCAGGCTGCCGTCAAGATTGTCGCCATGCCAGTTGGAGCCTGATGTGGCATAGAGGGTGTAGTTCGTCACCAGCCCGAAATCCGAACGCACAGCGGAATAATCGATCGGCTCGCTCTCGCTGCCGAGATCGACGGTCGTCGGCTCGCGCGCCTGATCCGGCGCGGTGAAGGCGATCATCTGGTCCACATCATTATATTCCCAGGCCACGCCGGGCAGGCTGTCGAGCGGGATGAAACCATCCTTGCCGGCGACACCGCGCTCCGCGCGGAAACCGGCCTTGCGCAGTTCATCCGGCGTCGCCGCCAGCTTGCCGTCGGGCAGATGCCTGAAGCGGGCGAGCACGCGCGAGGCATTGTCATTGACCTTGACGCCAAGCAGCAGCTCCTGCCCGGATGCGGGCAGTTCCGGTGTGATCGGCGGTGCCTCCTGCGCCAGAACGGGGAATAGGGTTCCGGCGAGACAAAACCCGATGCAGGCAAGGCGCAGATTACGGCTTGACCACGACTGTCTGATTGACCGCATAGTCATCTCCCTTGGCCGTAACATTGACGCTGGTGCCGGGCTGGATGCGCTGCGCACCCGCACTGACGATCCAGCGCCGGGTCGAGCCGGGCAGGACATAGCCGTTCAACCCTTCGCCGAAGGAAACCTTGCCGCCTGCGGAAGCGACCGCGAGACCGGCGAGCTTGGCATGGCGATTGCCCACATTGGTGGCCTCGGCAATCAGGCTCTTGCCCTCACGGCTGATATTCCATTGCAGGTCGGCACCGGCAGACCTTTCGGTGAAGAAAACCGGGATGGAATAGCGCAGCACCATATCCACCGACGCAGCCGAACGGCGCAGATTGACCTCGGGCAGCTGGTCGACGAGCAGCCGGTAGGTTTCCTCGCCGGATTTCAGCGGCGGGGCGATGCGGGCAATGCGGATCGTATAGGTGGTGCCGGGCTGCAGCGTCGCGGCGGGCGGGCTGGCGACCACATCGCGGCTTGGCGTGAGCTTGTCTTCACCGTTCACCTGGCTCCAGGAAAACACCCGGACCTGGACATTGACGGGACGGTCCCCCTCATTGCGCAGATTGACCGTTGCCGTCTGGCCCGGGGCGGTGAGATCGACGGAGACAGGCGAGACCTGCAGTGGCGCTGCGAGGGCGGTGTCGTTGAAAACCAGCATCGTGGCAAAGGAGACTATGGCGAAGAGCAGCTTCGCGGGATGGGAAAAAATCATAAAAAATCCAGTCTAAATATTTGAAAAATATAAATAAATACGAAAAAATGGAATCGTTGAAAAAGCGGACTGGCTCGAACTCCGGCCGGAGTGCCGATCTGCCTTCAACGCTGCCAAATGGTTATGAACCGGTTTCGCCAAAGTGGTAAGGACGGCATAGACACCAATCAGAAACTAACGGTCACCCTCAGCGTGTCACTGTAAGTACCAGTAGGAAGATCAAGGAATCCGTTTTTCGGCTTCAGGACGCGGCCAATAACCGTGTATTGCTCAATGTCACCCTTTGATAATTCGCTGTGGATGCCCATATAATCGGACAATATCATGCCGCCATCGCCTTTATGCTGTTTCTCTTTCATCTGGTTCACTGTCACTGGTTGAGAACTGCCGCTGCCCTTGAAACTTCCTTGCACAAATTCCGCTGGCATACCTTTCGTTCCCACAATCAACTCTTTGTTGAGGTCATCCGAATGATATATTTGATAGTCTATGAAAGCACCTTTGCCGTTGCTCATCCTGCGGTCAGCCGACACGTTGGCACTAGACGGGGTTGGAGCCTTGGCGTGTTTACCGGAATCAATATAAATCCTGTATTCGACATTGTTTGAGCACTGGACTTCGATAATAGCCTTGGCATCAATCTTTTCTTTTTCAGCCAAATTTAAAGGCCTTCCGAAATCGAGAAGAAGGCCCTTTGCGCCGGGATCGACCCTACATTCTCTTTTAAATTCGAGCTTGACCCCCAGACTACCCGTCGCGGTCTCGGCAGACCATCCGACACCGTTGCTTGCAATCACGGCTGACATGGCCAAAATGGGGATGACAATTTTCATTGCTGCTCCTAAATGAATATTCCAAAATTGCTGATTGAGAGCGTGCATGGGGTGCACGCTGCTCGGGGTATTGATCATAAAAATCAGGAAATGTCAGAACGTTACCGTCACCGCCACCGTATCTTCGTATGTGCCTGTTTTAGGATTTTTTGACTGCTTGGGAATAAGGCCGAAAACCTGAAAGGAATCCAGCTCTCCAGTTGCTTCCGATGCTAACGGCCTTCCTGACTTGGAGCCGCTCCCCCAAAGCGTTTTATTGGCGGAGTCCGAGTATAGTTGATAAGGGATCGTTTCGCCCGCGCCATTCTTCATGTTGCGGACGCCACTCGCATCGAGATTTTTACCGTCGTCAAGGGCAATACTAAATTTGGTGCCCTTGCTGCACAGAACCTGGATGGAGCCTTTACCCTCTTTCGCAGTGCTACCAGTAGTGGGAGTACTGGTTACGTCGCCACGCGATCCGAAGTGCAATTCGGCACTCCCACCGGGATTAACCTTACACGCTTCGCCTATTACGATCCTGACCTGCAGGTCACCATTAACAACCTCAGACCAGCCGGAAACGGTGGAGGCAAGGAGGGCGGATGCGGCTAAAATTGGGATGAAAACTTTCATCATTTCTCCTAAAGGTATGGTTCAAAATCAATGTCTGAAAATGGCTGCTGAGTACAACGTTACTCACGCAGCAGTATAATTGCCAGTTCAACGATAGCCAGAAGACGCGGGATTTCAACCCGTAAATTTCAACTTATTCATGATACTTTAGTATAGTATATCGCGAATTTAACCTACTATAGATTGCATTTAATGCTTAAATTCAACCGTAGATTCAACCTTGAATATGTTGCCGCGCGGCGGCAGGTGATCGCTGCAAGCACAACCTGGCCCGCATTTCCGCTGCGCGCGGGCATGGCGAATCAGTATTCCGCGCGGTCGTTCGTGCGTGGTTCACCCTTCGAAAAGCTCAGGAAGCTCACCATGTGGTGCGTGGTTCGACAAGCTCACCATGAGGGAGGTTGAGGATTGCAGGGAGTTATAGTCTGCAGCGTTTGTGATTAACCTCACTCCAAACCACCTCCCTCATGGTGAGCTTGTCGAACCACGCACGGCATCGCGGCAAACGGCGTCAGCGGGCGGAGATTTTCGTCGGCACATCAGGCAATTTCAGTGCCGGCGCGTCCTTCAGCGCCTGGCCGATTTCACGCAGCGAGGTGACGGTGGCATTGGAGAGCACGCGCGGGCGTTCGGCTGCCTTCAGCGCTTCGGCATCATCGCCCGTGGCCGGTTTGGCGGCCGCCACCTTGTCCTGCTTCGGCATCGCCGGATCGATGCCGGGAATGGGCTTCAGATCGATGTTCTGGTGGGCGTAGTTCATGAAACGCTGCCAGGTCATCGCCGGCAGGATGCCGCCGGTCAGCTCCTTGGTCGGGGTAAAGTTGTCGTTGCCGAACCAGACGGCGGCGGTGTAGTTGCCGGTGAAGCCGACGAACCAGGCATCGCGGTAACTCTGGGTCGTGCCTGTCTTGCCCGCCACGCGCGTCATCGGCAGGGCGGCGCGCCGTCCCGTGCCCCATTCCGGCACCTGGCTGAGCATGATGTTCATGTTGAAGGCCGCCTTTTCGGTGAGCGCCCGGTGCGGTTTGTTCCCGTCGGTCTTCCAGTCCCACAGGAGCTTGCCGTTCTGATCGCTCACCTGGGTGAAGGCATGGCGCACGCCGGCAAGGCCGCCGGTGGCAAAAGTGTTGTAGCCCGTCGCCTGATCCATGACCGTCATGCCCGAGGTACCGAGCACCATGGTCTTGTGCGAGCTGATCACCGATTCCACGCCCATGGCTTTCGCCAGCGCCACAATGGGCGCCGTCGTCAGATAATCCTTGGCGAGGCGCACCGGCACCGTGTTGATGGATTTGACGAGGGCCGTCGTCAGGTCGATCTGGCCGAGATATTGCCGCGAATAGTTCTGCGGCGACCAGTTGCCCCAGGACACGGCGCCGCCCGAAATCATGGTTTTCGGCGTCATGCCCTTTTCCATGGCGGCGGCATAGACATAGGGCTTGAACGAGGAACCGGCCTGGCGCAGCGCCGCCGTGGCGCGGTTGAACTGGCTTTCGCCATAGTCGCGCCCGCCGACGATGGCGCGCACCGCGCCGTTGGTTTCCAGGACGACGATGGCCGCCTGCGTTACATGGTATTCCTTGCCGAACTGGCGCAGGTGATATTCCGCCGATTCCTCCGCCGCCTTCTGGATGCCGGTATCGAGCGTGGTGCGCACGACGAGGGTGTGCGAGGGCAGTTTCTGGCCGACGCGGCGGATCTCGTCAAACGCCCAGTCGAGGAAATAATCCGGGCTTTCCGAGCGGGCACGATCGACGACCGTTGCGGGATTTCGCCGGGCACCCACCACCTGGCCTTCGGTCATCAGCCCGCCCTGCACGAGATTGCTCAGGACCACATTGGCGCGGGCGCGGGCGGCAGGCAGGTTGACATGCGGCGCATATTTGGCCGGGGCCTTGAACAGGCCGGCGAGCATGGCCGCCTCGGCCAGATTGACGTCCTTGACGCTCTTGCCGAAATAGAATTCCGAGGCCGCGGCGATGCCGAACGTGCCGCCGCCCATATAGGCGCGGTCGAGATAGGTCTGCAGGATTTCCTTTTTCGACAGGTTGGATTCCAGCCACAGCGCCAGGAACGCCTCCTTGATCTTGCGGTCGAGGCTGCGCTCATTGGTCAGGAACAGGTTTTTCGCCAGCTGCTGGGTGATGGTGGAGCCGCCCTGGACCACGGAATTGGCGCGCAGGTTTTCCGTCATGGCGCGGGAAAGACCAAGGAAATCAATGCCGAAATGGTCGAAGAAGCGGCGGTCTTCCGTGGCCAGAACCGCCTTGATCACATGATCGGGCAATTCGTCGATGGGTACGGCGCTGCGGTGCAGGATACCGCGCTGGCCGATCTCGTTGCCGTAGCGGTCGAGGAAGGTGACGGCGAAATCGTCGCGCGTGCGCCAGTTCTTTTCCGTGTCGTGGAAGGCGGGAATGGCGAGCGTCAGCATGACCACGGAACCGGCGGTGCCCCAGGTAAAGCCTTCGCTGAGGAGTTCGACGACGCCGCGCCGCCAGCCCGATACATGGAAGCGGCGGAAGAAGATGGTGGTGTCTTCCCAGAATTCGGCGAGGCGGAAACGCAGCTCGTACAGCGACGAATCGATCCAGGCATCAAGTCCAAGCAGAGGCGAGACCTTGAATCGCTTGCGTTTCTTCTCGGTCAGAGTGTTTTTGGCCCGAGGCTCGTTCATCATGCCAATCTCTTGTCTGCCTGTCGTCAGCCACATCGCGCGCGAAGATATGATGTAGCCGATTACGCTTAACAGCTTCTTATGATGGCCGTTATAAGACCGCGGCAGTCCGTTTCGTCCCTTTCTATCTCAAGGAAAAATTTAACTCTTTTTCTGATCGGGCGACAAGGGGCGCAGCCGCCAACACCGAGATTTGATGGAGTCCGGGGCGGCAAAAATTCCACTTGCAATTGTGTTCCGCTGATGGATTGCTGTGGTTTTTGGCGGGAGCGAAAGAGCATGTCCATCGAACACTGGCTGGCATTTGTTGCGGCATCGGCAATCCTTCTGGCCATTCCCGGCCCGACCATCCTGCTGGTCATTTCCTATGCGCTTGGCCATGGCCGCCGCTTTGCCGCTGCAACCGTTGCGGGTGTGGCGCTGGGCGATTTCACTGCCATGACCGCCTCCATGCTGGGGCTTGGCGCCTTGCTTGCCGCCTCCGCCGCGATCTTCACCGTGCTCAAATGGATCGGCGCGGCCTATCTGATCTATCTCGGCATCAAGCTGTGGCGCGCCCCGGTGGCGGACACTGCCGCCACTGGCGATGCGCAGGAGAGCGATGGAAGCGCGCTGCGCATCTTCCTGCACACCTATGTGGTGACGGCGCTGAACCCCAAAAGCATCATCTTTTTCGTGGCGTTCCTGCCGCAGTTTCTCGACACGGCACGGCCGGTCTTCACCCAGATGCTGATCTTCGAGACGACATTCCTGGTGCTGGCAACGCTCAATGCCGGAACCTATGCGCTGATGGCCTCCATGGCGCGCCAGACCATCCGCAAGCCGAGGGTGCAGCGGGCGGTCAACCGCACCGGCGGTTCGCTGATGATCGGGGCAGGGCTGCTGGCGCTCGGCTGGAGGAAGGCATCCGCCTGACGGCGGGGGCATTGAAAGAAAATAATCATATTTAGGAAGATAGTCCTTGACCGCGTGACGCAACTTGTGTAAGGTCTGGTTATCGTCAGAAATGTGCCCGGATCATTCCGGTGGCGGGCGATCTGATCTTCCAGGAATTGGCCATGACAGTGATGGAGCGCGGCGAGAGCGCGCTGTGCCGTCGGCACGCCTATGATCTCTGCCGGCACTACGGGATTTCCGCCGATGCAATGGCGCCGGTGTTCGGCATCAGCCGGACGGAATTCGAGCAGCGCGTCCTCGATGACGGGCTGACGCTTGCACATCTGGAATGCCAGAACACGGAAATGACCCTCATTCACGATCTCATGGCGCTTGTACGCAAGGAGCTGGAGCAACTGCAACTGGGAGACGAGACGGCGACGGCGAAGACGCGGCTGGATGCCTTGGCGCAGCTTGCCCGCACCATGGATCGCCTCAGCGACATGCAGGAGAAGCGCGTTGAACAGCAGCGGTCCATGCTCATGCTGAGCCCGGAAGAATTGCGCGAAGCGCTGGTGCGCATCGACGGAAGAATCCATGAACTTGCCCTCTGCCGCGCCGACGAACTGGTGCAGCGACAATCTCAGCCCGGTGCAGATGCAGTCCCTGATCAACGAATGGGTGTTCCAGGGGCGGGCGAACCAGCAACCGCCGCATAGGGATTGGCGGACATGGCTGATCCTTGGCGGGCGCGGTTCCGGCAAGACCCGCGCCGGGGCGGAGTGGGTCAACAGCATCGTGCAGGGCTTTCCGCCCTTCCGGCCGCGGCCATCCCTCAGCATCGCGCTGGTGGGCGAAACGCTTGCCGATGTGCGCGAGGTCATGGTCGACGGCCCGTCCGGGATCATGGCGGTATCGCGGGCCGAGCGGCCGCGTTTCGAGGTGACGCGCCGGCGGCTCGTCTGGGCCAATGGCGCGACGGCGGCAATGTTCTCCTCGGAGGATCCCGACAGCCTGCGCGGGCCGCAATTCGATGCCGCGTGGGGCGACGAACTGGGCTGTCCGGCGGTCGACAAGGGCCCCAATCAGCCCAATGTCTTTCCCGATGCCAAATCCTCCGAGGGGGCGTTTCCGTATTTTTCCGATCACGGCCGCAGCGACCTCGCACAGAACCGTTTTCTGCGTGCCCATCTAGACCATTGGCACAGCCATGGCGGCGCCATGCTGAATACGGGCCGCGTCTATGTCTGGGCCTGGGATACGAGGCCGTTTCCGGAGTTTCCTCTTAACCGCAAGCTCTGGTCCGACGGCGACAACTGGACCTCGGGGCATTGGCTGAACGGCAGGCTTTCCGGGGTTGCGCTCGATGAGCTGATTGGTGCTGTTCTCGCCGATTTCGGCATTGCCGGGGTGGATGCGAGTGCGGCGGATGGCTTTGTCAGCGGTTTGATCGTCGAAGAGCCCGCACATGCCCGGTCGGTTCTTGAGCCGCTGCTTGAGGTTTTCGGCATCAACGCCTTCGAAGACGGTGCGACGCTGGTGTTTCAAAGCGCGGCGCGTATGCCCGCGCAAACCGCACTGATCGATGAATTCGTCGAGCCCGATGACAGGGGGGCGGTGCAGCGAAAGCTGCATGAAATCATGGAGCAGCCCGCCCGGGTCGAAATCGCCTATCGCGATCCGATGCTCGACTATCAGGTGGCGATGGCATCTGCCGGCAGGCCGGACGGCAAGGGAACGGAAAATCTTGCCATTGCCGCCATGCTTGAGGCGGGCCAGGTCAAAGGCCTGGCGGAGGACTGGCTGCAGGCACACCGTGCCGCCCGGCGGACCGTATCGTTCGAATTGCCGTGGAAGCATGCCGCCTTGAAGGTGGGCAGCCGCATCCGGCTGGATGGCTCCATGCCAGTCAAGGATTATCTCGTCACCTCCATTGAAGACGGCGCAACCCGCCGTGTCGAGGCAAAAGGCCTGCCCCGACATGTGCGGCATGCGGACAGGGCGGGATTGCCCGCTTCCGCGGCGACGGCAACTGTGGCGGTGTTCGGCCGTCCGCGTTTTCATCTGTGCGATCTGCCGATGTGGCCGGGTGCTGAAAATCCGCTTGATCAATTGCGGGTTGCCGCCTTTGCCAGGCCGTGGGCGGGCGCATCCGTTCATGCCTCGCCGGAAGACACCGGTTTTGAGGCGCGGGCCGCGCTGCCGGATCGGGCGGTGATGGGCAGGCTGGCGGAAACGCTGCCGGGCGGTGTCAGCGGGCGCCTGCTCGGCAATGCCGGTCTGGAGGTCGATCTTGACTTTGGCGAGCTGCGTTCAACCACGCTGCCGCAGCTCTTCAACGGGGCGAATTCGGCGCTTCTGGCATCCCCCGACGGCCAATGGGAAATCCTGCAGTTCCTGCATGCCGAGGAGGTTGCTGCCGACCGGTGGCGTTTGTCCGGCCTGCTGCGCGGGCAATGCGGAACCGAGCGGGAGGCGCTGCAGCCACGGGAAAGGCATACGCCCTTCATCCTTCTGGACGGTGCGGTGATACCGGCGGGATTGAAAGCCCGGGAAACGGGCTTGGCCTTGCACTGGCGCATTGGTGCGGCGGGCCAGGATTTTTCCGACCGCTATTTCAGCATGGTGACAATGACCGGAGGCATCCGGGCGCTCGAGCCGCTCGAACCCGTCCACCTCAGCGGCAGGGCAGATGAGCAGGGCAATCTGCATATTGCCTGGATACGGCGCGGGCGCATCGATGCGGACAGCTGGCTGGCTGCGGAAATTCCGCTGGGTGAGGAGCGCGAGGCCTATCGGATTGAAATACGGAGCAGCGGCAAATTGATCCGGTCGGCCGAGGTTGCGCGGCCGGAATGGCTTTATCCGTCGGCGCTGCGCCTGGCGGATTTCGGCAGTCTTGCAAGCGCAGTCGATTTCAGCGTCGCCATGATTTCCAGTGCTGCCGGTGCGGGCAGATTCGCCCGTGCCATTTTTGATACGCAGACAAAAGCCCTTTAAAATCAAACTGTTTCAAAAGGAATTGATTATGACCAATGAAAAACAATGGTACCTGTCAAAGACCATCTGGGCAGCAATCGCAACGATCGTCCTGTCCTGTTCAAGCTTCTTCAATGTGTCGCTGGATCATGACCTCGAGGCCCGGCTTGCCGATACCATCATGCAGTTTCTGACGGCGCTCAGCGGCATCGCCGCGCTTTTTGGCCGGCTGAGTGCAACGGCGCTCATTTCACGTAAAGAAATATAGTGTTAAAAGACGTGACCTGTGGCAAACCTGTTATCAAAGGCTCACGCCACGTCCAACTGTTCATGCATCGTTCAGACTGCGATTGATAATAATAGCGCCATGATGAAACACACACTTTTCTCCTTGCCCCTAGCGGCCCTGATTTCAGCATCCGGCGTGCTTCATGCCGGGGCTGTTCCGATTGCACCCGATGCATCGCAGAACGGTGCGTTGCTTCAGCTGGCTGCAGCCGACTGCTCGCAGGTCGGTCAGCAGGTGGCCCAGTCCCAGGGAGGCACCCTGGCGCGCGCCACCTCGCAGACGCAGAACGGCCGCGAGGTTTGCGTGGTCGTGGTGCTCATTCCCGGCAAGGACGGTGAACGTCCGCGCCGCGTCGAGGTTGCGGTTCCAGCGAACTGAGCCGGATGCCGTTTGATCTGTTGTTCAGCCTGTCCGGCGGGGAAAGTTGTGCATGAGAATACTCATCGTTGAAGATGACCGTGATCTGAATCGCCAGCTGGTCGAGGCAACGACCGAAGCCGGCTATGTGGTGGATCACGCTTTCGACGGCGAAGAGGGGCATTTTCTCGGCGATACGGAACCCTACGACGCGGTGATCCTGGATATCGGCCTGCCGCAGATGGACGGGCTGACGGTGCTTGAGAAGTGGCGGCGCGACGGGCGCATCATGCCCGTGCTGTTGCTCACCGCACGCGACCGCTGGAGCGACAAGGTGGCCGGCATCGATGCCGGGGCCGATGACTACGTCGCCAAGCCGTTCCACATCGAGGAAGTGCTGGCGCGCCTGCGCGCGCTGATTCGCCGGGCGGCGGGTCATGCCTCGTCGGAAATCACCTGCGGCCCGCTGCGCCTTGACACCAAGACGTCGAAGGCGGCGGTCAACGGCACAACGTTGAAGCTGACCTCACATGAATTCCGCCTGTTGTCCTACCTCATGCACCACATGGACGAGGTCGTTTCGCGCACCGAACTGGTGGAGCACCTCTACGATCAGGATTTCGACCGCGATTCGAACACGATTGAAGTGTTTGTCGGGCGGCTGCGCAAGAAAATGGGTATCGATCTGATCGAAACCATCCGCGGCATGGGCTATCGCATCAAATCCCAGGACAACAAGGCCTGACGGGCAGGAGCAGGGCACACGCGTGATCATACGGTTGACCCGCTACCTCCCCAATGTCCGGTCACTCTCCCTGCGCGTCATTCTCTTCTCGACGCTGTGGACCATCGTATCCTTCGTTGCCATCGCGACCATCATTTCGGCGCTCTATGGCGAAGCGCGCCAGCACAGCTTCCAGCAGCTGCTTTCGGCGCATCTGTTCAGCGTCATCGCCTCCGTCAGCGTGAATGACGGCACGCTGGTCGGGCGGCCGGACCCCGGCGAAGTGCGCTATTCCAGCCCGTTTTCCGGCTGGTACTGGTCCGTCGATCCGGTCGCGGACAATCTCAAGGGTTCGCTGCGGTCGATCTCGCTCGGCGGAAAGAGCATCGATTCTCCATCAACCCTGATGGTTCCCTTCGACACCTCGTTCCAGCGTTCCTATACGGAGCCGGGCCTGAAAGGTGAACAGCTCTCCATCGTCGAGACGGAAGTGGTGCTGGATGCGGAAAACCGCGTCGCCCGGTTTCGGGTGATGGGCAATCTGAGCGAGCTGGAAGGCGAAATCGCCGATTTCCGCAACACGCTCTATTTCTACCTCGGCGTTTTCGGCATTGCCGGAACGCTGATCAATGCGGCGGTCATCCTGTTCGGCTTGCGCCCGCTTGACCGCGTGCGCCGTTCGCTCGCCGATATCCGCGAGGGCAAGGTTTCGCGGCTTGACGAGGATCTGCCTATCGAGATTGCGCCGCTGGCGCGTGAAATGAATGCGCTGATCGAAAACAACCGCCGCATCATGGAGCGCTCGCGCACGCAGGTGGGCAATCTCGCCCATTCCCTGAAAACGCCCCTGTCGGTTCTGGCCAATGAAAGCCGGACGATCGGCGGCGTAAAGGGCAAGATCGTCGCCGAACAAAGCGCGGCCATGCAGGTGCAGATCCAGCACTATCTGCAGCGGGCCCGTGTGGCGGCGCAGCGCGACAGCGTGGTCTTTCGCGCGTCCGTCACCCCGATCCTGACGCGTCTCGTGCGTGTCACCGCCAAGCTCAATCCGGGCATGGATATGCGCTTCGACAACAGGATGCCCGATGCCGTGTTTGCGGGCGAGCAGGAAGACCTTGAGGAGATCGTCGGCAACCTTCTGGAAAATGCCGGGAAATGGGGACGCAGCGCCATCCGGCTTACGGTGTCGGCCGCCAATCGGGAAACCATGGACAATGCATTCGATATCAGCGTCGAGGATGACGGTCCGGGTCTCGCACCCGGCCAGATCAAGGATGCACTGACGCGCGGAAAACGCCTGGATGAGAGCAAGCCGGGAACCGGCCTCGGGCTGTCCATCGTCCATGACACCGTGCGCGAATATGGCGGAACGCTGCGCCTGGAACGCAGCGAGGACCTCGGCGGTTTGCGCGCGCGGATCACGCTTCCGGTGGCCGGCGACTGAATGGCGCTTGCAACGGGATGCCCAATCGGGTCATAAATGGTTGCCTAGCTATTGCCTTTGTTGCGAGGCCCCGTAAAAACGGACCCATGATGAAATCCCAGATTGCTCTTTCTCTTATTGCCGTTCTTCTTCTCTCCGCGTGCTCGACCACGTCGGGCGCCAAGGGTGGAGGCACCTTTGCCCGCCTGACCGGCAAATCGTCCCAGCCGGCAACCTCGGGCGTGCTTGCGCCGCTCGGCAATGGCCTGCTCGGCAGCCGCCTGGCGGCTTCACTCGATCCGGCTGACCGCAAGAGCGCGCTTCAGGCCGAATATCAGGCGTTGGAATATTCGCCTGCCGGCAAGGCTGTCGACTGGAAGAACAGTTCGGGCAGCCGCAGCGGCGAAGTGGTGGCGGCGCAGCCATACCAGGTCGGCTCGCAGAACTGCCGCCAGTATACCCACACCATCCGCATCGACGGAACGCCGCAGACGTCACGCGGGACGGCCTGCCGCAACGAAGACGGCAGCTGGACGCCGCTGATCTGACGCTTCCATAGCCCGATCATTTGCCCGCTTTGCGGCGAATTGCCCTAGCCGTGAAATCCATTTGGATTTTACGGCGCTTGCAGACTATGTCTCAACGCATGGTTTTCTGGATTTCTGCCGCACTGTTGACCGTTATCGCAACGCTCGTGGTGCTATTGCCGCTGACACGCCGCGTCAAAACAAGCGTGTCGGACAACACATATGATGTCGAGGTTTACCGTGACCAGTTGCGGGAGCTGGAGGCTGACGAAAAGCGTGGCATCATCGATGCGGCCAGCAGCGAACAGGCGCGCGCTGAAATCAGCCGGCGTCTGCTGAAGTCGGCGGCAGCCGCCGAAGCCGACAAAACGGTCTATCGCCCGCAGAAGAGCGCCACCCGCGAATGGCTGACGCTGGTGACCGTGCTGGCCATCCCGCTGCTTTCCTGGAGCATTTATGCCAAGACCGGCTCGCCGGATCTGCCGGCGCAGCCGCTGGCCGAGCGCCTGTCCCGTCCGGCGGATCAGGCGACACCCGCCGAGCTGATTGCCCGTGCCGAAGCGCATCTCACCCTCAATCCCGATGACGGGCAGGGATGGGAAGTGCTGGCGCCGATCTACCTGCGCACGGGACGCCCCGCCGATGCGGTGACCGCATACCGCAATGCCATCCGCCTGAACGGTGACAGCGGTCCGCGCCAAATGGGTCTGGGTGAAGCGTTGAGCGCCGTAGCGGGCGGCACGATGACGCCCGAGGCGGAAGCCAGTTTCAACCGGGCGCTCACGCTCAATCCCGGCGATATGCGCCCGCAGTTCTTCATCATCAACGGCTGGATGCAGCAGGGCAAGCTGGTTGAATCGCGCGACCTGATCCGCAAGCTGCTGGTCGATGCGCCCAGCGACGTGCCGTGGCGCGACGAGGCGCAGGCGGCGTTGACACGGCTCGACAAGGAGATCGCCGGCGATGCGCCGGATGTCAGCGACATCGACAGGGCGACAGGTCCCGATGCGTCGCAGGTCGAGGCGGCGGCCGGGATGAATGTCCAGGATCGCGCCGCCATGATCGAGGGCATGGTCTCCAGCCTTGCCGAAAAACTCAAACAATCACCCGACGATGTCGAGGGCTGGGAAAAGCTGGTCCGGTCCTATGTGGTTCTCAACCGCCCCAACGATGCGCTGGAAGCGCTGGCGAATGCTCGCAAAGTGTTGAGCGCCGACAAGGTTGCGCGTCTCGACGCAGTCGCCGATGATCTGGGCCTGGTGGAACAGCCCGGCGACACGCCGCGGGAGAAGAAATAATGACGCGCAAGCAGAAACGGCTTTCGGTGATCGGCGGCGCCCTGGTGGTGCTGGCCTGCGCGGCCGGCCTGGTGCTGTTTGCGCTGCAGCAGCGGATCGCGTTTTTCCGCATGCCGTCGGATATCGCCGCTGCGGACCTGCAGTCGGAATCGCGGTTCCGGCTGGGCGGCCTGGTTGAAAAGGGCAGCGTGGTGCGCGGTACGGGCACACGGATCACCTTTGCCGTCACCGATCACATCAAGAGCGTTCCCGTGACCTATGACGGTATCCTTCCCGATCTCTTCCGTGAGGATCAGGGCGTGGTGATCGAGGGCACGTTTGCGCCGGGCGGCGCGTTTCAGGCAGACAGTGTGCTTGCCAAGCATGACGAAAACTATATGCCCAAGGAAGTTGCCGACAGTCTGAAGGCCAAGGGCGTCTGGCAGGGGGAGAACAAGCAGCCATGACCGTTGAACTCGGACATTTCGCACTGGTTCTGGCGCTCGCCCTGTCCATCGTGCAGGCCGTGGTGCCCGTGTGGGGGGCGCGGCGCAACGACGACCGCATGATGGCCGTTGCCGTTCCCGCCGCCTTCACGGTCTTTGCCCTGATCGCGCTTGCCTTTGTCGCGCTGACATCCGCGTACATCGTGTCGGATTTCTCCCTGCAGAATGTCTGGGAGAACTCGCATTCGCAAAAGCCGATGCTGTACAAGATCACCGGCGTCTGGGGCAATCATGAAGGCTCCATGCTGCTGTGGGTGCTCATCCTGACATTCTTCAGCGCACTGGTTGCCTTCTTCGGCAACAATCTGCCGCCGTCGCTCAAAGCCAATGTGCTGGGCGTGCAGGCCTGGATCGGCTCGGCGTTCCTGCTGTTCATCGTTGCCACATCCAATCCGTTCACACGCACCAGTCCTGCACCGATCGAAGGGCAGGACCTCAACCCGATCCTGCAGGACATTGGTCTCGCCATCCATCCGCCGCTGCTTTACCTCGGCTATGTCGGCTTTTCCGTCTGCTTCTCCTTTGCTGTCGCGGCGCTCATCGACGGGCGTATCGACGCCGCCTGGGCGCGCTGGGTGCGGCCATGGACGCTGACGGCCTGGATGTTCCTGACCGGCGGCATCGCCATGGGTTCCTACTGGGCCTATTACGAGCTTGGCTGGGGCGGCTGGTGGTTCTGGGACCCGGTTGAAAACGCCTCGTTCATGCCGTGGCTTGCTGGAACGGCGCTGCTGCACTCGGCCCTGGTGATGGAAAAGCGCTCGGCCCTGAAAATCTGGACGGTGCTGCTGGCGATCCTGACCTTCTCCCTGTCGCTGCTCGGCACCTTCCTCGTCCGCTCGGGCGTCCTGACCTCGGTGCATACCTTTGCCACAGATCCGGGCCGCGGCCTGTTCATTCTTGCCATTCTCGTGCTTTTCATCGGCGGATCGCTGGCGCTGTTCGCGCGCCGCGCCCAGACGCTGGCGCCGGGCGGCCTGTTCCAGCCGATCTCGCGCGAAGGGGCGCTGGTGTTCAACAACCTCTTCCTGACGACGGCGGCCGCAACGGTGCTGATCGGCACGCTCTATCCGCTGCTCCTGGAAACATTGACCGGCGAAAAGATTTCCGTCGGGCCGCCGTTCTTCAACATGACCTTTGGTCCGCTGATGATCCCGCTGCTGGCCGCCGTGCCGTTCGGACCGCTGCTGGCATGGAAGCGCGGTGATATCCTTGGCGTCGCCCAGCGGCTGATGATGGCATTCTTCCTCGCCCTGCTGGTGGTGGCCGTGGTTCTTTACAAGACCTCGGGCACGGCGATCTTCTCGGCGTTCGGCATCGGCCTGGCGTTCTGGCTGATGCTGGGCGCACTCACCGATCTTTCCCTGAAAGCCGGTTTTGGCAAGGCGCCCGTCAGCGTCATGCTGCGGCGGCTGGCCGGCCTGCCGAAATCGGTGTTCGGCACCGCCTTCGCGCATTTCGGCCTTGGCGTCACCCTTTTGGGCATCGTTGTCGTCTCGACCTTTGCCACGGAAGACGTGACGGTGATGAAGCCGGGCCAGACCGTCCGCGTGGCCGATTACACGCTCCGTTTTGACCGCATCGATCCGGTCAAGGATTCGAATTTCACCGAGGATCAGGGCAAGTTCACCATCCTCGACAGCGCGGCGCGGGAGGTGGACACGATGATGTCGTCCAAGCGCTTCTACCCCGTGCGCAAGATGCAGACCACCGAAGCGGGCATCAAGACATTCCTCTTCAGCCAGCTCTATGTCTCGCTGGGCGACGCCACGCCGGATGGCGGCATGGTCGTGCGCGTCTGGTGGAAACCCTATGTCACGCTGATCTGGCTCGGCGCGCTGGTGATGATGGCGGGCGGTGCCATGTCCCTGGCTGACCGGCGCCTGCGGGTCGGCGCACCCGGCAAGGCAAAAGCTGCCAAGCCGCAGCGGGCGAGGGGAGCCATGGCATGAGGCGCGCGCTTGCCGCGGTTTTGCTGTTGCTGACAGCCCTGAGCTTCGCGGCGACCGGCGCACGCGCCGTCTCGCCCGACGAGATGCTGGCCAACCCGGCACTGGAGACACGGGCGCGCACCCTCTCCACCGAGCTGCGCTGCATGGTGTGCCAGAACCAGTCGATCGATGATTCCAACGCGGACCTGGCCAGGGATTTGCGCGTGCTGGTGCGTGAACGGCTGACGGCAGGCGATACGGACGAGCAGGTGCTTGATTTCATCGTCGCCCGCTACGGCGAATTCGTCCTGTTGAAGCCGCGCCTGATGCTGAGCACGATCCTGCTGTGGGGCTTTCCCGTTGCGGCGCTGGTTGCCGGTGCCATCGCCATCGTGGTTTCGATTCGCCGCCGCCGCCGTTCCCCTCTGGAAACGCCGCCGCTGTCCGACAGCGAAAAGAAGCAGCTCAAGAAACTCCTGGCTGCTTCCAACGATTGATCCGCAACTGCTATTTGCGATGCGCGCCGATGACTGATTCCACATTCTGCCTGTGGACCGGCTCGTAGGGTGCATAATAGGTCAGCACGCCCGAACGGAAATCGTCCGCCGTAAACGCCTGCAGGTCATCGCCAGCCAGCTCCGGCTCGTTGCGCAGGCGCATCAGCTTGCTGACATAGCGCCCCGTGGCGGCAATCAGTTCCGGTCCATAGCCGCCGGCCACGATCACATTCTCCGCGCCGTGATTGGGCAGGATTTTTTCGATATCCCAGGTTGAAATCCGTTCCAGATCGAGCAGGTGGTTTTCCAGCCGCTTCGGTTCCGCCACATAGGTGATCGGCTCCTCCAGCGCGTCGCCGGCAAACAGCAGCTTCAGATGCGGCAGGATCATCACCGTGCCGTCATGGCTGTGAATATCCACGTGGCGCAGCTGCACCGCGATGTCGCCGATCTTCAGATCGCGCTCGCCCGTGAAGATGCTGTTGGGCATGACCAGCGGCCGGATGGGCGGCGTGCCGTTCTCCAGCCGTTCCCTGTTGTCGGTGAGCGCCTTGGCCGTCAGGTCATTGGCGATGATCTCGCAATCGGCAAACACCGCATTGCCCGCCACATGATCCACATGCCAGTGGCTGAGCACCACGCGGATGTGCCGCACACCTGCTTCCTGCAGCGTGTTGCGGATCAGCGCCGCATGCTGGTTTGAAATGCTGGTGTCATAAACGAGAGCTTCCTCGCCGGAAACGACGGCGTAGGAACACAGGCCAAGCGTATAGGCTCCGTCATCCAGCCAGTTCGGATCGGCGGAATAGGCGCGCGCGCCGTCTATCCTGCCATCGTAAAATGCATAAACGCCCGGATAGGGCTGGTGCGTACGCATTGTGGATCCGAGCGGCGGCATTGATGGCATATGGGCTATCCTCCAGTGGCTGACGAATCGCAGCGCCAGAAAATTATCTTACAAATTTGTCATGTTGCGGAAATGGCGGCGTAACGTTCTTATCTGTATCACTGTTGGTTATTAAACGGTCGGATTTCCGATCGGGCGTCCAAGGAGAAAGTTTTATGTCTAACAATCGTACGTCCTCCACATACCGCAAGGGCATTGCTGCCGCGCTGCTCGCCTCGGCGCTCGCCGGGGGACTGCTGGCCACAGGCCCGCTCGCTGCCGTTGTGCCTGCGCAGGCTGAAGCCGTGCGTGTAGACGGCGCGCAGCAGCCCGGCTTTGCCGATGTCGTTGAAAAGGTGAGCCCCGCTGTTGTCAGTGTCCGCGTGAAGAGCTCCGTCCAGCAGACCGCCGATGACGGTTCGGGCATTCCCGGCTTCGACCAGCTTCCCGACAATCATCCGCTCAAGCGCTTCTTCTATGAATTCGGCGGCCCGAACGGCCAGCGCGGCATGCAGCCGCGCAAGGGTCAGCGCGATCACCAGAACCGTCCGGACCGCATGCGTCCCACCGCGCAGGGCTCCGGCTTCTTCATTTCGGAGGATGGCTATCTCGTCACCAATGACCACGTGGTCGAAGACGGCAGCACCTACACGGTTGTACTCAATGATGGCACCGAACTCGATGCCAAGCTGATCGGCAAGGACAAGCGTACCGATCTCGCCGTTCTCAAGGTCGACGACAAGCGCAAGTTCACCTACGTGTCCTTCGGCGATGACAACAAGATGCGTGTTGGCCAGTGGGTCGTTGCGGTTGGCAATCCCTTCGGTCTCGGCGGCACGGTGACGGCCGGTATCATTTCGGCCCGCGGCCGCGATATCGGCGCCGGTCCTTATGATGACTTCCTGCAGATCGATGCGGCCGTCAACAAGGGCAATTCCGGCGGTCCGGCTTTCAACCTGAACGGCGAAGTCGTCGGCATCAACACCGCGATCTACTCGCCGTCGGGCGGCAGCGTCGGCATCGCCTTCGCCATCCCGTCGACGACGGCCAAGATGGTCGTCGACCAGCTGATCAAGACCGGCACCGTCTCCCGTGGCTGGATCGGTGTGCAGATACAGCCGGTCAGCAAGGAAATCGCCGAATCGCTTGGCCTTTCCGAAGAGAAGGGTGCGCTGGTTGCCGAACCGCAGTCCGATGGGCCCGCCGCCAAGGCCGGTATCCAGTCGGGCGACGTGATCACCGCCGTCAATGGCGAGACGGTCTCCGATCCGCGCGATCTGGCCAAGAAGATTGCCGCGATCAATCCGGGCAAGGATGCCGAACTCACCGTCTGGCGCAAGGGCGAGGCCAAGTCGCTCAACGTGTCGATCAAGTCGATGCCCGGCGATGACAAGCAGGCATCGAACAAGGACAGCGGCGGCAAGCATCAGGATCCGGCTTCGGTGCTGGATGATTACGGCCTGACGGTTGTTCCTTCCGACGATGGCAAGGGTGTCGTGGTGACCGATGTGGATCGCTCCGGCGATGCCGCCGACAAGGGCATCACGACCGGCGACATCATCGTCTCGGTCAACAACAAGCCGGTCAAGAGCGGCTCCGACATCGATGCGGCGATTGCCGAAGCGACGAAGAGCGGACGCAAGGCCGTTCTCCTGCAGGTGCAGACCAACGACCAGTCGCGGTTCGTGGCCCTGCCCATCAACCAGGGCTAAGCGGTCCGGATAGGATTGCAGCGGCGCTGCACCTGTCCCCCGTTAGCGCCAAAGCAAAGGGCAGCAGATTGTCGACAGATCTGCTGCCCGCTTGCCGTAAAGGGTGCCATTGCTATGGTGCTTACCTCTGTCTCAAAACCGGCTTAGAATGAACGTCATGAAGATTCTCGTTATTGAAGATGACCGTGAAGCGGCCCGTTATCTGGAAAAGGCCTTTGCCGAGGCCGGGCACTCCGCCGATCTGGCAGGCGATGGCGAGACCGGCTATACCCTGGCGGAGCAGGGCAGCTATGATGCGCTGATCGTTGACCGCATGCTGCCGCGCCGTGACGGCCTGTCCGTTGTCGCGGCCCTGCGCGCCCAGGGCATCGATACGCCGGCGCTCATTCTTTCCGCGCTGGGGCAGGTGGATGACCGGGTAACCGGCCTGCGCGCCGGCGGCGATGATTATCTCACCAAACCCTATGCATTCTCGGAATTGCTGGCGCGCATCGAAGTGCTGCAGCGCCGTTCCAGCCCGAAAGAGGCGGAAACCATGTACCGGGTCGGCGATCTGGAACTCGACCGCCTGTCCCACACGGCCAAGCGCGCCGGGCAGGCCATTGTCCTGCAGCCGCGTGAATTCCGCCTGCTGGAATATCTGATGCGTCACTCCGGCCAGGTGGTGACCCGCACCATGCTGCTTGAGCATGTCTGGGATTATCATTTCGACCCGCAGACCAATGTGATCGACGTGCACGTCTCGCGCCTGCGCGGCAAGATCGAGAAGGGTTTCGACACGCCCCTGCTGCACACGGTGCGCGGCGCCGGCTACATGCTCAAGGCTGGCGGAATCGATGCATGAGCCGCTTTCTTGCCATGATGAAAATGACAGCCGTCCGGCTGTCAGCGCTGTATCTTCTGCTTTTTACCGTCTGCGCCATCGTGCTGGTCTTCTACATGACCAGTCTTTCCGTCAATCTTCTCACATCCCAGACTGAAGCCGCCGTCAACGAGGAGGTCGAAAGCGTCGGCCAGTCCTATCAGCGCGCCGGCATTGCCGGTCTTGTGCGCTCGGTTGACCGGCGCAGCCGTCAGCCCGGCGCCTATCTCTATCTCGTCGCCGATCCCGCCGGACGCATCGTCGCCGGCAATGTGCAGAGCATCGAGGCGGGCGTTCTGCAGACCGACGGATGGATCGAGCGGCCGATTGCCTATGAGCGCTATGGCGAAACCAGCAGCGATCCGCAGGTGCATACCGCCATCGCGCGGGTGATCGTCATGCCCAATGGCATCCGCGTCATGGTCGGCCGCGATCTGGGCGAGCCGGAAAAGATCAGGCTCGTGGTCCGGCGTTCGCTCGGCGCGGCGCTGGGCATCATGGGCATCGGTGCGTTTCTGATCTGGTTTTTCGTCGGGCGACGCGCATTGCACCGGATCGATGAGGTTTCCGCCGCGTCGCAGCGCATCATGGGCGGTGATCTCGCCGGACGCCTGCCGGTCAGCGGGTCGGGGGATGAGTTCGACCGTCTGGCCGCCAATCTCAACGGCATGCTGGCACGCATCCAGGAATTGAACGAAGGGGTGCGCCACGTCTCCGACAATATCGCGCATGACCTCAAGACACCGCTGACCCGCATGCACAACCGGGCGGAATCCGCCCTTGCCAATGCCACGACCACCAAGGCCTATCGGGCGGCGCTGGACGGGATGATTGCCGATTCCGACCAGCTGATCCGCACCTTCAATGCCATTCTGATGATTTCGCGGCTGGAATCCGGTTATTCCTCCGAGACGATGGAGCTGTTGCCGCTGTCGACGGTCGTGCAGGACGTCTATGAGCTGTACGAGCCCACGGCCGAAGAGGCGGGCATCCGTTTCGTTCTGGGCGCGGAGGATGCAACGCCGGTCCGCATCAACCGCGAGCTGGTCGGGCAGACCATCTCCAATCTGGTCGACAACGCCATCAAATATGCCGGCGGCGGTGAAAAGCCGGTGGAAATATCCCTCGCTGTGGAAAAGCAGGATCACACGATCCGGGTGATTGTCACCGACAATGGCCCGGGCATCCCGCCCGATCAGGTGGATCGGGCCACGGAGCGTTTCGTGCGCCTGGAGGAAAGCCGTTCGCAACCGGGGTCAGGACTGGGTCTCAGTCTTGCCAAGGCGGTGATGAAATTGCACGGTGGCACTCTGGAATTGCAGGACAATGCTCCGGGGCTGCGCGCTGTGCTCGCTTTCCCGGTGGGGGAGGAGACCAAATGAATGTCAGGACGAGGGCATCCGGCCTTGATGATGCAGCGTTTTTCGCCCGCGATCTGCGCCCGCTGACACCGCTGGACAAGAAGGCGGCCGCCGCCTTTCTGGCCGAGCTTGCCGACAGCGCCGCCGGGAAGGAATGTCCCGCCACCGCTGGCGTGAAGGGCCATGGACAAGCGGCAGCCTTCCTCGCAGCTGTCCTCGACCTCTCGCCCTATCTGCGCACGGTCTTCATCCGCCGCCCTGCCATCCTGGAACCGCTGTTCGCCATGCCGCTGGCTCAGCGTCTGGACGCGCTCATGCAGAGCGTGGCGGCAAGCTCGGAAGCCGAAAACATCACCGAAACCGGCATTATGGCTGTCCTGCGCCAGCTGAAGCTGGAGGGGCATGTGCTGATCGCGCTGGGCGATCTTTCCGGCGTGTTCGATACGGCAGAAACAACCCGCTGGCTGTCGCGGCTGGCGGAAGAATGCGTGCGGGCGGCGGTGCGGTTCCTGCTGCGCGATGCGCACGAGTCCGGCAAACTCAAGCTTCCGGACCCGCAACACCCGGAAAAGCAGTGCGGCTGGATCATCCTCGCCATGGGCAAGTTCGGCGCGTTCGAACTGAACTATTCCTCCGATATCGACCTGATCGTCTTCATCGACGAGCACAGCCCGGCCATTCCCGATCCCTATGAATGCGTCGAAACGTTTTCGCGGCTGACGCGGCGTCTGGTGCGCATCCTGCAGGACCGCACCGCCGACGGCTATGTCTTCCGCACCGATCTGCGCCTGCGCCCCGATCCCGGATCAACCCCGCTGGCAATTCCCGTCGGCGCAGCGCTCAACTATTATGAGGGGCGCGGCCAGAACTGGGAACGCGCGGCCATGATCAAGGCGCGGCCCGTCGCCGGCGATATCGCTGCGGGCAGGCAGGTGCTGGCGGAGCTTGCGCCCTATGTCTGGCGCAAATATCTCGACTATGCCGCCATTGCCGACGTGCATTCGATCAAGCGGCAAATCCACGCCCACAAGGGCCATGGCGAAATTGCCGTGCGCGGGCACAACGTCAAGCTTGGCCGGGGCGGCATCCGCGAAATCGAATTTTTCGTGCAGACCCAGCAGCTGATTGCCGGCGGCCGCTTTCCGCAGCTGCGCGGCTCGCGCACGGTGGACATGCTGGCGGCGCTCAACGGCCTTGGCTGGATCAGTGCGGAGGCACGCGACACGCTGGTGGAGAAATACGGTTTTCTGCGCGATGTGGAGCATCGCATCCAGATGATCGCCGACGAGCAGACCCACATGCTGCCGGAAGACGACGAGAATTTCCTGCGGGTGGCCCACATGATGGGCTATCGCGACGGTGACGCCTTTGCCGCTGATTTCCGCCAGTCGCTGAAAACCGTCGAAACGCACTATGCGGCGCTGTTCGAACAGGCGCAGGAGCTGGCGGGCGAGGCCGGCAATCTGGTGTTCACCGGCGATGTCGACGATCCCGATACGCTGGAAACCCTGGCGAAATTCGGCTTCGAACGCCCGAGCGATATCTGCCGCGTCATCCGCACCTGGCATTTCGGCCGCTACCGCGCCACCCAATCGGCGGAATCGCGCGAGCGCCTGACCGAACTCACGCCCGTGCTGCTCAAGGCCTTCGGCGCGACAAGCCGGGCCGACG
Source organism: Phyllobacterium sp. MT110 (assembly GCF_058792715.1). Classification (NCBI taxonomy): domain Bacteria; kingdom Pseudomonadati; phylum Pseudomonadota; class Alphaproteobacteria; order Hyphomicrobiales; family Phyllobacteriaceae; genus Phyllobacterium; species Phyllobacterium sp. MT110. The sequence goes on from NZ_JBXAFE010000001.1 coordinate 442,520, forward strand.
AAGCGCTGATGCGTTTCGATGAGATGATCAAGGGCCTGCCCGCCGGCATCCAGCTGTTCAGCCTTTTGCAGTCCAACCCGCGGCTGCTTGATCTGCTCGTCCTGATCATGGGCGCTGCGCCGCGCCTTGCCGACATCATCACCCGCAAACCGCATGTCTTCGACGGCATGCTCGATCCGGCGATCTTCGCCGATATTCCGACCCGCGCCTATCTGGCCGAGCGGCTGGAAAACTTTCTCGGGCCGGCCCAGGTCTATGAGGACATTCTCGACCGCCTGCGGATTTTTGCAGCCGAGCATCGCTTTCTCATCGGCATCCGGCTTCTGACCGGCGCCATCGACGGCATCCGGGCAGGCAAGGCCTTTTCCGATCTCGCCGATCTGGTCATCGACCGGGCCCTGCAGGCGGTGATCGACGAATTCGCCAGCAAGCACGGCGCCGTATCCGGCGGGCGCATCGCCATTCTCGGCATGGGCAAGCTCGGCAGCCGCGAGCTGACCGCAGGCTCGGACATCGATCTCATCCTGCTCTATGACCATGATGCAGATGCCGAGGAATCCGATGGCGAAAAGCAGCTGGCGCCATCGCAATACTATATGCGGCTGACCCAGCGCCTGATCGCGGCGCTTTCCGCCCCGACGGCGGAGGGCGTTCTCTACGAAGTGGATTTCCGCCTGCGCCCCTCCGGCAACAAGGGGCCGGTGGCGACGCATATCGATTCCTTCCGTAAGTATCAACGCACGGAAGCCTGGACCTGGGAACACATGGCGTTGACCCGGGCGCGGCCCGTGGCGGGCGATACCGCGCTGTTCGGCGAGATCGAGACTGATATCAGCGAGATTCTCAGCCTGCCGCGCGACCCGGCAAAGATCGCCAAGGACGTAGCCGAAATGCGGGCGCTGCTGGAAACGGAGAAGCCGCCGCGCGATGCCTGGGACATGAAGCTGGTTCCCGGCGGCATCATCGATCTGGAATTCATCGCCCAGTTTGCCGTACTCACCGGCAATGTCGAGGGTCCGATCATCGCCCATTCGACGGCTGAGGTGCTGACAAAGCTCAAGGCCGGTTTTGCCGCGCCTGTCGTGACGGATCAGCTGGTGGGCGCGGCCAATCTTTATACGGAGTTGACGCAGATCATCCGGCTGTGCCTGAACAGCGACACCCGGCGCGAGGATTTTCCGCCCGGCCTCGGCGATCTCCTGTGCCGCGCCTGCGATCTTCCCGATCTCGGGCGGGTGGAAACCCATCTGGAAGACACGGCCAAATCGGTCCGCAAGACATTCAATGCGGTGCTGCGTGACGCCCAACGGAAAAACTGATCGGAAAATATCTGCTTGAACTGATATCTGTTGTGGCTTATATTTTGGTATGAGTTGGACGGTTCTTGAACATCCGGATTTTTCCAAAGAGCAAAAATTGCTCGATCCGGATGTCGCAGACAAGCTGGATGAAGTGCTCATCGCCCTTGCGAAGGTAGGACCGCACTTGGGGCGGCCGCTGGTCGATACGCTTTATGGTTCGAAACACCCGAACATGAAGGAAATCCGCTTCACGGTCAAAGGCGTATGGCGCTTTGCTTTTGCCTTCGATGCCGAACGGCAGGCAGTGATTTTGGTCGGCGGCAACAAGGAAGGTGTGAGCCAGAAGAGATTTTACAAGCTCCTCGTCAAGGAAGCGGACAAGCGTTTTGATGAGTGGCTGGAAGCCGAGGAATGAGACGATGACAAAATTGAGGAAATCGGAATTTCAGTCCGCAGCGGATCGGATCAAGTCCCTGCCGGAGGCACGTCAGGATAAAATTCACGCCGGGGCGAACGCCATCATCGAAGCCATGCACCTTGCCGAAGTCCGCAAGGCGCTCGATGTGACGCAGGTTGCGCTCGCGGAAGCAACCGGCCTGCAACAGGGCGAAATCTCCCGGATCGAAAATCATACGGAAAATGTGCAGTTGAAGACGCTCGAGAAATACGTGCTGGGTCTTGGGGGCACCTTCAAGATTGTGGCTGATTTTCCCGACGGCACCCATGCGGAAATTCCGCTGCGTTCGGGCAAGCCGGTCAAATCACGCATCAAGATGGAAACGCATTGATCCGATAGAGCGTTCTAAACCCGCCATTCCTCCCGCACCGGGCCGATGGTCCGGGTGGGGATGCGCACGGACACGATCGTGCCGACGCCCTCGGTCGAGCGGATTTTCAGCGCGCCGCCATGCAGCTCGGTCAGCGAGCGGGAAATGGCAAGCCCGAGGCCCGAACCCGTATGGGTCTTGGTGAACTGGTTTTCCACCTGTTCGAACGGCTGGCCGATCTTCTTCAGCGCCGATTTCGGAATACCGCAGCCCGTATCCTCGATGGTGAACACCAGTGCCCCCGACACCTTGCGCGCCCGCACCGAGATGCGTCCGCCCGTATCGGTGAATTTCACCGCGTTCGACAGAAGGTTGATCAGGATCTGCTTGATCGCCCGCCGGTCGGCATTGAGCGTGACGCTGTCGGCGATTTTTGTTTCTACCTTCACGTCCTTGTTCAGCGCCTGCAGCGAGACGACGCGCACCGTCTCGTTGATCAGCGGGCAAAGGTCGATCTCTTCACGGTCCAGCGAGAAGTGACCGGCCTCGATCTTCGACATGTCGAGAATGTCATTGATCACGTTGAGCAGGTAATTGCCGCTGGTGTGGATATCCTGCACATATTCCTCGTAGCGGTCGGAACCGAGCGGCCCGAACGTGCCGGAATGCATGATCTCCGAGAAGCCGATGATGGCGTTGAGCGGCGTGCGCAATTCGTGCGACATGTTGGCGAGGAATTCGGATTTCGCCCGGTTGGCCGCCTCGGCGCGTTCCTTCTCCACCGCATATTTGCTGTTGAGTTCGGTGAGTTCGAGCGTGCGCTCGACTTCGGATTTGCGCGCAAGGCTAAGGTCGTGAATGGTCGCCATCAGGCGGCGCTCGCTGTCGACCAGCCGCTCCTCGTGCACCTTCAACTGGGTAATGTCCGTGCCCACCGACACCAGACCGCCATCCTGCGTGCGCCGTTCATTGACCTGCAGCCAGCGGCCGTCGGCCAGCTGCCGTTCGAAGGTCAGCGCGCCGGCACGGCCATGTTCATTGGCCATGCGCTTTTCGAACGCAACGGCGCGGATGCGCGGCTCCAGTTCATCCCTGCCGATGCCGGGAAGCAGGCATTCATTGGCGAGGCCGGAATATTCGTTGAACTTGCTGTTGGACATGACGAGGCGATTGTCCGCATCCCAGAGAACGAAGGTTTCGGAAATGCTCTCGATGGCTTCGCGGATGCGCTGGTCGGCCTGTGCGGTCTGCTGGGCAAAGCGGTGCTGTTCGCTGACATCGACGGCGACGCCGACAAGATGCGTGTCGCCGACGGTGGCATCGGCAACCTGCGCGCGTACCCGCATCCAGACCCAGTGGCCCTCGGCGTGGCGCATGCGGAAGACCCGGTCGATCTGGCTGATCTCGCCCGCTGCCACCTGGGCGGCCAGACCGTACAGCTTGTCGTCGTCCTCGTGGATGATGGATGAAATATCCCCCAGCGACAGGATCGCGTCATAGGCTTCATAGCCGAGCATTTCATACATGGACCGCGACCAGTAGACCCGGCCACGCGCCATGTCCCAATCCCACAGGCCGCAGCGTCCGCGTGCCAGCGCCGTATCCACCCGCGCCTGGGTGTGCTGGTAGAGCGCATCAGCATCCTGCGCCCGGGCCGACTGGCTGAAATAAGCATAGAGGACCACCAGCATGATCGCGGCGGTTCCGGCGAACAGGGTGACATTGACGGATATCATCCGCCGCCATTCGGCAAAGATCGCATCGACCGGGTGCATGACGAAGACGGAATAACCGCCGCTGCCGGTCCGGCTGAACGCGGCAAGGGCCGTCGTGCCGTTCATGCGCACTTCCATCACCCCGGCACGCTCGCCGAACAGGAACAGCGGCTGGCCGTCGGTGACAAAACTTTCCAGATTCTTGTCACGCCAGCGGTCGCCGCCATCCGACGAGGCGACGATCTTCGATTCCCCCGAGGCAATGGCGATCCACATGCCGTGCGGGATGAGGTCGTTGGAACGCATCTCGGCGATGATGTTCTGCAACTCGCCGCTGTCGAGTTTCTGGCCGGCCTTCATCCGGTTGTCGATGATGCTCGCCATGTGGTTCGCGGCCAGCGCCAGCGTGGCGCGGGCCGTCCGCTCCGTATCGTCGCGCCAGGACAGAAGCGACATCGCGCGGGCCGTTGCGAGGATGATGAGGAAAATAATGATCAGCGGCGGAATGGCACGGCGCAGGTAAGGCTCGGCAGCCAGCAGCTTGCCGTAGGCGGGGTCAGCGAGAAGTTTGATATGACCGGAAAGACGGGTGCGCCCCCGCGCAGTCTCCCGCTTTCCGGCATAATCCTTCCCCGTCGGCGCGCGATACGCGTCCGCATTTGCCATCGAATGGCCCCCTCAATTGCCTGTATAATCAGTGATTTGCTTCGCCACGCCGCACATCCGAAGCACTTGTAGTGAATCAAAACTGATTCGGTGTGTCCAGTCCTTTTGTTAAATATTTAGCAATCATTGTGGCAGCCATGAATCAGTTTTGCAGCCGATTCGACTAAGCCTTTGAAAAGACTCCACGTCCGGAAAAGGCCGGCGAGGGGTAAAACTATGCCCCGGCCGGTGGATAACCGGCCGGGGCAGCAAAACGGGAAAGAGACAGCCGAATCTTCAGGCAAAACCGGTGCGAAGCAGGCTCAGGCAAGCGTCCTTTGAACGATGTCGCTGACGTCGGCGGAGAGGTCCTTGACCACGGCGATGGAGGCCAGGGCCTCGCGCGCATGCTCGCGCCGCACCGCTTCGAACGAGCGCCAGGAACGCATGGCTGTCAGGAGCCGCGCCGCAAGCTGCGGGTTCTTCTTGTCGACGGTCAGGATGGTCTCGGCGAAGAACCTGTAACCCTCGCCATCGGCACGGTTGAACCCGGTCTGGTTGCCGCTGGAGAAGGCGCCGATCAGGCCGCGTGTCCGGTTGGGGTTGTCGAGCGAGAACAGCTTGTGAGTCATCAGATAGCGCACCCGGGCCAGGGCGCCTTCGCCCGGCTGGGTCGCCTGGACGATGAACCATTTGTCCATGACGAGGGCATCATTGCCGAAGCGATCCTCGAACGCCTTGAGCGCATTCTTCGTCTGGGTGCTGTCGCCGAAGCGCTGGACGAGCACCGCCAGTGCCGCGACGCGGTCCGTCATGTTGTCCGCATGGCTGAACTGGGCCGCCGCGCGTTTCGGGCTGCCGTCGGCAGCGCTGAGATAATCGAGCAGCACATTGCGCAAGGCACGCCGTCCGGCGCTTGTCGCATCGGGCTTGAACGGGCCGCTGTGGTCGAGATCGTCATACAGCTGATCGAATTTGGCGGCATGCGCTTCGGCGACGGCAAGAATGAACGCCTCGCGGCTGCCCAGAATGGCGTCGGGGTCGATATTGCTGCCGAGTTCCCGGGCGATATCGCTTTCCGACGGCAGGCCAAGGCACAGCGCCCGGAAGGCCTCGTCCAGATTGCTGTTGAAGGCGATTTCGCCGAGAAGCTTGATCGACGAGCTTTCAATGGTGGCGGATTTGCCGCCGCGCACGCGCTTGGCGTTGCTGGTCAGTTTCGCCGTCAGCAGCTGCGTCAGTGCCTGCCAGCGGTTGACGGCGTCGCCGTCGTGGCGGGCAAGGAACGTCAGATCAGAGCGGGTGAGTTCGCTGGTCATGGTGACCGGAGCGGAGAAACCGCGCAAGAGGGAGGGCACCGGCCGTTCGGTGATGCCGGAAAAGCTCAGCCGTTCCTTGCGCTTGAACAGGTGGATGACATCGCCCTTGACCGTTCCGCCCTTGACGGATTTCGGCCTCAGCTCGCGCCCTTTGGCGCCCAGCAGGGCAAACTGCACGGGAATGTGCATGGGCTTCTTCGACGATTGTCCGGGGGTGGCCTTCAGCGACTGTTCGATCTCGATTTCGAAGGTCTGCGTCGCCTGATCGTAATCATAGGTGATGGCAAGGTTGGGCGTGCCGGCCTGGTCGTACCAGAGGGCAAACTGGCTCAAATCCTCGCCGGAGGCCTCCTCGAACACCTTGATGAAGTCCTCGATTGTCGCCGCATCGCCGTCATGGCGCTCGAAATACAGATCCATCCCCTTGCGGAAGAGCTCGGCACCAAGAATGGTGCGGATCATGCGCACGACTTCCGAGCCCTTTTCATAGACGGTTGCCGTGTAGAAATTGTTGATCTCGCGGAACTGGCGCGGGCGCACGGGATGGGCGAGGGGGCCGGCATCTTCCGGGAACTGGTGGGCCTTGAGACCCTTGACCTCGGCGATGCGCTTGACGGCGCGCGAGCGCATGTCGGCGGAAAACTCGTGATCGCGGAAAACCGTCAGGCCTTCCTTCAGGCACAGCTGGAACCAGTCGCGGCAGGTGATGCGGTTGCCCGTCCAGTTGTGGAAATATTCGTGGGCGATCACCGCTTCGATGCCGGCATAATCGATATCGGTCGCGGTCTCGTGGTCGGCAAGCACATATTTGTCGTTGAAGACGTTGAGCCCCTTGTTCTCCATCGCGCCCATGTTGAAGTCGGAGACAGCAACGACGTTGAAGACGTCGAGATCATATTCGCGGCCGAAAACATCCTCGTCCCACTTCATCGAACGCTTCAGCGCATCCATGGCATAGAGCGCGCGCGGCTCCTTGCCGTGCTCGACATAGATGCCGAGATCGACGGGACGGCCAGAAGCGGTGGTGAAACTGTCGGTGATGACACCGAGATCGCCGGCCACGAGTGCAAAGAGGTAGGCGGGCTTGGGGTGCGGATCGTGCCAGACGGCAAAATGTCTTCCATCGGCCAGAGCACCCTTGTCGCCCGGATTGCCGTTGGCCAGAAGCAGCGGCGCTTCCTTGGCATCGGCTTCAACGCGCACCGTATAGACCGACAGGAGATCAGGGCGATCGTAGAAATAGGTGATGCGGCGGAAGCCTTCGGCTTCGCACTGGGTGCAGTAGACGCCGCTGGACCGGTAGAGGCCGGTCAACTGGCGGTTGGTGGTCGGATTGACTTCCGTGGTGATCTGCAGCTTGAACGTGCCGCTCTCGGGCAGGGCGCTGATTTCAAGGCGATCGGGCGTTGCGACATAGGCATTGTCGCCCAATGCGACACCGTCGATGCTGATGTCGATGAGTTTCAGTTCGTCGCCGTCAAGGACAAGCGGTGCATTGGCAGCAACGCCCGGCCGGCGTTCGATATGCAGTGTCGACTTGACGATGGTGCGCTCGGGATGGAGCGAGAATTCAAGGTGGGTTTCAGGAATAAGAAAATCGGTTGGCTTGTAATCTTCAAGATGAAAGATCTGGCCGGTATCGGTACGCATTGGGAAACTGTCCTTTTTGTGGTGCCGGACCGTAGCCGTGTTTGCCCCGGCATACAACAAAGCAGCCGGTTTTTTCCGCGTATGCTGTTGCTTTTGTTCACTTCCGTATGTGCTTGAAACATGCAACGTGATCGCATTGGTATCTGGAAGGATTCGTCAAAGTAACCTATACAGATATATCAATTCTGTTTCTCTCCGTTCGCTCCCTCAAGGAATACCAGTCGTGACAACTATCGTTCACCAGAAAGACGGTGGACCGCCCCTCACGGATAAGGTGCGCAGCACCAATGTCATGCTCGGAATTGGCCTCAAGGTCGCTTCGGTCTGCGTCTTCGTCTGCATGTCCAGCCTGCTGAAGGCGTCGGACGGCATCCCTGCGGGACAGCTGGTGTTTTTCCGCTCCTTCTTCGCCATCTTTCCGGTTGTTGTGTTCATCGCGTGGCAGGGCCAGCTGAACGTCGCGTTCAAGACCAATGAACCCTTCAGCCACTTTTGGCGCGGTTTTGTCGGCGTCAGCGCCATGAGCGCCAGTTTCTACGGCCTTACCAAGCTGCCTTTGCCGGAAGCGATTGCCCTCAGCTATGCCACGCCCCTGCTGACCGTATTGTGCAGCGCGGTGTTCCTGCGCGAGACCGTGCGGCTTTACCGCTGGAGCGCTGTGTTTGTCGGGCTCATCGGCGTGCTGATCATTCTCTGGCCGCGCATGACGTTCTTCACCGGTCAAAGCGAATTCGGCGGCGAAGAGGCAATCGGTGCGCTGGCCACCCTTTGCGGGGCGGGGCTTGCGGCCATCGCCATGCTCCTGGTGCGGCGGCTGGTCCAGACCGAGCGCACCCCGACCATCGTCGTCTACTTCTCGATTGCGTCGAGCGTCATCGCGCTGGTCAGCCTGCCTTTCGGCTGGGTCTGGCCCACGCCGATGCAGGCGACACTCCTGGTCATGGCCGGCATTGCCGGCGGCGTGGCGCAAATCCTTCTGACCGAGAGCTACCGGCATGCCGACATGTCGACCATCGCGCCGTTTGAATATACGTCGATGCTGCTCGGCCTAGTCATCGGCTACATGCTGTTCGGCGATATTCCGTCCAGCGAAATGATGACGGGTGCGGTCATCGTCATCAGCGCCGGCATCTTCATCATCTATCGCGAGCGCCAGCTCGGGCTTGCCCGGGCGAGGGCGCGCAAGGCCTCGACGCCACAGGGCTGACCCTAGTCGTCCTTGGCCGCGCTGATGGCTGGATTGAGCTGCAGCGTTTCCGGTGTCTGCGGCCTGTCCGGCGCACGGTAGACGAAGTCCGGCCGCTCCGACGGCACCTGCCGGGCCCGGCGCAGGCTGCGCCAGAAGGCGTAGGAACCGTAGGCTGCATAGCAGCCCGCCATGGTCATGAAGAAACCGGCGGGGCCGGTGACGTCCATCAGCCGCCCGGCAATCTGCGGGCCTATCATGCTGCCGATGCCGTAGACGATCAGCAGCCCGCTCGAGACTTTGACGAACTCGCTCGGCTCGGCAAAATCATTGGCATGGGCGACATTGAGCGAATAGATCGGAAACAACACCGTGCCGAAGGCGAACATCAGGGAATAGATGACCCAGGGGGTAACAGGCTGTACGATGATCATCGTCACGGACAACAGGACGCCGACAATACCGGCCACCACCATCACATAGCGCCGGTCGACAAAGTCGGAGATGCGCCCGATGGGATACTGGAAGATGGCGCCGCCGATCATGGCGCTGGCAATCATCGTGGCGATGTCGAAGGTGGAAAGGCCGATTTCGCGGCCATAGATCGCCGAGAGGAAATTCCACGCGCCCGCTATGATACCGGCAATCAGCGAGCCGATCATCGCCGCCGGCGATTTGCGGTAGAGGCCGGGCAGGTCGAGCGAAACCTCGGTCAGCGGCCGCGGCGACTGGGCGTTGGAAAGCCCGGTTGGCACGAGGGCTGCTGCATAGATCAGCGCGCCGATCATGAACAGCGCCTGTGTCGCCGGATTGCCGAATGGCAGGATGTATTGCCCGACCAGCAGGCCGATCATCGACACGATCATGTAGATTGAAAACACCATGCCGCGTGAGGCGTTGGTCACGCGCTCGTTCAGCCAGCTTTCAATCACCATGTAGCTGCCGGCCAGCGAGAAACCGGCAAGCGCCCGGAACAGGGTCCAGGCCCACGGGTCGATGATGAGCCCGTGCAGCAGCATCGACATGCTGAGCAGGGTCAGGAGAACGGCAAAGACACGGACATGACCGACGCGGCGCACAAGGCGTGGGACAACGATGCAGCCGCCGGTGAAGGCGAGGGCATAGCCCGTGCCAAGCCAGCCGACCGTGGTCGGCGACCAGCCTTCTATTCCGGCGCGCAAGGGCAGCAGAATGCCTGCCAAACCGCCGGCGGTCAGCATCAGGAAGGTGCTGGTCAACAGTGCCGCAATCGGCAAGAGTTGGCGAAACATATGGGGACCCTGCGTTTCTGCACCGGAAAGTACAGGTTTCACCGGGCTTCAGAGCCGGAAATTACGACACTGTCATTCCAGTTTTGCGCCATGGCATATGAATTATTGCGTGAGGGCGCGCAACTGTATTTTGGCGGCAATGAAATCACGCCAGGCAAAGCGCTTCTGGGCTGAATTGCGCAGGAGATAGGCCGGATGCAGCGTCGGCATGACCGGGATGTCGATCCCCGCCGCCGTGCGGTGGGTTTTCCAGTTGCCGCGCAGCCGCAAAATGCCTTCCGGTGCGTGCGTCAACGCCTTGGCGGCGGGGCCGCCGAGGGCAATCAGCAGTTTGGGGCCGGCAAGTTCGATCTGCCGTTCGAAGAAGGGGCGGCAGATCTCGGTCTCCAGCGGCGTCGGCGTGCGGTTGCCCGGCGGGCGCCACGGAATGGTGTTGGCGATGTAGACGCCGGTGCGGTCAAGGCCGATGGCACTGAGCATCCGGTCGAGCAACTGCCCGGAACGGCCGATGAACGGCACGCCTTCCAGATCCTCTTCGCGTCCCGGTGCCTCGCCGACGAACATGATGGGGGCGTGCGGATTGCCGTCGGCAAAGACCAGGTTCTTGGCAGTGAATTTCAGATTGCAGCCATCGAAGGATGCAAGCTGCTCGCGCAACTGTTCAAGTGTGGTGGCGCTCGACGCGAGCTGCCGCGCCAGTGCAATCTTGGTGTCGTCGGGGACGGAGGTCTTGTTCAATGCCGGCGCTGCCACCGGTTGCGGCTCCGGCCGTGGCCGCTCGGCCTGCGGCGCTGCCGGGCGCGTTGCTGCGGGCGGCTGAACAGGCTTGCGTGCGGGCTCCACTGCGGCAAAGCGGTCGACCGGCACGTCCTCGAGCGGCGTGTCGGCACCGGCTTCGGCATAAAAGTGCAAGAGTTCACGCAGGTCGGGCAATGGCTGATCCTTGAACCCGGATTGGAGCGGGTCTCTCCTTCAAGTCGCAAATTGCGCGCGTGATTGCAAGGTCAGGTGGAGGGAATGCGCGGCTCCTGCACCAGATAAAAGATGCGCTTGGGCGTAAAGTCGCCAATCGGAAAATCCATGATCGCGTTTGCCTTTGGATCAACCTTGCCGTCTTGAAAGGTCAGGCGGTCATAGGGTTCGGGATTGTCTTCATAGGCGGCAAAGAGATTGGAATGGATCATTCCTGTCTTGTCGCACGGCTGGCAGAAGGACAGCCCGTCACTATAGTCGCTCGGTTCCCCAAGCACCGACTGCAGTTCGAAGAAAAACTCCTGCCACGGGCGGCCGCTGCCATTGATGGCCCGGATCTGCAGATGGAACAGCAGGCCAAAACCCTGGGGCACGAATCCTGGCTTCCCCACGCCGGCGTTGCGAATGACGAGCGTGACCGGAACGATATCATTCAGCTCTTCGGTGATGACGATCGGATCTTCGGTTGTGCCGGTCCCGCTGACCGAGCGGATACTGAACCCGCCCATTTCATCGGAAAAACTATAGGGCCCAACGGTCCATTTCTTCTGCTCCTGCGCCGCAGAATGGGTAAAAATCATGGTGACAGCCAGAACGCTGCCCATTGTCCAGATCATCCAGAGTGATCTCATCCCGTCCCCGCTTGTTGGTTATCCCCGATCCACCAGCAGTTTTTTATGCGAGACATGTCAATGGAGGCGAGTATGAACGAAATGCGCAAAGGCGCAACTGGGTTGACCTGCCTGCGGATGGCATGGTGCGTGGTGCGTGGTTCGACACGCTCACCATGAGGAAGGTGGTTTGATTGCAGGGCGCATCTGCGATGTTGCAGAATGTGGCTCCCTACAACTCTCACTCTCCCTCATGGTGAGCGTGTCGAACCACGCACAATGGCCCTGCAATCTCGCCTGAGAAAGACCGGCAAACGCCCTTGATGTCACAGCCGTTATCCTGTTCCCCGCACATTGGAAATTCCGCCGCACACGGGCTAAAATATTGACGTTTACGTTAAGGTAAATTATAAATTGTGGAAATGGTCGTAGGATGAGGGCAATTGGCCGCATCTTGAATGGATGCTAGCCTCTGTCATACGGCTATTGTTGCGTTACAAATGGGAAAAACACAGGCGAAGTGTTTGCGGGGCATAGCATTCAGGAGGACTTCATGAGCGAGACAAACGAACTTCCAGAGCGGGAGAGCATGGAGTTTGATGTCGTGATTGTCGGCGGTGGCCCATCGGGCCTGTCAGCGGCGATCAGGCTCAAGCAGATCAATCCTGAACTGTCGGTCGTCGTGCTGGAAAAGGGCGGCGAGGTCGGTGCCCATATTCTTTCCGGCGCGGTGGTCGATCCCATCGGCGTCGACAAGCTCTTGCCCGGCTGGCGGGACGAGGAGGGACACCCCTTCAAGACACCCGTGACAGCGGATCACTTTCTGGTTCTGGGGCCGGCAGGCTCCGTCCGCCTGCCGAATTTCGCCATGCCGCCGCTGATGAACAATCACGGCAATTTCATCGTTTCGCTGGGCAATGTCTGCCGCTGGCTCGGCACGAAGGCGGAAGAGCTCGGCGTCGAGATTTATCCCGGATTTGCCGGTTCCGAAGTTCTCTATGACGATAGTGGTGCGGTCATTGGTGTGGCCACCGGCGACATGGGCATCGAAAAGGACGGTTCGCACGGTCCGGCCTATACGCGCGGCATGGCGCTGCTCGGCAAATATACACTCATTGCCGAAGGCGCGCGGGGCTCGCTCGCCAAACAGCTCATCGGCAAGTTCAAGCTCGATGAAGGCAAGGAACCGGCCAAGTTCGGTATCGGCCTGAAAGAGCTCTGGCAGATCGATCCGGCCAAGCACAAGCTGGGCCTGGTGCAGCATTCCTTCGGCTGGCCGCTCGACCTGAAGACGGGCGGCGGTTCGTTCCTCTATCACCTCGAGGACAATACGGTGGCCGTCGGCTTCGTCATGCACCTCAACTACAAGAATCCCTATCTGTCGCCGTTCGAGGAATTCCAGCGCTTCAAGACGCATCCCGCCATTCGCGGCACATTCGAGGGCGGCAAGCGTCTCGGCTATGGTGCGCGCGCCATTACCGAAGGCGGCTGGCAGTCGGTGCCGAAACTGTCCTTCCCCGGTGGCGTGCTGATCGGTTGCTCCGCCGGTTTCGTCAACGTGCCGCGCATCAAGGGATCGCACAATGCCATGCTCTCGGGCATGCTGGCGGCGGAACATGCGGCTGCGGCACTGGCTGCGGGACGGGCCAATGACGAACTCATCTCCTACGAAAACGCCTGGCGCACCAGCGAGATCGGCAAGGACCTGAAGCGGGTGCGCAACGTCAAGCCGATGTGGTCGAAACTCGGCACCGTCGGCGGCGTGGTGCTTGGCGGCATCGACATGTGGCTGAACACGATTTTCGGCGGCTGGTCGCCCTTCGGCACATGGAAGCACGGCAAGTCCGACGCGGCATCGCTGGAACCGGCGGCCAAGCACAAGCCGATCGCCTATCCCAAGCCCGATGGCGTCTTGACCTTCGACCGCCTGTCCTCGGTGTTCCTGTCGAACACCAACCACGAGGAAAACGAACCGGTCCACCTCATCGTCAAGGATGCGGCGCTGCAGAAATCCTCGGAACACGATGTCTTTGCGGGGCCATCGACACGCTATTGCCCGGCGGGCGTTTATGAATGGGTCGAGGAAAGCACCGGCCCGAAATTCGTGATCAACGCCCAGAACTGCGTTCACTGCAAGACCTGCGATATCAAGGACCCGAACCAGAACATCAACTGGGTGCCGCCGCAGGGCGGCGAGGGGCCGGTCTATACCAGCATGTGATGAAAAGCCCGGTTGATCCGGGCCTTTTTCCGATTGAAATGCGGGTAAAAGCTCGCGTCTTTTGTCGATAAACCGACCTGTACCGGAGTTTGCCCGTGATCACCTGCTATCTCAAATATGTCATCGATCCCTACAAGCTTGCCGAATTCGAGGACTATGGCCGCCGCTGGATAGCGCTCGTCACTCGCCTGGGCGGAAACCATCACGGCTATTTCTTGCCGAGCGAAGGGGCAAGCAACATCGCCTATGCGATGTTCAGCTTTCCCAGTCTTGCTGACTATGAAACATACCGGCAGCGCATGGCAAAAGACCCCGAATGCCAGGCGGTGTTTGAAATGGAAAAACACAATCGCAGCATCGTCAGCTACGAGCGCAGTTTCCTGAGGCCGGTATTCGAATAATCACTGCGTCAGCATCACGGTCTGCAGATCCGGACCGTCATCGGCTGCCGCATCGATTGCAAACCGCAGGAGCAGCGGCAGGTGATCCGAGCCGACGGGCCCGAGCGTTTCGACGCTTGCGGCCGAGATGCGGCTTGATACGAGGATATGATCAAGCGGCAGGCCGATCCATCTGGCCGCTTTTGCCAGCGTGCCGTTGATCAGCCAGCTCGGGCGCAATCCATCCACCGGCATGGTTTTGCTTGCCGCCGCGATCTGGCGAACGGTTTGACTCCATGGCGCCGCATTGAAATCGCCGGCAACAATCATCGGTCCCTGCAGCCGTTCGAAATAGGCACGCATTTCCTCGACATTATCAGGTTGCGCAAACGGCCAGGGCCAGTCCAGGTGCAGGGCGGCAACCAGTGCGGTGCGGCCGCCGAAATCAATCCGGGCGAGGCCGGCAAGGGCGTTGCCGATGCATTGCGGCGTCGTGCCCAGCGCAAAGGGGCGGCGGGAGAGGATCGCCACGCCGCCGATGCGTTTGCTGCTGGGGCAGTAGAGATTGTAGGGATACCGCGCTTCGATCGCCGCCAGCTTCGCCCGCCAGCTGTCTGAAACCTCCTGCAGGGTGATGACATCGGGGCTCTGCTGCGCAACCAGACGGATGACCTCCGTCTGGTCGGCATTGTCAAAGCGAAGGTTCAACTGCAGCAGCGTGTATTGCGGCTGGCCGGATGGCGTGGCGGCTTGCGGCGTCCCGGCTGATGCGGGCGCGGGAGCAGGGGCCAGCACGGTCGACAGGGCCATGACCGCCAGAATGATGGTCATCAGGCTTTCCCGCCACAACCCCATGAAAAGGGCTGGCAGTGCCGTGAGGATCATGAGCGCGGCGAGGTGGATGCGGAAGTGCGCGAATGCATCGAAAACCGGATGCACGGAACCGAAAAATCCGAGCACCAGCGGTACCGACAGCAGGACCGGTACAAGCACCGCCGCGAGCTTCACCCAGGATGATTTTGTCGTTGTTGTCATGGTCACGCATTAAACGGTCAATTGCGACGCAATCAAGATGCGGAATGTCAGATCGCTTTCTCCGCTCATTCAGCGATGCGCCATCGCCGCAACCCTTACATGCACGCCGTCTTCAATATTCAACTCTGCATGCGTTGCTGTTTTCGCGGGATTTGCAAAGGTGCCCATCACTCAGGCGTTTGAGAGCGAAGCAGCACGCACCGAGCCAGCCGGTGCATCGGGAGGATGGGCCGCCCGACCATGGCAATGGCCTTGCTCTTAAAACTGGAGGTGACGCGATGTGGTATCTGCCGCTGAGCATCACACTGGAAGTGAAAAAAACCCGGAGCAGCTGGTCACTGATCCTCCGGGTTCATTTCACAGTCTAGAAAACGGAGGTGGGCGAAAGCCCATCTCCACTCCAGAAGAATAAGAATACGGCATTTCGCCCTTGTTTCCAAGCAACAATCGCCAAATCGTCAGGTCATCCCCCGAGAAAAGCTCGTCTCTGCTACTGGAAGGCCATCTCGAAGAAGCTGCGCAACTTGCGCGAGTGCAGTTTTTCCGGCGGCATTTCCGCCAGTTTCTCCAGCGCACGGATACCGATCTGCAGATGCTGGGCGACCTGACGCTTGTAGAACTCCGTTGCCATGCCCGGCAGCTTCAATTCGCCATGCAGCGGCTTGTCGGAGACGCACAGCAGCGTTCCATAGGGCACGCGGAAGCGGAAGCCGTTGGCGGCAATGGTCGCCGACTCCATGTCGAGTGCAATGGCGCGCGATTGCGACAGGCGCTTCACCGGTCCGCGCTGGTCGCGCAGCTCCCAGTTGCGGTTGTCGATGGTGGCAACCGTGCCCGTGCGCATGATGCGCTTCAGGTCGTAGCCCTCAAGTCCCGTGACTTCGGCGACCGCCTGTTCGAGCGCGACCTGCACTTCGGCCAGCGCCGGGATCGGCACCCAGACCGGCAGGTCGTCATCGAGCACGTGATCCTCGCGCACATAGGCATGGGCCAGCACATAGTCGCCGAGTGCCTGCGTGTTGCGCAGTCCGGCGCAATGGCCGAGCATCAGCCACGCATGCGGCCGCAGAACGGCGATGTGGTCCGTGATGGTCTTGGCGTTGGAGGGGCCGACGCCGATATTCACCATGGTGATGCCGGCATTGTCTTTCTTCGCCAGATGATAGGCAGGCATCTGCGGCAGCCGTCCAATCGGCACGCCCGACGTCGGCGCGTCATCACCGGCTTCGGTGATCAGGTTGCCCGGTTCGATGAACCGCTCGTAGCCGCCGCCACCCTCGGCCATCAGCCGCCGCGCCAGGGCGCAGAACTCATCGATGTAGAACTGATAGTTAGTGAAGAGGACATAGTTCTGGAAATGCACGGGACGGGTCGCGGTATAGTGCGACAGGCGATGCAGGGAATAATCCACGCGTTGCGCCGTGAACGGCGACAGCGGCATGATCCCGTCAATATCGTCGGTCTCATATTCGCCATTGACGATCCGGTCATCCGTGGCGTTGAGATCGGGGACATCGAAGAGATCGCGCAGCGGGCGCTGGAACGCATCGGCAACCGAGGATTCCACATAGGTGCCTTCTAGGAAGGCAAAGTGGATGGGGATCGGTGTCGTGGATTCCTGCACCGTGACCGGCCCGCCATGATTGCGGATCAGCAGCCTTATCTGTTCTTCCAGGTAGCTTTCGAAAAGATCTGGCCGGGTGATGTTGGCCGAATACTGGCCGGGCGCCGAGACATGGCCGAAGGCGAGGCGGGAGTCGATCTGCGCATAGCTTGACGTCGACAGGCGCACTTCCGGATAGAAGGCACGAAAATGCGTGTTGTTTTCCACTTTGCCCTTGGCGACCTTGTCGAAGCCATCGCGCAGAAACTGCGTGTTCCGCTCGTAGAGGGCGATCAGCGCCTGCACGGCGGCTTTCGCGTCGGTAAATTCTTCGGGTTCAACATGGGGCGGCATGCTGATGGCGACGGGTTTCTTTGTTCCGATTCGATTGTTCATGCTCCTAATATAGTGAAATCGGATGTCAGTTGGGAGATGGCAAAAAGCCTGAAATTTCAATTCGGTTCAGGCCGCCTGCCAAAGCCGGCCGGAAATCGGCCACCGGCTATTGCGATCGGGCATCGGGCACTTATGTTTGACCGGATAGATCAAGCTCCCAGGAGACCGACATGACGACGCAGACCAAGCCGATTGAACTCTACTACTGGCCGACACCCAACGGCTGGAAAATTTCCATCATGCTGGAAGAGCTCGGGGTTCCCTACGATCTCAAGCTGGTCAATATCGGCAAGGGCGAACAATTCGAACCGTCATTCCTCAAGATCGCGCCCAACAATCGCATGCCCGCGATCATCGATCCGGAAGGGCCAGGCGGCGAACCGATCTCCGTGTTCGAATCCGGTGCCATCCTGCAATATCTCGGCCGCAAGTTCGGCAAGTTCTATCCGCAGGACGAGCGCAAGCGCGTCGCCGTGGAGGAGTGGCTGTTCTGGCAGGTGGGCGGCCTCGGGCCCATGGCCGGGCAGGCGCATCATTTCCGGCAATACGCACCGGAAAAGATCGAATACGGCATCAACCGCTACACCAACGAGGTCAACCGTCTTTACGGTGTGATGAACCGGCGTCTGGAAGGCCGGGACTATCTTGCCGATGCCTATTCCATCGCCGATATGGCGTCATTCGGCTGGGTTGTCTCCTACGCCAATCAGGGGCAGGATCTCAATGATTTTCCCAATCTCAAGCGCTGGTTTGAAGCCATAAGCGCCCGCCCCGCCGTTCAGCGGGGCAGGGATCTGGGCAAGGAAGCGCGCCGCAATCTTGCCGACGACAAGGAAGCGCAGAAAATCCTGTTCGGCCAACGGGCGCGCTGACAGGCGAGCCATTGTCAGGGACAGGATCAGCCCTCTACAGGTGCCGCGTTTCCGTCGGCGCCTCTCCCCAGTTGTCGTGCAAGCCATCCTGATATTGCACGGGGGCTGCCAGCAGCTCCTCCAGCGAAAGGTCATCGAGAACGGACAGGTTGACGGCATAGAAGGGCCCGCCCATCACCTCCAGATTGCCCTGTCCGAACGGCTTGACGCCGCAGGTCCTGCAGAAGGAATGCGTGATGGTCTTGCTGCCGAACTGGTATTGCGTGAGATTGTCAGCGCCTGCGAGGATCTGCAGCGCATCACCGCCGGTAAAGGCTTTCCAGAACCGCAGCTTGGCACAGAACGAGCAATTGCATTTGCTCGTACCGGCATCGAGATCGATCGTGCATTCGAAACGCACGGTTTGGCAATGACAGCTGCCATGATAGGTTTTTTTCATCGGATATCTCCGCTGGGGGGATCGAAATCAGTGACAGCAGTTATCGTCGGCGGATTTGGCCGTGCCGGCGTATTCGTCATGGCGCTTGACCCAGTTCTTGCCGAGACCGCCAAGGTCGGGCGTACCATCCCAGCCCTCCTGCCGGCCGAGCGGCGTCAGGTCGAGATAGTTGTAGGTGCCAAGCTGCAGGTCGCCGCCGCGTCCATAGCTCGAATAGGTGTGGTAGACCGTATCGCCGTCGCGCAGGAAGACACTGGTTCCCGGCTGTTCGCCCCGCATGAACCAGGGCATGCCCTTGCGCTCATATTCCTCGGCCGTGGTGTAATTGTAGACGGGCGGCGCGACCGTCTCGTCCAGTGTGACGTGGAAATCATAGTTGAAATCGCTGCCATGGGACGACACCCACGGGAAGGTCCAGCCCATGCGTTTCCTATAGGCCTCGATTTCTGCGAGGGGTGCGCGCGAGACCGCCACCAGCGTGGTGTCGCGGGCGTGCAGATGCGCCAGATTGCCGATACTGTCGGCAAGGAAGGAGCAGCCGGGGCAGCCTTCGCCTTCGCCCGGTCCCAGCATGAAATGATAAACGATCAACTGGCGGCGCCCCTCGAACAAATCGGACAGGCCGAGCTTGCCCTTCGGCCCCTCAAACGCATAATCCTTGTCGATCTGCACCATCGGAAGTGCACGGCGCTCGCGGTTCAGGGCATCGCGCTGTTTGGTGAAGGCCTTTTCCTTCAGCAGAAAGGCCTTTCTGGCCTTGTCCCACTCGGCGCGGGAAACAACCTTGCGGTCGTCAGGGTGTGCATGGGTGTTCATCGTTTCCTCCTTGATATTGGTTCAAGCGATAATCAGTCCATGAGCGGGGGTATACGCTCCTCAGTGAAGACGGCCCAGCGGCTCGACATAGGCCTCCAGCCGTTCCATGCATTCGGTCCAGCCATTCTCATGCGAATCCCGGTCGTCGGCGGAATCGAACGGTGCCTGATGGAAGACGAGCCGCGTGCGCTGTCCCTGCGCGCTCATGGTGACGGTTACCAATGTCTGCGGCCCGCGCAGGCCATCGCTATCCTCCCAGGCAAAGGTGAAGACGATCCGCTCCGGCTCGACGATCCGCGTGTAGCGGCCGACCATCCAGGCGTCCTCGCCATCGGGAGAGCGGATGGACGAGCGATAGGCACCGCCCTCCCTGAAATCGATCTGGCAGTTCGGGCAGGTGAAATTCTTCGGGCCCCACCAGCGCACGACATGCTCCGGCTGTGACCAGACCTTGAAAACGAGCGCCACCGGCGCATCGACGATCCGGACGATTGTCAGTTCGCGATCATTGTCCCTGCGGGCCAGCGCTGCGGTCATGGTTCCTCTTCCTTCCCATTCCGAACCGATCATATCTAACTAATAGGTTAAATAACCTTTTGGTTTATTACACTCTGATTTTGCCAACGTCAACATTGCCGGGGCTTACTTTTTTGCGTCACACATTTTCCTTGGAAAGCGCCACATCCCGCATCAGTTTCCGCTCTGGCAAGGACCGCCTTGCGATTCACGATGCCGGAGACGCAGATGAGACATGTCAGGTCATATTACACGCCGCGCTGCACGTGTTGGGTCCATGCCGGTTGTTCCGGCCCTGTTGCTGTCGATCAGACCGGCGGGCGCAGCGAAGGGGCGGGGTATCGAAGCCGCGTTCAAAGGCCTGGGGAGGGCAAGCGGTGCACGCCTTGGGGGTTCGGCGCACGGTACGGGCAGCGGTAAGCGCATCGCAAGACGGCGCAACCCGGCCGGGCCGGCCATATCTGGCGCAAGCAAACAAAAACCCCGCGAAAGCTTTACGCTTTCACGGGGTTTGGCATGCCGTCTGAAAATTACTGGCGTGTCAGGCTTTCGCTCTTGCAGATGAGCCCGCCCAGCACGCAACCGGACAGGGACAATGTGTTGCCGCTGACGCTGGCCTTGCCATTATAGGTCTTGCCCTCGTCGAGCTTGTTGACCTGTCCCTTGTAGGACCCGCCCTTGCCGGACATCTCGCCGATGGATTTGCCCTTGTACTCGCCGGTCAAGACCGTGCCGCAATACTTGTCGGCGCCGCAGGACGAATACTGGATGAGCGTGCCGGTCGGCCGCTTCCACGTGCCGACGATCGGTTCCTCGGCCAGTGCCGGACCTGCCATCAATACAACGCCGGCGCATGCCAATAAGAGTTTGCGATTCATATGTTCCTCCCGATAAGGGTTGTGCGGCAAATGGGGTCTCTCCGCATCCATTTGCATGTCCCTTACGTAAACGTAATTCAAAAAAACCCTGAAAGGAAGCCTTATGCGCTCGCAGCCGGGGTTTTTTGCAGGCAGGCGTTGCGGAACGGAGAGGAGATTCCTGTGCGCTTGGCTCCAAGCCCGACAAAAAGAAGCTGTGCCTTGGTTAGCAAAGGCTTGAAATCGGATAATGGCATTTTAAGCGAATTTGATCCAAATGCCTGCAATTGCTGGGGCGATATATTTAATGAATTCCGAAGTTTACCAGTTGTTTTTGTTTTGTTTGGCTCCAGTTAATCATGCCCCTTAACAGCAATTTGAGGGCTGTGTGGCATTCTCGAAAACATCGAAAGAGCACGCCAAAACAAACAAATCAGGCGGTTCTCAGAAGTCTAACAGGGCTTATCGGTTTAAACAGGGACTCGGTAAAATGGCACGCTTTGATCTTCACAATATCGATGCCGGACATGTCGGCGGCACCGCAGAAACGGACATCCTCTTTGAAATGGGCATCATGTATGCCACGGGCCGTGACTGTGCCGTTGATCATGTGGCCGCGCACAAATGGTTCAACATTGCGGCAATCAAAGGCAGCGACCGGGCTGCGGAACTGCGCGCCGAACTGGTGAAAACCATGTCCAAGGCCGATCTGGCAACGGCCATGCGCGAAGCCCGCGAATGGATGACCACGCACTGAACTGCAGATGCCTGGTGCGTGGTTCGACAAGCTCACCATGAGGGAGAGTGAGGATTGCAGGGAGTTACGTTCTGCAACGTTTGTGATTAACCTTGCACCAAACCACCTCCCTCATGGTGAGCTTGTCGAACCACGCATGAGTGCTCAAGCCACACCGGCACGAGACAACAATGGCTCAGCCCATCGGCTGGAACGCATCGCGGATCACCTTGGCCATGCCGTCAATCGCGGGGCTCATCATCCGCGGATTGCGCCGCAGCACGACATTCGATGAATCAATGACCGGAAATCCTTCTGCTTCCGTCAGTTCGCGGCAGCCCGGCGGAATGTTGCTGCGCGCGAGCGGGGCGATGGCAAGGCCAGAAACTGCTGCTATTTTCAAGCCTCCGCCCGTATCGCAGCTATAGGCCACGCGATAATCGATCCTGTTGCGTTCCAGCGATCCCATGGCGAATTTCCTGCACCAGTCCGAGCGCTCGTAGATCGCGATGGGAACCGGCGTGATTTCATGCACGCAATGCACCTCCGAGGTGACCCAGACGGTCGGGTCGACAAACAGCACCTCGCCGGTTGCCGGCGGCTCCCAGTTGAATATGACGGCAAGATCAAGCTCGTCCGCATCCAGTGCGGCGAGCTGCTGTGCCGAATATCCGCATTTGACCGTTACCTCCACCTGCGGATGCTGGCTGGCAAAGGCGGCGAGGGCGCGCGGCAGGATCGTGTAGCCATATTCTTCGGGAAGGCCGATCCGCACGGGGCCGCCAAGCGGCTTGGCCCGGATCGTCGCCATGGTCTCATCCAGCAGCGCGACGATGCGCTGCGCGTTGACGAGCAGTGCTTCGCCCTGGGTGGTCAGCGCAACGCCGCGCGAGCCGCGGGCAAAAACGCTTTCTCCCAGAACCTCCTCGAGCCGCTTGATCTGGACACTCACGGCCGATTGCGTGCGCCCGATCCTTTCCGCCGCGCGGGTGACATTGCCGGCCGTTGCCACGGCCAAGAACGTTCGGAGCAGATCGCTGTCGAGTGGCGGATTCATGGTGTTCCCTGCAATTAAAATTTCGAATGACAGGCATAATTTCTATTCGTTTGATGTATGTCAATGCTTGCGTCAAGCATGGTGACTATTCGCCATTCGAGACCAGCTCCATGTCTGTTTTCTGCTTGTTTTCAAATCTTTGGAAGGGTTTGCAGATCGCTGATCGCGAGGCTCGCCAACTCGCGGTACTATCGCGCAAACCGGGTGAACATTTGCTGCGCGATGCCGGTATCACGCGCCAGGACGTAGTCGGGATCGCCTGCTGTTATCGCCTGAAGCGGCTGCGGGTACTCCTGCGACACGGGAGCCAGCCGTGCCGTTGATACGGCTGCCGGCTCGGCGCTGAACACTCTTCTTCGGCAATTCCACATTATTGACGCAATCAGGACGAGATTATTGTTGCGATTGCAACCTAGCCGTTAGACGGCATCATGCTAAGGGGCCATTGTTCTAATGGGAGCGTCGCTGCAACCCGGCAGGTCTGAGTTGCCGGCCTTATTTCAAGGGGGCTGCACATGCAGGAGAATCTGGAGCAGATGCTTTGGATTGTCACAGTAATGCAAATATTTTCTTCTAAATGACGTGTAGTATAAAGTTTTAAATCAGATATATCTTTGTCAGTTTAGAATTGATTTGATAACAATGCTCATTTTTTATGTTGTTTTGTCTTTTTGTTATGAATTTCTGTGAGAGGCTATGATTAAACCTATCATTAGAATTATGATAGTTAATTCGATTTAATGTGGTTTTTTAGTGAGACTTTCGCAACTCTTAGGGGTTGCGAACACCGGGATATCAGCTAAGTAAACGGTTTATGGAATTTTTGATTCTTAAAGAAGACGGGGAAGTTATGCAGGACGAGCTTGGGGCATTATTGTCAAGGTTGAGCCGTGCTCAAAAAGAGTTGATAATTTTGACTGCAAAGACCAATGCTTTTCCTGACAATAATACCTTGAAACGGATAGCCACACTGGCGTTGAACATTTCCGCCGTGGAAGCCCTGATTGCCGATACGCAGAACCGCGACAAACGCGCGAAAATGACCAAGGCGAACGATTAAAAGGATTGAACGGCATGAACCTCTGTTGCCGATAAAGGCGCTGTTCATGCCGCTCTGTCGATGAAACCGTTGTCAGCACATCAGACGCTGGCAGGACCGGTGCGGGTTGCTTCGAACAGGAACCAGTGGCGGCGCTCGGATTCATCGATGTAATTCTCGATGATGCTCGTGGTGGCACTGTCATGGTATTCGCTGCAAAGCTCATGCACCTGCCGCAGATAGCCGATAAAGCTCTTCGTGTCGTCGCGCAGTTCGGCCAGCATGTCCTCCGGCGTCACGAAATTGGCGTCGTTGTCGAGCAGGCGCTGTTGGGCGGAAATCTGCCCGATGGAGCGCAATGTTGTGCCGCCGATCTTGCGCACGCGCTCCGCCAGAACGTCGGTCATGTCAAAAATCTGGGCGCCCTGTTCGTCCAGCATCAGGTGATAATCGCGAAAATGCGGCCCGCTCATATGCCAATGAAAGTTTTTCGTTTTCATGTAGAGCGCGAAGGTATCGGCAAGCAGCGCATTGACGGCGGCTGCGATGTCGCGGGTCGCGTCCGCGCCGAGATCGGTGGGCGTTGCGGTGGGCGCGCGTTTGATCGTCTGCAATGATTTGGTAGCCATGGGTCGATCTCCTCTGCTGTGAATGGGAAATTCTTACGACTTGAGTAGGCAAGTGGTGCTCGTCACAGATATACGACTAGCACGACTGTTTGTCATTTCTGCTTCAAATCTTGGTCAACGCGGCGACTTCCGCCTCTTCGAAGCGCACAAGGGCCGTCTTCTCCTTGACTTGCGCCCCTTCGTTGACGATCTCGGCAATTCTTCCGTCATGCGGAGCGGTGATGGAATGTTCCATCTTCATGGCCTCCAGCACCAGCAGAACCTGCCCCTTCCTGACGAGATCGCCGGCAGAGACCCGGACGGATTTCACCAGACCCGGCATCGGCGCGGTCAGCCGGTCGCCCGCAGCTCCGGCCTCGTCGGCCTGCTGCAGGGGATCCGGCACGGCAAAAATTGCCACCACGCCTCTGGCGATGACCGCAATGCCTTGCGGTATTGCCGCGGTCTTCGCCCGCAGGTTGATGCCTTTGCCGGTGATGTGCCAGCCGCTGCCATCGCGCCGCACCCGCAGGTCAAGGGTGGCGTCGGCTGCGGCGACCTCGAAACGATCGTCATCCAGAACCGTAATGCCATAGCGGAGCGTATGGCCGGGCTCGCCCAGCGTGACCGGGTATTGCGACGGCGCCAGATGGCTGTAGCCGCGCAGTGCCGTCCAGGGATCGTCGGAGGTGACCTTTGTCAGAAGGCCGCTGGCATAGAGCACGGCCAGCTCCTTTGCGCCCGCCGGCATGGCCACGGGAACGACCAGGCTGTGAAGATCCCGGTCGATCAGGCCGGTATCGACATCACCGGCGGCAAAACCCGGATGCCGCGCCAATGCGGCGAGAAATGCTGCATTGGTGACCGTTCCGGCAATCTCCGTGTTCAGAAGGGCGTCTTCCATGGCTTGCAGCGCGGTCGCGCGGTTTTTGGCGTGAACGACGATCTTGGCAATCATCGGATCGTAATAGGGGGAAATGGTGTCGCCCGGGCGCACGCCGGTCTCAATCCGCACCGTGCCTTCCCTGACGGCAGCGGGAAAGGCGAGGTGATGCAACGTGCCGATGGCTGGTAGAAAGCCCTTGGCCGGGTCTTCCGCATAAAGCCGCGCTTCCACGGCATGGCCATTCAGCGGGATTTGCGCCTGGGTCAGCGGCAGGGGTTCGCCCGCCGCCACGCGCAATTGCCATTCCACCAGGTCAAGCCCGGTGATCATTTCGGTCACGGGATGCTCGACCTGCAGCCGCGTGTTCATTTCCATGAACCAGAAGCCGTCCGGCCGCAGGCCCTGGCTGGCATCGACGATGAATTCGATCGTGCCCGCGCCGGAATAGTTGATGGCCTTGGCCGCCTTCACGGCGGCGTCGGTCATTGCCGCACGCATCTCCGGCGTGATGTCGGGAGCAGGGGCCTCCTCGATCACCTTCTGGTGGCGGCGCTGCAGCGAACAGTCGCGCTCATAGAGATGCACGGCATTGCCGTGATTGTCGCCGAACACCTGCACTTCGATATGGCGCGGCTTGGAGACGTATTTTTCCACCAGCACCCGGTCATCGCCGAAAGCGCTCTTGGCTTCGCGCCGCGCGCTGCCCAGCGCTTCGGCGAAATCATCGGGGCTGTCGACCTTGCGCATGCCCTTGCCACCACCGCCGGCGCGCGCCTTGATCAGCACGGGATAGCCGATCTCGCGCGCCTTGGAGGCGAGCACGACCAGTTCCTGCGCTTCACCGTGATAGCCGGGGACGACCGGTACGCCCGCCTTTTCCATCAGCCGCTTGGCGGCGTCCTTCAGGCCCATGGCGCGGATGGAATCCGCCGAGGGGCCGATGAACACCAGTCCGGCCTTGACCACGGCATCGACAAAGCCGGGGTTTTCCGACAGGAACCCGTAGCCGGGATGAATGGCTTCGGCGCCCGTATCGATGGCCGCCTGAATGATGCGGTCGGCGCGCAGATAGCTTTCCGATACGGAGGAGCCGCCGATATGCACGGCCTCGTCGGCCATTGCCACATGCAGCGCATCGGCATCGGCGTCGGAATAGACGGCAACGGTGCCGATACCCATCTTCTGCGCGGTGCGGATGACCCGGCAGGCAATTTCACCGCGATTGGCAATGAGGATTCTGGAGAACATTGTTGTCATGGTTTTTCTCCTCACATCCTGAAGATACCGAATGTGGTATCCTCCACGGGTGCATTCAGGGCTGCGGAAAGTGAAAGGGCGAGAACCTCGCGGGTTTTGGCCGGGTCGATGATGCCGTCGTCCCACAGGCGCGCCGAAGAATAGAGCGGGTGGCCCTCGCGCTCGTATTTTTCCAGGATCGGTGCGCGGAAGGCTGCCTCGTCGGCAGCGGGCCAGTCACCGCCCTTGCGTTCGATGCCTTCGCGCTTGACCAGCGCCAGCACCGTTGCCGCCTGTTCGCCGCCCATGACGGAAATGCGGGCATTGGGCCACATCCACAGGAAGCGTGGCGAGAAGGCGCGGCCGCACATGCCGTAATTGCCCGCGCCGAAGGATCCGCCGATGATCATCGTCACCTTGGGCACGCGCGCCGTGGCAACCGCCGTCACCAGCTTGGCGCCATCCTTGGCGATGCCGCCCGCTTCATAGGAACGGCCGACCATGAAGCCGGTGATGTTCTGCAGGAAGACGAGCGGAATGCCACGCTGGGTGCACAGCTCGATGAAGTGGGTGCCCTTCAGCGCGCTTTCGGAAAACAGCACGCCATTGTTGGCGATGATGCCGACTGGCATGCCATAGAGATGGGCAAAGCCGGTGATGAGGCTGGTGCCGTAATTCTGCTTGAACTCATCGAATTCGGAACCGTCGACCACGCGGGCGATGACTTCGCGCACGTCGTAGGGCTGGCGCAGGTCCGTGGGCACGATGCCGTAGAGTTCATGCGGATCGTAAAGAGGCGGACTCACTCTGCGAAGGTCGAGCCCTATCACCTTCTTTCGATTCAGGTTTCCGACGATGCGCCGGGCGATGGCAAGGGCATGGGCATCGTCCATGGCGTAGTGATCGGCAACGCCGGACTCGCGCGTGTGCACCTCGGCGCCGCCCAGGTCCTCCGCCGTCACGTCCTCGCCGGTCGCGGCTTTGACCAGCGGCGGGCCTGCGAGAAAGATGGTCGCCTGGCCTTTGACCATGATGGTTTCTTCCGACATGGCCGGCACATAGGCGCCGCCCGCCGTACAGGAGCCCATGACCACCGCGATCTGCGGAATACCCGCCGCTGACATGTTCGCCTGGTTGTAGAAGATGCGGCCGAAATGTTCGCGGTCCGGGAAAACCTCGTCCTGGTTCGGCAGGTTCGCGCCGCCGGAATCGACGAGATAGATGCAGGGGAGGTTGTTCTGCAGCGCGATTTCCTGCGCGCGCAGATGCTTCTTCACGGTCAGCGGATAATAGGTGCCGCCCTTGACCGTGGCGTCGTTGACGACAATCATCACCTCCTTGCCGGACACGCGCCCGATACCGGCGATCAGCCCCGCCGATGCGATATTGTCGCCATACATGTCCCAGGCGGCAAACTGTCCGATTTCCAGAAAGGGCGAACCGGGATCAAGCAACTGTACCAGCCGGTCGCGCGGCAGCAGCTTGTTGCGCGCGGTGTGGCGCTTGCGTGCTTCGTCGGTCCCGCCCTTGCTCACCAGCGCAGCCTTGGCCTTGATGTCATCGACAAGGGCGCGCATGCGCTCCGTATTGGCGGCAAAGGTTTCGGATGTGGTGGTGATCTGGGACTGAAGTATGCTCATGTATTCTCCTATCGGATCACTTCGATGTGGCAGCCGACATCAAGGTCGGCCCAGGCGCGGTCGGTGGTAATGGCAGTGGCGCCTTCCCTTATGGCAAGAGCAAGGCAGGCGCGGTCGCCGAGAGAAAGACCCTTGTGGCGGGTTGCGGGACGGAGTTTTGACGCAGCCAGGGCGAGGTCTTCATCATAGTCGGCGAAGGTAATGCCATGCGAGCCAAGGAAATCGAACGCGGCGCGCGCAGGAACGTTTCCATCCGCACAACGTGTCAAGATTTCGGTCAGATTCACGGTTGAACACAAGGCGCCCTTTATCCGGCCAACGGCGTGTTCGACGCGCGGCTCCTTGAGGAAAATCGCCAGAACAATCGAAGCATCCACCACCACTTTCATACTAGCGACGAGGCTCCTTATCGGGAGACGTTTCGTTCGCACGCTCCATCGCTTCCCGATGCAGGCGGTCAAATCGTTCATCCGAGGCACGCTGTTCGGCCAGCCTGTCTGCAATGAATTCGTCGACGAGGCTTACGCCGGGTTTCCTGAGTTTGCTTGCGATGGCTTGTACCCGTTTGAGAGCCATCGTCGCCGATACAACATGCAGGACACCGTCCACGACACGCAGCGCGACGCCTTCGCCCGGTGAAAGCTCCATGAGTTTGCGCAGCTCCGCCGGGATCACGAGTCGTCCGCCTTCGCCGACCGTTGCACTCATGGTCTTTGACTCAATCGTTGAAGGCGAACCGGACATATGGTCGAATGCGTGTGGCTCCTCTTCGAAGCCTTTCGTGCTTTTGTCGGAAACCATTTTGAACTCCTCGCACTGCAATGGAAGAAACCTGCCATCATTCATAAAACATGGCAATTCTACCAAAGAATGACATGAAATAGAATTCATGCCATTCAGGCGCTCTCCCCGAACATTTCGCGCCCGATCAGCATGCGGCGGATTTCGCTGGTGCCGGCGCCGATCTCGTACAGTTTGGCGTCGCGCAGCAGGCGTCCCGTCGGGTAATCGTTGATGTAACCATTGCCGCCCAGCGCCTGGATGGCCTCCAGAGCGCACCAGGTGGCCTTTTCCGCCGCATAGAGAATGCAGCCGGCGGCATCCTTGCGCGTGGTCTCGCCGCGGTCGCAGGCGGCAGCCACCGCGTAGACATAGGCACGCGAGGCGTTCATCGTCGTGTACATATCGGCAAGCTTGCCCTGCATCAGCTGGAATTCGCCGATCGGCTGGCCGAACTGCTTGCGCTCATGCACATAGGGCACCACCACGTCGAGGCAGGCGGCCATGATGCCGAGCGGGCCGCCGGCAAGCACGACCCGTTCATAGTCGAGGCCGGACATGAGGATGCGCACGCCCTTGCCCTCTTCGCCGAGCACGTTCTCGAACGGGATCTCGCAATCCTCGAACACCAGTTCGCAGGTGTTGGAGCCGCGCATGCCGAGCTTGTCCAGCTTTTGCGCCGTGCTGAAGCCCTTGACGCCTTTCTCGACCAGAAACGCCGTCACGCCGCGCGACCCGGCGGCGGGATCGGTCTTGGCGTAGACCACCAGCGTATCGGCATCGGGACCGTTGGTGATCCACATCTTGTTGCCGTTCAGCACATAGCGGTCATTCTTCTTGTCGGCGCGCAGCTTCATCGACACGACGTCGGAGCCCGCGCCCGGCTCGGACATGGCGAGTGAGCCCACATGCTCGCCCGAACACAGCTTCGGTAGATATTTCGCCTTCTGCGCGTCCGTGCCCCAGCGATTGATCTGGTTGACGCAAAGGTTGGAGTGCGCGCCGTAGGACAGGCCGACGGACGCCGATGCCCGGGAAATCTCCTCCACGGCAATGGCATGGGCGAGATAGCCGAGGCCCGAGCCGCCGAAATCCGGGTTTGCCGTCATGCCGAGCAAACCGAGCGCGCCCATTTCCTGCCAGAGATGCATGGGGAACTGGTTGGACCGGTCCGTTTCGGCGGCAAGCGGTGCGATGCGTTCCTGCGCGAACCGGTGCACCGTCTCGCGCAGCGCTTCGAGATCATCTGAAAGTCCAAATCGCAGACCTGACTGATACATGCTACTCTCCCATGTCCTTTGTCGTGACATTCTTGGCGCCCACAAGGCGCAATCCCATCGTGACGTATTTTTCCGCAATCTGCGTGACAGTAAGCCTGTCGTCCGGGCGAAACCAGACATTCACGCCGGTGGTCATCGCAATGATGGCCCGGGTCGTCAGCGGAATGTCGTCGATATCGAATTGACCGGATGCGCTGCCCGCCTCGAGGATCAGCCGCAGCTCGTTCTCGTAGACCGCCCGCAATTCCACCAGAATGGCCAGCTTGTCGCCCTGCAGGCTGCGCAGTTCCATATTGGCAATGTGCACATCGTCCCGCCGCTCCACATGATAGCGGATGTGAAAGCGGATGAAGGCGGCAAGCCGTTCGAGCGGCGTGGTCAGGGTCTGGCTCTCGGTCCGCCAGGCCGCCAGCAGCCGGTCCATGTGGTCGCGCATCACCGCGAACAGCAGCTCCTGCTTGGTCGGGTGATAGCGGTAGAGGGCCGCCGCCTGCACGCCGACCTTTTCCGCCAGCTGGCGCATCGACATGGCCTCGTAGCCGACCTTGGCAATCAGCCGCCTTGCCGCGACATGAATCGCTGCCTGGGTCTTCTCGCCGTCTGAGCCAATTGTTCTCGCCATGGGGTATTAATAAAACGAACGTTCAATTCATTCAAGAGGCAAATTCAACCCTCGATACTGGTTTGCACAACTGGGAGACGAAGGCTCTCAGACGAAGTGATAAGAGGCGTCCGATGGTGCCGCAGCGCAAAATCGGGTAGATTCAGTTCATTGCCAGTCTTCAATATGCCTTTGATTGAATAGCGTTTTTCATAAGACTGAGAGTTGAAAAGCATGGTTGGTCGAGAATTCAAACATCTGTTGCCTGCGCTGGCCGCTGCAATTGTTCTGCTGGCAGGGGGTGTGCCGGCGCAGGCCGTTTCAATGAAGGAGTGCAGTGCCAGGTACAAAGCTGCGCAAGCGGCAGGCAGCACAACGGGCTGGAACGAATTCCGCAAGCAGGAATGCGCGAAAGCGGCGTCTGCGGCGGCGGAAACTGGGTCACCGGAGGCAAAACCGGAGATTGCACCAAAGGCCGCCCCGACGGCCGGGATGCCGAAATCACTCGTGTTTCCGAGCGCCGTTTCCAGCAAATTTGCGGCGGAAAAACCGGCCAAGGCGCGCATGCACACCTGTCTGGAGCACTATCACATCAACAAGGACAACAATACGCTGGGCGGCATGCGCTGGATCGAGAAAGGCGGTGGTTACTACAAGCTGTGCAACAACAAGCTGAAGGGAATAAGCTGATCTCACCGGTCGTCAGACGACAGGGCGTCATATCTCTCTGTATCGTGGCAGCTATTTCCTGAAATCGAATGTGCGGAAGGCTGTGGCGGCAACGAGCAGCCAGCCGAGAATGAGCAGTGTACCACCTGCAGGCGCGGCGCCGGGGAACAGGCGGTCACCGCTGATATCGCGGGAGGCAAGATCGCCGATGAACAGGATGAGGCCGAGCAACAGCGCGAGGCCGCCGCCATAGGCCGCGCGGCTGATTTTCGCCAGCACCGCAAGGGCGAGGAAAGCCGGGGCGTGGATGAACAGGATGGGCGCAATCGTTGCCATATGCGGACTGGCGCTGTGCGCGGCGGCTGCATAGGCGGCGATGCCAGCGGCGCCGATCAGGCCGCCAAGGCCGGCGAATGTCCGGTTGAGGTTGTGCCCGCGTGTATCGGCGGGGGTACCGCTGTTGGTATCACCAAGGTGGGTTTCGCCATTCAATGCCATGTTCGGTTCCAGTCTATGTCGGTGCAGCTGTGGTCTGTTTTCCCGGTCCGCTTTTCACATCTGTTTCCCGGATTTATTTCCCGGATCTATTTCAATGCGGCCAGCGTCTCGGCGAGCTTTTCCTCGAACAGGTCCAGTTCCTCGTCCAGTCCGACACTGACACGGATGCAGCGGTCAAGCACCGGGGCCATGGGCTTGCGGACGAAAATGTCGCGCTCGATGAGACCGTTCAGCACGCTGGCGGCATAGGCCCCATCGCGCCCGCAGTCGATGGTGACGAAATTGGTGGCGGAAGGGATAGCGGCAAGGCCGTTGCTGGCGGCGATGGCCGCGATACGGTCGCGCCCGGCAATGATCCGCGCCACCACGGCATTGAGATAGGGTTGGTCGGCAAGGGCGGCCAACGCGGCGATCTGCACCATACGGTTCATGCCGAAATGGTTGCGGATCCTGTCAAAGGCGGTGATCTGGCTTTCCGCGCCAAGGGCATAGCCGCAGCGCATGCCGGCCAGGCCATAGGCCTTGGAAAAAGTGCGCATACGCAGCACGTTGGGCCGCGAGACGTCGATGGCGGGCAGGGCGGAGGCCGGGGCGGTCTCGCCATAGGCTTCGTCGAGGATCAGCAGGGTGGTTACGGGCAGGGCGGCGATGAAGGCTTCGATCGCCGCTGCCTCGTGCCATGTCCCCATGGGGTTGTCGGGATTGGAGAAATAGACCAGTGGCGCCTTTTCGCGGACGACTGCGTCCAGCAGGGCATCGAGGTCTTCCCGGTCATCCCGGTAGGGAACAGTGACAAGCCGCCCGCCGAACCCGGCCACATGAAAATTGAAGGTGGGATAGGCACCGAGCGAGGTGACAACCGGCGTTCCCTCGCGCACATATTGGCGAACGGTCAGCCCCAGCAGGGTATCGACGCCTTCGCCGACCACGATATTGCGCGGCGTGACGGCGAGATGCGCGGCGAGCGCCGCCTTCAGGTCGAAATTCTCCGGGTCGCAATATTTCCACACCTCCGGCGCGGCGTCGCGCATGGCTGCGATCACCGACGGTGCCGGTCCAAACCCGTTTTCATTGGCGCCAAGCCGGGCGCGAAACGGCCGGTTGCGTTGGCGTTCCAGTGTTTCCGGTCCGACGAAGGGCACGGTGGAGGGGAGCGATTCAATCAGGGGGGTAAGCTGCGGTTCCATGGCCACAGCGATAGCATTTTTTCCGGCGGTGAAAAGCAAAACCTGTCTCTTATTTCGGTATGACAGGATTGAGTTTGCGGCCTTGCCGGTTGAGCGCCGGCTTTATGCCAACCCACAGGGCCGGAAGCAGCGCCGCCGCCAGCACCCACCACATCGGGCGGATCGAATAGGCGAAGGAGAGGTTGGCCAGCAGCACCCGCATCGGCGGAATTCGGGTGGCGAGCGCGAACCAGGCATATTCGGCAAGGGCGGTTCCCAGCGCCGCCAGCACGGCAATGGCAAGCAGCGTCCACGGCGAAGACAGGGCAAAGCCGCGCGCATGGGCAAAGCGGTAGAGCAGCAGCGCGATGAGAAAACCCGCCATCAGCGTCGCCTGCGTGACATCCGCCTTGGATTGCATGAAAAAGTGCAGGACGCCGAGCGCCGCCAGCGGATAGGCGAGCGCGTGCAGCCGGTTCCAGTTCCTGCCCATGCGCCGGATCATGCCATCGGTGGAGGTCACGCCGAGCGCAATCAGGCCAAGCAATGCGGTGAAGCCGATCAGCAGATAGATGCGCAGCCAGATCTCGCTGGCCACCCGCAGCAGATTGCCATTCTGGTCAACGATGTAGAGCGAAAAATGCAGGGCGGCATAGGCGAGGGCGGTGAGGCCGAGGATGCGCCGGATCAGGATAAGCCTGTTCCAGCGGGTGATGTGGCGCAGCGGCGTTATGGCGAGTGAGATCAGGAAGAAGCGGATCGTCCAGTCACCGGTCTGGTGAATGGCTTCGGTGATCGGCCGCGGTCCGAGAATATTGACCTTGTAGCCCGTGGTGATGAACACCAGAGGGATGAAGGCAGCAATGAGGGCTGCGATTTTGATGGCCGACGGCTTTCCTGCCCGGTCATTCCATGGAAACTTGATCACGCCGCTGTTTTCCCTGATCACATGGCTCCTTACATCCACAGGAATCCGGCAGTGACAAGACAACAAGCCGTGAAAATGCCGGGATGTGTGGAGCACGAAATCCGGCGGCTCAGTCTGCCGGGCCGGCAAACAGAATGAGATTGCCGTCCGGATCGAGCACGATGAAGTTTCGCGCGCCCCACGGCTCCTTCTTCAGCGTCTGGTGAAAGGACACACCGGCCGCCTGGAAGTCGAGGAAAAGCTGCTTGATCTCAGCCGCGCTGTCGACGGCGATGGAGGCGGAAAGCAGATGTTCCCGGCTGCGGATATCGCCGGCAAAGACAGGCTCGCAGACCAGCCGCAAGGCAAGCATGGCCCGGTCGCGGATGAGTTGTCCGTAGAAGGGTGGTTCGCCATAGAGGAAATCAACGGCAAAGCCGAGTTTGCCGGTGTAGAAGTCGCATGATCGCTGGATATCGGCGACGAAAAGCTGGGCAGCAATGGAACTGAGGACGGCGCGCGGCGCGGGTTGATGGCTGGGTGTGCTCATGGTCGGGGCTCCTGATAGGAGCGCCTGCCACCCCTCGAAACCCCGCTGGCGTGCCACAAGTTCCTGCGCATCGCTGAGCCTGAACGGCGTATCCAGCACGTCCTTGTCATCGAGATGCCGGAACCGCGGCAGAGCGGCCCGGATTTCGGCGGCAACGGGATGGTACCGTTCACGATGCCAGCGCAGATACTGCTTTGCTTGCTTTCTGAGGTTTTCGAGGTTCGGCATTGGCGCATCTGTTGTCATTTGACGCAGGCGGGCATTGCCCTTTCGACCACACGTCGATGCGCCCTACGCAGCCCGGCAATAATCGTGCGAACCAACGGTCTTTGTCAAGACGGGCCCGCAACAGCAAAAAATCCGCCGACGGGTCACCGGCAGATGTACGGGAAGCAATGGCAGGGATAGGTCAGGGGCGCTGGGTCGCCAGCCAGCGGTCGGCGCTGGCCCGGCCGAAAACCCGGGCGCGGCGATTATATTCCGCGGTCAGCTGCCGCCGGCTTTCTTCGCGCGCATAGGTCCGTTTGGCCGGCCGGTTCTTCCGGATGCGCGCGGACATGGCATCCTGTTCAGGGCGAACGCGTGTGGCTTGCGCATTGGCACCGGGAGCATTGACACTGGGGGCAGCGGCATTGGGCATACCTTGCGCCTGGCTTTCAGCAGCAAAAAGTCCCGCAGCCACCGCTACGGCAAAAAACAGGCTTCGCATCAATATTATCCTTCTTGATTCGTCTGTGTTTTGACGGGTGCCAAAAGAGTTCACGACCTTTTCGTGAAGTTTCAAAACCCGTCAAGGGACATCGCTGTCCCCTGTTTATAACTTACCAGCGGTAATGGCGGCCCCCATAGATAATCAGGGGCGGAGAATTGAATCGCATGTCATCGAATTGAGCCCGGCTTGTGGCACGGCGATCCAGTTCAAGGTCGAGCAGGCAGCGGGCAAAGGCGTCGGTGCCCCGCTTGAAACCATAGGACGAACAGGTCCGGCCATCGATGGCGCGCCGTTCCTCCGGGGTGATGGTCTGGCATCCGGCAACGAACAGAATGAGAAGCAACACCGAACAGGTTGCACGTTTCATTGGGCTCTCCATGCCGCCGTTCTCCTGCGCGAGACGGCGACCAAATCAGTTCAACAGGCCAAGATTATCACAGAGCATCCGCCCGTGTTATCCCAATTGATTGATTGGATGGAGGAATTGCCGGAGAGGCAAAAATGTTCTGAAGAATAAAGTCCGGTCAGACGATGAGGACGCCGGCAAGCATCACGATAATGATCATTCCTGCCAGCAGGGGCAGGATCGACATGCTGGCTTCCGCCTGTTTGGGTTTCAATACCAATTTGGCAAAGTCAGCAGCACGGTTGCCGCGATTTCGGTGACCACAAGGAACAAGACCAGAGGGAAGAACCCATCGCTGATCTTTCTGTTGTCATTGGCTGGTGCAACGCTTGTCAAAGTCTGCTCCTGATCTAAACGACCTCCGCGGAACGCGAAACCCGGTCATGCTCGTCAGTGCCGATAGTCGGCTTGGTCACGCAACTGTAACAGCTTGAAACTTTTTGTCACCCCAAAAAGCACGTTCAGGCCCCAAACGTCTTTGTGAACGGCCCGTCCGGTGGGCCTTTTGCCTGTCAATGCCGAAGAAAACACTGTGGTTTCAGTGACTTGATTCGCGCGGTGCACAGGCGGGAAAACCTGCGCACCGCGCGTGTTTTTTCTACTCGGCCGGAGCCGGAGCGGGATGAACCGTGGCCGAATTGTGGCTTGATTCGCCGTCGAAGTGGCTTCCCTGACTCGCATGCTTGAGCGGCCGGTTGCCGGTCATGGCACGAACGAGCACGTAGAAGACCGGTGTCATGAACAGGCCGAACAGCGTCACGCCGATCATGCCGGAGAACACGGCCACGCCCATGGCGCTGCGCATTTCCGAACCGGCGCCCGTCGACGTGACGAGCGGAACCACGCCCATGATGAAGGCAAGCGAGGTCATCAGGATCGGGCGCAGCCGCAGGCGGCTGGCTTCGATCACCGCCTTGAACGGCGTTGATCCGGCGAACTCCAGTTCCCGCGCGAACTCCACGATCAGGATGGCATTCTTGGCGGAGAGGCCGACAAGCACGATCAGCCCGATCTGCGTGAAGACGTTGTTGTCACCGGCGGTCAGCCAGACGCCGAAGAGGGCGGCGAGCAAACCGAGCGGAACGATCATGATGATCGACAGCGGCAGGGACAGGCTTTCATACTGAGCCGACAGCACCAGGAACACCAGCAGGATCGACAGCGGGAAGATCAGGTAGGCGGAATTGCCGGCGATGATCTCCTGATAGGTGAGCTCCGTCCATTCATAGCCGATGCCGGCCGGGAAGGTCTCGGCGGCGATGCGTTCGACGGCAGCACGCGCCTGCCCCGAGGAGAAGCCCGGCGCCGCGTTGCCGTTCACATCGGCAGCAAGGAAGCCGTTGTAACGCATGGCGCGGTCGGGTCCGGCACTCGATTCCACCTTGAGCAGGGCCGACAGCGGGATCATTTCACCCGAACCCGAACGCACCTTCAGGTCGCCAATGTCTTCAGCCTTCGCCCGGAAGCCGGAATCGGCCTGCATGCGGACCGAATAGGTGCGGCCGAACTTGTTGAAGTCGTTGACATAGACCGAGCCCAGATAGATCTGCAGCGTGTTGAAGATCTCCGGCAGCGAAACGTTGAGCTGGCGTGCCTTGGCACGGTCCACATCGGCGTAGAGCTGGGGCACGTTGATCTGATAGCTGGAGAACAGGCCGACGAGTTCCGGAGCAGCTGCAGCCTTGGCAAGGAATGCCTTGGTAGCATCGTTCAGCGCCTGATAACCAAGACCGTTGCGGTCCTCGATCTGGAATTTGAAGCCGCCGATGGCGCCCAGACCCTGAACAGGGGGAGGCGGGAACACGGCGCTGAACGATTCCTTGATGCCGAACAATTGCATGTTCAGCGCCTTGGCAATCGCTCCGGCACTTAAGTCAGGCGTCTTGCGCTCCTCGAATGGCTTGAGCGAGACGAAGACGATACCGGCATTGGAGCTGTTGGTGAAACCGTTGATCGACAGGCCGGGGAACGCAATGGTGCTCTGCACGCCCGGAATCTTCAGGGCGATGTCACCAATGCGGCGGACCACCGCTTCCGTGCGGTCAAGCGTTGCACCATCCGGCAGCTGGGTGAAGCCGACGAGATACTGCTTGTCCTGCGGCGGCACGAACCCGCCGGGAACACTCTTGAACATGAAGGCCGTCGCACCGATCAGCAGGATATAGATGCCCATCATCACGGTCTTGCGCGAAATGACGGCGGTGACGCCGCGGCTGTAGCCATTGGCGCCGCGCGTGAACACGGCATTGAACCCGCGGAACAGCCAGCCCAGCGTCTTGTCCATGAACCGCGTCAGCGCATCCTTCGGCTCGTCATGGCCCTTGAGAAGCAGGGCGGCGAGGGCCGGGGACAGGGTCAGCGAGTTGAAAGCGGAGATGACGGTCGAGATGGCAATGGTCAGCGCGAACTGGCGGTAGAACTGCCCGGTCAGGCCGCTGATGAAGGCAAGCGGCACGAAAACCGCCACCAGCACCAGTGCAATGGCGATAATCGGACCCGACACTTCGCGCATCGCCTGAACGGTTGCCGCACGTGGCGCCAGACCGTTTTCGATGTTGCGTTCGACGTTTTCCACCACCACGATCGCGTCGTCCACCACGATGCCGATGGCGAGCACGAGGCCGAACAGGCTCAGCGCATTCACCGAGAAGCCGAAGAGGTGCATGACGGCGAACGTACCGATGATCGAGATCGGAACCGCAATCAGCGGGATAATCGAGGCGCGCCATGTCTGCAGGAACAGAATGACCACGAGAACGACGAGCACCACGGCTTCCAGCAGCGTGTGCACGACGGCTTCGATGGAAGCGCGGACGAACTGCGTCGTATCATAAACGATCTCATAGCTGACGCCTTCCGGCATGGTCAGCTTCATCTCGTCCATGACGGCACGCACCTGATCGGCGATCTGGATGGCGTTGGAGCCCGGTGCCTGGAAGACGGGGATGGCGACGGCCGGCTTGTTGTCGAGCAGGGAACGCAGGGAATACTGGGCAGCGCCAAGCTCGATGCGGGCGATATCGCGCAGATGCGTGATCGCGCCATTGGCAGCGGTCTTGACGATGATCTGGCCGAATTCTTCCTCGGTCTGCAGACGGCCCTGCGCGTTCACCGACAATTGCAGGTCAACGCCGTTGGGGCTGGGGGAGGCGCCGATGACGCCGGCGGCGGCCTGGACGTTCTGCGCGCGGATTTCATTGAGAACATCCGTTGCCGAAAGGCCGAGCTCCGCCGTCTTCTGCGGATCGAGCCACACGCGCATGGAATAATCGCCCGAACCGAACAGCTGCACGTCACCGACACCCTTGATGCGGGCGAGCCGGTCCTTGATGTTGATCAGCGCGTAATTGCGCAGATAGGTGATGTCATAGCGGTTGTTGGGCGAAATGAGATTGACCACCAGCATCAGGTCCGGCGAGCTTTTCACCGTGGTGATGCCGAGGCTGCGCACCTCCTGCGGCAGGCGGGGTTCCGCCTGCGACACACGGTTCTGCACCAGCTGCTGTGCCTTGTCGGGGTCGGTGCCGATGGCGAAGGTCACGGTCAGGGTCATCTGGCCGTCGGTGGTTGCCTGGCTGCCCATGTAGAGCATGCCTTCGACGCCGTTGATCTGTTCCTCGATCGGCGTTGCCACGGTTTCGGCAATGACCTTCGGGTTGGCACCCGGATATTGCGCGCGCACCACGATGGATGGCGGCACAACATCCGGATATTCCGAAACCGGCATGGCCGTCAGGGCGATCAGACCGCCAAGGAAAATCACGAAAGACAGAACGCCCGCGAAGACCGGGCGGTCGATGAAGAAATTGGAGATATTCATGTCACTATCCGCCTGCCCGTTGCGGGGCTTTGATGCGATTACTGTTGTGTCTTGGCTGGATCGGTGGCCAAGGCCTGCAAATTGTGTGCTGCAGCGCCCATGGCGACCATTTCAGGAGCGACGAGCGAACCGGGACGAATGCGCTGCAGGCCGTTGACGACGATCTTTTCCTCCGGCTGCAGGCCGCTGGTGACGATACGCAGGCCTTCCGCCGGTGCCCCGAGCGAAATCTCGCGGTATTCGACGATGTTCTTGTCGTTGACCACCATGACGAACTTCTTGCTCTGGTCGGTGCCGACGGCCTTTTCATCGACAAGCAGTTCCTGCTTTTCGTTGGCCGTGCCCATGCGCAGCTTGGCAAACTGGCCCGGCATGAACTTGCCGTCCGTATTGTCGAACACCGCCCGCACCTTGACCGTGCCGCTGGCGACATCGACGCTGTTGTTGATCAGCTGCAGCTTGCCCTTCACGTCGTTCTGGCCGTAAACGTCCATCACGACGGGGATGCGGTCGGAGAAATCGCGGCTGTTGAGACCCTGCGGCAGGTCGGCGAGGGCCTGTGCCACGGTGTTTTCATTGGCCTCGAAGCTGGCGTAGATCGGGCTGATCGAGACGATGGTGGTCAGCAGCGGTGAGCTGGGACCGGAGGCGATCAGATTGCCGGCGGTGATTTCGATGCGGCCGACACGGCCGCTGATGGGCGCACGGATTTCCGTGTAATCGAGGTTGAGCATGGCGGTCTTGAGCCCGGCCTGTGCCGCTTCAAGATCGGCCTGTGCGCCGCTCTGCACATTGAAGCGCTGGTCATAGTCGCTCTGGGACACGGTGCGCGAATCGATCAGGCGCTTGCCGCGTTCCAGTTCGTTCTTGGCGAGGGACAGTTTCGATTCGGCGGCGCTGACGGCGGCCTTTGCCCGCGCGACCTCGGCTTCATAGGGAGCCGGATCGATCTTGACGAGAAGGTCGCCCTGCTTGACCAGTGCACCTTCCTTGAAGGCGACGGACTGGATGGCCCCGGCGACGCGCGAACGAAGGTCGACATGGTCGATGGCTTCGAGGCGGCCGGAGAACTCGCTCCACCGGGTGATGAGCTTCGGCTGGACGACAGCGACGGAAACGGGCGTCGCGACGGGCGCGGCCTGCTTGCTGGTTTCGGCATGGCTCTTGCCAAGATCGAACAGTTGGGTCGAACCCACGGCTGCCAGCGCCACAATAAAGCCGCCGACATAGAGTGATCTTTTGTAAGTGCTGATTGACATCGTGGTCATCCTGCTTTGAAAGTTGTATCGCCATTGGGAGTGGCTAAACGAAATTGGATCGTTGACGATCGATACCGATCGGTATAAAACGAGATATAAGGCTGCGGTACGGTGGCTGTCAATTGGATTTTATACCGAACGGTATATTTCTTCTAGGGAGTCTTGTCCATGGGACGGCCGAGGGAATTTGATGCCGATGAGGCACTGCAGACTGCGCTCGAACTTTTTTGGCGCAAGGGCTACGAGGGCACATCCATCACTGACCTGACGGACGGCATGGGTATCACGAAGCCAAGCCTTTACGGCGCCTTCGGCAACAAGGAAGAACTGTTCCGCATGGCGCTTGAGCGCTATGAGCAGAACTACATGGCGTTTTTCTGGAAAGCGCTGGAGCAGCCGGATGCACGCACCGTCGCCATGGATATTCTGCACGGCTTTGCCGATGCGCAGACCTGCGACTGCAATCCTTCGGGGTGTCTGGGAATCAATGCGGCCATGGGCTGCAGCGATGCCGCCGCCGCCATCCAGAAAACCATCATCGAAAAGCGCAACATGGGCCAGAAGGCGCTGGCGCGGCGTTTTGCCCGGGCGAAACGCGAGGGTGACCTGAAAACCGAGTGCGACGCGGAAGATATCGCACGGTTTATCATGACGATATCCCAGGGTACCGCGGTACAGGCATCGAGCGGAACCGCGCGGGAAGAGCTCTACAGGCTGATCGATATCGCCATGCGCTGCTGGCCGGGCTGATCACGGACGATTGGCATTTTCTGCAGTTCGTGCAGGATTTTCACACCAGCCGGTGACGGAACAGCCAGGATGAAACCGGCAGTGTCACCACCGAAATGCCGATGAGCGCCAGCATTTCCGGCAGGAGCTGACGAATCCCTGCACCTTCCAGATAGACCTGGTGCGTGATGCTGATGGCATAGCGCAGCGGATTGATCAGCGTGAAATATTGCAGGATATCCGGCATGTTGCCGATGGGCGCCGTCAGGCCCGACAGCAGCATGAACGGCATCAAGAGCACGAAGGAGAAGATCATCGCCTGCTGCATGTTCGCGGCCAGCGACGACAGGAAAAGCCCGATGCCGACCGCCGCCGCCAGAAACAGGATCAGTCCCATATAAAGAATGAGGTAGGACCCGGCGAAGGGGATCTGGAACCACAACTGCGCGACGAGCAGGATGAGCGTTGCCTGCGTGGTGCCCACCATCATCGACGGCAGGGCCTTGCCCACCATGATTTCGGAGGGACGGAACGGCGTGACCAGCAACTGGTCGAGCGTTCCCGCCTCCCGTTCGCGCGCCACGGACATGGCGGTCAGCATCATTGTCATCATCATGGTGATGGTGCCGATCAGCGAGGGGATCATGTTCCAGCGCGTCTCCAGGCTCGGATTGTACCAGGCACGTGTCGTCACCGTGATTCCGGTATTGGCGGCCTGGCCGTTCTCGGCACGCCAGCGATGGGTGAAATCCGTCACGATGGCGCTGACATAGCCCTGCGCCGTGCCGGCCGTATTGGAATTGCGCCCGTCGGCGATAACCTGCAATTGGGCGGGCTTTCCGGCCATCAGGTTCTTTTCAAAGTCCTGGTCGATGACCAGCACCAGCAGAACGCGCCCGTTGTTGATATAACCGGCGATATCGCCTGTCCGCTGCAGCGTGGCGATGCGGGTAAACGTGTCGGAACCGTCGAAGCGTGCGGCCAGCGCCATGGAGGCGGCACTGTGATCGTGATCGAGAAGGGCGTAGGGCACGTTGTTGAGGTCGTAGCTCGCGGCATAGCCGAAGACCAGGCACTGCATGATCGGCGGCACCACCAGTACGATGCGGCTCTTGGGGTCTTTCAGCATGGCCAGCAATTCCTTGCGGATAAGGGCGATGATGCGGAAGAGCGACTGGATCATGGCTGCCTCACCCGAGTTTCTTGCGCGTTGCCCGCACGGAAGCGGCCATCAGCACCGTTGCCATCACCGCAAGCACCGCGGCGTTGGGCAGGATCACCCCCCAGATATCGCCGGCCAGAAACAGGGTCTGCAGCACGCTGACAAAATAGCGGCCGGGGAAAATATAGGTGATGAACTGGATGACGAGCGGCATGCTGCGGATGTCGAACATGAAGCCGGACAGCATCATTGCGGGCAGGAAGGTGACGACGAGGGTGACCTGACTGGCAACGAACTGGCTCTTGGTCACCGATGAAATCAGCAGGCCGATGCCGAGCGCCACGATCAGATAGAGCATCGAGACGATGACGAGTATCCACAGCGAGCCGCGCAGCGGCACATGGAACAGGATCTGGCTGCCGACAACGGACAATGCCAGCCCGAGCATGCCGAGAACGAAATAGGGAATGATCTTGCCGAGCAGGATTTCAACCGGCCGCACCGGCGTGACGAACAGCGCCTCGAAGGTGCCGCGCTCCCATTCCCGCGCCATGACGAGCGCGGTCAGGAGTGCGCCGATCAGCGTCATGACCAGCACGATCAGCCCCGGCACGAGGAAATAGCTGCTTTCATTGGCTTCGTTGAACCAGAGCCGCGTCTGCATATTGACCGAAGCACCGCTGCTGGCGATTCTGCCTTCGGCCGCCTGCCGCGCCAGCCACGTGGCAACGGCGCCTTGCGCATAGGCCAGCGAAATGCGTGCCGTATTGGCATCGGTGCCGTTGACGACGATCTGGATATCGCCATTGCCCAGCGCAACGTTTCTGGCAAATTGCGGCGGAATGCGCACGATGCCGCTGACGGTCTTGTCCTTGAGCAGCCGCTCGGCCTCCGCCATGGTCTTGACCGGATGGGTCTGGAAATAGTCCGAAAGCTCGAAACCCGACACTGCGCCGCGCGCTTCGGCGGAATTCTCTTCCATCACGATGGCGACCGGCAGGTTCTTCAGATCGAAG
Source organism: Phyllobacterium sp. MT110 (assembly GCF_058792715.1). Classification (NCBI taxonomy): domain Bacteria; kingdom Pseudomonadati; phylum Pseudomonadota; class Alphaproteobacteria; order Hyphomicrobiales; family Phyllobacteriaceae; genus Phyllobacterium; species Phyllobacterium sp. MT110. The sequence continues at coordinate 485,849 of NZ_JBXAFE010000001.1, forward strand.
GACAGGCCGTAGCCGAACAGGATCAGCAGCATCATCGGCATGACGATGCCGACGGCGATGCTGCTGGGATCGCGGATCACCTGCCAGGATTCCTTGCGCACCAGCGCCAGGATGCGCCGCAGGCTGCCATGATACTGGATCGGGGCGGGTGTGCTCATGCGGCCTTGCCCCTTGTTTCAGCGGCGCTGCGCGATTCCTCGACAATGGCGATGAATGCATCCTCCATGTTCGGCTCGCGCCCGTCCTGCGGCTTCGCGTGGCCACGGATGTCGGCGGGCGTTCCCTCGGCAAGGTTGCGCCCGGCATCCATGATCATGATCCGGTCGCAATATTCCGCTTCCTCCATGAAATGGGTGGTGACGATGACCGTTACGCCCTGTTCCGACAGCGCGGTGATGCGCCCCCAGAATTCGCGTCGGGCGAGGGGATCGGCACCGCTCGTCGCCTCGTCGAGGAACAGGATGTCGGGTTCGTGCAACAGCGCGGCGGCCATGGCCAGGCGCTGCTTGAACCCGCCGGGCAACTGGCCGCTCGGCAGCGTCGCCAGTTCACCGAGTTCAAACTGCTGCTTCGACCAGTCGATGCGTTCGCGCTTTTTCGTGCCGCGCAGGCCATAGGCGCTGGCGAAGAAATCCAGGTTCTCGTCCACCGAGAGATCACCGTAGAGCGAGAATTTCTGCGCGACATAGCCCAGATTCTGCCGCGCCTCCGCCCGCGCCGTGCGCAAATCCGCGCCCGCAACCCGCAATGTTCCGCTGGTTGCGGGAATCAGCCCGCACAGCATGCGGAATGTGGTGCTCTTGCCCGCGCCGTTCGGGCCGAGCAGCCCATAAATCTCGCCGCGCTTCACCCGGAAACTGACATGGTTCACCGCGGCGAAATCGCCGAACATGCGCACGAGGTCATGCACCTCGACGGAAATCTCATCCTTGCGTGCCGAGTCTGCCGCGCGCTGCAGCTCCAGGCTGCTGGAATGGCCTTCGCCCGCCACGGCGCTGAACAGCACCATGAAGCCGTCCTCGAAACGCGGCGGCGTTGCGGTCAGCGCCACCGGCCTTCCGTCGACGCTGAGTTTGCCGTTGAAACCCGGTTGCCGGACGATGCGCACCTTGCCTGCTTCGGGCACCGCATCCACCACGCCGTCATGGCGGAACAGCCGCGCCTGCAGCGAGCGGGCATTCATGCCGTCCTGCGGCGCGGCGATGAACACATTGCCTTTCGCGCGGGCGGTGATCTCGTCGGGCTTGCCCTGCGCCAGCACCTTGCCCAGATGCATGACGACCGCATGGTCGCAGAACTCGGCCTCGTCGAGATAGGAGGTGCTGACGATGACCGTCAGGCCGTCTTCGCGCACCAGTTTCAGCACGATCTGCCACAGTTCCCGCCGCGACAGCGGATCGACGCCGACGGTCGGCTCATCGAGCAGCAGCAATTCCGGCGAGCGCACCAGCGTGCAGGCAAGACCGAGCTTCTGCTTCATGCCGCCGGACAGTTTTCCAGCCAGCCGTTCGGTGAAACGGCCAAGATTGGTCATGTCCATCAGCCGCGGATAAATCTCGCGGCGCTGGTCCGGGGTGATGCCATGCAGGTCCGCATAAAGATCGAGATTTTGCTGAACGCTCAGATCCTCATAAAGACCGAATTTCTGCGGCATGTAGCCGATGCGGTTCTGCACCGCCTGCGGATCAGCCGCGACATCAATTCCGAGCACCTTGAGCTCGCCGCTCTCGGCCGCCATCAGCCCGGCCATCAGCCGCAGGATCGTCGTCTTGCCCGCGCCGTCGGGCCCGACAAGGGCGGTCACCGTCCCGTGGCGCGCCTCAAACGAGACATCGTCGAGCGCCTTGACCGTTTCGCCGGTATCGCGGTGGAACGTCTTGTGGATGGACCGCGCCGTGACGGGGGAGGCTGGCGCGGCGCCGGTCATGGTTTTGTGTCCGCCATTGGCGCAATCGCGTGCGGCGCGGCATCCGGCAGCAATATAACGGTGGCCGGCATGCCGAGCCGCAGCACATCCTTCTGGTCCTCGACAAAGACGCGCACCTCATAGACGAGGCTGGTGCGCAGGTCGGTCGTCTCCACGGTTTTCGGGGTGAACTCCGCCACCGGCGAGATGAAGCCGACCCAGCCGTCCAGCGGCTGATCGGGAAAACTGTCCGTGGTGATCCTGGCCCGCATGCCGGGGCGCAGATGGCCGAGATTGGTTTCGGAGACATAGGCGCGCACCCATTTCGTGCCGCGCGTTGCCAGCGAAAATACCGGTTTGCTGGGCGCTGCAATCTCGCCCGGTTCCATCAGCCGCGAGCGCACGACGCCATCAAACGGCGCAAACAACTGTGCATCGGCAAGCTGCTGGCGCATGAGCGCCAGTTGCGCCTCGCTGCCGCGCAACTGCGCCTCGCTCTGGCTGATTTCCTCAACACGCGGACCGGCGATCGCAAGCGCCAGCGCACTTTGCGCCACGTCCACCTTGGCATCGGCAACGGCCGCCGCCGCGCGCGCCGTATCAAGGTCCTGCTTGCTGGCGGTGGCATTGGCGGTCAGTACGCTTTGGCGCTCGAATTGCGCCTTGGCGTTCAGCGCATCGGCCTGTGCCGACACCAGATTGGCGCGCGCCTGGGCGATTTCCTCAGGCCGGCTGCCGTTTTTCAGCTGGAGCAGGGCGGCCTGCTGGGCGGCGACCGTTGCCTCCGCCTGCTGCACCTGCGGGGCGAGGCGGCTGGTATCGAGCCGCGCCAGCACCTGGCCCTTGCCCACCACATCGCCTTCTTCCGCCAGCACCTCGGCAATCCGCTCCGACCCGTTGAAGGCAAGCGATGCCTGCCGCAGGTCGACATTGCCGTACAGCGTCAGCGCATCGTTCGCCGATGACGGGCGATAGTACCACCAGGCTCCGCCGGCGAGGGCGGCGATGAGGATCAGCGGAAGCAGGAAACGGATGATTTTGCTCATGCGCCATCATACAGGCCGTGTGCGCATTATGTCAAATTTGAATTTCAATTTGAACTTTTAATCCTTTCAAATCTGGGTTACTGTACGGGCATGATACGCAAAACACCTCGAAAACTTCCCGGACGGCGCGAAGACGGCGCTTCGACCAAGGCCCAGATTCTGGAAGCGGCGGGCGAAATCTTTGCCGAAAAGGGCTTTGACCGCGCCACGGGCAAGGAGATCGCCGAGCGGGCCGGGAGCAATTCAGCCGCGGTGAATTATTATTATGGCGGTATTGAAGGGCTCTATGCCGCGGTACTGGTCGAGGCGCACCGGCGGCTCCTGACCTACGACCGGCTGGTGGCGCTGGCGCAGGGACCGGGGGCTTCCATCGACAAGCTGAAAATCCTCATCGGACTGATTGCCGGGGCAATCACCGCCCCGGCGTCATCCACATGGGTGTTGCGGGTGTTGAGCCGCGAGATTCTCGCGCCATCCCAGGCCTTTCCCGTGCTGTTGAATCAGGAGGTGCTGCCGAAGAAGCAGGTGGTAACCGGGCTGGTTGCCGATATTCTGGGGGTGCCCGCCGACCATCCGGCAGTGGGGCGGTGTTTGCTCAATATGGTGTCGCCGTTTGCCATGCTGCTGCTCGGCAACCGCCAATTGCTGTCACAGGTTCTGCCCGATCTCTTCGCACCGGCGCCCGGTGCGCAGGAAGCCATTATCGCCCATTTCCAGCGCTTTGCCCTGGCGGGATTGGAGGCGACAGCGGCGGAGTTGAAGCGGGAAGCTGGGCGCTAGCGTCTGTTTCGTGCTGGAAGCGCGGCCGGCCGGATCATTCTTTCATCCGCAGTCTCACCCCCGGACCACCATTCACCATTTCACCATCCGCCTCAAAGATAACCCCCGCTGTTTCCAGAGCCGCTGCGATAGCCATGATGGTCGCAGGTTTCAGTTTCTCACCACGTTCCAATCGGGCGATTGTATCCGTCGACACGTGGGCAAGAGCTGCCAGATCACGCACCCCAAGTCCCAAAGCCGCACGCGCCATTTTGCACTGTAAATCGATCATTTTCGCTACACGGTTACGATTTTTGTTGACACCAATCCTGCTGAGGCACTATCGTCTCACTGTTGCGATTTTTACGCCGGTGAAACAGTGATGCCCAGCCTTATTGTTTTGGTGCCTATTATGTTTGTCTGAAACATTTTTAGATTAATTTTCAACCCTATTGAGGCCCTATCATGAGCCATGAATCAAGCAAAATCATTGATGCTCAGAACCGTCTGACTGAAGTGAAATATCTTGTCGAAGTGCTGTTCATGGCCGCCGCCGATATCGGCAATGAGCGGCAGCAATCGGCGATCCAATATGTCTGCGACATCGCCGACGAGCGTCTGGCTGTCATCAAAGCTTTGCTTGACGGGGCGAACGCGAACGCTGCTTAAAGTCGAAGCTGGACCGTTGCCACGGCATTCCTCCTCGGATATCCCGATGAAAACCTATCCCGCAGAAGAGACCGGTCCCCATGCACGCGACATCCCACCCCATCGCCGCGGTTCTGGTTCATGTCGGCGATGTGGAAGCGGGGCTCGCGTGGTATCAGCGCGCTTTTCCTGAGGCTGTCCGCACACGGCTCGACGAATTTGATTTCGAGTTCCTGCAAGTCGGCTCCGTCTGCCTTGAAATCGTGCCTGCGGACGCACAGGTGGGGTCGGGGGCCTTCGGCTCCGTCGTCTATTGGACGGTGGACGATTTTGACGCGGCTCTGGCGCATGTGGAAAAACTGGGCGCCACGCTCTATCGCGGGCCGCTTGCGATACAGGATGGCCTTGCCATGTGTCAGGTTCGCGACCCATGGGGCAACTGCATCGGTTTGCGGGGCCCCCGGCCTGCGGCGATATCCGGATAAGGCGCGCTGCGGGCGAGGTGAACGCAATACCGTTCATACTCTGTTCATCCTTGAAGGCGCACCTATCCCCGGTATGAATCGATAGGAGTGACTAATGAAAAATCTTGTTTCGCTGTTTACCGCTGGCTTGCTGGCGGTTCTCGTTGGATTGACTTCGGTCGTTTCTTCGAATGCGGCACCGGTATCGGCCCAGAAGGCGCCGGTCGTATCCAATGTCGAGCAGGTGCAGTACGTTGAGCGCCGCCGCCACGACAACCGCCGTTGGGATCGCCGCGATGACCGTCGCTGGGATCGCCGTGATGATCGCCGCCGCCCGCACTACGACAACCGCGGCTACCGTCCCGGTTACTGGAAGAATCATCGCGGCTACCGTGAACATCGCCGCGGCTATCGCCGTCACAGCGATGGCTACTGGTATCCGCTGGGTGTTTTCCGTCTCTGATTCCCGTCAGAACGCTTGAATGCAGAAAGGGCGGCTCGCGAGAGCCGCCTTTTTCTATGGCCGGCTGCTCTCCAGCGCCGCGCCGAGAGTGGCCAGCAGATTCCTGGACGCGGCGATGTCCTCAAACCGCATCCCGGCGGACAGCGCATTCACCCATTCGGCCTGCCGCCGCATCAGCGCCTCGTAAGACGCGGCCCCCTCAGACGTCGGGCTGAGCAGGCTGGCGCGGCGGTGCCGCGGGTTCGGGCCATAGGCCGCAAGCCCGTCATGCACCAGTTCATCGGCCAGGCGCTGCACGCTCTGGCGCGTCTGAGCGAGGTGGCGGGCGACATCCGCCACGGTTGCGGCCTCCTGAACGATCGCGCCCATGACCTGCCAGCGCGCGGCGGTCAATCCGAACGGCGCGCTCAGCCGGTTGCCGGCCTCGGTCAGGCGGCCGGCGGTTTGCAGGATGTCCCAGACGAGCCGGCTCAATTCTTCGCCCTGAGGGGTGCGCATGCTGATCTCCCGAATTTCCAGTGACATGTTGACAGTATGTTGTCAAAAATGCAAAATTGACAGCACATTGTCAACTTGAGGTATAGCATGACCCCGTCTGAACTTGTCAAAGGCCTGTATGAGGATTGTCTCAATCCGCGCCTGCTCGAGCGGCTTCCGGAGTATCTGTCGGAGGGTTTCGTCGGCGCCGGTGGCGAGCAGGGGCCGCAAGGCTTCCGGCAGACCGTCGAACGGATGATCGCGGCGTTTCCCGGCCTGCGGTTTGAGCTGGAAGACCTGTTTGCGGCGGAAGACAGGATATGCGTGCGCTGGCGCTTCGAGGCGGCGCATCTGGGGCCATTGTCGGGTATCGCGCCCACCGGCAAGACCGCGGTTCAGCAGGGAATCGCCATCTATCAGGCGCAGAACGGCAAGCTGACACGGGCATGGCTGCAGGTCGACCGCCTGGGTGTCCTGCAGCAGATCGGGGCGGTAACGCTCTGACGGAAAGGGCATGCCAGACAGACCGGGATATGCATGGCAACCGGCGGTGTCCGAGTGCCTGCACTGGGGGATAACGGTCTTGGAGGGCAAGGGTGGAAAATGGCGGAGAGGAAGGGATTCGAACCCTCGAGACCGTTTAACGGGCCTACTCCCTTAGCAGGGGAGCGCCTTCGACCACTCGGCCACCTCTCCAAGGACGCTGACTAAAGAGGAAACCCTTTGTTGGCAAGGCCTTTGTGTAAGTTTTCTGATTTTTCTATTTTGCAGTTCCGAGCCGTGGAAAACGGAACGAAGCGGTCATGGTTAGACACAAACGGCACAAAATTCGCACACGCAAATCACCGTTTGTTCTTGCGGGTACTGCCGGAAAACACCCGGTTTACCACCTCCCGGCCGGCATCGCCGTGGATATGGGTGTCGAGCGGCAGCCTCCGGCCTTTGGAGCCGCCCAAATGCGTGGCTGGTCAGTTTTTGCGGCCCGAATCCTTGACGGCTTTGTTAAGCGGCTTCGCAATTGAATGCCTGCTGGCATACCCAAACATGAGACGCGGATGTCGATCACTGATGCTGGCAAGATCGGCCATCGAATACGGCTCAGCGGTCTCGTAACCAGACAGGACCGCGACCTACTTGCTGTATTTCTCGCAGATATTCTTCCTATGAGGATCTCCGTATTCCTCGCAGTTATAGCCGCACTGATAATCGCCGCGGCCATTGATCTGGATTTCGTTCATCTTCTCTTTCGCAGAATCCAGGCAGTACGACACAGACGTGAAATGCGGCGTTACGACAAATTTTGTTCGGTCGGTTCGATCCGGGTAAACAATGGCAGACCAGCCGGCAGGGCGATCGTCACAACCAGCCAGCAAGAGAAGAGCTAGGAATAGTAGAATTCTCAATATAGCGTTTCCAGTTTCTGTTGATCTTCATTGAGAATTTAACCGTCGCTCATTTATGTTCTGGGTCCGGGGAGCCGTCAAAGTTTTTCTCATCCTCAAAAGCATTTCTTCCATGCGGATGGGGCCTTGGAAGACACGCGGCGGGCTTTCGCCGGAGCAGGGGCGACAAGAAGGTCTGGAAGGTTTTTACAGAAAACCAAACTGCCGGCACTTGCTGAGAAAGCTTTTCACCGGCTCGGCGTTCATTGCCGGGTCACGTGCAAAATTCTCGCAGACGGTGCGAACCTTATCGGTTTCTCCCTCTTTTGCTCCGGCGGCGTCATAAAATGCGTTCTCGGCATCCCGCATTGGCTGCGCTTGTTCTTTCTGCTCCCTGTGTGCGGCGTTGTACGTTGCCGCATAAAAGGCACCTCCGGCGACAAGCGCGATGCAAGCAGCAATAGTCAGGTACTTCATTCGGTTGCCCTTTGTTCTCCCGCATCCCGGTGCAGCCTATCCGATCCGGGACTGGCGCGCCATGCGCGATACGGATCGGGCATCAGGCATAGGCGACCCAGCCCCGGAAGCTGAAAGCCGCATAAAACAGCTCGACGCGCGCAAAACCCGCCTCGATCAGGATCGCTTCGTCCTGCTCGGGCGCAAGAATGTGGGTTTTCGTGTCGACAGCCCGCTGCATGTTCGCAGCCTTTTCAGGATCAAGCCCGGCCGCGACCGCAAAGGCGGCATAGCGCGATAGCCAGGTTGCACGCGCGCCGTCGCCTTGCGGGAAGCTGAGATGGGCGGTGACGAACGGCGTGCCGGGCTTGAGGCGGCGCCTGACTTCGGCTGCTGTACGCCGCCGCTCATTCATATCCATGAAATGCTGGGTCAGCAGGCACGTCGCCGCATCGTAGGGGCCGTCAGGCGCATCGCCGATATAGCCCTGCTGCAGCCGCGCCCGCGCGGCCAGCGGCCCCAGTGTCCGTTCGGCCAGATGGAGCATCTCGGCGGACGGATCGATGCCGTCGAAGATCCAGCTCGGATGGGCCTGCGCGAACATCTTCAATTCCAGCCCGCCGCCAGCGCCAAGAACCAGCACCCGGGCATCGTCAGGGGCACGTTCGGCCAGCAGAAGCGTGGTCATGCGCTGCATGGCATCAAAGCCGGGCACGAAACGGGTCGGTCCGTCGGCATAGCGCGCCACGGCCTGCGGATCGGAAAATGGGGTCATTGCGCTTGTGCCTCCAGCGGGTATGGCATCGGTTTGAACATCCGCCGGGCAGGGACTGTGCCCGACAACCGGTTTGCAGATTTCATGACACTTTATATGTTACGTGATATGGTGAAATCAAGACCTGGAGCCATTCTGCCGGCGGGCCGGCACCGTCACTCTGCCGATGCGCCGGCAGAAACCGCTTTGTCCGTTGACGGCCCGCCAGTGGCTGCATCAGTGCCTGCGCATCGTTCCGATGCCTGAGGGGTAAAGTGCGGCGCAGCACAACCCATGTATTATCGGACGTGTGGAATAATTTTTTCTTGGCAGTTTTACTGACACAGGGACGCAATTCTTGCCTGTATCTTGTTTTTCCCTCTTGTCTTGTGATTTTTTTTGAGAGACGTAATATATGCGCTGATTCACGGTGATTTTGAACATGTCGAGGTTGGGTATACTTGACCGACGCTGTTGCAAAGCCGGAAATGAGGCCCGGCAGGGGGGGATCATCGGGGGATGAATTGCCGAGCCTCACGTTGCCCGAAGGTGACAACGTGCGCTTGATACCATCAGAAGCTGAGGGGGAGATTATCCCAACCTGAAGCGAAACTGAGGGAATCACAGCGATGAGTCAAAAAGGCCTGGACCCGGCGCCATGCGCGGGGTCCAGGCTTTTTCCGGGGCGGCAGACACTGCCAAACCATTCAAGCCCCACGCATTTTCCTGAACAAAATGCCTCCGGTTAATTTTGTGTTTCTTCTTCCCGCGTTTTTTGTATCGTGTGCCCCAGACTCGTCTTATTCAGGAACCATGAGGGCAGAGATGAAATCTTGGCGTTCGGTTGGTGTTGGAGCGCTGGTCAGCGCGGCAGTTCTCGGGTTTTCTTCCGGTCAGGCAATGGCCGCCAGCAAGGCCCATCCCTTCATATATTTTGCCACCACGGATCCTTTCCTGCAGCCCGGAGAGGCGCCGACGCGCAATGATGTCACGCTGCTGGGCGGACCATTCGCACGCGATACCGCGGGCAGCGCCATCCATCTCTTCAACGTGGACTACACCAAGAATTATCTGGTCGGCGTCACCTATGGGCGCGATGTCTACAATCTCGGATCAGGATTTCAACTTGGCGGCGTTGTCGGTGTCGCGTTGCGGTTCGGTGAGGACGACGACACATCGGGCGAGATCTGGACCGGCGTCCGGCTGCGCCACCAGGGCCTCGTTATCGGCAATGTCGTGATCTCCCCGGCATTCACGGCCGGCTTCAGCGCGGTGACCGGCGAGACCCAGATCGAGAAGGAACGCGAACTGCGCTATAATGGCGATGCTTCCTTCCTTGGCTTTCTCGGGCCGGAACTTTCATTTCGCTGGGGCGGGGCGCCCAACCTTGAAGTGACCTGGCAATTGCATCACCGCTCCGGTGCCGGCGAAACCTTCGGCAATATGGGGGAAGGTTCAAACGCCAATACGATCGGTATCCGTTATCGCTTCTGAGGCCGTTCGCCGATCGGGCGCGGTGCAGGCTGCGAACCTCAAGCTTTCCACCGCATGGGACCGGCGGTGATATCCGGCTGTTCCGGGCCGGTCGTCAATTCTGCTCCAGCACGACAACGCAGGGATCGAGATCATGCGTTGCCAGGTGCGCATACCGCATGGTCATCTGCAACGTCTGGTGGCCGAGCCAGATCTGCACGCGCCTGATATCGATGCCGCCGCGCACCAGCCGCGATGCGCAGGTATGGCGCAAAATATGCGGCACGACCTGATCGTCCGTTCCCAATCCGACCTCGGCCTTGGCTTCATTCCAGATGGCACGGAAGCGCGGCTGATCGTGCATGGCAAACGGACCCTTCAAGCGCCCGCGTGGAATCTGGGTGACGTCATGGGCGCGCCGGGTCAAAGGCACCGTCCGGCTGCGCCCGGATTTTGTCAGCCAGAAGGTCGAGCGGTTTCCCTGCAGATCGTTCCAGTTCAACCCGATCGCCTCACCGAGCCGGCACCCCGTGTCGACGAGAAAGATGCTCAGGCGGTAGCTGTCTTCACATTTGGCGCGAATGGCCGAGAACAGGCGGGCCTCTTCCTCCAGTTCGAGAAAGCGAATCCGGCCCTGTCTTTCCTTTTGCCGCCGAAACTCGGGCAGGCTGTAAATATCGCCCATCTTGTAAGCTTTCCGAAGCAATTTGCTCAAAGCAGCCATTTTGCGGTTGATGGTTGCATTGCTGTTGCCGCGCTCGCGCAGCGTGCCGATCACCGAATCGAGCATGTCCTGGGTGAAGACACTGAACCGGTTGCCGGCCAAAATCTCACCGGTCTCGCCCAGGAAGGATTTGACATTGCCCTTGTGCGAACCGTCGTCCCAGAGAATCCCGATATAGCGCGCCGTCAGCTCATCCAGCGAATGGTCCCTGACCACGCGATTGCCGGTACGGTCCGCCGCTGCGTAGGTGACGTTGTACTGAAACCGAACCGGGAAGTCCGTGTCTGCCTGTTTGGCACCCATCGATGAAATTGTCATAGGGATCACGCTCTAAATCAGAAAAATATGCATAAGTGAAATATGCAACGAGTTGTAATCGTCTTTCTGAAAAGCACAATCGGGTGGGGAATAGCACTTTAGGATAATACAATCCCATTCGAGGAAGCCTTGCACAGCACCCTCAACAGTCCGTTCCCAGCGATATTGCCTCGACATTTCCAAATCTCCTCGGTCCGCGACCGCTTTGCTATCCTTTCCTGCTAAATGTCTGTGCGCCGTGCTGACGGGCGCTGAAAATGGAGTGGTGAAAATGAATTTGGGAAAATCCAGCGCCGGTAAATTCCGGCGCTGGTCATGCGTGTCATGGCATCAGAAGTTGCGCTGGAAGCGAAGGAACCCGCCAAACGCGTCATCGCTTCCATTGCTGGCCAGGGATTTGGCCTTACGGGCACCATCGAACTTGGTGTAGTTGAGTTCGGGCGTTATGGTGAAACCGGGAACCAGTTCGTAGGCGACATTGATTGCGCCGGCATAGGTCCCTTCGGATTCGTAGGCCAGCTGCGCGTTGAACGTGGCCTTGTCCGAAGCTTTGGCGGACAGACCGCCCCAGATGGCCCAGTCGCCATTCCACGGGCCGTAATAGGACGTGGTGCGTTTTTCCGTGGCGTGGTCGCCGTAACCGGACTGATAGCCGCCCAGAACGAAGGCGGAGACAGTGTCGGTGAACTTTACATCCAGGCGCAGCTTGCCGCCAAACTCTTCCACGACGGAATCGTAGCCGGCAACAGCCGAGATGCCGCCCCAGGCCTGTTCGAACTTCACGCCGCCAATGATGTGCGGCACGTAGTCCACGATCACGTGATCCTTGTCACCCTGTTCCAGGCCGATGAGGGCCGAGAAACCGTTGCCGCCGGTGAACGTGTAGCTGACCTGATTGTCGCCACCGCCGGCATAGGAGATCACGCCGTCACTGAGCACGCTGCCGGCCGAACCGGTCCATGTGTCAAAGAGCGAGTCGGTCAGGCCGATGCGGAAGCCGCCGAGCGAGATGTAGGCGTGGGGAATCGACGAACTGTTGTCACCGTTCGTATAATTGAACTGCGTTTCGGCAAAGGAACGCAATGTACCGAGTTCGGTGTCCGAACGGGCATCGAAGCGGATGGTGGCACGGGACAGCAGCTTCCAGGTGCCGAGTTTGCCCCCGCTGGAGACATCATCGCCGCCCTTGGCATCAAACCGCACATGACCGCTGACTTTCAGGCATGTCTCGGTTCCGGGGATGTAGAAGAAGCCCTTGCCGTATGCGTCGCAAACGCGAACATATTCGACAGCTTCCGGTTCGGCGACGACAACTGCATCGGCAGCGCGTGCGCCAGTGACTGCAACGAGAGCTGCAGCGGAGCCGAGTAGAAGGCTCTTGATGTTCATTTCTGACCTCCAGTCAAAGTTTGACGGAAGGCCAGGCGATTCAACGGGTTTTTGCCGGCAGGAAAAGCTCTAGTGCCCCACGGTTCCCGAGAACAGGTTGACGATGAGAACACCGGCGATAATCAGCGAAAGGCCGACGATCGCCGGCGTGTCGAGCGGCTGCTTGAACCAGAACCAGCCGATGGCGGCAATGAGCACGATCCCGGCGCCGGACCAGATGGCATAGACGATCCCGACGGGCATCGTCTTGACCAGTATGGACAGGAAATAGAAAGCCGCCGCATAACCGGCCAAACAGATCAGCGACGGCCAAAGCTTTGTAAAACCATCCGCTTGCTTGAGCGCCGACGTGGCCGCCACCTCGAAAATTATGGCCACAAAGAGATAGAAATAAGTCATGGCAAACCACCTGTCAGAATCACTACGTGCCGCATTTGATTCGATGCATACACTGCAAATATGCCGGTGATGCATGCCCGATTTCGAGTCAAAACACCGTTCCGTTTCCGCCATCGATGCAGAGAAATTGATGAAAATCCGGTTACCTATATTAATGAGTGGTAAAGATTTCGCCGGGGTCGCGACGTTTTCGTGTCATTTGTGCAACAGGGATAAGGCATAGAGGGGCCGCGAGGTGTGGATGCCGACATTCATGGTTGAAACCCCCGAGAGGGCGAGTATGTTCGGTCGCAGAGGAACGGCGTTGATCGCATTTCTTCTAGGACTTAGGGGATGGGGACAAGGTTGTCCTTCAGCCAAATTGGAATGCCCAGACCCATTTTTAACTTTGACTGGAGGTCAGAAATGAACATCAAGAGCCTTCTACTCGGCTCCGCTGCAGCCCTCGTTGCAGTAACTGGCGCACGCGCTGCCGATGCAGTTGTCGTCGCTGAGCCAGAAGCTGTCGAATATGTTCGCGTTTGCGATGCATACGGCAAGGGCTTCTTCTACATTCCTGGTACTGAGACCTGCCTGAAGATCGGCGGCTATCTGCGTTACGACGCCAAGGGCGGCGACAGCGTGTACACCGGCGGCCACGTCAACCAGGGCAGCGATCCTAACGGCGACGGCACATACGACAAGCTGACACGTGCAACGATCCGCTTTGACGCCCGTTCGGAAACCGAACTCGGCACACTGCGTTCGTACATTGAAACACGTTTCAACTATAAGAACGGTTCCAACAACAGCTCCATTCCTCAGGCATTCATCGAACTCGGTGGTTTCCGCGTTGGTGTTGCTGACGAACTGTTCGGTTCGTTCACCGGTTATGCCGGCGACGTCATCAACGACGACGTGATCAACTATCAGTCAGGCACTTCCAACCAGATCAGCTACACATTCACAGCTGGTAACGGTTTCTCGGCGATCATCGCTGCTGAACAGGGTGAAGTTGAGTCGGACAACGATGGTGCAAGCCACGACTACCGCATCAACGACTACATGCCACACGTACTTGGTGGTGTGAAGTATGAGCAGGGTTGGGGCGGCATCTCGGCTGTTGCTGGTTATGACTCGGTTATCGAAGAATGGGCCGGTAAGGTTCGTTTGGACGTCAAGATCACCGACGCTGTTAAGGCATTCGTCATGGGTGGCTATCAGTCCAACTTCGACGACAACTACACGACCGGTCACACTCGCAGCCTGAACTGGTTCGGCCGCTGGGAAGGCGACTGGGCTGTTTGGGGTGGTCTGTCCGCCAAGGTTTCGGATAAGGCAACTGTCAATGCACAGGTTGCATACGAATCCGAAGGCACCGTTGCTGGTACTTTGAACGTTGCTTACGAGCTCGTTCCTGGCTTCACGATCACGCCAGAAATCAGCTACACCAAGTTCGATGGTCATCGTAAGGATCAGTCGATCCTCAACGGCGGCAACGACGATGCATTCGGTGGCATGATCCGCTTCCAGCGCAACTTCTAATCCTTAACAGGATTGAGTTCATAAGACCCGGCAGCGCAAGCTGCCGGGTTTTTCTTTGTGGCGCGCGGCCAGTTTTCCGGCGTTCGCCGTTTGCCGCGGGGCGCCGTGTTGATATTCCCCCCGACATCGGGCAAGACAACATTCTGTTCGATTGCCGTAAGGGGAAAATGCCATCCATGCACATTGTGAAAAGCTGGTTCTGGCCTGGTCTGATTACCGTTGCGTGTTTGACAACGCTTGCCGGCTGGTTCCTTGCCGAGCCGATGGACCGCCAACTGACGGAGACCGTCGCTGCCGCATTGGAAACGGATAACAGCTGGGCCAGCATCGAGGTGGACGGGCGCGATCTGACCCTCAAGGGGGTGGCGCCATCGGCCGAAGCCCTCGCATCGGCGCTGAAAATCGCGGAAACCACCGATGGCATTCGCGTGGTCGAGAACGCAGCGACGCTTTTACCCCTGGTCGATCCCTTCAGCTTCGTGGTGACCAAGTCGGATCAGGGCATCCTCTTGTCGGGCAATGTCCCCTATGGCGATACGCGTGCCAAGCTTCTGGCTGCGGCTGAAAATGCCATGCCGGGCATTGAAATCCTGGACGAAATGGCCGTCGCGCGCGGCGCGCCGCAGGGATTTGTCGAGCTTGCCAATTTCGCGCTGAAACAGGCATCGCAGCTGATCAGCGGTGAGGTCCGGCTTGCCGGCGAGACCTACAGCATCACCGGGACAGCTGCAAATGCTGCGGATTATGAGTCCGTCACCAACGCATTGAAGACACAACTTCCGGGTAATGGTAGGGTGGGCGAGGTGAAGCTGGCGCCGCCGCCGGCCGGCAATGCCGGGTGACTTCCCGGCGGGAATGCCGATCCAGTGCAATCAACGGGAGCGCGGACAATCATGTATCTCATCACGAAGCTATGGCTCTTTCTGTTGGTGGCCGCTCTTGTCGGTTTCTATGTCGGCTGGTCGACCCAGGGCGGCAAGCGCAACTGATCTGTGGTGAAACTGGGGTAACGAGCTGTGGTCATTTTTCTTCTTCAGGCGCTTTTGCTCATTTCAGCCGCGTTCATTATCGGCGCCATTTTGGGTCATCTTTTCAAAAGGTTCTCTCCGAAAACCGATTCTGTTTCTCAGGAGTCGACGCGCGCCGCTGATGCCCGTCTCGCCGCCGCAACGCATATGCCGGTCACGCCTGCCAATGACGATGTGAGCAAGCCGCTGTCCGGTCCGGCAATGGTGCCGCCGGCCGAGCCGGTCCCGGCGATGGCATCCCCCGTGGCCGCGCGATCAAAGACGAAGGCTCCGGCCCAAAAGACCGTGGCAAAGACTGCAGGCAGCCGGGCGGTCAGGGTATCTCAAGACGACACGCACCGCCCCGCTTTGTTGAAAAACGCGCGGCGGGGCAAGCCGGATCGCCTGTCGGACATCGAGGGGATCGGCACTGTGATCCAGTCGGAGCTTCATACGCTCGGCGTGTTTCACTTCGACCAGATTGCGGGTTGGGATGTCGATCAGGCTGCGTGGGTGAGCCGTGCGATTGGCTTCCCCGGCCGTGCCCATCGCGAAAGCTGGATGAAGCAGGCTGCCGATATGATCAGGCAGGCAGGGGACGTCCCTGCCAAAACAAAGACTGCGGCCAAGGCCAAGCCCAAGGTGGCACCCAAGAAGCCTGCAAAGAGCGGCTAGTCCGCGCGCAAATCAACGCCTGCACAAAACGCGGCGATCAGCTCGGGCATGCGGCCTGTCTCCAGCAGCGGCGCATGGCCCTGGCCCGCGACGTTGAACACCTGCAGCGCGCTATGCCGCCGCGCCATCTCGTCAGCGGTTTCCTGCGCCAGCAAAGTGGTGTTTTCGCCCCGGATCAGCAGCAGCGGCAGGTCTTTCATCAGCTCGAACTGGGCCCACAGATCCGGCAGCTTTTGCGAATAGTCGATGTTCTCCATCGTCTTGCGGAGATTGGGGTCGTAATCCGGGCGGATCACACCGTTGTCTTCGCGGTAGATCATCCGGGCAAAACGCTGCCAGTCGTCGTGGGTCAGGGCAGGGAAGGCTGCTCCGTGCACCGACCGCTGCAACTCTGCCGCGTCATTCCAGTCGCTGGGCTGGCGCGCGCCATTGAGATAGGCACTGATCTGCTGCAGGCCTTCGACTGTTATCTCAGGCCCGATATCATTGAGAATGACGCCGGCGAGAAGCTGTGGCGCGATGGCCGCCAGAATATGCGTGATCAGCCCGCCGCGGGATGTGCCGAGGAAAATCGCCCGGTCGATCTGCAGATGGGCAAGGCCGGCGATGACATCGCCCGCTTCCATCCCGATATTGTAGTGCGACCAGTCCGGATCATAGGCCGACAACCCGCGTCCGCGGTAATCGACGCTGACCACCGGGCGCGGCGTCTGCGGGTGCTGCGACAAGGACAATGCGAGATCGTGAAAGTCGCGGCTGTTGCGGGTCAGCCCGGGCAGGCAGACGACCGGCAGGTTGTCGCTTTTGTGCTCGGGCTGGTAAAGCCTCATATGGAGATGCAGGCCATCGGGGGCGTCGAAATGAATGTCGCGAAATAAATCGGCCAATCCGCAATCCTGTTGTTGAGTGTAGAGCCCGGCTAACGCTGCAGCCGACCGGCGGTCAGATCGCTCTCGATCTGGGCCTTGCCATAGAGCCGCGATTTGTAAACCTCGTAGTTCTCCATGACGCGCTGCACGTAATTGCGGGTTTCCGTATAGGGAATGCGCTCGATCCAGTCGACGACCTCGTCGACGGATTTGCCGCGCGGATCGCCGTAGCGCGAAACCCACTCATTGGCGCGGTTGGGCCCGGCATTGTATCCGGCAAAGGTCAGGACGTAGGAACCGTCGAATTTGGCGATCTGTTCGCCGAGGAACCGCGCGCCGAGGGTAGCGTTATAGGCGGCATCGCCGGTAAGCCGGTCCTTGGAATAGGAAATTCCGGCGCGCTTGGCGACGTCTTTGGCTGTGCCCGGCAGCAACTGCAGCAGGCCGCGCGCGCCCGCACTGGAAACGGCGCTGGCGTTGAACTCGCTCTCCTGCCGGGCGATGGCATAGGCAAGGGCAGCCCCGGAACCGGAAATATTGGCATTGCCGGGGATGGCGCCGATGGGATGCGACAGGGCGCCGACGTCGATGCCGCGCTGCGCCGCAATCTTGCCGACGCGCAGGGCGACGAAGTGATTGCTCGTGCGTTCCGCCATGACCGCCAGCAATGCCAGTTCGCCGGGACTGTCGAGTTCCTGGCTCAGGCTGGCGTACAGAATTGCGGCGCGCTGCGCATAGCCGGTATCTTCCAGGCGCTGGATGGCGCGCACAGCTTCGCGCTGGGCAAAACGGGCGCGATCCGCGTCGCTCGGGCGCGGATAGGGCAGTTGCAGGCTCGCCTGTCCGAGCTTGGCGGCGGCCAGCTGGCCATAGAATGTCGTGCCGAAACGCGCCGCACGGCTGTAATAGTCACGCGCATTGCCGCCCGCGCCCGCTTCGGCGGAACGGCCCAGCCAGTAATAGGCGCGCGAGGCGGACATGGGCCGCGACGAAATCTCGGCGATGCGGGCGAAATGGCGCTGCGCCGTCTGCGGGTCCTTGAGCGCCCGCAGGGCATACCAGCCCGCATGGAATTCCGCCTCGGCGGCGACGGACGGGGTTTCGGCGCTGTGCATGGCAGCGATCTTGTAGGCGCGCGTGGCATCGCCGATATCCAGCAGTTCACGCGACAGCACGCGCCGTTCCACCCACCAGGCGTCCGGGTCAATCAGCGACGCCGCATCGCGCGGCGCGGTGGCCAGCACATCGGCCGCTTCCTTGAAGCGTTCCTGGCGGCGCAGATACTGCGCCTTGGCAAAGATGTAGGCCGGGTTCGATTGCCAGGAGCCAGTGACGGCCGCCAGTTTCTGCGCCGCATCCGGGGATTTCTGCAGAACCGCGGCAAAGGCCTGATAGAGAACGTCGGCATTGGCAAGCTTGGCGACGCGGCCGGCAGATTTCGCCTTGCCTTCGTAAAGCATGGTCAGCATGCGCACCAAATGGTCCTCGCGCGGAATGACCTGCGCAAATTCCTTCAGGATCGCCGTTTCCTGCGCATCGTCCAGCTTCTTGGTGCGCCAGAAGGGGCCGAGCACCTGACGGGCACGGGCGGTGTTGCCGGTGGCGACAAAGGCGCGGGCCAGGATGATGGTGCCTTCGGCCGTCTGCGGCGGGGTGCCGCCAAAGGCATTGATCACCGTTGCCGCCGGCGGGTTCTCCTTGAACAGCGCCCGTTCCGAATTGTTGCGGAAGGTCGCCATGCCGGGCCAACCCGGCAGTTCCGCCGCCGCATGGGCGATTTCCGAGCTGGGAACACCCGGCGCATTCGACAGGCCGATGGCCCAGGTCAGGATATGACGGTCCAGCGCATCGGCCGGCAGTCCGTTGCGGATGCCGAGAGCCTGCTGCACGTCGCCGCCCGACAGGGCATCGAGGCCGCTCTTGAGGCTGCCTGCAATGGCCGACGGTTTCGACGGCTGGGCGATACCCGCCGTGGTCACCGGATCGGGCTTGGCCATGATCTGCGCTGCGGGGCTGGTCCGTGTCTGGGTAGGGGCAAACGGTTTGAGAGTTGGAATGGGCGGCGTTGAATTTTGCGCAAACGAAGCCGTCGTCACCAGCAGCGATGACGCGAGAAGAACATGACGCAAAACAGAAGTTCTCAGCATTCAGGCAACCAATTTAATCGAAAGGATCACGCGCAGCCCCGGATCCAGAACTGTTGGATCAGATAATAGTGGCGGACGTGTGAAGGCAATCTTAACGAAAGGTTAGCATGGTCCGTTGGTTCTACGCAAAACATCAATTGTATTGCTGTTTTTCATCAAGGAAATCATCTTGCCCGGCGAAGGTTGCACGACTATGGTGCGCCACCTCCTGGTTGGCGCCATGCTGGCCCGGCCTTGATCTAACGTTGTTTTCTTGGAGTTCACCATGCTGAAAGGCTCAATCACCGCTCTCGTCACGCCATTCGACCAAAACGGGTCGTTTGACGAGAAAGCCTTTCGCGCATTCCTGGCCTGGCAGCTCGCCGAGGGCACCAATGGTTTCGTGCCTGTCGGAACGACGGGCGAGTCGCCGACGCTGTCCCATGCCGAGCACAAGCGCGTGGTCGAAGTCTGCATTGAGGAAGCCAAGGGCAAGGTGCCGGTGATTGCCGGTGCGGGCTCCAACAACACACGCGAAGCCATCGAGCTGGCGCAGCATGCGGAAAAGGCCGGGGCGGACGCGATTCTCGTCGTCACGCCCTATTACAACAAGCCGAACCAGCGCGGTCTCTATGCCCATTACAAGGCCGTGGCCGAATCCGTCTCGCTGCCGATCATCATCTACAACATTCCCGGCCGTTCGATCATCGACATGACCCCGGAGACGATGGGCCAGCTGGCGCATGACTTCAAGAACATTGCCGGCGTGAAGGATGCGACAGGCAAGATCGAGCGCGTTTCGGAACAGCGCATCACCTGCGGTCTGGATTTCATCCAGCTGTCCGGCGAGGACGCGACGGCGCTCGGCTTCAACGCCCATGGCGGTGTCGGCTGCATCTCCGTCACCTCGAACGTCGCGCCGCGCCTGTGTGCCGAATTCCAGGCTGCGACCCTGCGGGGCGACTTCACCGCGGCGCTCGCCATTCAGGATCGCCTGATGCCGCTGCACAAGGCGCTGTTTATCGAGCCAAACCCGACGGGCCCGAAATATGCCCTGGCCAAGCTCGGCAAGATGAACAATTCGGTGCGTTCCCCGCTCGTCCCGATTGAAGCGGCTACCGCCGAACGTATCGATCAGGCGATGAAACATGCGGGTTTGATCAACTGACAATTGAGCCATATCCTTCGGACGCCGAAACGGCTGCAAGCTGCAGTGTCGAACCGCTCGGTCGGGGGAAAGACCCCGCCCTTCGCGCCTCTCCTCGCATCTTCTTGCCGTTTCAGGCGCCATTTCGACCAGATTTGTGAGTGTACGACCTACTTGCAAAGCATTATATAGGCCTCATGAACAAGCCCAAAGCTGCCAAAAAACCCATTACGGTTCGCAAGGTCATTGCCGAGAACCGCAGAGCGCGCTTCAATTTCGAGATTCTCGACACGATGGAGGCTGGCATTGTGTTGCAGGGTACGGAAGTCAAATCCCTGCGCAACAACCAGTCCAACATTGCCGAAAGCTATGCGAGCCTCGAGAACGGCGAGTTCTGGCTGATCAATTCCTATATTCCGGAATATCTGCAGGCCAACCGCTTCAACCACGCGCCGCGCCGCCACCGCAAGCTGCTGGTCAGCAAGCGTGAAATGGCACGCCTGGCGCAATCGGTGGACCGCGAAGGCATGACCGTCGTGCCGCTGAAACTTTATTTCAACGATCAGGGCAGGGCGAAGCTCGAACTTGCCGTCGCCCGCGGCAAGAAACTGCACGACAAGCGCGAGACGGAAAAGCAGCGCGACTGGAACCGTGAGAAGTCACGGCTGCTGCGCGACCGCGGCTGATTGCGTGGGTGCATTGTACCCTTAAACCGAAGCATCCAGATGCATGCGCACGGCGGCGAAGACGCTCTTGAACATGGGTTCGGTCAGGCGTCCGGTGTTCGTGTTGTAGCGCGAACAATGATAGCTGGAAAAAATGCGGATATCGCCGATATCGGACTGTCCGCCATGGCTGAACGGAAATTTCGCCACCGGCTGCTTCAGCGACCGTATCGTCGACTGGTGCGCGATGGTGCCAAGGGTCACGATGGCGCGCAGGTTGCGGAACTGCTGGATGGTCGGCGTCAGAAACCGCCGGCAATTGTTGATCTCGCCGCCGACCGGTTTGTTTTCCGGCGGAACACAGCGAACGGCGTTGACGATCGCCGCATCGAGCAGTTCCAGGCCGTCATCCGGCCGGGCGGCGAAAGTGCCGCGGGAAAAGCCGAATTCTGCCAGCGTGCCGTAAAGCAAATCCCCCGCATAGTCGCCGGTGAACGGGCGGCCCGTCCTGTTGGCGCCGCGCAGGCCGGGTGCGAGCCCGATAATGAGCAGCTGAACCGACTCAATCCCACCCGCAGGCAGGAAGGCGGGGACCGGCGCGTTGTGCCACGCCGGTTCTTTCACGCGCCATGCGGCGATGAAGTCATGCAGTCGCGGACAGATCGGGCAATCGGGGGAAGGTTCGACACTCATAGGGCGCTAAAAAGCACAATGCCGCATGGTTTTCCATGCGGCATTTCCGAATCTTTCCACAAATATCAATAAGCGATTATTAGTAATCGACCTGTTCTTCTTCGACGCGGCGCGGTGCGCGCTCGGATGCCTCGCGGCCGATTTCGGTGCGCAGCGATGTCAGGTCGATGAAATGATCCGCCTGACGGCGCAGTTCATCCGATATCATTGGCGGCTGGGTCGAAAGTGTCGAGACGACGCTGACCTTGCGGCCCTTGCGCTGCAAGGCTTCCACCAGGGAGCGGAAATCGCCGTCGCCGGAGAAGATAACAAAATGGTCCACCGTGTCCGTCAACTGCATGGCATCGACAGCAAGTTCAATGTCCATATTGCCCTTGATCTTACGGCGGCCGGCAGAATCGGTAAATTCTTTTGCGGGTTTCGTAACAACCTTATATCCGTTGTAATCAAGCCAATCGATCAATGGGCGTATCGATGAGTATTCCTGATCTTCTACAAGCGCTGTGTAGTAATACGCGCGAAGCAAATAGCCTCTTTTCTGGAAAGCTGTAAGAAGTTTGCGATAGTCAATATCAAATCCCAGTACCTTTGAGGCTGCGTAGAGATTTGCACCATCGATAAACAAAACGATCTTTTCACGTGGATCAAACATAATAAGGTTCCATTTCAAAAAGGTGAGCTTCAATTTCAAATCAGCTAGAAGGTAATAAAGCTCGATCTGATCTTATACGAAAGTAGCATATTTACTACGTCGGGTTCGGTGAAAAGCCAATAGCTGGGCGGAAAATTTGTCCGAATTTTGGATGGAACCGCTCAATATATGGTGATTGTTTTTTACTGTTAAACAGCCCGCGTCGAACGTGTTGACGGCTTTTGCTTGTTTTTTCCGTGTAACCGCGTTATGTCCCGCTTAATCCGCTAATTCAGTTAAAAATGAAAGGGGCAGCTCATGGCCCGCGTCACTGTTGAAGATTGCGTTGACAAGGTCGAAAACCGGTTTGAACTGGTTTTGCTCGCCAGTCACCGCGCGCGCCTGATTTCACAGGGTGCAGCGATCACCATCGATCGCGACAATGATAAGAATCCGGTTGTTGCCCTGCGCGAAATCGCAGAGGAAACGCTTTCGCCGGGCGACCTCAAGGAAGATCTGATCCATTCGCTGCAGAAGCATGTGGAAGTCGACGAGCCGGAAGCCGTTGCTGTGGTAGCGCAGGTCACCTCCGGCGACAGCGAAGGCAACGAGATTGCCGAGATCGAGGCAGACGACAATGTTTCCTTCGACAGCATGTCGGAAGAGGAACTGCTGGCCGGTATCGAAGGTCTGGTAGCTCCGGAAAAAAGCGACGACTATTAATCAAATGTCGCGCTTTCAGCACGACTGATTGCCGGTTCAGGCTATCGTGATGCGTCGCAGTCTTTCTGCGGCGCATTATTTTTGCGTCTTGGTAACGCAATTACCATATATCGCTCGATAATTTAGAGTTTTGGGTTTGGAGGCTTCCGTCCATGATGCGTCAGTATGAGCTTGTCGAGCGTGTTCAGCGTTACAAGCCTGACGTCAATGAGGCGCTTCTCAACAAAGCCTATGTCTATGCCATGCAGAAGCATGGTCACCAGAAACGTGCATCGGGCGATCCGTACTTTTCCCATCCGCTCGAAGTGGCCGCGATCCTCACCGACATGCATCTGGACGAGGCGACGATCGCCATTGCCCTGCTGCATGACACCATCGAGGATACATCGGCGACCCGCCAGGAAATCGACACGCTGTTCGGGCCCGACATCGGCAAGCTCGTCGAGGGCCTGACCAAGCTGAAAAAGCTGGACCTCGTCTCGAAAAAGGCCGTGCAGGCGGAAAACCTGCGCAAGCTGCTCCTGGCGATTTCCGACGATGTGCGGGTGCTGCTGGTCAAGCTCGCCGACCGCCTGCACAATATGCGCACGCTGCATCACGTGCCGCCGGACAAGCGTTTGCGCATTTCCGAGGAAACCATGGATATCTATGCGCCGCTCGCCGGGCGCATGGGCATGCAGGATATGCGCGAGGAACTGGAAGGGCTGGCCTTCCGCTACATCAATCCCGAAGCTTTCAATGCCGTGACCAACCGGCTCGCCGAGCTGATGGAAAAGAACCGCAGCACGCTGACGCAGATCGAAACCGATCTTTCCAGCCTGTTCGAAAAGCGCGGCATCAAGGCCAGTGTCAAAAGCCGGCAGAAGAAGGCCTGGTCGGTGTTCCGCAAGATGGAAAGCAAAGGGCTCTCCTTCGAACAGCTCTCCGATATCTTCGGCTTCCGCGTCGTCGTCGATACCGTCGCCGATTGCTACAATGCGCTTGGCATCATCCATACCACGTGGTCGATGGTGCCGGGCCGCTTCAAGGATTATATTTCGACGCCCAAGCAGAATGACTACCGTTCGATCCACACCACCATCGTCGGTCCGTCGCGCCAGCGTGTCGAACTGCAGATCCGCACCCGCGAAATGAACGACATTGCCGAATACGGCGTCGCCGCCCACTCGATCTACAAGGATCGCGGCAGCGCGCAGAACCCGCATGTTATTTCGACGGAAACCAACGCCTATGCCTGGTTGCGCCAGACCATCGAAGCCCTGGCGGAAGGCGACAATCCGGAAGAGTTTCTCGAACACACCAAGCTGGAGCTGTTTCAGGACCAGGTTTTCTGCTTCACGCCGAAGGGCCGGCTCATCGCCCTGCCGCGCGGGGCAACGCCGATCGATTTCGCCTATGCGGTGCACACCAATATCGGCGACAGCTGCGTCGGCGCCAAGGTCAATGGCCGCATCATGCCGCTGATGACCGAATTGCATAATGGCGATGAGGTCGAGATCATCCGCTCCAAGGCGCAGACACCGCCGGCGGCCTGGGAATCGGTGGTCGTCACCGGCAAGGCGCGCGCTGCCATCCGCCGTGCCACGCGCATTGCGGTGCGCAAGCAGTATTCCGGCCTCGGCACGCAGATTCTCGAGCGGGCTTTCGAGCGGGCCGGGAAAGTCTACTCGCGCGATGAACTGAAGAAGGGCCTGCCGCGTCTGGCGCGCAAGGAGATCGACGATGTTCTGGCCGCGGTCGGCCGCGGGGAACTGCCGTCCTCCGATGTCATGAAGGCGGTCTATCCGGAATATCAGGACTCCAAGCCCAAGCCGACACAGAGCGAACGCGAGGAAGGCTGGGTCAATTTCCGCAACACGTCGGGCATGATCTTCAAGATGCCGGAAGGCAGCGACGGCGCGACGGGATGGGAGCCGGGCGGCCCGCATGCCCTGCCGATCCGCGGGGCGAGCCCCGACATGCCCGTGCATTTCTCGCCGGAAGGTGCGGTGCCGGGTGACCGCATCGTCGGCATTCTGCAGCCCGGTGCGGGCATGACCATCTATCCGATCCAGTCATCGGCGCTGATGGCCTATGACGACCAGCCGGAGCGCTGGATCGACGTGCGATGGGATATCGACGAGAGCCGGCGCGACCGCTTCCCGGCCCGCATCAACATTTCGGCGATCAATGCGCCGGGTTCATTGGCAGAAATCGCCGAGATCATCGCCGCCAACGAAACCAATATTCACAATCTCTCCATGGTCCGCACGGCGCCTGACTTTACGCAGATGATCGTCGACCTGGAGGTCTGGGATCTGAAACATCTCAACCGGATCCTGTCGAAACTCAAGGAAAGCAAGTGCGTCAGCGATGCACAGCGCGTGAACGGATAGAGGGGCACACATGAATACGGATGAAGTTCTGCAGGTATTTCGCGAAGCAGGGGCAGTGCTCGAAGGGCATTTTATCCTGACATCGGGCTTGCGCAGCCCGACATTCCTGCAAAAGGCCCGCGTGTTCATGCATGCGGACAAGACCGAGCGCGTGTGCCGTGCGCTGGCGGACAAGATCAGGAATGCCGGTCTTGGCCCGATCGACTACGTGGTGGGACCGGCCATCGGCGGCATCATCCCGGCCTATGAAACATCGCGCCATCTCGGCGTCCCGGCCATCTGGGTCGAACGCGAGAACGGTGTGTTCCGCCTGCGCCGCTTTGAAATTGCCAAGGGTGCGCGCGTCGTCATCGTCGAAGATATCGTGTCGACGGGCTTGTCGATCCGCGAGACGGTCACCACCTTGCAGGAACTGGGCGCCGAGGTTCTGGCTGCTGCCTGCATTATCGATCGCTCCGCCGGCAAGACAGATGTCGGCGTGCCGCTGATTGCACTGGCGGAATATGAAGTCCCGGCCTATCCTGCGGACCAATTACCGCCTGAGCTTGCCGCAATTCCGCCCGTTAAGCCTGGTAGTCGTAATATTTGATTAACCAAAAGACGTGAGCGCTTGAGCCAGTTGCGCACTCGCTGGCTCCGGCGTCGAGGGACTTGAATACCAATGCTCTTCAAACGGCGTATCAAACCGGGCTTCCGTGAACGGATGCGTACTGCGTTGTGGCCGCGCCGCTCGGTCGGCCGGTCGCTGCGCTATTTCGGCAAGCGTGTTCTGCGGCTGCGGGCAACCCCGCACGCTATTGCGGCAGGGCTTGCCGCCGGCATTTTTTCTTCGTTCATTCCCATTCTCGGCGTACATATCGCCGTGGCGCTGGCGATTGCCTGGATCATCGGCGGCAACATTGCCGCCGCCATCCTTGGCACGACGCTCGGCAATCCGCTGTTCCTGCCGTTTATCTGGGGCGCGACGCTGGAGGCCGGACGGTTCATCCTGAGCGGCGGCCCCAGCGACGAGCCTTTCCCGCATCATCTCGGCCACATGCTGCGGCATCTGGATTTCGCCGAATTGTGGGGCCCGATCGTCAAGCCGATGCTGATCGGCGCGATCCCCCTCGGTTTCATCGCTGCCCTGGTGGTCTATTTCCCGACCCGCTGGATCGTTGCCAGCTTCCAGCACCGCCGCAAGGCCGGTTATGCGCTGGAAAAGGTGGCCGAACCCTCATGATCATCGGGATCGGCAGTGACCTGATTGATATAAGACGCATTGAAAAGACATTGGAGCGGCATGGCCGGCGCTTCATCGATCGTGTCTACACGCCGGTCGAGCAGGCCCGCTCCGAACGGCGCAAGCTGCGCGCCGCCTCCTATGCCAAGCGTTTTGCGGCCAAGGAGGCCTGCGCGAAGGCGCTCGGGACGGGGTTGTCCGAAGGTGTTTTCTGGCGCGACATGGGGGTGATCAACCTTCCGAGCGGCGCGCCGACGATGCGGCTCACCAATGGTGCCGCCCGTCGGCTTGAGGCGATTCTGCCCGCCGGACATACCGCGCACATCCACGTGACGATCACCGACGATTTTCCGCTTGCGCAAGCATTCGTGATTATCGAAGCGCTGAAAATCGTGGAATAGCCGCAATCAAACGCCATTGAGCAGAGCTATGTAGCATTGCTCCCTGCAGATTCAGCGGTTAAGAGGGTGCAGCTTAGAAATTTGGAGATA
Organism: Phyllobacterium sp. MT110; assembly: GCF_058792715.1. Classification (NCBI taxonomy): domain Bacteria; kingdom Pseudomonadati; phylum Pseudomonadota; class Alphaproteobacteria; order Hyphomicrobiales; family Phyllobacteriaceae; genus Phyllobacterium; species Phyllobacterium sp. MT110. Next base: position 512,655 of record NZ_JBXAFE010000001.1, read on the forward strand.
TGACGAGCGTGAGCGACAAATCTGTTGTGAAAAAATCTGGCGGTCTTGGCGAGACGATCAGCGTTGTCGTGCAGGCCCTGCTGCTCGCTCTGGTGATCCGGACCGTGCTGTTCCAGCCGTTCAACATTCCGTCCGGTTCGATGCGTCCGACCCTGCTTGAGGGCGATTATCTCTTCGTTTCGAAATTCTCCTACGGCTTCTCGAAATACTCGATTCCCTTTGCGCCGAACCTGTTTTCCGGGCGCATCTGGGCCAGCGAGCCGCAGCGCGGCGACATCGCCGTGTTCCGCAAGCCCAACGATACATCGCTGGATTTCATCAAGCGCGTCGTCGGCCTTCCCGGTGACCGCGTGCAGATGCGTGGTGGCGTGCTTTACCTCAACGACGTGGCCGTGCCGCGCGTCAAGGTTGGCCAGATCAACAATCCCGATGTCACCGAAGTCAACCGTCCCGTGGATGTCTACCGCGAAACGCTGCCGAACGGCGTGACCTATGACACGCTCGATTTGACCCCCAATGGTCTCGGCGACGATACGCGTGAATTCGTTGTGCCGGCCGGCCACTATTTCATGATGGGTGACAATCGCGACAATTCCGCCGACAGCCGCTTTGACGTCGGCTACGTGCCCTTCGAAAACTTCATCGGCCGTGCCAACATCATCTTCTTCTCCATTGCCGGCAAGGCAAGCCCGCTGGAACTGTGGCGCTGGCCGTCGGAGCTGCGCTTTGACCGCCTGCTTCACAGCGTGAACGGAACCTCCTTCACCCCGAAGAGCCAATGAGCCGCCCATGACCCTGTCCGCTGACGCCGTTCGCAGACTGGAGGAGCAGACGAGCCACACATTTCGCGATCTCGCCCGCCTGGAGCGCGCGCTGACCCATGCCAGTGCCCGCCAGTCGGTCGGATCGGATTACGAACGGCTCGAATTCCTCGGCGATCGCGTTCTCGGGCTGGTCATTGCCGAAATGCTCTTCCGCGCCTATCCGACCGCGAGCGAAGGGGAGTTGTCGCTGCGCCTGAACTCGCTGGTCAATGCCGATACATGCGCTGCGGTGGCCGATGAAATCGGCCTGCATGAATTCATCCGCACCGGTTCCGATGTGAAGGGACTGGCGGACAAGCGGCTGAAAAGCCTGCGTGCCGACGTGGTGGAATCGCTGATCGCCACGATTTATCTGGACGGCGGGCTGGAAGCGGCGCAACCTTTCATCCAGCGGTATTGGGATGCCCGCTCGCGCGAGATCAACTCGGCGCAGCGCGATCCCAAGACGGAATTGCAGGAATGGGCACACCAGCAGGATGGTGCCCAGCCCATATATAGCGTGGTCGAGCGCACCGGCCCGGACCACGATCCACAATTTACGGTGAAGGTAGAGGTGAAGGGCTTTGCGCCAGCCACCGGCACGGGGCGCTCCAAGCGCATTGCCGAGCAGGAAGCGGCCGTTGCCCTGCTTTACCGGGAAGGCGTCCGTCAGAAGACGCAGGAAGAAGGACAGACATGACCGAACAGGATGCAACGCCGGAAACGGCCCAGCCCGAAGGCCCGACGCGTTCGGGCTTCATCGCCTTGATCGGCGCGCCGAACGCCGGCAAGTCGACGCTGGTCAACCAGCTGGTCGGCAGCAAGGTTTCGATCGTCACCCACAAGGTCCAGACCACGCGCGCGCTGGTGCGCGGCATCGTCATTCACGACCGCACGCAGATGGTGCTGGTCGATACCCCCGGTATTTTCAAGCCCAAGCGCCGGCTCGACCGCGCCATGGTGACGACAGCCTGGGGCGGCGCCAAGGATGCCGACCTCATTCTGGTGCTGATCGACGTGGAAGAGGGCATCAACGAAGAAGCGGAAGCCATTCTGGGCAGCCTGCACGAGAAGAAGCGCAAGGTCATTCTCGTCCTCAACAAGGTCGACCGCATCGAAGCGCCGAAACTCCTGGAACTGGCGCAGCGCGCCAACGAGAAGGTGAATTTCGACAAGACGTTCATGATTTCGGCCCTAAAGGGCTATGGCTGCAAGGATCTGTTGAAGTACCTTGCGGACAACCTGCCGGAAGGTCCGTGGTATTACCCGGAAGACCAGATTTCCGACATGCCGATGCGCATGCTGGCGGCGGAAATCACCCGGGAAAAGCTTTACCTGCGCCTGCACAATGAGTTGCCATACTCGTCGACCATCGAGACCGAAAGCTGGGAGGAGAAGCCGGATGGTTCCGTCCGCATCCAGCAGGTGATCTATGTCGAGCGCGACAGCCAGAAGAAGATCGTGCTCGGCCACGAGGGGCAGGCGATCAAGGCCATCGGCCAGTCCGCCCGCAAGGAACTGATGGAAATCCTCGAACAGAAGGTCCATCTGTTCCTGTTCGTCAAGGTGCGTGACAATTGGGGCAATGATCCCGAGCGCTACCGCGAAATGGGCCTTGAATTCCCGCACGGATAGCGCGAGTCTCGCCTCATGGAATGGCGGGATGAAGGAATCATACTCGGAACGAGGCGGCACGGGGAAACCAGTGCGATCCTCGAACTGATGACGCGTGCGCATGGCCGCCATATGGGGCTGGTGCGCGGCGGCCGCTCCCGCCGCATGCAGCCGCTGCTGCAGTCGGGCAACCGGGTGGATGTGATCTGGCGCGCGCGCATTGACGAGCATCTCGGCATGATGCAGGTCGAGCCGGTATCCTTTGCCGCTGCCCGGCTGATCGAACAGCCCGTCGGCCTCTATGCCCTGCAGCTGGCTGCCGCGCATCTGCGCCTCCTGCCGGAGCGTGATCCGCATCAGGGGCTTTTCGAGACGCTTGCCATCATCCTCGAACATTGCGACGACCCGCTGATCTCGGGTGAATTGCTGCTGCGCTTCGAGGTGATGATGCTGGAGGAGCTGGGTTTCGGGCTCGACCTGAAACGCTGCGCGGCGACGGGCAGCGGCGACAACCTTGCCTATGTCTCGCCGAAATCCGGCCGGGCTGTATCGCGCGATGCCGGTGCGCCCTGGGCCGACAAGCTTCTGGCGATGCCGCCATTCATGATCAGTTCGAAGGTGCGGGCGGCGTCGCTCGCGGAACTGACGGATGCTTTCCGTCTGACCAGTTTCTTCTTCACCCGGCACGTATGGGAACCGCGGGCGCTGAAGGCGCCGGAGTCGCGCGACGGATTTTTGACGGCGGTATCGCGATCGATAGCAAGGACGGCAGGGCAGGGCCAGGCCGCGCAGGAAAGGTCAGCACAACCATGAGTTCAGATACCATGCCTGCCATCGCGTTTCCCGGTGGTATCGGCACGCTGCCGCTTGCCGATCTGGCAAAGCGCAGCGGTCTCGATGTCCTGCAGGCGATGCTGCGCGGGGAGTATCCCGCTCCGCCCATGGCCAAAACCCTGTCCTTCGCCCTGCATGAGGTCGAGCCGAACCGGGTTGTCTTCAAGGGCGTCCCGGCGCAGGAGCATCTCAATCCGCTGGGCGGCATTCATGGCGGCTGGGTGGCGACTCTGATGGATTCTGCGCTTGCCTGCTGCGTGATGACGACCCTGAAGCCGGGCGAAGCCTACACCACGGTGGAATTCAAGGTGAATCTGGTGCGGCCGCTGTCGCCCGATACCGGCCCTGTCTTCTGCGAGGGCAAGCTTGTGCATCGCGGCCGCACGCTGGCGACCTCGGAAGCCTTCCTGCGCGATGCCAACGGCAAGCTGCTGGCCCACGGCACCGAGACGTGCGCGATTTTCCCGCTCGAAAGTTTCATGCGCGGCGGCTGAGGCTTTTGACGGCACATCAGACCTTGCTACCCGGCGCTCGGCAAGCCGGTTCCCGACAGTCTCAGAACCTTTCGGATCAATGCGTCGGCATCAGCTCCGGCGTCCACTTGCCCGTCGATCATCAGCAATGCCAGCCCGTGGGTCAGCGACCATAGAAACAGGGCCGCTGCGGGAACCTCTTCTGCGGGCAGCCTTTTGTACAAGCCGGCTTTGACCTTTTCATAGGCGCGCTGGCGCAGCGCGCGCACGGCCTCGCTTTCCCTCGAAGCACCGCGCAATCCTTCACCGAACATCAGGCGGTAAAGTGCCGGATTGGCGCGGGCAAAGGCGATATAGGCCTCGCCGGTCGGCGCCAGCATGCCCTTGGCATTGGTCGGGGCTGCTTCCAGCTGCTCGGCGAATTCCGTGAATCCCTGCTCTGCCAGCGACACGGCAATGGCATCAAGGCTGGCGAAGTGATGATAGGCCGAAGGCGCGGATACGCCGACCCGGCGGGCGATCTCGCGCAAACTCAAAGCGCCGGGGCCGCGTTCCTCCAGCAGCCCGCGGGCGGCGGCAAGCAGCGCCTGGCGCAGATTGCCATGATGATAACCGGCGGGGTTCTGATCGTGTTCGTCCATGCGTATTCAGACCATCTTTACACTGTTAGGATTGTAGTCTATTTGAGGTGAACTGACAATGAGAATGGATTTTGCCATGTCACATATCCCGGTCTACGTCTATTTTATCTTCATTGCATTGCTGTGGGTCGGGGTTACGCGCTGCTTCCGGCGCACGATCCGCATCCGGCGGCTTCTCATCATGCCCCTGTTGTTTGCGGCTCTCGGTTTTCGCGGGTTCTTCGGCCTGTTTCCGCATCCGGCGGATCGGGACATCCTCGCCGCGCCGCTGGACCATCGCCATCGACCGGCAGGCCGGACAGATCACCGTGCCGGGTGACATCATGATGTTCGCGATTATCCTTGGCAGCTTCGCCTTCGAGTTCACTCTGCATTACGGCATCGAATCCCATGCTGCATGGGTTGCCATTTGGCCGGTCCAGCCGATTGCCGCGGGTGTCTGGGCGTGGTTTCTCGGCATGACCGCAGGACGCAATGTCAATCTTGCGCTGCGGTATCGCGACCAGCAGGCAGTGCCGGTTCCAGAGGCATCTTGAACACGCATTTTCGGGGTTTGCCGGGCTGAATGGCCAAGCTTTTACCCGGTCTGTGAAAATCTGCCCAGGAACTGGGAAATTGCAGCGAAATCGCCGCGCACAAGTGTGAATTTCGGTCGAATTTTCGGAAAATCCGCTAGTTTTTCCCGCATATCCTGTCAAACATTGGCGCGACGCAAAAACAGCGTTTGGGGTATCGCAGCCGCAGGGTTGCTGGGGAGGTTTAAATGGACAGTTTCTTGGCGGGCCTGAAGGCTGCCGTCGACACGATGGGGCCGACGGTCCTCTTGCCGATCGTTATTTTCATCATTGCCGTGGTTCTTGGCGCCAAGGTGGGGCGCGCGTTCCGTGCAGCCGTCACCATCGGCGTTGCCTTTATCGGTATCAATCTGGTGCTCGGGCTGATGCTCACATCGATTGGCGATGTCGCCAAGGCGATCGTCACCAATACCGGCATTCAGCGCGATATCGTCGATGTGGGCTGGCCGTCGGCCGCTGCCATCGCCTTCGGATCGTCCGTCGGCCTGTGGGTGATCCCCATCGGTATTGCGGTCAATATTGTGCTGCTTTTGACGCGCATGACCCGCACGCTGAACGTCGACGTGTGGAATTTCTGGCACTTTGCCTTCATCGGCTCGCTCGCCGTCGCCGCCACCGACAGCTTGGCCTACGGCCTGATCGTCGCGGCGCTGATGGTCGCGCTCTGCCTGCTGTTTGCCGACTGGTCAGCCAAGGCCGTGCAGCAGTTCTATGGCATTCCCGGCATTTCCGTGCCGCATCTGGCCTCAGCACAAATCCTGCCGATTGCCATCATCTTGAACTGGATCATCGACCGGATTCCCGGCATCAACAAGATCGAGATCAACACCGAAACCTTCGAAAAGCGCTTCGGCGTCTTCGGCGAGCCGGTTATTCTCGGCCTGATCATCGGTCTCGTGCTCGGCGTGATCGCCTACTACAACGCCGGGGATTTCGGCGTGGTTCTCAGCAAGGTGCTGCAGACCGGCATGACCTTGGCTGCCGTGATGCTGCTGCTGCCGCGCATGGTCAAGATATTGATGGAAGGGCTTCTGCCGGTTTCCGATGCGGCGCAGGCTTTCGTCAAGAAGCGGACGGGCGACAGGGAATTGCTGGTCGGGCTTGATTCGGCAATTCTGATCGGCCATCCCGCGGCGATCTCTTCGTCACTGATCCTGGTGCCGATTGCCATCATCCTCTCGGTGATCCTGCCGGGCAACCGCGTCATTCTTTTTGCCGATCTGGCGGTCATTCCGTTCATCGTTGCCATGACAGCGCCGCTGTTGAAGGGGAATGTCTTCCGCATGGTCATTGTCGGCACCTTCACGCTGGCTGTCGGCTTCTATGTCGCCAACGCGCTGGCACCGCTGTTCACCAGCGCGGCCCAGTCGTCCGGCTTCAAGATGCCGGCCAATGCGGTGCAGATCACCAGCGTCGTCGACGGGTTCCTGTGGGTGTCCTATGCGGTGATCGCTGCGATCCGCGGTCTCGGCGCGGCGGGTCTTGGTGTCATTGCCATCGTCATCGCCGGTGCCTTCTGGGCCTATCACCGCAACACCGCCGCATGGGAACGTGCCGCCGGTGCCGATGAAAACGCCGACAAGACTGCCTGACAAGACGTATACTGGAGTAAGTGAATGGCGAAAGCCCTGATGAACTATCTCGATCCCGGGGCGATTGTCCTTGGGGTCGAGGCCGGGAATGATCAGGACGTGATCCGGATTCTTTCCGATCGTTTGCACAGCCTGGGTTATGTGAAGCCGAGCTTTGCCGCGGCGGTGCTTGCCCGCGAGGCGGCGCTGCCCACCGGCTTGCCGCTGGGGTTGGACAACAATGTTGCCATTCCCCATACGGACCCGGAACATGTGCTGAAACCGGGCCTCGCCATGGCGACGCTGTGCAGGCCGGTGGCCTTTTGCAATATGGAGGACCCGGAGGAAAAACTGCAGGTCAGCGTGGTTTTTCTGATGGCCCTCAACGACAAGGACCAGCAGATCGAAATGCTGCAGGAAATCGCCTTGACCATTCAGTCGGCGGACACGATCTCCGCCCTGATGCGATCCACCACTGTTGACGATGTGACCCGGCTTTTGGCCTGATGCGCCATCCGGGATGAAGAGGGACCAATGACCAAACAAAAGACTGTACTTTTCGCCTGCGGAACCGGTATCGCGACGTCGACCGTCGTCGCTCACGCGGTGGAGGACGCGCTGAAGGAACGCGGCATTACGTTCAATTCACGCCAGTGCAAGGCGACCGAGGTAGCCAGCCAGATCGATGATGTCGACCTTGTCGTCACCACGACCCAGTTGCCGAAGGATCTCGGCAAGCCGGTGATCACAACGCTCGCCTTCCTCACCGGCATCGGCAAGGCCGAGGCGCTCGACAAGATCGAGGCGGCATTGCGCGATTAACACTCCGCTTACCATATCGATGCAAATCGCCGCCGTCTGACCCGTCAGGCGGCGGTTTCTGTTTATAACTGTCGCGCTGGGCAAAACCCGGCCCATTGCCGCCGCAGTGCCCCGTCAGTTGTCCCTCTGACCATTGATCCGAAGGAGTGCCCATGCGTATCGCGACGACCCTGTTTCTCTCCCTCGCCATGAGCTGCGCCGCCAATGCCGCCGATCTCATCACCTTTTGGGATACGCCGCAGCATGGCGGCAACAGTTTCAATCGCTTGCCTCCGGACCAGGCCTATTTCGACGCCTTGAAAAAATATGGCGCAAGCTGGGTGCGGCTCTCCTACGACAAGTGGAAGCCGGCCAAGCGGGATTTTCTCATCGGCGATGCCGATCATTACGAGGGCATCCCTCCGTCCGATCTTGCCACGCTGAAGGCGACGCTCGACCGCGCTGATAAGGCCGGCCTCAAGGTCGTCATCACGCCGCTGTCCCTGCCATCCATGCGCTGGTCGCAGAACAACAACGGCACGTTCGATGACCGGCTCTGGCAGGACAAGGCAAAATGGCAGGAGGCAGCGCAGTTCTGGCGGGATCTGGCGACCGCCCTGAAGGATCATCCGGCCATTGCGGCCTACAACATCATCAACGAGCCCGCGCCGGAAAAGATGGGCGGTATTGCCGAACATGCCAGTGTTGCGGACATGCAGGCCTGGTACGGCAAGCAGAAGGGCGGCTCGCGCGACCTGATCGCCTTCTACAACACGGTGATCGCTGAAATCCGCAAGGTCGATCCCGTCACACCTGTCATGGCGGATGCCGGGTGGTATGCAGCTGCCGATGCCTTCAGCTACTGGCCGACACCGCTCGATGACACGAAGGTCGTTTACAGTTTCCACATGTACGAGCCCTACGAAGCAACAAGCGCGCCGAATATCAAGCGGAAGAAGCCCTATGCCTATCCGGGCGAGGTTCCCTATGCCGGATCAACGGTGACATGGAATGCGCAGAACGTTGCCGATTACCTCGCCAAGCCGGTCGACTGGGCCAAGGCGCATCATATCCCGCTCAACCGGCTGGTCGCAGGCGAATATGGCTGCATGCGCATGCTTGCGGGTTGCAAGGCCTATCTCGAGGATGTCTTGACCGTGCTCGATAAAGACAGGCTGCACTGGGCTTTTTACAGTTTCCGTGAGGACAGCTGGGACGGCATGGACTACGAGCTTGGATCGGAAAAGCTGAACTGGAAGTACTGGGAAGCCATCGATGCGAACGAGCCGGATCCGGTCAAACGCAAGGCCACGCCGGAATTCGAACCCATCCGTAAGCGCCTTCAGCCGTAACGCAGCCTATTCGGCCGGTTGCAGGGCGGGGCGGTCCGCCTGGCGCTCTTCAATCGGCCAATGCACGATGGCGGCGAAAATCCCGAGGACGACACTCAGCCACCACACGGGGTTGTAGCTGCCGAAGTGATCGTAGAGATAGCCGCCCAGCCAGACGCCGAGGAAAGAGCCGATCTGGTGCGACAAGAACACGATGCCGCCGAGCATGCCGAGATAGCGCGTGCCGAACATGATGGCGACCAGCGCATTGGTCGGCGGTACGGTTGAAAGCCACATCAGCCCCATCACAATGGCAAACACCACGACGGATGCACCGGTCTGCGGCAACAGCAGGAATGCCGCCACCAGCACCGAGCGGCCGATATAGAGATAGGCGAGGAATTTCGGCTTGGAATAGCGCTGGCTGATGACGCCGGATGCCAGCGAACCGATCACGTTGAAAAAGCCGATCAGGGCCAGCGCCAGCACCGCATATTTGGCATCGATGCCGATATCGCTGATATAGGCGGGAAAGTGCGCGGTGATGAACGCCAGCTGGAAGCCGCAGACGAAAAAGCCTGTCGTCAGCAGCACATAGCTTCTGTGGCCGAGCGCTTCGCGCAGGGCTTCGCCCATGGATTGCTTGTACTGTGCCTCGCTGACGCGGCCGCTGGTGGAATTGCCGCGCAGCGGGATGGCGAGGAGCGGTACGATCAGCATGGCGATGCCGAGATAGACCAGCGCATCAGACCAGCCGAAACGCTCGATCAGCGCAAGGCTGAGCGGCGAAAACACAAACATGCCGGCGGAACCCGCTGCGGTGCCGAGGCCGAAGACGAAGGTGCGTTTTTCGGCCGAAACATTGCGGGCAAATGCGGAAAGGATCGTTCCAAAGGAACCGGAGGCGATGCCGAGGCCGACAAGAAGGCCGCCGCCGATATAGAGCATGCCGGGCGAGGAAGCCCATGCCATGAGGATCAGCCCGGCGCTGTAGAGGATCGCGGACATCAGCAGGACCCGCCATGTGCCGAATTTGTCGGCGATGGCGCCGAAGAAGGGCTGGCCGATACCCCAGAACAGATTCTGCAGGGCGATGGCCATGCCGAATGTGGTGCGGTCCCAGCCTTTGTCATGCAGCAGCGGCAACTGGAAAAGACCCATGGCCGAGCGCGGGCCGAATGTCATGACCGCGATGAGACAACCGGCGGTGATGATCAGCCACGGTAAGCCCGCAGGCTTTGCTGTGCGCGATTGAATCATGGTCTCTCCCCTTAAATCCAGGAGAGAATTATCCTATTTGTACTCTCAATCAATTGAATAGATGTGAATTGGCACATCAACACAATTGATACGTTATGGGTCCTTCGATTCCCTGCCGCACATACAGACAAAGGTTTTCCCGATGCGATTTCTTCTGCCACTTCTGGCTTTGGCCACCATTACCCTGGCCGGTTGCGCCAATTCGGGCCGGGTCAGCCCGCTGGTCTTTTGCGACCGGCCAACGGATATCAACGCGAAAATATTCACCGATTGCTCGCCGCGTCTGGGTGGCGACAGCCCGGCCAAACGTGACCGGCAGGACCGCAACTATTACCGCCACCGGGGAACCACGTACTAACCCTCTGAAATAAATCGGGGAAATGCCCTCAAGCCGGGCGTTTCCATCGGCTCGCACGTCATGCGTGACACAGGGAAAACCCGCGCCGGATTGTCTTCGGCGCGTTCATTCCTCCCGCAATCTTTAGCCGATTGTTGAAAATCTGCCCCTTGAAGCCGTGGAAATATTGGCCTATGTATTCAGCGACGGCCTTGCCGTTTTTCTTTTGATCACAAATATGCTCATATTGAGTATAAATGATCGGCAGCAGGCAATCTGAGGAGGTTGCCCTTGGAGGAAAAGACGATGACCAGCACTGCGCGCACCGTAAACGGCCCTATCGCCGGCCCATCCGCAGCGGAGCGTTTCGGCGTTCTCACCATGCCGGACCTGTCTTTCACCCCGGAAGTGGCGGCGGAAACCGAACACCTCTACCAGCGGGTCGCACATCATATTCCGCGCATCGAATGGCCGGTTTACGCGCCCTATGTGGCGGCGATCAACCGGGTGAAGAAGCAGCGCAATGCCGTCATTCTCGCGCATAATTACCAGACGCCGGAAATTTTCCATTGCGTCGCCGACATTGTCGGGGACTCCCTGCAGCTGGCCCGCGAGGCCACGCGTGTCGACGCGGAAATCATCGTCCAGTGCGGCGTGCATTTCATGGCCGAGACCTCGAAACTGCTGAACCCGCAGAAAACCGTTCTTATTCCGGATATGCGAGCCGGCTGTTCGCTGGCTGAATCCATCACCGGCGCCGATGTCCGCCTGCTGCGGGAAACCTATCCCGGCGTGCCGATCGTCACCTATGTCAACACCTCGGCCGAGGTGAAGGCGGAAAGCGATATCTGCTGCACCTCGGCCAACGCCGTTCAGGTGGTCGAGAGCTTTGGCGTTGACCGGGTTCTGTGCATTCCCGACGAATTCCTGGCGCAGAACGTCGCCGCCCAGACCGATGTCAAGATCCTCACCTGGAAGGGCCATTGCGAAGTGCATGAGCGCTTCACCGCCGATGAGCTTCTGGCTTACAGGGTTGCCGATCCGGATATCCAGATCATTGCCCATCCGGAATGCCCGCCGGAAGTCGTGGCCATCGCCGATTATACCGGCTCCACCAGCGGCATGATCAATTATGTGAAGGACCGGAAGCCTGCAAAGGTGCTTCTCGTCACGGAATGCTCGATGGCGTCGAATATCGAGTCGGAAGTGCCCGGCGTGAAGTTCATCAAGCCGTGCAACCTTTGCCCGCACATGAAGCGCATCACGCTGCCGAACATTCTGGAAAGCCTCGTCTACATGCGTGAGGAAATTCACGTCGATCCGCTGGTTGCCGAACGTGCCCGTCTTGCCGTCGAGCGCATGGTGAACCTCAAGAACTGACCTTCAACCCAACGGCCCGGCTGGGCAACAGGGGTAATTCCGATGAGCGTACCATTCTCCAAGGCCCCGGCGCCGGTTGAGCCGGTGATCATTATCGGTGGCGGTCTGGCCGGCCTGTTCTGCGCGCTGAAGCTTGCGCCGCGTCCCGTCACCATTCTCGCGGCCGCACCCATCGGCCGCGGTGCGTCCTCGGCCTGGGCGCAGGCGGGCATTGCCGCCGCCGTCTCCGACGGCGACACCACGGACAAGCATGTGGCCGACACGATGGCCGCCGGTGACGGCATCGTGGACGAAAGCATTGCACGGCTGATGGCAACGGAAGCCGCTGCCCGCGTGCACGACCTGCTTGGCTACGGCGTGCCGTTCGACCGCGATCTGGAAGGCAAGCTGCAGGTGTCGCGTGAGGCGGCGCATTCGGAAAGCCGCATCGTCCGTGTGCGCGGCGACATGGCGGGCCGCGCCATCATGCAGGCGCTGGTGCACACCGTCGAGAACACCCCGTCCATTCGTGTGATGGAAGGCTATGTGGTGGAAGACATCACCACGGAAAAGGGCGCCGTGACCGGGGTGATCGCCCGCGCCGATGCGGGCCGGGGCGAGAAGATACGCCTTGCATCCCGTTCGGTCGTCATCGCCACGGGCGGCATCGGGCATCTCTATGCGGTCACCACCAATCCGTCCGAGGCGCGCGGCGAGGGCATCGGCATGGCTGCCCGCGCGGGTGCCATGATGGCCGATATGGAGTTCGTGCAGTTTCACCCGACGGCGCTTGACGTGCACAAGGACCCGGCGCCGCTGGCAACCGAAGCATTGCGCGGCCATGGCGCGACACTGATCAACCGCGACGGCGAGCGCTTCATGCTGAAAATCGACAGCGATGGCGAACTTGCCCCGCGCGATGTGGTGGCGCGCGGCATCTATGCCGAAGTCATGGCGGGGCGGGGCGCCTGGCTCGACTGCACCACGGCGGTCGGCGCGGCGTTCCCCGACGAATTTCCGACGGTGTACCGCTATTGCCGCGACGCCGGCATCGATCCCGTGACCCAGCCCATCCCCGTTATTCCCGCCGCCCACTATTTCATGGGCGGTATCCTCACCGATGCCGACGGGCGCACCTCGATTGACGGCCTCTGGGCCTGCGGCGAATGCACCTCGACGGGTGCCCATGGCGCCAACCGCCTCGCATCCAATTCGCTGTTGGAGGCAGTCGTGTTCTCTGCCCGCATCGCTGCCAAAATCGGCAGGGACGGCGCGAAACCGGTCGATAACTGGTCGGCCGGATCGGTCGACCGCGATGACCTGCAGACCGAAGGCGACAGTTCCGCCATGGCGACGCTGCGCAGGACCATGAGCGCCAGCTTCGGGGTGATCCGCAACGGCGAGGATATGCGCGCCGGGCTGAAGGCCATTCTCGCCCTTGAACGGGCCAACCGCGATCCGGCATTCCGCAATGTGCTGGCCACCGCCAAGCTGGTGGCGGTCAGTGCCTTGCGCCGCGAGGAAAGCCGCGGCGGCCATTTCCGCACCGATTTTCCCGAAAAACGCCGGGAATGGCAGCATCGGACATTCCTGACACTGGACGATGCGCAGGCCTATGTCGGCGACATGATGGAACGCGCCTAGGCGCAGGTGGAGAGAGCTGATGAATATGTCTCAGAAAGCAACTGTAGCGCAGAAGGCGTTTCCCCCATCATTGCCGGGACTGCTGATCGACGACGCCGTACGCGCCGCCCTGCTCGAAGATCTCGGGCGCGCCGGTGATCTGACCACCAATGCCACGCTCCCGGAGGAGGCGACCGCCAAGGCGGTTCTGTCCAGCCGCGAGGCCGGCGTGATCTGCGGCATGGAATTTGCCCGCAAGGCCTTCATCCTGATCAATCCCGACGTGACATTCACCGCCCTGGTCAAGGACGGCGTGCGGGTGAAACCCGGCGACATCATCGCCATTGTCGAAGGCAATGCCCGCGCCATCCTGTCGGCCGAGCGCGTGGCGCTCAATTTCCTCATGCATCTGAGCGGAATCTCCAGTTATACCGCCCGCTTTGCCGACCTGATCGCCCATACCCATGCAAGGGTGTGCGACACGCGCAAAACCATTCCCGGCATGCGGACTTTCGCCAAATATGCGGTGAAGTGCGGCGGCGGTTCCAACCACCGCTTCGGCCTTGATGACGCGATCCTGATCAAGGACAACCACATTGCTGTTGCAGGCGGTGTCGCCAAGGCCATTCTGGCCGCGCGGGCCTATGCCGGACATCTCGTCAAGATCGAGGTGGAGGTGGATGGCCTCGACCAGTTCGATGAGGCATTGTCCGTCAATGCCGATGTGATTCTTCTTGATAATATGGGGCCGGAACTGCTTGAAAAGGCGGTGAAAATCAATGCAGGCCGCGCCAGACTTGAAGCATCGGGCAATATTGCGTTTGATACGATCAAGGCCATCGCCGAAACCGGCGTCGATTACATCTCGACCTCTAAGATCACCATGGCAGCGCCAACGCTGGATATCGGACTGGACATAGAACTGAAATGAAAGTCATCGCCACCATCGCCGAGCTGCGCGCCGCCCTCAAGGCGGAACGATTGAAGGGCCGGAGCATCGGTCTCGTGCCGACCATGGGCTATCTGCACATCGGCCACATGACGCTGGTGCGCCACGCGCGCGCCGCCTGCGATGTGACTGTCGTGTCGATCTTCGTCAATCCGACCCAGTTCGGTCCCAACGAGGACCTGTCCACCTATCCCCGGGACATGGCCGGCGATCTCGCCAAGCTGAAAGCCGAAGGCGTCGATTATGTCTTCACGCCGGAGGTGGCCGAAATCTACCGGGCGGGCGCCAACACCATCGTTGAAAACCCGGTTCTCTCGCGCATCCTGATCGGCAAGATCCGGCCCGGCCATTTCCGCGGCGTCAGCACGGTGGTGACGAAACTGTTCAACATCGTGCAGCCGGACCACGCCTTCTTCGGCGAGAAGGATTATCAGCAATTGACGATCATCCGCCGCATGGTCGCCGATCTCGACATGCCCATCGTCATCACCGGCGTGGCAACGGTGCGCGAAGCGGATGGCGTCGCCTGCTCCTCGCGCAATGCCATGCTGACACCCGCACACCGCAAGGCGGCGGCGATCCTGCCGCGCTCGCTCGATCTTGCCGATGCGATGGTGGCAAAAGGGCAGCGTTCGGTGGCGGCCATCCGCAATGCGGTGCGCACGATGCTGGAAACGGAAAAGCAGGGCGACGTCGAAGCCGTCGATATCCGCGACGCCCAGACGCTCGATCCCGTCTCGGGTAAATTCAAACAGCCCGTGGTCATCCTGCTCACGGTGCGCTTCGGCAAAGTCCGGCTGATCGACCAGCGCGTGATCGGCTGACAACAACGCGAGGGGAGCGCATCCAGATGAGCCAGGAAATCGTCATTCGCCGGGTTACGGCGCCGGAAATCCGTGCACGCAAGGGCGGCGAACCCATCGTGGCGCTGACCTCCTATCACGCCAACACGGCCCGCATCGTCGACAATCATGCGGATATTCTCCTCGTCGGCGACAGTCTCGGCATGGTGCTCTACGCCATGGAATCAACGCTTGGCGTGTCGCTCGACATGATGATCATGCACGGCAAGGCTGTCGTGCGTGGTTCGAAACGCGGCATGGTCGTCGTCGACATGCCCTTCGGCAGCTATGAGGAAAGCCCCGCCACGGCGTTCCGCAATGCGGCACGGGTGATGCAGGAAACCGGCTGCGGCGCCATCAAGATCGAAGGTGGCGTGCGCATGGCCGAGACCATCCGCTTTCTCACCGAACGCGGCATTCCGGTGATGGCGCATATCGGCCTGACGCCGCAGTCGATCAACACGCTCGGCGGCTTCAAGACCCAAGGGCGCGACACGGCGCTGTGGCCGCTGATCAAGGCGGATGCCAAGGCGGTCAGCGATGCCGGTGCGTTTTCCGTGGTGCTCGAAGGCATCGTCGAGCCGCTCGCCGCCGAGATTTCCCGGGAAATCCCAATTCCGACCATCGGCATCGGCGGGTCGAAAGAATGTGACGGGCAGATTCTCGTGCTGGAAGACATGCTGGGTTACAACCCCAAACCGCCCAAATTCGTCAAGGTCTACGGCACGGTCGGCGCCGGTATCGACGCCGCGGTGAAAGCCTATGCGGATGATGTCCGCGCACGGGCATTTCCGGGCGATGAGAACGTATATCTCCTGAAGTAAGGTTATGCGGCGCGGATCGTCGGAATTTTGCTGACGTCGACTTCGCGCTCCGCATGCCAGGCGTCATAGGCTGCCTGCATCCGCAGCCATACCGCTGCGCCATCGCCGAAAGCCTTGCCAAGGCGCGCCGCCACGGCCGGGGACACCGGCTTGCGCTCGCCGATAATGTCATAGAAATGTTGGCGCGATATTCCCAGAAGTTGCGCAATTTCCGCCTTGGTCTTTCCAGTCGCCGGAATGATATCATCAAGCAGCGCGCCGGGATGGGACGGGCAACGATCTGGGCTGGATGTCATTTTCGTCATTGGACTTCCTAGTGGTATTGTTCAAAGTCGACGTCATATGCATGACCGTTTTCAAAACTGAACGTGATGCACCAAGGACCATTGATGTGAATGGTGTATCTGGTTGGTTTAAAACCTTTCAGGGAATGAAAATCAAAACCTGGAAGATTCAGCTGTTCGATCCCTGTTGCGACATTAAGGCGATCGAGCCGCACGAGAATTCGCTTGTGCAATCGCACATCAATTTTTGATCTGCCATCACGCCAGAGATCAGCAACCGCTTTATTCTTAAACGTCTTGATCATGTAAGCAGATTGCTTACACTTTGCAATCCCGTCAATTCGACGTTCGTATTATTACCCCTTCCGTTCCATATCGGCGCCCTGCCAATATTCCATCGTGGCCGACTTGTCATAGCCTTCGCCGGTCAGGCGGACGCTGACCCGGCCGGTTTCCGGATAGACGATCACGTCATGCGGGTTCTTCTCGCCGATGATGAGGAAGCGGCAGGGCTCGCTGCTGTGGTTGTAGAAGGAATGTCCGGCCTTCTGGCCCGCGGGAAAACAGACATAATCGCCGGCTTTGACCAGATAGGTCTTGTCGCCGAGCTTCAGGGTCATCTCGCCCGCCACGATCAGCGCCTGCTCTTCCTCCAGCATGTGATAATGGTTGAGGCTGGACTCCATGCCCGGCGCCAGTTCCTCCATCGCAACGCCGACATGGCTGGCACCGCCGAAGGCAGAGAGATAGCGGAAGCGCGAGCCGTAACGGCTGCCTTCCGACCAGTCCTGCCACGGCACGCTTTCCACAGCGAACGGTTCCGCAATGCCTTCGGCGTTCACGGCACTGGGTTTGTCGGTCATATCCCCTCCCTATCCGCGCCCGCCGACCCGCAGGCCCGCGACGCTGCGCTCCTCCAATATATTGTGCCGGAACCGGTAAAGCGCAGCGGGGCGGCCGCGCGCCTGTGTCTGTTCGGCCCCGGTCGGCTCGACCAGTTCCGTCCCTTCCACCAGACGGCGGAAATTCTGCTTGTGCAGGTGGCGGCCGGAGATGGCTTCCACGGTTTCCTGCAGCGCGGTAAGCGTGAAGGTCGGCGGCATCAGTTCGAACACCACGGGACGGTACTTCAGCTTGGCGCGCAGGCGTGAAATCGCCGTCGCCAGGATACGGCGATGATCGAAACTCATGGGCAGGCCGAGATTGCCAGTGAGGGCAGGCGGGTCGGCGCGCCCGTCGCGTACGGCCTCGGTGACGAGACCCGCCTCGTAGAGCAGTTCATAGCGTTCCAGTACACGCTCTTCGTCCCAGGCGATGCCCTCGTCGCCGAAGGCCAGCCGGAACCGGCTCAGGCGCGCATGCGAGTTGCCCTGTTCTGCCCACTGGCACAATGCAGGGCGAATGGTGTCATCGATCATGGCGGGCTTGCCGCCGCGCCAGTCCTCCCACGGCAGGAACGAATACCAGCTGCGCCAGCGTGCGCCGGATTTGCGCAGCGCTTCCCGGTTGTCGTCGGTGATCCGGGTCAGTGCGAGATAACCGACGGAGACGATGTGCAGATCACGGTCCTCGGCCGTCTTGTGCCGCCCGCGGTCGCCGAATGTGTAGAGCTGCTCGACATAACCGAGGCGCAGCGGCGTCTGCTCCGCCACCCACTCGCGCAGGCCTGTCTCGAAGGTGCGGTGCGCCAGCGGATTGAACGGCCCGAACGGCAGTTCATCGCGCTGCGCATCGTCGCTGGCCGGTGTCGTCAGGATCAGCGGGTCGTTGTCGGCAACCGCGGCGATGGCGGCGCTCAGGTTGATTTCGACGGCGTTGGGCGCACCGGTGGTTGTCATGGCTGGACCGCGAGCGGCAGGATGAAGGGGGTGCCTTCAAATGCGTCCTCGCCGCGCCCGATCGCCTTGATCGCATCGACCATGCGCCCCTTGCGGCCAAGGATGTCGTCGCCGAGGGCAACCAGCCTGCTGTTGGGCGTGGCGGAAGGCGCGTTCCGGCGCAGGGTCTGGGCCAGCCAGACCTCGTCAAGCGCGGGGTTGAGCGCCAGCGCGGTGATATAGGCCCCGGCGGTGGAGCGCGAGATACCGGCATAGCAATGCACGAGCAGCGGCGCCTGCCGGTCCCAATTGCGGCCGAAGGCGATCAGGCTGTGCACGTGCTCGGCACCCGGCGGCGTCATGCCGTCAGCCGGTTCGATGATATCGTTGAAACCGAGAAACAGGTGGCGCGCTTCGGCGATTTCGGCGGGCCGTTCAACCGGGGTGCCCATGTTGATCAGGGTCACCATGTCCCGTGCGCCGGACCGTGTTGCCGTTTCGGCAAGCCGGGAAAGGGGAGTGACGATGATATGCGGCATGGCTGGCCTCTATGTCTTGCTGGCGCGATGTGATTCCAATACAGCAAAACGCTGCAAAAAGGCATTCTGCGCATTCTGGGTGGCCATGGCCGTCAAGTCGAGACATTGCGGGTCGATTCCGCGCGGCCGCCCGAAGAAAAGCACGGCCTCCTTCTCAGCAAAACCGGCAAGCCGCGTCGCCTCGAAATAGGCGGCGACGGCATCGGCGCGTTTGATCAGGCCGCGCAGACTTTGCGATACGGTTGGCGGCAGGGCAAAGCGCAGGTGGATGGCCTGCTGCAGGCGCAGCTCGACGCTCTTGTAATCGCCGCCCACCACCGCCTTGAACGGTGAGATCATGTCGCCGATCACATATTCCGGCGCATCGTGCAAAAGTGCTGCCAGCCGGTGCTCGGTGCTTGCATCGGGGACGATCAGGCCGAAGATGTGCTCGACCAGCAGGGAATGCTGCGCCACCGAATAGGCGTGCTCGCCGACGGTCTGGCCGTTCCAGCGCGCCACGCGCGACAGGCCCTGCGCGATATCTTCGATTTCGATGTCGAGCGGCGAGGGGTCAAGCAGGTCGAGCCTGCGGCCCGACAGCATGCGCTGCCATGCCCGCGTTTCTTTGGTCTGCTTGGTTTTGGCTGCTGCCGGTTTCGGCATGGATTCTCCCGCTCAGGCCCCTTCGGTCGTCACGGGAAATGTAAAGCGGTGTTCGGGCGGAATGGCAAGGGTAAGAACCGCATCTCCTGACAGGATCGGTGTGCCCGCATCCATGGCGTCCTTGACACGGTCGATGCGCACCAGCGCCAGCGCTGCATTGCCTGCGACGCTGCCGAGCGTGCCGATTTCGCGGCCGTTGGCGGTAATGGCCGTACCCGTTTCCGGCAGGCTGGCATTGCCCGAGGCAATGAGAATGCGCCGGCGCGCCGTGCCGCGGTGCTGCATGCGCGAGACAACCTCCTGGCCGATGAAGCAGCCCTTTTTGAAGGACACACCGGAGGTCTGGTCGAGATTGACATCATGCGGGAACGCATCGCCAAGCGCATAGTCGAGCGGCGCTTCCGCCACGCCGTGGGCAATGCGCAGCGCCGTCCATTGCGATTCGTCCGCCGTCGGTGCGGCTTTACCACCATACTGGCGGCGGACATTCACGGCATCGGGAAAGCGGCGGTCGTGCAGGCTTGAATCATCATCTGAAGTGCCTGACTCATTGTGCCATGAAACCCGGATAACCGATTCAGGCCGCAGGGTAATTTGCACTTTGGCACGCAGCTTGTAGAGCGTCAGTCTTTTCTGGAGATCGGCGACCGAGGTTTGCAGCGTATCGAGCACGAGACCTTCCACTGATCGGGAGACAAGGAACTCGAACAGGATTTTGCCCTGCGGGCTCAGCAGCGCGCCGGGTTTGAGGTCGCCTTCACTGAGGGTATCGAGATCGGTGGTGATCAGGTTCTGCAGGAACTTTTCCGCATCGTCTCCGGTTACGTCGAGAATCGCTCTGCCGCTTAAGTTTGCCGATGGCATCATATCACCCTTGCCTTTGCTGTCCCCGTTACGTAAGCCGCAAGGGAAGGGTTCGCAAGGCAGGAATGGAAAGCAGATGGCACAGACGTTCGATACGATTTTCAGAAGCGGAATGGTTGTCAATCAGGATGGTGTCGGATTGCGCGACATCGGCATCACCAATGGCCGCATTGCCGCCATCGGCAATCTCGGCGGTGCCTCCGCCGGCGAGATCATCGATGCGACCGGCCTGCATATTCTGCCCGGTGTTGTCGACAGCCAGGTGCATTTCCGCGAGCCCGGCCTCGAGCACAAGGAGGATCTTGAAAGCGGTTCGCGCTCGGCCGTCCTCGGCGGTGTCACCGCCGTCTTCGAAATGCCCAATACCAAACCTCTGACCACGTCGGCGGAAACGCTGGAAGACAAGGTGCGGCGCGGCAATCACCGCATGCATTGCGATTTCGCTTTCTGGGTCGGCGGCACGCGCGACAATGCGAAAGACGTGGCCGAACTGGAACGTCTGCCCGGCGCTGCAGGCATCAAGGTGTTCATGGGCTCGTCCACCGGCGATCTCCTGGTCGAGGATGACGAAGGCGTGGCTTCCATCCTGCGCAACACCCGCCGCCGCGCCGCCTTCCACTCCGAGGACGAGTTCCGCCTGCGCGAGCGCGAAAGCTACCGCATTGCCGGCGATCCCGCCTCGCACCCGGTCTGGCGCGATGAAATTGCCGCGCTCCAGTGCACCGAGCGGCTTGTGCGCATTGCGCGCCAAACCGGCGCGCGCATCCATGTCCTGCATATTTCCACGGCGGAAGAAATCGATTTCCTCGCCGGGCACAAGGATGTGGCCAGCTGTGAGGCAACGCCGCATCATCTGACGCTGGATGCCAGCCAGTATGCCACGCTGGGAACGCTGATCCAGATGAACCCGCCGGTGCGCGATGCGCGCCACCGCGACGGCATCTGGAAGGGCATCGGACAGGGCATTGTCGATGTGCTCGGCTCCGACCATGCGCCGCACACGCTGGAAGAAAAGGCAAAGCCCTATCCGGCATCGCCGTCGGGCATGACCGGCGTGCAGACGCTGGTGCCGATCATGCTGGATCATGTCAATGCCGGGCGCCTGTCGATCGAACGGTTTGTCGACCTGAGCTCGCACGGCCCCAACCGCCTGTTCGGCATGGCGCGCAAGGGCCGCATCGCCGTCGGTTATGACGCGGATCTGACCATCGTCGACATGAAGCGGCGCGAAACCATCACCAATGCGCAGGTCGGCTCGAAAGCCGGCTGGACGCCCTATGACGGCAGGATCGTCACCGGCTGGCCCGTCGGCACCATCGTGCGCGGCATCAAGGTGATGTGGGACGGCGAAATCGTCACGCCGTCGCAGGGTGAGCCGGTGCTGTTTGGCGAGGCGCTGGGTCAGGGCAGGTAGATTTGCGCCTTCATGAAGGTGACCGCCGATCCTGAAAGAAGCACGCGGTCGCCTTTGAGTTCGCACAGGAGATGCCCGCCGCGGCTGGAGCGCTGGAAGGCCGAGAGGTTCGTCTTGCCCAGCTTTTGCACCCAGTAGGGCACCAGCGTCGCGTGAATGGAACCGGTGACCGGATCCTCCGGGATGCCGGCGAGCGGTGCAAAGTAGCGCGAGACGAAATCGTGCTCATCGCCCTTTGCCGTGATCACAAGGCTTAAGGGATCGAGTTTCAGGATTGCGGGCAGATCAGGCACGAACTCCACGACCGCCCGTTCATCGGCAAGTTCGACGAACATGTTTTCGAAATTGCGGAACGCCTTGACCTCGCCCGTGCCGAAAATGGCCCTCAACGGTGCTGGAATTTCGCTCAGGATCTCAGGCGGAAAACTCGGAAAATCAAGCTGATAGCCATCATTGCTGCGATCGACGCGCAAGGTGCCGACCTGCGTCTCGAACACCAGCTGGCCGTCAATGCCCATCTCATGCGCGAGCACGTGCGAGGTCGCCAGCGTGGCATGGCCGCAGAACGGCGCCTCGTGCACCGGGGTAAACCAGCGCAGGTCCCATCCCCTGCCGTTGGGCCGCACGAATGCCGTCTCCGCCAGATTGTTCTCGGCGGCAATGTTCTGCATGGTTGCCTCGGGCAGCCAGTCGTCCAGCACCAGAACGGCGGCCGGATTGCCGCGGAAAAGCGCGCTGGTGAAGGCATCGACCTGATACATCGTGAATTCTGGCATGGGATGATTCCGTGGTGTGAGAGGTGCATCTATCGTGAGCGCAGCTTTCCGGCGGGTCAACGTGCAAATGATCAACATGTATCCGCTCCGGCATACGATACTCCATGAAAAAGTCACGGATGCTGATGTAGACAGATGTCCGCTTCGCATTCTGATCGAGAGAGAACTCCCATGCCAAACCGCCGTAATACGCTCCTGATGTCCGCTGCCGCCGCCATTTCCATGGCCGTCCCGGCGATGGCTGCCGGCGAGACTGTTCCTGCGCCTGTCGGTAGCGTTGATGTGGCGAAACTCATGCAGCCGGGACCGCTTGAGGACATGGTCCTCGGCAATGCCGATGCGCCCGTGACCATCGTTGAATACGCGTCCATGGCCTGCTCGCATTGCGCGGATTTCACCGTGCAGACGCTGCCCGTCATCAAGCAGAAATACATCAGCACCGGCAAGGCGAAGCTGATCTTTCGCGAATTGCCGCTGGAGCCGCGTTCCACGGGCATTTTCATGCTGGCGCGCTGCGTGACCAAGGAGCGCTATTATCCCTTCATCGAAACGCTGTTCGGGCATCAGCGGCAGTGGATCCAGACCAAGGATATCATGGGCTATCTGCAGCAGACGTCCAAGCTGGCGGGGCTGTCGGAACAGGAATTCAAATCCTGCCTGGCCGACCAGGCACTCCTCAACAAGGTGAACGCCGTCCGGGAACGTGCATTGAAGGAGTTCGGCGTCACCGGCACGCCGACATTCTTCGTCAACGGAAGGAAATATGTCGGCGCGCTTTCGGTGACCCAGATGTCGGCGATCATCGACGGCGCGTTGCAAGCCGCGCGGTAGGGCGCGCGGGGATCGCCCTCTGCTGCCGCAAGATCAATTGGCGACGGCGATATGGCCCAGCTTTTCCGGGTTGCGCACGATGTAGATCGCCTTGATCTTTCCGTCCTCGATGGCGAGGGCGGTGGTCTGGAGTAGGCCGTCGGCTTCGCGGGTGACATAGCCGGGAAGGCCATCGATCAGTCCCTGACGCAACAGTGGCGGTTTGCGGTATTCGGCGTGGCGCGCAATACCGGCAAAGAAACGCGACACCTTGTCCTGTGTATAGACGGGATTGATCGCCGAGGGACGAATGCCGCCGCCATCGGTGTAGAGCGTGACATCCTCGGCGAGCAGCGCCTGCAGGGCCTGCATGTCGCCGCTGCGCGAGGCATTGAAGAAGGCCGTCGCAATAGTCCTGCCATGCGTGTCGGACACGGGAAAACGCGGTTTTGCCTGCTGCACATGGGTACGGGCGCGGCTGGCAAGCTGGCGGCAGGTTGCCGGATCGCGGCCGATGGCCTCCGATACCTGATTGAAATCCTGGCCGAACACGTCATGCAGCAGGAAGGCCGCGCGTTCGAGCGGCGACAGCCGTTCCAGCGCCATCATCAGGGTGAGGGTGATATCATTGTCGGTTTCCTCCTCGCTGGGGTCGAAGATCGGCTCGGGCAGCCAGCTTCCCACATAGGTCTCCCGCCGCACGCGCGCCGATTTCAGGTGATCGAGGCAAAGCCGCGATATGGTGCGCACGAGGAAGGCTTCCGCGCTGCGCACCTGCGACCGGTCGGCCTGGTGCCAGCGGATGAAACCTTCCTGCACGATGTCTTCCGCCTCCGCGACTGAACCGAGCATGCGATAGGCAATGCGGATCAGCCGCGGCCGGAGGCGGTTGAACGTTTCCGTCGCGTCAGGCTGCACGGGCTTTGTCGACCGGATGGACGGAGCGGAAGCCGACGGAAATCCGGTTCCAGGCGTTGATGGTAACGATCAGCATGGTCAGTTTGACGATCTCCTCTTCGGTGAACTGCGCCTTGAGGGGCTCAAAGTCGCGGTCGTCGGCATGGGTTTGCGCAACCAGTGTCAGTGCCTCGGTCCAACCGAGCGCGGCGCGCTCACGGTCGCTATAAAGCGGCGATTCCCGCCAGGCATCAAGCAGCACCAGGCGCTGCACCGTCTCACCATGCTTGATCGCATCCTTCGAATGCATGTCGAGGCAGTAGGCGCAGCCATTGATCTGCGAGGCGCGCATCTTGACCAGTTCGATCAGGCTGTGTTCGAGGCCGCTTTTGACAACGGCGTCCTCCATGTCAAGCATTGGCTTCATGATGGCGTAGCTATAGGGAATCAATCGGGCTTTCATCAATCATCTCCTTGTGCGGCATTGCGTTGCCTGCAGACAAGACGAGATGGAAAGGCCGGATGTGACATGCCCCGCAAATTTTTCGGATTATTTTTCAGCCGAGCGGAAAAGCCTGCGGCACAAGGATGCGGTGCGCGGTTTCCCGTGCGGCGGCATCGTCTTTGACAAAGGCAAAGGGAACGCCGAAAGCATGGCCGAACGCCTGGGAGGCGAGCTTGATCGGCTTTGCCACCGGCCCCTTGTTCTCGATGACGATGGCGCCGGCACACCAGCGCGCCAGCTGGTCGCGAAAGCGTTTGAGCACCAGCGAGCGTTGCTTGCGCTGCTCGTGCGGCTCCTCCTGATGATCGTCGGGCGAATGATCGGCGATCATGACGAAGCGTTCGCCGCGGGCAAACAGCGCCCTGATCTGCGCTTCCGGGCTTTCGCTGCTGTCCCGGTCGGCACGCAGATAGACAAGCGGAAATTCCTTCAGATCAATGAGCATCGTTGTCTCCTACAGGTGCATGGCGACGAATTCCCTGAGTTTGGGATCACGGATCGATAAGAAGTCAAACAGACCCAATGCAACCAGTGCGGGCAGCGCATCGAGAATGTCCTGTTCGGTCAGCTCCCGCTCCTCGGCGGTTGCGCCGGGTTTCAGCCAGAGCCGTGCGTTGATGAGGAAGGCGCCGACCGTCCCCTTGCGCACGGCAACGTCGTTGACCTCTACCTGGTTGATATTGTCGGGCAAAATGTCCTGGGCACGCATCGTCGTCTCCTTGGCAAAAAATCATGCGAGCAAACTAGCCACGACGCATTGGCGCTGCTATCGTATCGGTGCCAATGAATACGGCGTTGAGGCCAAAATGAGCTATTTCATCACGCCGGAACAAGCCATGTCGTCCGAAGGCCCGATCATCATTGCGGGCAAGCAGGAGAGGAGTGTTCCACGGTTCGTTGCCGTCCACGCCCATGCGCGCGGCCAGCTGCTGGGGGCGAGCACCGGTCTGTTGACGATTGGAACGGAAGCGGGGCAATGGGTCGTTCCCGCCATCCACGCGGTGTGGATACCGCCGTATCACAAGCATTCGCTGCAGTCGCACGGGGCCTATTTCGGCTGGAGTGTCTACGTGGCGGAGCCGGAATGCGCGATGCTCCCCGCCATTCCCTGCACCCTGCGCAGTTCCGGCCTGCTGCGCGAGGCGGTCAGCCGGGCGGCCGGCTGGAAGGGCGAGGTGCTTGATCAGGGACAGGAGCGGATTGCGCGCGTCATTCTCGATGAGATCGCCAGCCTGCCGCATGAGGATCTCGGGCTGCCGATGCCGGCGGATGTGCGGCTGGCGCGCATCGCCCATGCCTTTACCGGCAATCTGCTCGACGAACGAAAGGCCGAGGATTGGGCTGACTGGGCGGGTATTCCCGCTCGGACGATGACGCGCAAATTCGTGGTTGAAACGGGTTTCACCTTTACCGAGTGGCGCCAGCGCGCCCGGCTGATGCGGGCACTGGAATTGCTGGCAGCGGGGCAGGCGGTCACATCAGTTGCGCTTGATGTCGGCTACAACAATATCAGCGCCTTCATTGCGATGTTCCGGCGCGTGTTCGGGGTCACGCCCACGCGCTATTTCGCTGGTGGGGGGTCTTAGTCGCCGTTGACGAAGAAGCGCCAGCGGCCCTTCGGCGTAATGCCGAGGCGGTAGAACACATAGGTGCCGAACTGCTTCATCTCGTCATAGTCACCGGCGGTAACGATCTGGAAGAGCTCCACGCGCTGCTTGGCATCGAGCTTGTCGAGCGGGTAGGCGAAGAAATACGGCCAGACGTAGAGCTCATCAGGCGTTCCGGCATCCAGATGGACGTAGCCTGAATTGAGGATATCGATGGCGATGGCGAGGATTTCCTGTCCATCCGTGTCGCCGGCAAGGCTCTTCAGATAGGCAATCGGGTCGCCGTCGGTATCGGCGAGCGACAGCATCGTCATGTCGTCGCCCGAGCCGATCAGCGGCCGCAGGGATTCCAGCGAACCGGTCTTGGCTGCGGCAATGATAAGCTCGCGCATCTTCTGCACCGGGAAGGGCAGCTTGGTGACGTCGTATTCCACGTGCGGCGGCGGCGAGCCTTCCGGTACGTTCGGCAGGGCCGGATTGCTGCGCGGCGCGCCAGCCGTATCGTTTTCCTTGGCAGCGGGTGCCTCGGGCGCCTTCTTTTCCTGCGCTGCGGCAGGGGCGGCGGGCTTTTCCGGTGTTGTCGTGGCGGGTTTGGTTTCCGAAGCGGCAGGCGGAGCCGCCGGGGCGGTGCCCGCCGGTGCCTTCTCCTCGGGCTTTGCCGGAGCCGTTTCAGTGGCCTTCGGCAGCTCTTCCTTCTTGATCTCGCTGAGTGCCAGCTGCACGGGCCTGTCCAGTCCGGCGGCATAGGCAGGAACAGCGCAGGCGCAGAGGACTGCCGCTAGAAAACCTGTTCTGGCGATCACGGAAGCGGAAGCGAGCTTGTCGAGCATGCAGGATCACCCGGTCGTTGAATTATTGCAGGACGCGATTCGAAGAGAATTCACCTGCAGAAATACGTTCGCGCAGCACTTCGAGCAAGGCCAGCGCGGACACTTCGCCGTTATCCCGGATCAATTCGGTCAGCGCGGTCGCAAATGCAGCTTCGGCCATGATCTCGGGCTCGATACCTTCAAGAGTGCCATCTGCCCAGACTTCATTCTGATATTCGATCGCAACCAGCTTTTTTTCTTCTGCAACCAACTTATCGAGGTCCGCCGATGTCATGTTCATGATTATACCATCCTTGGCCGAAGCCAATTCTTAAACTGCCGCTAAACAATACCATACGTTTTGCTTAAAATGCGGTCCTTTGGCTTCAACAGTTAAAGCCTGGTTAATTTCCATAGCCCGATATGATCTCCGAAGAAAGCCTTTCTCCTTCGGTCTGGTAGCGGTCAATCGCCGCAATCGCCTGGCTCGTGCACGCCGTATAGGTCTCGGTAAACGTCCGGTAGCCGCGGTTGAAACTGGCCACCAGCCGTGCCCGGCGGGCAGGGTCCGGATTCTCCGCCGCCAGCAGCGAATCCATCCTGTCGCGCCACTGGCTGCTTTTTTCGCCGCAGATGTTGCGCAGCGAATGAATGGAGCCGAGAATTTCCGCCAGCCGGATCAGCTTTGTTTCATACAATGGGTCCACCGCGTGGGCGGGACCCGCGCTGACGATCGCCAACAGAAATGCTGATATCAATGCTCTGCGGCGCACGTCTTGACCCTGTGGCGGTGGAATCCCCTGCAGACGGTTGTGGCCGGAAAGCAAGGCGTCTTCAAGGCGCAATGCGGCAATACCCTCAACTTTTGAAGCTTCGCGCCAGGGCGTAGGCCATGTCGAGCACGCTGGCGGTGACATCGAAGCCGGCCATTTCCTCGACTTTCAGCCAGTGGACCGCCGCCGCGTCATCGGCGGCAATGGCCTCGCCCCGGGGATCGTGAGCCAGGAAAACCGCGAGGCGATAGGGCCGGGGGGCGGGAAATTCCGGGGTCGAATAATCGAAGACAACCGTGTCGAGATAGGACACCTCCGTCGCGCGGATACCGGTTTCTTCGAAAAGTTCGCGGATGGCGGCGCTATCAGGCGCTTCTCCCTCTTCGCGCCGCCCGCCGGGGAAGGCCAGCCAGCCCTTGGCGGGTTCGCGCCCGCGCTCCACCAGGAGGAAAGCCTCGTTGCGGATACAGACGGCTGAAACGCCGTCAACATCGGGGGAAAGCGGAATCTGTGCCATATGTCAGGGGTATGTCGCGGCTGGGGCTTTGACAAGAGCATCGTGCAACATCCCGCAAACTCCACCTTGACCCGGCATCGAAAAACCGGATGATCGCCACTCCAATTCAAATAGGCTCTCATTGCATGTGCGGACGTTTTGCCCTCCTCGGAACCCCGGAAGAGATCGAAGCCCTGATGGGGCTGATGGATGTCGAGGCCTTTCCGGCCCGCTACAATATCGCGCCGACACAGCCGGTGCTGATGATCGTCTCGGGCGAAACGCCGCCGCCCGGCAGCAACCGCCCCGACCGGCGTGCGCTTTTGGTGCGCTGGGGATTCATTCCCGGCTGGGTCAAGGACACCGCCGATTATCCGCTGATGATCAATGCCCGTTCGGAAACCGCCATCGACAAGGCTTCGTTCAAGACCGCCATGCGGCATCGCCGCGCGCTCATTCCCGCTTCGGGTTTTTACGAATGGCGCCGCGACGGCAAGAACAAGTCGCAGGCGTTCTGGATCCGTCCCAAGCATGGCGGCGTCATCGCCTTTGCCGGCCTGTACGAGCCATGGGCCAATGCGGAAGGCTCGGAAATGGACACGGGCGCGATCCTGACCACCAGCGCCAATGAAACGCTGCGCCCCATCCACGACCGCATGCCCGTCGTCATCGAACCCAAGGATTTCAGCCGCTGGCTCGACTGCAAGACCCAGGAGCCGCGCCATGTCGCCGATCTGCTGAAACCGGCCCAGCCGGACTTTTTCGAGGCGATACCGGTGTCCGACAAGGTCAACAAGGTTGCCAATATGGGCCCGGACATTCAGGAGCGGATGGCCGAAGGGGCTTTTGAGGTCAAAAAACCGCTGCGGCAGAAGCCGCCCGAGTCCGACGATCAGATGAAGCTGTTCTGACCGTCCATCCAAGCCTCTCCTTCAGATTTCAGGATTTTCCCATGTTTTCCGCCGCTTTGTCCGGTTTCCTTCTCGGTGCCTCGTTGATCATCGCCATCGGCGCGCAGAATGCCTTCATTCTGCGCCAGGGGCTGTTGCAGGAGCATGTTTTCATCCTGTCCCTGATCTGCGCGCTGTCCGATGCGCTGCTGATCACCGCCGGTGTTGCCGGTCTCGGCACGCTGATTGCCCAGTCCCCCCAGCTGATTTCGATGGTCACGCTTGGCGGCGCGGCGTTCCTGTTCTGGTATGCATCGGTGGCGTTTCGCCGTGCGCTCAAGCCGGAGGCCATGCAGGCGGCGCGCTCGGGCGGGGGCTCGCTGAAGGCGGCCATTGCCACGGTTCTGGCGCTGACCTTCCTCAATCCGCATGTCTATCTGGATACAGTGGTTCTGCTGGGCGGCCTGTCGGCGCGTTTTGAAGGCGCCAACCGGGCGGCCTATGGCGCCGGAGCTGCGGTCGCCTCGTTCGTCTGGTTCTTCGGTCTCGGCTATGGCGCGAGACTGCTGCAGCCGGTTTTTGCCAGGCCGGCCGCATGGCGTGTCCTGGACGTCCTGATCGGCCTTGTCATGGCCGGGATCGCCCTCAGTCTGTTAGTCCGTTTCCTGCACGGTTGAAACGGTCAACAGCGGCCGCTGGCGCGGCTTGGTCAAGACGGCGGCCTGAACGGCGGCCGGGCCAATCGCACGGTATTGTGCGGCCAGATGATCGGCGAAAACGGTGTCGCGGGCTTTGGCCGCTACGGAAGTGTTGGTCATGTGTCCGGTCCTGTGTCGCGGGGACAATTCCCCTCTGTTCTGGGGTGCAGGAATCCCGGTCAATTCCGCCGGAAAAAAGGCACATTCCGGGAGGATTTTGGGCTTTCCGGTTAATTTGAATTAACCAGTTCAAACCCGATAAATTTGCCACACCCGGCCGTTGGCAAGTTGCGCTTGACCTTGCGCCCCGGCTCAATCATAAATGCAATCATGAAAACGTCGTCCGTAACGATTATTACCTGTCGGATTATTATCAGCTAGCGCTTCGCTGGCCCCGGCCGTTTTCGTCTCAAAATTCGCTCCAAAGATGTGAAACGCACCGGTCGCCAGACCAGCGCCGTGATATGCGTTTTTACCGTTGCAACCCGAATTTGAGATCAAAGACATGCCGCAGACCCTGAGCCTCTACAACACGCTCACCCGCACGAAGGAAGATTTCGTGCCGATCGATCCGAAAAACGTGCGCATGTATGTCTGCGGTCCGACCGTCTACGACTATGCCCATATCGGCAATGCCCGCCCGGTGATCGTCTTTGACGTCCTGTTCCGGCTGCTGCGCCATCTGCATGGCGAGGCGCAGGTGACCTATGTGCGCAACATCACCGACGTGGATGACAAGATCAACGCCCGTGCGGCGCGCGACTATCCCGGCCTGCCGCTCAACGAGGCGATCCGGATCGTCACGGACAAGACCAATGCGCAGTTTCAGGCGGATGTGACGGCGCTGGGCAATCTCGAGCCCTCCGACCAGCCGCGCGCCACGGATTACATCCGGGAAATGGTGGCGATGATCGACCGGCTCGTCGAGCAGGGCGTCGCCTATGTCGCCGACGGTCATGTGCTGTTTTCCCCCTCGGCGATGAATGCCCGCAAGGGCCCGCGCTACGGGCTGCTTGCCCGCCGTTCGGCCGATGACATGCTCGCCGGTGCCCGCGTTGACGTGGCGTCCTACAAGCGCGACGAGATGGACTTTGTCCTGTGGAAGCCGTCCAAGGTGGATGAACCCGGCTGGCCGTCGCCCGCGGGCATTGAAGGGCTTGGCCGTCCCGGCTGGCACATCGAGTGCTCCGCCATGGCGATGGCCAAGCTGCTCGAGCCCTTCGGCGGCGGTCTTGCCTGCGACGATCCGATGAAGAACATTTTCGATATCCATGCCGGCGGCATCGATCTGGTGTTCCCGCACCATGAGAATGAGATCGCCCAGTCGTGCTGCGCGCTGGGGACCGAGCGCATGGCCAATATCTGGATGCACAACGGCTTCCTGCAGGTCGAAGGCCAGAAAATGGCCAAGAGCGCCGGCAACTTCTTCACCATCAACGAGCTGTTGCAGACGACGACCTTCGGCGATCGCAAATGGCCGGGCGCGGTGTTGCGCCTCGCCATGCTGATGACCAATTACCGCGAGCCGATCGACTTCACCGTCAGCCGGCTCGAGGAAGCGGAGAACATCCTGGTCAAGGCGCGCGAATATGTCGGCGATGCGCCTGTCGGCACGATCCCGGATGATGCGATCACCATCCTGTCGGATGATCTGGCGACGCCAAGCCTGATCAACTGGCTGGCATCGATCCGCAAATCCGGTTCGGTCAGCCCGGCGGATTACCACGCGGCATTTGCCCTGCTGGGCGTGGATGTGGCGGGTCAAACCGCCGCCAGCCTGTCCGACGCCTTCAAGGCGGAGCTCGATGCCAGGATCAGCGAGCGGTTGTCCCTGCTTGCGGCGAAAAGTTTTGCCGAGGCGGACCGCATCCGCAATGAGCTTCTGGAGCAGGGCATCCAGCTGAAGGACGGCAAGGACCCGCAGACCGGCGAGCGCGTGACAACCTGGGAGGTGAAACGGTGACATCGGCGCTGTTTCACCCCCCTCTGTCCTGCCGGACATCTCCCCCACAAGGGGGGAGATCAGCTTTCATGGCTGCCGTCGTACAATCTGAGAGTTTGAACATTGTGGGAAAACACCGATGTCGATGTGATCTCCCCCCTTGTGGGGGAGATGTCCGGCAGGACAGAGGGGGGTGAGCACTATGCCATCTCACACACCCGTCCCTCGCAAAATGCGCGCCAATGCCAAGGCAATGCGCCGGGCATTGACGGACGCTGAACTGAAGCTCTGGAATGCGGTTCGTGCGCACCGGCTGATGGGGCTAAGCTTTAAAAGGCAGATGCCCGTTGCCGGTTACATCGTTGATTTTGCTTGTCCTTCACATCGCGTGATTGTTGAGCTTGATGGCGCGCAGCATGGTGAAGATGATCATCTGGTCTATGATCTGGGCAGAACCCGCCGGCTGGAAGCCGATGGCTGGGTCGTCCTGCGTTTCTGGAATGACGATGTCTTGCGGGATATCGAGGGCGTGTGTCAGCACATTGTCCGTATTGCGCTGAAGGGGAGCCACAGCCATGAGTCTTGATAACAGGCCCGTCTATAGCGGCGGCTGTCAGTGCGGCGCGGTGCGGTTCCGCGTTGAAGGTGCGCTGACCGATACCTCCATCTGTCATTGCCGCATGTGCCAGAAGGCTTTCGGCAATTTCTATGCGCCGCTGGTTTCCACCAGGACGGCGCACCTGGAGTGGACGCGCGGCGCGCCAAAGCGTTTCCGCTCGTCCAATCACGTCCAGCGCGGCTTCTGCGCCGCTTGCGGCACGCCCCTGACCTACGAGGCGCCCGACGGCGTCGCGCTGGCCATCGGCGCCTTCGATCATCCGGAAGAGCTGGCGCCGCTCGTGCAATGGGGCATCGAAGACAAGCTGCCCTATGTCGATGATCTCAGCCGGTTGCCGGGCCACAGGTCCGATGGCGATCCGGAATCAATCGAGTTTTTAAAGACAATGGTTTCCAACCAGCATCCCGATCATGATACGGATGCATGGCCGTTGGGAGTGGCGGGCAAGTGACAAAAGAACGCGTTTATCTCTTCGACACGACGTTGCGCGACGGGCAGCAGACGCCGGGCATCGATTTTTCGGTCGAGGACAAGAAGGTCATTGCCGATATGCTCGATGAGTTCGGCCTCGACTATGTCGAGGGCGGCTATCCCGGCGCCAATCCGACCGACACGGCCTTCTTTGCGGAAAAGCGCACCAGTCACGCCAAGTTTGCCGCTTTCGGCATGACCAAGCGCGCCGGTGTCTCCGTGTCCAACGATCCGGGACTGGCAGCCTTGATCGGCTCTTCGGCCGATGTCGTCTGTTTTGTCGGCAAGAGCTGGGACTACCATGTCCGTGTCGCGCTCGGCTGTACCAACGAAGAGAACCTCGAATCCATCGATGCTTCCGTCCGGGCGGCGGTCGAGGCGGGCAAGGAAGCCATCGTCGATTGCGAGCATTTCTTCGACGGCTACAAGGCCAACCCGGACTATGCCATGGCCTGCGCCAGGACCGCCTACGACGCCGGGGCGCGCTGGGTGGTGCTGTGCGACACCAATGGCGGCACGCAGCCGAATGAAGTCAGCGCGATCGTCCGCGCCGTCACCAAAGCCATCCCCGGCGATCACCTCGGCATCCATGCCCATAACGACACGGAGCAGGCGGTTGCCAATTCGCTTGCGGCCGTCGATGCGGGCGTGCGTCATATCCAGGGCACGCTCAACGGCATCGGCGAGCGCTGCGGCAATGCCAATCTGATCACCATCATCCCGACACTGGCACTCAAGCCCGCCTGGTCGGACCGCTTCGAAACCGGCATCAGCGCCGAAAAGCTCAAGGGCCTGTCGCGCCTGTCGCGCAGTTTCGATGAACTGCTCAACCGCGCGCCCAATGCGCAGGGCGCCTTTGTCGGCGCGTCAGCCTTTGCCACCAAGGCGGGCATTCACGCCTCGGCACTGATCAAGGAACCGGCGACCTACGAACACATACCGCCGGAGACTGTCGGGAACCGCCGCAAGGTCATGGTGTCCGATCAGGGCGGAAAATCCAATTTCATCAATGAGCTGGAGCGGCGCGGCATTCCCGTTGCAAAAAACGATCCGCGCCTCGATACGCTGATCGCGCTGGTCAAGGAGCACGAGGCTGAGGGTTATGCCTATGAGGGCGCCGATGCCAGCTTCGAACTGCTGGCCCGCCGCACGCTCGGCACGGTGCCGGAATTCTTCAAGGTCGAATCCTTCCGCTGCATGGTCGAACGCCGCTTCGATGCCAATGGCAATATCAAGACCGTTTCCGAAGCCGTGGTCCGCGTCGAGGTTGATGGCGAGCAGCGCATGTCCGTGGCGGAAGGGCATGGCCCGGTCAATGCGCTCGATCTGGCCTTGCGCAAGGACATGGGGCGCTACCAGCACGAGATCGACGATCTGGTGCTGGCGGATTTCAAGGTGCGTATCCTCAATGGCGGCACGGAAGCCATCACCCGGGTTCTGGTCGAATCGACGGATTCCAGCAATGTGCGCTGGTGGACGGTGGGGGTTTCCGACAATATCATCGATGCCTCGTTTCAGGCGCTGATGGACTCAATCGTCTATAAATTGATGAAAAATCGCGATCTCGCTGGCAAAATCGCTGCCGAGTGAGCCGGTTTTCTCGATTTTTGGATGAAATTGATCCCAAATCATCAAGGGCGTTGATGGGATGATCAGCCGAATTCGATAGACGTTTCCGGCCTGTAGTCGTAGAGCATCGCCGCATGAGTGAACAGATCAATCAAAGCGGCCTTGGGGCTGGGGCAATCGCAGCTGAAGCAGGGCCGGGAATGTCCGACGGCAGGAAAGGCTTTATCTTTGCGCTTTCCGCCTATCTGCTGTGGGGCATCCTGCCGTTCTATCTGAAAGCCGTGGCTTACATGCCGGCGCTGGAAGTGGTGGCGCACCGCATCGTCTGGTCGGTTCCCATTGCCGGTGCCGTGCTGTGGTGGTTGGGCCGTTTCGACGATCTGAGAACCGCGCTGACAACGCCGCGCATGCTGGCCATGGCCACCTTGACGGCGACGCTGATCACCATCAACTGGGGCACCTATGTCTGGGCCATCGGCGCCGGGCATGCCATCGACACGGCGCTCGGCTACTACATCAATCCGCTGGTGAACGTGGTGCTCGGCAGTATTTTCCTGTCGGAAAAGCTGACGCGCCCGCAGATGGTGGCGGTCGGCCTTGCGGCCTGCGCGGTTGTGCTCCTGACCATTTCATCCGGCGGCCTGCCGTGGATTTCGCTGGTTCTCGCCTTCAGCTTCGGTTTCTACGGCTTCTTCCGCAAAACGTTGCCCATCGGCCCGACGCAAGGCTTCATGCTGGAAGTGCTGATCCTGTCCATTCCCTCGCTTGGCTTCATTGCCTGGACCGTAGCGCAGGGCACGAGCCATTTCGTCAATGGCGGCAGCCATGATATCGGCCTTCTCCTGTTTGCCGGTCCGGCCACGGCCATTCCGCTTATTCTCTACGCTTTTGGCGCAAAACTCCTGCGCTACACCACCATCGGCCTGATGCAGTATCTCGCGCCGACCATCGTGTTCCTGTGCGCCATCTTCGTGTTCAAGGAGCCGTTCTCCAACAGCCAGTTCATTGCCTTCGCGCTGATCTGGGCGGCGCTGGCGATCTACACCTGGTCGATGCTGCATGAATCGCGCAAGGCGAAGCTTTCCTAGCGCCCTGATCCGCCGATCCTGCGGACGATCAGGTAGACCATGGCCGAAATGATCACGGCGAGCAGCGCCACTACCCAGAAGCCATGCGCGCTGTTGGCGAAGGGCAGGCCCGGCGTGTTCATGCCGAACAGTCCGGTGATGACGTTGCTCGGCAACAGCACGGCGGTCATGACCGAGAGCACGTAGAGAAAACGGTTGGACTGATCGGTCATCTTGGCCAGCAGTTCGTCCTGCAGCAGCCTTGCGCGCTGCTGCAGCTGTTCGCCTTCCGCATGCAGCGTTGCCGCGCGGATCGACAGGCCTTCGATCAGATCGTCGAGATCTTCCGGCAGGGCGCGCCGGTCCGCATGGTCGATATGGCGGAACAGGCTGGTGGCAGCAGTGAGATAGCGGTGGAACACCACGATCTGGCGGCGCACCGGCACCAGCCGTTCGCGCTCGCCCTGCCATTTCTCGCTGACGATGTGGTCCTCGATGGAATCGAGCGTTTCCGAAAGCCGGTTGATCTCGGCCTTGAGCAGGTCGAGAAAGCGCCGGAATATCGCGTTGAACAGTGCGATCGGCGCGGCCGGCCTGATCTTGCCGCGATTGATGGACTGGCGCACGTCATCCACCGATTGCAGCGGGTGGCGGCGGCCGCTGATGAACAAGTTCCTGTCGAAGGCAAAGCGGAAATAGCCGAGCTCGCGCGGATCGCCGTAGTGCTCGTGCTGCAGATCCGGCAGTTCGCCGAACAGCCAGCCGTCTTCGAAGCTGATCTGGCATTGATCGCCGGAGGAGAGAAAGGCTTCGCGCACGCTGTCCGGCAGGCTCTTGTCCGCTTCGAGGCTGCGCCGGGCGCGCGCATCGGCCAGCGCATAACTCTTCCAGGTCCATGCCTTGTCCGTTGCGGCGGCGGGTTCGGACAGCAAGGTGCCATCGCTGGTGAACCGGTAGGATATGACGAAGTCGTCATGGGGCAGAAGTTTTGCTTCGGGGGAGGGATCTAAGCTCAGCGTTTGAACCATGAAATCCCCGCTCCTTTGCTGCTACAGCCGTTCGATGATCGCTTCGTCGCCGTCCCGGTCGCCTCTTGCGGCTGCTTTGAGGATCGCCGGAACGATATCTTCCGGGCGTTCTACCACAAGCGGATTGACCAAATGTGACGTATGCACAAAGCCTTCCGCCTTCATGTGATCGATGAGGGCAAGCATCGGATTCCAGAACCCGTTGATGTTGGCGAACACCATCGGCTTGCGGTGGCGCCCGAGCTGCGCCCAGGTCATGATCTCGACGATCTCCTCCACCGTGCCGATGCCGCCGGGCAGGGTGACGAAGGCGTCGGAGCGCTCGAACATCTTGTGCTTGCGCTCGTGCATGTCCTCGGTGACGACCAGTTCCGACAGCTGGCCGAGCGCATGCTCGGTGGCTTCCTTGTTCATCAGGAACTTCGGAATGATGCCGGTGACCTTGCCGCCCGCCGACATGACACCGTCGGCAACGGCGCCCATGATGCCCTTCGTGCCGCCGCCGTACACCAGCTCAAGCCCGTTTTCGGCAATGGATTTGCCCAGCATCCTGCCGCTCTGTTTGTAAATCGGATCGCGGCCCGGAGACGAGCCGCAGTAAACGCAGATGGATTGAATCTTGCTCATTTGAAAAGTGGTGCCTTCTGTGCGGTGAAACGTCAAGCCGCTGCGGATGCGACAAAAGCCTCGAATTGCGAATCTGGTAGAATAATCACAAAGAATGAGGCTGAATCTAAACGGTTTTCTTGTGGCAGAGCACAAAAGGCGCTAGAGCAAAAAGAACAAAAGGGTTGGGGATCGATGGTCAAGAACAAGTTTGCACTATTGGGGTTTGGCGTTGTTGTCGCCGTGGGGCTGGCTGCTGCCTATCTGGGGTTTGTTCCGGGTAAGCCGACTTCCAATACGCCGGCCGTAACGGCGAGCGGAAACGCACCGGAAAACGCATCGGCGCCAACCGCGCAAACGCCCGCTGCAAAACCGGCCGAACAGCCGCAAGCTGCAGTTCCCGCTGCGCCTTCGGCCGACACGACGGCACCGGTAGCCGCGCCAGCCGCAGGCACGGCGACGCCACAGGTTGAAGCAGACGAGGGCAAGCCGGGTGCTCCAACCTTCGATGTGCTGCGCGTTGACCCCAAGGGGACGATCGTTCTGGCGGGCAAGGCTGCCAACAATGCCAAGGTGGACCTTCTGGCCCGCGGCGATATTCTTGGAACCACCAAGGCTTCGCCCAATGGCGACTTCGTCATCGTCCTCGATGATCCCCTGAAGCCCGGCGATTACCAGCTGGTCCTGCGCTCGACGGCACCCGATGGCAGCGCCATGACATCGCTGGAAACCGCCATCGTTTCCATCCCCGAAACCAAATCGGGTCAGGTGCTGGCGCTTGTCGAACAATCCGGCCAGCCGAGCCGGCTGATCACCGTGCCGGAAGCTCCGGCAGGTCAGGCAGCTTCCAACCAGCCGGCCGCAGCAGCGGCGCCCACCGGCGACAAGCCTGCCAAGCAGCCCGCCGCCAAGGCCCGCATCGTTGTCGAAGCGGTGGAGATCGAAGGCAGCAAACTGTTCATCGCCGGCATTGCCGATGCCGGCTACACGGTCAAGGTCTATGCCAATGACAATCTCATCGGCTCGACCAAGACGGGTGCCGATGGCCACTTTCTTGTGCAGACAACCCGCGACCTGCCCGTGGGCGACTATATCATCCGTGCGGACATGGTGGAAAAGGATGGCGTAACCGTCATTGCCCGCGCCGCCGTACCGTTCAAGCGCGAGGCAGGCCAGCGCGTGTCGGCCGTCGCACCATCCGCAACGCCCGCACCGGCGGCAACGCCGCAGGCTTCGACCGAAACAGCCCCGGCTGCCGGCAGTGAACAGGCGTCCGGCACCGATACGGCCAAGCCGCTTCGCAATGTCGATGGTTCGGTCATCATCCGGCGCGGCGACAATCTGTGGACGATTTCGCGCCGGACCTACGGTGCAGGCGTGCGCTACACGACGATCTATCTGGCCAACAAGGAGCAGATCCAGAACCCGAACAGGATTTTCCCCGGACAGGTCTTTTCATTGCCGGAAAAGGACAAGCCGGCACCGCAATAGCGTAAGGACGGACGGGTGGCATTCGCGATCAAAGCCGAGATTCGCGATCCGCAGGCGGAAATGTTCGCATTCACCGCGCAGAAGACCATGTATGGCGGCAAGCATATCGCCGCCGGTGACACGGTCTTTCTCTTCGCCAGCGAGAACGAGGGCGGGCAGGGGCTTGTCGCGCGCGGTGTCGTCATCTCAGCCGAAGCCGTCGCCAGGAAGAGCGGCGTCATCAGGCAAACGCCGCGTGTCAGCGTCGTGATCCGGCGCGATGCCCTTGCCACGCGTCCGTTGGGCAGGCGGGAACTCAGGCATCTGACCGACTGGAAGGATGGTGAGCCCGGTACGGAACTCAACTTCAAGTTCTACCGCCAGGCAACCGACAAGATCGTCGGACTCTCGGATCGGACGGCGGCGTTTCTCGACGGCTTTTTCTGATGCTTGAGCGCCGGATATGCTCCAAAACCGCACCCGCATGGCATGGATGACCCGCTTTAACCCTTGCATTGGAAAATTATATCGTTTATCGCCGATGAACGATGAAATGCAGCAACCGATTTCAACAGGCGATGTCAGATGCGGAAACGGCGCGGATTCTCACCGCGCTCGCCCATCCCGCGCGCCTGCGCATTGTCCGGCAGCTGGCCGGGCTGAACGCCTCCTGCTGCAAGGATATTGTCGCAACGCTTGATCTGGCGCAGTCGACCGTATCGCAGCATCTGAAAATACTGGTCGATGCCGGTCTGGTGAATTACCGCCAGTCCGGCCAGAGTTCCCATTACAGCATCAATCCGGACGCCTTTGCCGATGTCGCCGCCCTTGTCGGCGATATGGCCAATCTGTGCTGTCCGCCCGATACCATTGTGCCGGCAGCGCGGGTAGCCGCTGCGGCCATCAAGGAATAGCCGTGGCTGAAAAAACTGTCTCCGCCGAGTCTGGCAAAACGCTGCAGACCATCCGCAATCTTTGGACCTATATGTGGCCGGATGAACGTCCCGACCTGAAGATGCGGGTCGTCTGGGCCTCGTTCTACCTGCTGATTTCCAAGGTCATCCTCATTCTGGTGCCCTATTTCTTCAAATGGGCGACCAATGCCTTGAACGGCAAGTTCGTGCCGTCCGATCTCTTGCCGCTCATTCTCGTCGGCCCGCTGATGCTGGTGGCCGCCTACAATGCCGCGCGCATCATTCAGGCAGGCTTGAACCAGCTGCGCGATGCGCTGTTTGCCAGTGTCGGGCAATATGCCGTGCGCAAGCTTGCCTACCGGACATTCGTGCACATGCACAATCTGTCCCTGCGCTTCCACGTCGAGCGGCGCACCGGCGGCCTGTCGCGCATCATCGAGCGCGGCACCAAGGGCATTGAAACCATCGTCCGCTTCACCATCCTCAACACTGCGCCGACGATCATCGAATTCCTGCTGACCGCCGTAATTTTCGCGTTTGCCTATGGCCTGTCCTATCTCGCCGTAGTCGTGGCGACGGTCTGGCTCTACACCTGGTTCACCATCCGTGCCAGCGACTGGCGGATCAGCATCCGCCGCGACATGAACGATTCCGACACGGACGCCAACACCAAGGCCATCGACTCGCTCCTGAACTTCGAGACCGTCAAATATTTCGGCAACGAACAGATGGAGGCCAGCCGCTTCGATGCGGCCATGGCGCGCTACGAGATTTCCGCGACCCGCATCTGGACGTCGCTCGGCTGGCTGAATTTCGGCCAGTCGGTGATTTTCGGCATCGGCATGGCGGTCATGATGATCATGTCGGGCAGGGAGGTGCTGGCCGGCACGCAGACCCTCGGCGATTTCGTCTTCATCAATGCCATGCTCATGCAGCTTTCCATTCCGCTCAATTTCATCGGCTTCATCTACCGCGAAGTGCGGCAGGGCCTGACCGATATCGAACAGATGTTCGACCTTCTCGATGTCGAGCAGGAGGTGACCGACAAGCCCGGTGCCAGGCCGCTGGTGATCGAGCGCGGCGCCGTGCGCTTTGACAATGTGAAGTTCGCCTACGATCCGAAGCGTCCGATCCTCAAGGGGGTGAGCTTCGAAGTTCCCGCCGGCAAGACCGTCGCCATTGTCGGCCCGTCCGGCGCCGGCAAATCCACCCTGTCGCGCCTGCTCTACCGCTTCTACGATATCCAGGGCGGTTCGATCAGCATTGACGGCCAGGATATCCGCGACGTGACGCAGGAAAGCCTGCGCGCGGTGATCGGTATGGTGCCGCAGGATACGGTGCTGTTCAACGATACCATCGCCTACAACGTCCGCTATGGCCGCATCACGGCGACGGAAGAGGAAGTGCGCAACGCGGCCGAGCTTGCCCAGATCGGCAGTTTCATCCAGAGCCTGCCGGAAGGCTACAACGCCATGGTCGGCGAGCGCGGCCTGAAACTCTCCGGCGGTGAAAAGCAGCGCGTTGCCATTGCCCGCACCATTTTGAAGGCGCCGCCGATCCTGATCCTCGACGAAGCCACCTCGGCGCTCGACAGCGCGACGGAACATGAAATCCAGGCTTCGCTCGATCTGGTCAGCCGCGACCGCACCACGCTGGTGATCGCCCACCGCCTGTCGACGATCATCGGTGCCGACGAGATCATCGTGCTCAAGGACGGCGTGATTGCCGAACGCGGCCGCCATGCGGCGCTTCTGGCCGAAAACGGCCTCTATGCCTCCATGTGGAACCGCCAGCGCGAGGCAACCGAGGCCGAAGAACGCCTGCGCAAGGTGCGCGAGGAGGACGATCTGGGTGTCGTCGTTCGCGGCAAACCTGCGCTCGACGTCGCCGTCGAGCCGTGAAAAGTCGCAGCCAGCAAAAGTCCGCCACTGAAGAATTCTGCTGATGACCGGTGCAAGCCGGGTTGAAAGGTTTGCCCCCGCTGCCAATCTCCGATAAGTAACGCGAAATTCCGGCGCGGCGTGTATGCTGCCCGGCGAACACCCGGCGCTGTCAGGAACAAAGCAATGAGCCTTGTCGATTCCATCCGCAACACTCTGGTCCCCATCCATCGGGAAGGTTATCCGTTCATCGCCGGGTTTGCCGGCGTGACCGTGGTTCTCGGTTATTTCTGGGAACCGCTGTTCTGGATCGGCCTCATCCTCACCGCCTGGTGCATCTATTTCTATCGCGATCCGCAGCGCGTCACCCCGACCGACGACCGGCTGGTGATCAGCCCTGCCGATGGTATTGTTTCCGCTGTCGGCCCGGCTGTGCCGCCGCGCGAACTCAACCTTGGCGACCGCGAGATGACCCGCATTTCCGTGTTCATGAACGTGTTTTCCTGCCATATCAACCGCGCCCCGGTGCGCGGCCGCATCACCACCATTGTCCACAAGCCGGGCAAGTTCCTCAATGCGGAACTCGACAAGGCAAGCGCCGAGAACGAGCGCAACGGCCTGGTGATCGACAGCCCCAATGGCCGGGTTGCCGTGGTGCAGATTGCCGGTCTCGTGGCACGCCGGATTGTCTGCTGGGTCGATGAAAACAATTCCATTTCCATCGGCGAACGCTTTGGCCTGATCCGTTTCGGCTCGCGCGTGGACGTCTACCTGCCGGAAGGTTTTGCACCGCGCGTTGCCGTCGGCCAGACGGCCGTTGGCGGCGAGAGCGTGCTGGCGGAATTCGGCGGCGAGCCCAGCGCCCCGCTGGTCCGTATCAGCTGAGGCGCGCGGCATGAACGAACCCGAGACCGATCCGCTGTTCGATGAAAAGCCGCAGGTGCAGGAACCCACGGGTTCGCGCATCCCCATGCGCTACCTCG
Organism: Phyllobacterium sp. MT110; assembly: GCF_058792715.1. NCBI lineage: Bacteria > Pseudomonadati > Pseudomonadota > Alphaproteobacteria > Hyphomicrobiales > Phyllobacteriaceae > Phyllobacterium > Phyllobacterium sp. MT110. The sequence goes on from NZ_JBXAFE010000001.1 coordinate 554,865, forward strand.
TGCCGAATGTCATTACGGTTCTGGCCATCTGCGCCGGTTTGACCGGTATCCGGCTGGCCTTCGAGAACCGCTTCGAGCTGGCGGTGTCGATGGTTCTTCTCGCCGCGTTCCTCGACGGCATTGACGGGCGCATCGCCCGCATGATGAAGGGTTCGACAAAATTCGGCGCGCAGATGGATTCGCTTGCCGATATCGTCAATTTCGGCGTGGCGCCCGCGCTGGTGCTCTATGCCTACATGCTGGATCAGGCCCGCTCCTTCGGCTGGATCGCCGCGCTGCTCTACTGCATTGCCTGCTGCCTGCGGCTGGCCCGCTTCAACGTGATGCTTGATGTGATCGGCAAACCGGCGTGGCAGGGCAATTTTTTCACCGGCGTTCCCGCCCCGGCGGGGGCGATGCTGGTGATGCTGCCGGTCTATCTCGGCTTTCTCGGCCTCGCGCCGACGCGGCCACTGGCCTTTGCCGGCGCCGCCTATACCGTCTGCGTGGCGATCCTGATGATCAGCCGCCTGCCGGTGTTCAGCGGCAAGGCAGCCGGAACAAAACTCCGCTCCGACTGGGTAATGCCGAGCTTCCTGTTCATCGTGGTCTATGTGGCATTCCTGATGAGCTACACGTGGCAGACGCTGACGCTGACGACCGTCGGCTTCTTCCTGAGCCTGCCGTTCAGCGCCCGCGCGTGGAAGCGGCACGAGGCGGCGGATGCTGCCGCCGCTGCCGTTTCAGAGTCTGCACCGTCTGAGGGATCTGCATAAGCTCTGTGCGTGGTTCGACAAGCTCACCATGAGGGAGATTAGCGCGTGGCAGGAGCGATAACTGCAGCGTTGATTGCAGCCCGCTCCATCCCTCATGGTGAGCTTGTCGAACCACGCACAACGACTTTGCAGCACATCTATTGCGCTTTGAGCGTCCGGTTGAACGCGTCTGTGATCATATCGATCAGCTGCGCGTGAATGGCGCTGCGCGAGTTCCCATCTCCATCGTCGCACAGCGGTTCCGTTACGCCCTCAGCCTTCAGTTTGTCCGATGCACCGGCCTTGCACGCGGCAAACATGCTGAAATGGTTGGCATCCTCGATGCTTGCATAGCGCGCACCCGGAATGATGTCAGCCATCCACGACGCCTGCAGCGTGCGGGGAATGTCGCCTTTTCGACCGAGGTTCACGAGGTCGACGGGGATTGCGATGCCGGCAACACTTTCGGTTGTGAGCGTGTCCGACATGGCCGGGTCGATTGCAACTGCCGAGCGAATACGGTTGTCCCTATAGTCCAGGCCTGCCGGATGCACATCCATCCTGTGCAGATCAACGCCGCTCTGTGCGAGCCATTCGCACAGGGAGTGGTTGCGCAGATCGGTATCGCAATAGGCCGCGAGGCGCTGCTGGTCCATGCGGGCGCCTGCCACCGCAAGGGCGGTGTAGCCGCCCATGGAAAGGCCGAGCGCGCCGACGTTTTTCCAGTCGATCCGGTCGTGGAAAACCGTTCCGGTTTTCAATGCATCCAGGGTCGCTGTGAAATCCGCTGGCCGCAGCCAAAGCTTCATCGTCTCGCTTGCCGATTTGTTTCCGCTCTGATTTCCCGGGTGATTTGGCGCGGCGACAATATATCCCTGCCGCGCCAAGGGGGCGGCAATCCAGCCCGTGGCTTGCGCATTGCCGGCAATGCCGGTGCCGTGGGAAAGCAGGATGAGCGGAAATTTCCCCTCAACGGGCGGTGCATCGCGCATGCTGGCGGTCCCCGTGAAAAGCGGGGTATCGCCCAGCAGGACTTCTTCGCCGCCTGTCCGTGCCGGATACCAGACCGTCACATCGAGGTCGGTTCCGCGTTCTTTTGAGGGAACGGTGATTTGCCGAACGCCAGCAATCTGGTCGGCAAGCGCCTGTTGAAGAGGCCAAAACACACCCAGAACGACCAGAGCTGCGGCACTGAAAAATCGCATGATAATGTTCCTTGTTTCGAGAGGTGGGGATCAGCGGATCGTCACGCGGGCATAATCGCTTTTGATGCTGATCGCGGGTTTGGCACCGGGTGTGCTGTCACGCTTGCTGTCGACGAGGGATGCCTTGGCATCCACGGCGTAGCTGATGGGAACGTCCTTGCCGAAGCTGAACGAGGCGTCGAGGGCGCGGGAATCGAGCCGGATCGTCTCGTTGTTGCTGACGCGGGCAAAGCGCAGGTCGCTGCGCACGGCGTCACCCGAAATATCGAGGCTCGCGGCGTGCCCATCCAGCGCAAAATCCGCCGCGTGGCCCTTGATGCGCACGGCACCATAGTCACCGGTCAGCCGGGCCTGCAGTGCCGCCTGTTCGATGCTGACATCGCTGTCGGCAGGCAGGCTGGCGCGGATCAGCACCTCGCAGTCGGAAAGGCTGAGCAGCGGCGCATTGACCACATGGATGCGCAGCGTCCGTTCCCTGACCTCCATGGTGGTGCGGGTGGCGCATTGATCGGCGAACCAGCTCGAATACCAGCCGGAGAACCAGCCGGATCGTGTGGCGGTGATGCGGGCCTGATAGGGCGCGCCATCGCCTGCGGTGAACACGATGCGGCTGGCTTCCCCCGTAATGGCGACGCTGTTGATCGCACCGATATCGAGCGGCGGCTTGACCTGGTCGGCGGTGCTGGGGGTTACGGTTCCGAAGAGAAGCAGAATGGCGGTGATGAGGCTCAGCATGATGGGCTCCCGTGGGTTGGCATGGCAACCAGAGGAGGGCGCTATCCGCTGAAATTCGACCTTGATCACAATTCAGGTCGTCCGCGATCGCGTTTCAGGACATAGTAGGCCTCGTTAACTCGTCCCGGTCGCAGGTTCCATGCTGTTTGTTCCATTGCCGTTTGTCGTCGCCGTCCTGCTTGTCGTTCTTCTCGTCCAGATGATCCGGCGAAGCGATGGCAATGACAGGAATCCGTTCTTCCTCGCCCTGGTGTCGGTCTATGCGCTGCAATCGGTGGTGATCGGGGTGCGTTGGGGCTATGATATGCTGGAGGTCTTGCCGGTCCAGGCCGTGCTCGCCGTTGTCATCGCCACGCTGGCATGGCTGAGTTTTGAAGGCCTGCGCAGCGAGCGGCCGCCAAGAGAACGTCCGTGGCTGCTGCTGCACCTGCTGCCGACGCTTGTGGTGATCGGCCTTATTGCCTTCTGGCCTGCGCCGGTCTCGCTGGCCATCATCCTGGTGTTCGCGGGCTATGGCATTGCGCTCTGCCGCCTCGCCTTTGCCGGTCCGGATGCGTTGGGTTCATCCCGATTGGACGGTGTCATCAGCGCCTACCGGGCATTGCAGGTGACAGCCTTTGCCGTTTCCAGTTCCGCGGTCATCGATATCGTCATCAGCTGGGATTTTGCCCAGTCGGGCGGCAGCCATTCCGCCCGCATCGTTGCCATCGGCAATGTCCTCGCCCTGCTCGTCCTCGGGAGCGCGGCCACGGTCGCGGGAACCAGCCGCCCGGAGGAGCGGGACGAAACAATCGCGGAAGAGGGCGCGTCTCCGGTGCTGCCCAGCGCCGAAGACACGGACATCGCCGCCGCGCTCGATCGGCTGATGCAGGCGCGGGAACTCTACCGGGATGTCGATCTCAACCTCAACCGCCTGGCGCGCAAGATGGGCCTGCCGGCCCGGCAGGTGTCGATAGCCGTCAACCGGGTCAAGGCGATGAGCGTTTCGCACTATGTCAATGATTACCGGGTGAGGGAGGCCTGCCGCCTGCTGGCGGATACGGATCGTGCGGTCACCGGCATCATGTTCGATGCCGGGTTTCAGACCAAGTCCAACTTCAACCGCGAGTTCCTGCGTGTCACCGGCATGAGCCCGAAGGCCTGGCGCGCCAAGGCGCTTGCCGCCGACAAATCCGGCGCCGCGGTTATCCGCCTCGCCGGATGATCAGTTGCAGATCCATCTGTGCGTGGTTCGACAAGCTCACCATGAGGGAAGTGGTCTGATGCCAGGTCAACTACAAACGTCGCAGAATACAGCGCCCTACAGCCTGTTCCATCCCTCATGGTGAGCTTGTCGAACCACGCACCATGATGAATGTACAATCTAGCTCGGGTCGTTGTAGCCCAGCAGCTTGCCGGCGCGCACGTCGTAGAGCTTGCCCGTGGCGTCGATCCTCGGATCGAGGATGAGCGCGATCTTGGCGGCCACCTCCGCCGCAGTCGGCAGTGTGTCCGGGTCTTCGCCCGGTACGGCCTGCGCCCGCATCGCGGTACGTGTCGCGCCGGGGTTGACCGAATTGATGCGCAGTTTTGTCTGGCGCGCTTCCTCGGCCCAGCTGCGGCCCATCACCTCGACAGCGGCCTTGGATGCCGCATAGGGCCCCCAATAGGCGCGGGCGGAGTGGGCAACGCCTGACGACAGCAGCACCGCACGGCCTGCCTCGGAAAGCTTCAGCAGCGGGTCGGTGCTGCGGATCAGCCGCCAGACGCTGGTGACATTGATGTTGATCAGCTTGTCGAAGACTTTTGCTTCCACATGGCCGATCGGCGAAATCGTGCCAAGGATACCGGCATTGGCGACGAGAATATCGAGCCTGCCCCAGCGCTCATGGATGGAACCGCCGAGCCGGTCGATGGCAGGCATGTCGGTCAGGTCGAGCGGCACCAGCGTCGCCGTGCCGCCCGCAGCCTTGATTTCGTCGTCCAGCTCTTCCAGACCGCCCACCGTGCGGGCGACGGCAATCACATGCGCACCGCGCGCTGCCAGGTCTTTGGCAAGGAAATAACCGATGCCGCGGGATGCGCCGGTGACAAGCGCAAGCTTGCCGTCCAGCCGGAAACTGCCGTCAGAAATCATGAATGGGAACTCAACCGTTAGCCGTTGTTTGCGAGAAGCGAGAACTGGCGCACATTGCTGATGCCGTCCCGGTCAACCAGCCGGGTCGGATAATCGCCAGTGAAGTAGTGGTCGGTGAACAGCGGCGCCTGCGCGTCGCGCGGAGCACCGCTGACCGCCTTGTACAGCCCGTCGATGGACAGGAATTCCAGCGAATCCGCGCCGATATATTTGCACATGGAGGCAAGGGTCGCGTGCTGGTTGGCCAGGAGCTTGTCCGCATCCGGCGTGTCGATGCCGTAGAAATCCGGATGATAGATCATCGGGCTGGCAACGCGGATATGCACTTCCCGCGCCCCGGCATCGCGGATCATCTGCACGATCTTGACCGATGTGGTGCCGCGCACGATGGAATCGTCGACCAGAACCACGCGCTTGCCTTCGATCACGGCCCGGTTGGCCGAATGCTTCAGCTTGACGCCGAAGGCGCGGATCGACTGGGTCGGCTCGATGAAGGTACGGCCGACATAATGGTTGCGGATGATGCCGAGCTCGAATGGAATGCCGCTCGCCTGGGCAAAGCCGATGGCCGCAGGCGTGCCGCCGTCGGGAACCGGGACGACGACGTCGGCGTCCAGCGGTGCTTCCTTGGCCAGGTTGATGCCCATGTTCTTGCGGGCAGTATAGACGTTGCGGCCGCCGACAATGGAATCCGGGCGGGCAAAGTAGACATATTCGAACAGGCAGATGCGTTCGGGCTTTGGCGCCTGCGGCTTGAAGGCTTCAATGCTGATCGTGCCGTCGCTCTGGATCTCGCAGACGACGACTTCGCCGTTCTCGATGTCACGCACGAACTTCGCGCCGATGATGTCGAGCGCGCAGCTTTCGGAGGCAAAGATCGGCTTGCCGTCGAGATCGCCCATGACGAGCGGCCGGATGCCGATCGGATCGCGCGCGGCGATCAGCTTGGTGCGGGTGAGGGCGAGCATGGCATAGCCGCCTTCCATCTGGCGGATCGCATCGACGAAACGGTCGCTCGACGACGTGCTGCGCGAACGGGCGATGAGATGCAGTACCACTTCCGTGTCGGAATTGGACTGGCAGATCGCGCCGTCGGCGATCAGCTTGCGGCGCATGGTCAGGCCGTTGGTGAAATTGCCGTTATGGGCAATGGCGATGCCGCCGATTTCCAGTTCGGCAAACAGCGGCTGCACATTGCGCAGGGCCGGATCGCCTGTCGTGGAATAGCGCACATGGCCGATGGCGCGGTCGCCGGGCAGCTGTGCCAGCGTGGCGGGGTTGGTGTAATGGTCGCCGACAAGACCCATGCGGCGCTCCGAGCAGAACTGCTTGCCATCATAGGAGACGATACCCGCCGCTTCCTGCCCGCGATGCTGCAGGGCATGCAGGCCCAGCGCCGTCAGCGTGGCGGCATCGGGGTGCCCCAAAATGCCAAACACACCGCACTCTTCATGCAGTGTGTCGTCGTCAAGGGACATGAGAGGGGTCTCATCACGAAAAATGTCGGTCATTACCGCAAGCCTTTCGCCGCAGATTCAACTGTAAGATCTGTCATTCCATTATGCCACACTATGTGGGGTATTACCACGCAAACGCCAAGTTAACCGTTTGTCGCACCCGGCAGCCCGTCAGGGCTTCGGTGTCGTGCCTTCCGGCGGGATGTCTTCCTTGGGTTCAGGTGCCGTCGTTGCGTCCGGAGTATGGCTCGAGCCGGGCTTCAAACGCTTCAGAATGGTTGATTCCGGGTCTTCCGGCAAAAGGCTGATCAGCTTTGCGCCGAGTGAGTCGATCATCGGCTTGGACTTGGCCTGCGCCACCCAGGCGGGCTGGTTGTCCGTGACGAGCCAGTTGAAGAACAGCATCGCGACAACCACGAGAAGAACGCCGCGCGCCGCGCCGAAGAGGAAGCCGAGCGTGCGGTCGAGCGCGCCGATACGGCTGTCGATGATGAAATCGGCAATCTTCATGGTGATCACGGAAACGATGATCAGCGTGACGATGAAGACGATACCGGCCGCCGCGATCTGGGCGATGGTCTCATTGCTGATATAGGGCGCGAGGAAGGGGACGACCGGCTTGTAGAAGAGATAGGCGGCCGCGGCCGCCGCTGCCCATGACACGACGGACAGCACTTCGCGCGAAAAGCCGCGCACCATGGCGAGGATCGCCGAAACGAGGGTGATGCCCAAAAGAATTCCGTCTAGCAACGTAATAGGCATTTACATGTATCCCCAATCCAATTCCGACCTGCACACCCTCTCGGGAGGACTGTGCCGCGTCAGTCGTCGCGTTTCGTTTTACCGGGTCCCGATGCCGCAATCCGGGCCACAAGGTCCGGCAGCGACGCGGTCTCGGTCAGATGGGCATTGCGTCCCTTCGGCACGTCGTTGCTTCCCTTGGGAAGAACAGCCTGCTTGAACCCAAGCTTCTCTGCTTCCTTCAGCCGCTGCACCGCATGCGCCACCGGGCGAACGGCGCCAGACAAGCTGACTTCGCCGAAATAGACGCAATCGGCCGGAAGGGCAATACCGGCAATGGAGGAAACCAGTGCAGATGCAACCGCAAGATCGGCTGCAGGCTCGGAAATCCGGTATCCGCCCGCCACATTCAGGTAAACATCGTGCTGGCCGAACCGCACGCCGCAATGGGCTTCCAGCACCGCCAGAATCATCGAAAGGCGGCCGCCGTCCCAGCCGACGACGGCGCGGCGCGGCGTGCCCAGCGTCGAGGGCGCCACCAGCGCCTGTATTTCCACAAGCACCGGCCGGGTGCCTTCCATCCCGGCAAAAACCGCGGCGCCCGGCGATTTGTCATTGCGTTCGCCGAGAAAAAGCTCCGACGGGTTGGCAACTTCGCGCAATCCGCGGTCGGACATTTCAAACACGCCGATCTCGTCGGTCGGGCCGAAACGGTTCTTCACCGTGCGCAGGATGCGGTAGTGGTGGCCGCCTTCGCCTTCGAAATACAGCACCGCATCCACCATGTGCTCGACAACGCGCGGCCCGGCGATCTGGCCGTCCTTGGTGACATGGCCGACGAGGACCACGGCTGCGCCGGTCTGCTTGGCAAAGCGGATCATCGCCTGGGCCCCGGCGCGCACCTGCGTGACCGTGCCGGGGGCCGAATCGGCGGCATCCGTCCACAGGGTCTGGATCGAATCGATGATGATGAGGTCGGGCCGCTTGGAATCGGAAATGGTGGCGAGGATGTCCTCGACATTGGTTTCGGCGGCCAGAAGCACATCGGTGTCGGCGGCATGCAGGCGCTGCGCCCGCAGGCGGATCTGCGCCACCGCTTCTTCGCCCGAGACATAGATGACCTTGTGGCCCTGCCGCGCCAGCGCGGCTGCCGCCTGGGTCAGCAGGGTGGATTTGCCGATGCCGGGATCGCCGCCCACCAGAATGGCCGAGCCGCGCACGAAACCGCCGCCGGTGACCCGGTCGAGCTCGCCGATGCCGGAGTGGATGCGCGGCGCGTCCTCGATCTCGCCGGACAGCGAGGTGAGGGCGACGGCGCGACCCTTGCGGCCCGACAGCTTGCCGGGGCCACTGCCGATGCCGCCCGCCGTGCCTTCCTCGACCAGCGTGTTCCATTCGCCGCAGGAATCGCACTTGCCGGCCCAGCGCGTATGCACGGCACCGCAGTTCTGGCAGATGAATTGAATTCTTGCCTTGGCCATCAGGCGCCTTTTCCGGAATAGAGGTAGCGGCGGTGATAGCGGTTGCCCAGGCTGGTCAACAGCTCGAAGCCGATGGAGCCCGCGGCACGCGCCGCGTCATCCAGGGCGATGTTGCCACCGAACAGCTCGACATGATCGCCGGGTTTGACGGCGTCCTCGGGAAGATCGGTGATGTCGAACGATGTCAGGTCCATGGTCACCCGGCCGATCACCGGCACCTTGCGTCCGGCAACAAAGCCTTCGCCGCCCTTGGGCACGACGCTGCGCAGGGGCGTGCCGCTACCCGACAGCGAGCGCAGATAGCCGTCGGCGTAGCCGGTCGAGCAGACGGCAATCCGGGTGTCGCGTTCCAAAAGCGCCGTGGCTCCGTAGCCCGCCGTCTCGCCTTTGGGGCTGGTGCGGATCTGCACGATGCGCGCTTCCAGCGTCACCACGGGGCGCATGGGATTGGCGACGCCGGCCAGCGCCTCGCCGCCATACATGGCAATGCCCGGACGGCTCAGGTCGCCGCCATTGCTGATCGTGTGAAAAATGCCGGAGGAGTTGGACGCGCTTGATTCGATGCCTGCAAAAGCGGTGCGAAGCGTTTGAAATGACTCGATCTGCTGCCGGGTGAGGCGATGGCCGGGTTCATCGCCGGTCGCCAGATGCGTCATCACCAGCACCGGCATTTCGCGGCCAGCGGCGGCAAAGTCGAGTGCTTCGGCCACGGTCAGTCCCAGCCGGTTCATGCCGGTATCCACATGCAGGGCATAGGGCAGCGTCAATCCGCTCGCGGCATTGGCCCGGCTCCACAGGCCGATTTCGTGCAGCGAGCCGAGGACGGGGATCAGCCCCGATGCTTCGAACACAGGGCGCGCGTCGGCAAACAGGCCGTTCAGAACGAAAACCCGTGCATCCGGCGCGGCGGCCTTGACCCGCAGGCCTTCCTCGACCAGTGCCACGAAGAATGTCCGGCAGCCGGCGTCCCGCAGGACAGGCACGACATGGTCGATGCCCAGCCCGTAGGCGTCGGCCTTGACGACAGCGCTCGCCTGCGCCGGTTTCGATTTTTCCGCAAGGAACATCCAGTTGGCCACGAGCGCATCGAGATCGATGGTAAGCCGCCCGCCCGCAAGACGGGGATCGGCGCCTGCGGTGGTGACGTGAGGTTTTGTACTGTTCAATTGATTACTCGAAGCGTTCTGGCAGGTGTGAATCTTCCGCAAGGTCGGTGAACCGGGTGAATTCCGCCTGGAAGGCCAGCTTCACCGTGCCCGTCGGGCCGTGACGCTGCTTGGCGATGATGACTTCCGCCTTGCCCATGGCCTCCTTGAGGTCGGCCTGCCACTTGAAATGCTCCTCGGTGCCTTCCTTCGGCTCCTTGTTCTTGATGTAGTATTCGTCGCGATAGACGAAGATCACCACGTCGGCGTCCTGCTCGATCGACCCGGATTCGCGCAGGTCGGAGAGCTGCGGGCGCTTGTCTTCGCGGCTTTCCACCTGACGGGAGAGCTGTGACAGCGCGATGATCGGCGTGTTGAGTTCCTTGCCGAGCGCTTTGAGGCCCGTGGTGATTTCGGTGATTTCCTGAACGCGGTTTTCCGAAGCCTTTTTGGACGAGCCCTGCATCAGCTGGATATAGTCGATGACCAGAACGTCGAGGCCGCGCTGGCGCTTCAAACGCCGGGCGCGGGCGGCCAGCTGGGCAATGGAAATACCACCGGTCTGGTCGATGTAGAGCGGCACCTTCTGCATGTGCTGTGAGCAGGCGACGAGCTTTTCGAATTCGGCCTCGTTGATTTCACCGCGGCGGATTTTCGACGAACTGATCTCCGACTGCTCGGAAATGATACGCGTCGCCAGCTGTTCCGACGACATTTCGAGCGAGAAGAAGCCGACAACGCCGCCGTTCTTGGCCTTGATCGTCCCGTCCGCCAGCTGCTCGGACTCGTAAGCCGCCGCGATATTGAAGGCGATGTTGGTGGCAAGCGAGGTCTTGCCCATGCCGGGTCGTCCTGCAAGCACGATCAAGTCCGACGGCTGCAGGCCGCCCATGCGGTTGTCGAGGGAATGGATGCCGGTGGAAACGCCGGACAGGTGCCCGTCGCGCATGAAGGCGGCGTTGGCCATGTCGACGGCGGTTTTCACCGCATCGGTGAAGGTCTGGAAGCCGCCATCGTAGCGGCCGGTTTCCGCCAGTTCGAACAGGCGGCGCTCGGCATCCTCGATCTGGCCCTGCGGCGCCACGTCCACCGGCGCGTCATAGGCGATATTGACCATATCCTCGCCGATGGTGATCAGCGCGCGGCGCGTGGCAAGATCGTAGATGGCGCGGCCATAGTCCTCGGCATTGATGATGGTCACGGCTTCGGCGGCAAGGCGCGCCAGATACTGCATCACCGTCATCTCGCCGACTTTTTCCTCCACGGGCAGGAACGTCTTCAGCGTCACGGGATTGGCCATCTTGCCCATGCGGATCATGTCCGACGACACGTCGAAAATCTTGCGGTGCAGCGGTTCGTAGAAATGCACCGGCTTGAGGAAGTCGGAGACCCGGTAAAACGCATCATTGTTGATGAGAATGGCCCCGAGCAGCGCCTGTTCGGCCTCGATATTGTTCGGCGCTTCGCGGTAAAGCTTGTCCGCGTTTTCCCGTACCTCGATGAATTTGCGTGCTGCCTCAGCCATGGTATTTTTTCCCGTTCGAATTAACTATGGCCTTCGGCGTGAATCCTAAGCAATGGAGCATTGCCAAAGCACAGGCTTAACCCCGCTATCCACAGCGGCGGAAAAGATTGGCTTTATTTCTCACCTGATTCGCGCCTCGATGATTCTAAGCCATCTGGCAGCCCGTGGGGAGGCTTAAGCGCGTTCTCCTGCCAATGTCCACCGCGCACTTGGTAGAATACGCCGCCACGATGCGAAAACCGGGCGCGATTCATGCTTTGGCCCGCCGCGATCAGCACAATCGCGACGGGCCAATGGGTTTGCTGCGGCGGGCGTCAGCGTCCGGCCGCCGATTCCCGGTTGTCGACCTGGGTGTTGGCGCAGCTGCGCTCGCTTTCCAGCCGCTTCAGGCGTTTTTCTTCCTTCTCGATATAGTTGCGCGTCAGCGGTACCGATTCCTGCCGGTGCGCCAGCTGGATCTGGAACACCATCAGGTTCTGCCAGCGGAAGGCCGATTCCGATGCGGCGAGATAGAATTCCCACATCCGGCAGAAGCGCTCATCATAGATCGCCTTGGCCTTGTCGCGGTTCGCCATGAACCGCTCGCGCCAGATGCGCAGTGTGTCGGCATAGTGCAACCGCAGGATTTCGATGTCGGTGATGACCAGCCCCGCCTTTTCGATCTGCGGAAGCACTTCCGAGAGCGCGGGGATGTAGCCGCCCGGAAAGATGTACTTCTGGATGAAGGCATTGGTATAGGACGGCCCGTCCGACCGGCCGATCGAATGCAGGAGGAAAACCCCGTCCTTCTTCAACAGCCGCGCCGTATGCTGGAAATACTCGGCGAAATGCCCGACGCCGACATGCTCGAACATGCCGACGGAGACAATCCGGTCGAAACTGTCGTCGATGGTCCGATAGTCGCGCAGGTCGAAGCGAGCCTGTGTCGACAGGCCCTCGTCGATGGCCCGCTTGTTGGCGATGCCATGCTGTTCGTGCGAGAGCGTGACGCCCAGCACATTGGCATCGAGATGACGGGCGAGGTAAAGCCCGAGACCGCCCCAGCCGCAGCCGATATCGAGGGTCTTGTGGCCCTTTTCGACCAGAAGCTTGGCCGCGATATGCCGTTTCTTCGCCAGCTGCGCCTCTTCGATGGTCGCATCTGGATGCTCGAAATAGGCGCAGGAATACTGCATGTCCGGGTCGAGAAACAGGCGGTAGAGCTCTTCCGACAGGTCGTAGTGCCGCTGCACATTGCTGGATGAACGGGTGAGATTGTTCATCTGGTGCAGGCGGCGGGTGGCACGGCGAATGCCCTCCAGCGCCAGCATCCATGGCTCGCGTGCCGCGGTGGCGCCGGTGTTTTCAAAGATGATCTTCAGCACGTCGTAGATATCGCCGTCGAGAACATCGAGTTCGCCGTTCATATAGGCTTCGGCGAAATGCAGGGAGGGATCGAAGGCAATCCGCCGTTCGGCCGCAGCCGTGTTGATGCGGAAGTGGATCGGTTCTCCGGTCCCGTCACCAAAGGTGCGCTTCTGGCCGGATGAGTCAGTAATCGAAAGTGTACCAGTGTGGATGAGCCGCGAAAGCGCAGCCCTAAGAATGGCATTCATGAACAATCTCCATCATTGACGATAGAGCTCGGCCATTATGAGGCTCGGGATTGAGCCAAGGTCGGGCGTGGGTAGGATAAACAAATTTACCCGTTTTTTTGATTCTGCAAAGCAAAAAAACACCCGGCATCTCTGCCGGGTGTTTCATGGTAAAGCAAACACCACTCCTGCGAGCGGTTTTTGCTTTGAAATCAGGCGTTTTCTTCGCCTTCTTCGTCTTCGTCGAAGAATTCGTCGGAAAGCGGTGCTTCTTCAATGCCATAGATCGCTTCGGCGGAGGTGAGGTCTTCACCCTTTACCTGACGCTCGGCTTCATCGGCCGTACGGGCAATGTTGATCGTGACGGTTGCTTCAACTTCCGGATGCAGAACCAGAACGATCTTGTGCAGGCCGATCGTCTTGATTGGCGTGTTCAGTTCAACCTGGTTGCGGTTGATCGAGAAACCTTCCGCCGTGATCAGGTCGGCAATGTCGCGGGTCGTTACTGAACCGTAGAGCTGACCGGTTTCACCGGCGGAGCGGACAGCAACGAATGTCTTGCCGTCGAGCTTGTCGGCGATCGCCTGGGCTTCGGTCTTGCGCTCGAGGTTGCGGGCTTCGAGCTGGGCGCGCTGGCCTTCGAACTTCTTCTTGTTGGCTTCGTTGGCACGAAGCGCCTTGCCCTGCGGCAGAAGGAAGTTACGGGCAAAGCCGTCCTTTACCTTGACTGTTTCACCCATCTGGCCGAGGCGGCTGATGCGTTCGAGAAGAATGACTTCCATGTGAGTTTTCCTTTCAAGTTCAATTGTCGTTATTGGGTGGGGTATCGGTATTCACAGCCTTCGAAACCGGCGCGTTGCGCGATGTGTCAAACAGACCGGCGAGAAGGAAGACGAGAAGCGCAAAAATAAAGAGAAACACGGCGAGATAGGCGAACCACAGCGCAAACGGCCGCCAGGTGGCGCCGCGCGTGCGGGCATGCAGCATGCCGAAGCCGGCCATGACGAACCCGGCGCCGAGGGCACCGGCAACCGCCGTTGCCGCGTAGCCAGGACCGCCCGGCAGGAACGCAGCGGCACAGGCGACGGCAAAGACGACAAGCGCCGGGCGCGGCATGCGCAGGGCACGCGGCCAGTCGTCCCGCGGGCGGCGCAGCTTGCCCGAGGCAGCCGTCAGGCGCAGGGCGATGTAGAGATTGGCGATGATGACGCACAGCCACGCGGCGGGCTGCAGGGCCGGCAGGACGCGCACGACGAATTGCGCCATGCTCTGCGTCAGGTCGGCATTGGCCGCCAGTTCCGGATTGCTCACGGCCAGCTGCTGGGTCAGCGCCTGCGCCAGCTGGCGGGCAAAATCTTCGCTGAAGCCGATCATGACGCCGATGACGATGAAGGCGGCGGCGACTACAAGCGCCAGCCGCAGCAACGTATCGGCGAGGGGATACCAGACATAGACGTCCTTGGGTCCGCCGATCTCGGCGGCCGGACGGGCAAGGCCGGTGAAATAGGCGCCGACTGCGGCGGGCAGGGCGGTGATGAGCACGACGACGACGGCGGCCGTCGGGGCGGCGATGACGGAGACCGCAACAGCCACGGTCAGCGCGGCGATGAAGCCGCAGGCCGTGCCCCAGCCCAGCGCCGCAACAAAGATCGGCAGCGGCGAAAGCAGCAGCAATATCATGGCAAGGCTGGAATTCACGATAACACCGGTCGTCAGCAGCGCAGCCGCAAGGCCCGCCAGCACACCAATGCCGATATCTGTTCCAGTCAGTTTCATGTCGCTCGCTGTCCTGCTTGTTGAAGCAGTTAGAGGTGGTTTTTCAACCGATCCCTCAACTTGGGTTTTCTGGTGTGCCTGACCGCGCCCATCGCGGAAGGCTGTGTTGCCCCGGAGGGCAGAAGGCGGCGGGACGAAATCCTGCCGCCTCCGATAGTCTTACTTTACAACGTATGGCAACAGGCCGAGGAAACGGGCGCGCTTGATCGCCTGGGCGAGTTCGCGCTGCTTCTTCTGGCTGACAGCCGTGATACGGGAAGGAACGATCTTGCCACGCTCGGAAATGTAGCGCGACAGGAGCTTGATGTCCTTGTAGTCGATCTTCGGCGCATTGGCACCCGAGAACGGGCAGGTCTTGCGGCGGCGATGGAACGGACGGCGGGTCGGGATCTGATTGATATCAACCATTATTCTGCTCCTTCACCGGCTTCGTTGTCACGCGGGCGGCGTGGACGGCGCGGACGATCGTCATCACGGCCACCGAACTTGTCGTCGCGTTCGCGGCGATCGTCACGGCGTGCAAGCATGGCCGACTGGCCTTCTTCGTGCTCTTCAACGCGGATCGTCATGAAGCGCAGAACGTCTTCATTGATGCGCTGCTGGCGCTCAACTTCGGCAACGGCGGCTGCCGGAGCATCGATGTTGAGAAGCGAGTAATACGCCTTGCGGTTCTTGTTGATGCGATAGGTCAGGGCGCGGAGGCCCCAGCTTTCAATACGCCCGACTTTGCCGCCATTGGCCTCGATGATACCCTTGTACTGTTCTACAAGCGCATCGACCTGCTGCTGCGAAATGTCCTGTCGAGCAAGGAACACATGTTCATAAAGAGCCATTGTCTTTGCCTTTCTTCGTTAATATTGCCCGGAATCAACGGTAAACCTCTGCGAATCTCTCTGCCGGGTGACCGGGGAAGAAAGGACGCTGATGGAGACGATCGAGAGCGGAGACACGGGAGGCTGAAGCTTTTACGCTTCCACGGATCGAAATCCGGCCCTCCGTTCAGCCCCCAGCTGACGCCGAGCAATGAACGGGCGGCTTATACGGGCAAATGGCAAAAGACGCAACCCGCCATGGACGTTTTATATTGCAACGCGACATGCCGGGCGGTTTATTCTTTGTTCTCACCCCCCTCTGGGCTGCCGCCCATCTCCCCCACAAGGGGGGAGATCACATCGGCATCGATTATCTCGCTCAACTTTCACCCTTGAAGATTAGCTGAAACAGCTGTGAAAGCTGATCTCCCCCCTTGGGGGGGAGATGTCCGGCAGGACAGAGGGGGGTTGGAACAGCCAAGCTGTTGTTTTATAAGAAATTCACCACCAACTTATCCAACACGTTCCGTCCTCGCTTATCCTTCTCGTGTCCTTTCCGGCGGGAATGCTTCCGGAAACCTTCGCAAGTCGGGAAAGGATCGGCGCTTCGGCTTCACAGTGAGGAAAACCTGTGCGGCCGGGGAGGTTTGGCTCAATGGTGGACCATTGGGCAAAAACTTGAAAACGCCGGGGCGGGTGGTCCTTGGATCGCAAGCATTGCCTACCAGAATACCCAAGACCCGCGTTCCAGGGACCGCCCGTCTTTCCCACCTTTCAACAGCCAGACGCGACAGCGGGCGTGGCGCTGAAAACCCGTTATTCCGCCTATTATAATGTGCATGTGCGGCCGCTACGGCGCATGAAAGCTTGACTTCGGGCTTGCCGATAGGCACATCGCGCGGCAGATTGACGACGATAAAGCAGAAATCCGGAGGCACGCCCCATGTCCATAGCATTCACCTTCCCCGGTCAGGGCAGTCAGGCCGTCGGCATGGGCAAGGCATTGGCCGACAATTTTGCCGAAGCCAGGGCGGTGTTCGACGAGGTCGACGATGCGCTTGGCGAAAAGCTCACCGCCATCATCTGGGACGGCCCGGAAGAAACCCTGACGCTGACCGCCAATGCGCAGCCGGCCCTGATGGCGGTGTCCATCGCCGTCATCCGCGTGCTGGAAGCGCGCGGCGTGTCGATCAGGGACAAGGTCGCCTATGTCGCCGGTCATTCGCTCGGCGAATATTCGGCGCTGTGCGCTGCCGGAACATTCTCGCTCGCCGATACGGCGCGGCTCCTGCGCATCCGCGGCAATGCCATGCAGCAAGCGGTTCCCGCCGGGGCTGGCGCCATGGCCGCCATCATCGGGCTTGAGCACGAGGTCGTCGCCGCTGTCTGCGCCGATGCGGCGCTCGAAGGCCCGGTGCAGATCGCCAATGACAATGGCGGCGGCCAGATCGTCATTTCCGGCTCGAAGGCGCCGGTCGAGGCGGCCGCGGCGCTGGCGACGGAACGGGGCGCCAAGCGCGCCATCATGCTGCCGGTCTCCGCACCTTTCCATTCCGCGCTAATGGCACCGGCCGCCGATGCCATGCGCGAGGCGCTGGCCAATGTGGCCAAGCACGATCCGGTGGTGCCGCTGATCGCCAATGTGCGCGCGGCTCCGGTGACGTCGGCCGATGAAATCGCGGCGTTGCTGGTCGAGCAGGTGACGGGCCAGGTCCGCTGGCGCGAAACGGTCGAATGGTTCGGCGCCAATGGCGTAACGACACTTTACGAAATTGGCGCAGGCAAGGTTTTGACCGGCTTGGCACGCCGCATCAACAAGGACATTTCCGGTGTCGCCGTCGGCACGCCGGATGATATTGACGCGGCCGTTGCCGCGCTGAACGTTTGAACGGAAGGGATTGAGCAATGTTTGACCTGACAGGCCGCAAGGCTCTCATAACCGGCGCCAGCGGCGGTATCGGCGAATCCATTGCCCGGGCGCTGCATGCGCAGGGCGCCATTGTCGGCCTGCACGGCACGCGCGTCGAAAAACTCGAGGCGCTGGCAAACGAGCTTGGCGAACGGGTCAAGATTTTCCCGGCCAACCTGTCGAACCGCGATGAAGTGAAGGCGCTGGGCGAAAAGGCCGAAGCGGAGCTCGAAGGGGTCGAAATCCTCGTCAACAATGCCGGCATCACCAAGGACGGCCTGTTCGTGCGCATGAGCGATGCCGATTGGGACAATGTGCTGGAGGTCAACCTGACCGCCGTATTCCGCCTGACCCGCGAACTGACCCATCCGATGATGCGCCGCCGCTATGGCCGCATCATCAACATTACTTCCGTTGTCGGCGTGACCGGCAATCCGGGCCAGACCAACTATGTCGCGTCCAAGGCCGGCCTTATCGGTTTTTCCAAGGCGCTCGCGGCTGAGATCGCCAGCCGCAACGTCACGGTCAATTGCGTTGCGCCCGGTTTCATCGAATCGGCCATGACGGACAAGCTGAACGACAAGCAGAAGGAAGGCATCATGTCCGCCATCCCGATGCGCCGCATGGGTACGGGCGAAGAGGTGGCTTCCTCCGTGGTCTATCTCGCCAGCAACGAGGCTTCCTACGTCACCGGCCAGACGATCCACGTCAACGGCGGCATGGCGATGATCTGAGCCAGGTCAGGTCAGCCTGTATTCCAAAACCCCGGGCGGAAACGTCCGGGGTTTTGTTTTTCACGGCACCAGGGTCCTCACCCTAGACTATTGTAGAATTGATTTTTGCCTGAATTATTTCGACCATCAAAACAATTATACCAAGAACATTTCGAGGAGGAAATTGTTTTGAAAAAACCCATATGGAACGCTTTCGTTTTATCTCTCATTCCGATTTTCACGTCCGCTTGTAACAACGACGAAAAATCAGCAAGCGCTGGTACGGGAACCTATTCTGCCAGCGCTCCGGCTACAGGCGGCCAAAACACTATCGTTCCGGCTCAAGCCAGCCAAAACACTGCCGCTCCGTCTCAAGCCATCCAAACCACAGCTGCTCCGGCTCAAATCATCCAAACCACAGCTGCTCCGGCTCAAATCATCCAAACCACTGCCGCTCCGGCTCAAGTCAGCCAAAACGCTGCCGCTCCGGCTCAGGTCAGCCAAAACACTGCTGCGCCTGCGTCGAATCAGGCCAAGCCGGTGGTGGAACCGTCGGGCGGGGCATATGCGACGATTTCGCCGGCGTCCCCGGTTCCGAATATCGCGCAGCCTCCCGCGGGGGGCGGTGAGCCTAAGCCGGATAAAGTGGATGCCCGCAAAGCAGATGCAGGCACTGACGAAAAGCATGCAGTTGACCCTGCCGATGTTCGTGCCGCCAATCTCGTTGCGCAAATGTCGCTCGATGAGAAGCTGCAATTCATCCACACCGATCACAAAACTATGGGTGATACCGGCGGGGGCGGGGCTGGGCACATTCCGGGGCTGCCACGACTCAATATTCCGGAGCTGACCATAGCCGACTCATCGTCGGGCTCGGGCGCGTTAAGGCTCGCCAGCACGACTTTCCCGGCAACGCTTGCTGTTGCGGCAAGTTGGGATGAAAAACTTTCTTATGATTACGGTGTTGAAATCGCCAAACAACTGCGCGCGCAGGGTTACGGCATGGGGTTGGGTGGCGGCGCCAACATGGTCCGTGATCCACGTTCGGGTCGCATTTTTGAATATCTGGGAGAGGATCCGTTTCTTGCAGGCAAGCTTTTGGCATGGCGTACAAAAGGCACCCAGAGCCAGCAGGTGATTGCAACGATCAAACATATAGTGGGTAATGAACAGGAGGCTTATCGCGCGACTGGCAGCAGCACGATCGATGAACGCACGCTGCGAGAGATTTACATGCTGCCCTTCGAGATTGCCGTTCGGGAGGCCGAGCCGGGCAGCGTCATGTGCGCGTACAACAAGCTCACGCTTGATAAATATCCCGCTGATATATTTGCTTGCCAGCATTATCACACGTTGACAGAAATTCTCAAGAATGAGTGGGGGTTCAAAGGGCAGGTTCAGACTGATTGGCAAGCCATACATTCTACCGCTGACGCGATCAATGCCGGTGTCGATGAGGAAGAGGATTGGCAGGCGGCTACTTTTTTTCTTCCCGCTAATGTGAAGCCGCTTCTGAATGACGGAACCATCTCCATATCCCGTCTGGACGATATGGTACGGCGCAAGCTGCGAACCATGATCAAGGTCGGTGTCATGGACAATCCGCCAGTCGATAACAAAGTCGCCGACTTCAAACCAAAAATCGATTTTGATAGCGGTGCAGCCGTCGCGCAACGGGTGGCTGAAGAATCGATCGTTCTGCTTAAAAATCGGGAACCACAAGCGCCACTCAGTGCCGCACCAAATGCACACCTCCTGCCATTGAACGCGGTGAATCTGAGAAAGATCGCGGTTATTGGCGCCCATGCCGATGACGCAGTCTTGTCCGGGGGTGGTTCTGGAAGCACCAGACACCCGGTTGGGGGCAGTTACGGCACGTGTGGGAAAGTGAAACTACATAGAGATGGCAGCTGCGGCTGGTGGGCTATTCCGTGGACGCGGGTACGAACGTCGATCCTTCAGGCAATCAAGGATATTGTGCCGGACGCTGACGTAAATTATGGCGGAAACAGCGACCGTGATCAGCCGTTTCGTCCCTACACGGCACAAGAAATAGATGATGCCGTCAATCTGGCGAGCACATCGGACGTGGCAATTGTCGTTGTCGCTCAGCCCTCCGGTGAGGACGTGACCTCGCTCTCGCTCAGTTTGAGCGTTGTTCACGATGACAAAGACAATCCCAGCAATCAAGACGAATTGGTAACGAGGGTAGCCGCTGTCAATAAAAACACGATCGTCATTATCGAAAGTGGAAATCCTATCCTGATGCCTTGGATCGATAATGTGGCAGCTGTACTGGAAACCTGGTATCCTGGTGAAAACGGCGGACCGGCTATTGCGAATATCTTGTTCGGCAAGATCAACCCTTCAGGAAAACTGCCGATTACCTTTCCGAAAATGGAAATTGACACCCCGACAGGTGGTGGAGCCTGGTCTGAAAATCCGGTTTATTCCGAAAAACTTGAGGTCGGATACCGCTGGTACGATGCAAAAAGCGTAACGCCATCGTTTGAATTCGGCTTTGGTCTGTCTTACACCAGTTTTTCGTATTCGGAATTGCGGGTGGATACGGACGGAACGGATGGCACGAAAACAGTGTCCTTTTCAGTTGAAAATACCGGTATGGTTTCCGGGAAAGAGGTGCCGCAAGTCTATATTCAGTTTCCTTCAGCAGCGGGGGAGCCGCCTAAACGGCTTGTCGGTTGGGAGAAAGTTGATCTGAAGCCTGGCGAAAAGAAAAAGTGACTGTTAAAGTCTTACCTCGAACGCAGAGCATCTGGGATATCGATAAGAATACATGGAAACTGGTGCCGCCCAGCAAAGTTATGGTGGGTGCCTCATCACGCCAGATCAAACTGGAGCTTTGAACTGCGACAACGACTGATTGCATCAAGCAGTTCACTCGTTCCTTTGGTCATGCGTATTCAGCCCGGCTGCACCTTTGCGCCGGGCGTTTACGTCGCAATCACATTTATGCGATTGAGACCGTGAATAAAGCGTGATAAGTCGCGCACCA
This sequence comes from Phyllobacterium sp. MT110, assembly GCF_058792715.1. Classification (NCBI taxonomy): domain Bacteria; kingdom Pseudomonadati; phylum Pseudomonadota; class Alphaproteobacteria; order Hyphomicrobiales; family Phyllobacteriaceae; genus Phyllobacterium; species Phyllobacterium sp. MT110. Next base: position 575,804 of record NZ_JBXAFE010000001.1, read on the forward strand.
AGTCAGGGTGTCAAATCGATTTGATGCCTTTTCCATTCCGTGAGGAAGAAGTGGCTGGGATGAGGGGTTTTAGCTGTTAAACAAGGCTGACCTGCCATCTTATTGCTTGATTAGAGTCATCCGTGCCGCTAACCAAGGCATGGAGAAAAACAAACAGGTTGAGGTTTCCACATGAGTGATACTGCAGAACGCGTCAAGAAAATCGTTATTGAACATCTGGGCGTTGATGCCGAGAAAGTCACCGATGGTGCGAGCTTCATCGACGATCTGGGCGCAGACAGCCTTGATACTGTCGAGCTCGTGATGGCTTTCGAAGAAGAATTCGGCGTTGAAATTCCTGATGATGCTGCCGAGACAATTCTGACAGTCGGCGATGCCGTCAAGTTCATCGACAAAGCACAAGCCTGATTTTCATTCGGCCCGGCAGCGCAGGAATTTTGACAGGCGGCAGATTGCCTTTGTCGGAACCTGCGCAGGGCCCTTGGAAAACATCATGCTGAATATGACATTGAAGGATCGGCCATGAGGCGCGTTGTCATAACCGGCCTTGGGCTGGTTTCTCCTCTTGCATCCGGTGTTGAGCACACATGGTCCCGCCTCCTGGCTGGCCAGAGCGGTGCCCGGCGGGTCACAGAGTTTGAAGTTGAAGATCTGCCTTGCAAGATTGCCTGCCGCATTCCAGTCGGCGATGGCTCCGATGGCACATTCAATCCGGACGATTGGATGGAGCCGAAGGAACAGCGCAAGGTTGATCCCTTTATCATTTATGCCATGGCTGCTGCTGATCAGGCGCTTGCCGATGCCAAATGGGCACCGGAAAGCGACGAGGATCAGATCGCCACGGGTGTTCTCATCGGCTCGGGTATCGGCGGTCTCGAGGGCATTGTCGAAGCCGGCTATACGCTGCGCGACAAGGGTCCGCGCCGCATTTCGCCGTTCTTCATTCCCGGACGTCTGATCAATCTGGCTTCCGGCCAGGTCTCCATCAAGCACAAGCTGCGCGGCCCGAACCATTCGGTTGTCACCGCCTGCTCGACCGGCGCGCATGCGATCGGCGATGCATCGCGTCTCATCGCCTTCGGTGATGCCGATGTGATGGTTGCCGGCGGAACGGAATCGCCCGTCAGCCGCATCTCGCTGGCCGGCTTTGCCGCCTGCAAGGCCTTGTCCACAGCCCGCAACGATGATCCGACGGCGGCCTCGCGTCCCTACGACGATGACCGCGATGGTTTCGTCATGGGCGAGGGTGCCGGTATCGTCGTGCTGGAAGAGCTCGAACATGCGCTGGCCCGCGGGGCGAAGATTTACGCCGAGGTCATCGGCTACGGCCTGTCCGGCGATGCCTACCACATCACCGCTCCGTCCGAGAGCGGCGAGGGTGCGCAGCGCTCCATGGAAATGGCGCTGAAGCGCGCAGGCATTACCCCGGATCAGGTCGACTACATCAATTCGCACGGCACATCGACGATGGCCGATACGATTGAGCTGGCGGCCGTTGAACGTGTTCTGGGCGATGCCGCTCCGAAAGTGTCGATGTCGTCGACAAAGTCTTCCATCGGTCATCTCCTGGGTGCAGCTGGTTCGACCGAAGCCATCTTCTGTGCGCTGGCCATTCGCGACAATGTCGCTCCGGCCACGCTCAATCTGCACAAGCCATCGGTCGAGACAAAGATCGATCTGGTTCCGCACAAGCCGCGGCATCGCACCGTCGATGTGGCTCTTTCCAATTCCTTTGGTTTTGGCGGTACCAACGCTTCGCTGGTTTTGCGGCGTTATCAACAGTGATTGAAGCAATGGCGGAAGCGTTTTCGCGCTTTCGCCATATTCACAATCAGAATAATACCGGTTCCAACCGGAAAAACATGCTCGAGGTGCCCGTGTGAGCTCAGATCAGCAGTCTGAAGAGACGAACGGTTCAGCCGCCGCCAGCGCGCCGGAGCGCAATCCGATTGTCCCGCAGTCGGCATCCGAGGCCCTGCGCCCCGAACCGGGCACGCCGCCGCCCGCACCCCGGCGCCGCTCGCGCCGTGCGCGCAGCCAGATCGTTGTCTTCGCCAATTTCATGCTGTCGCTCGTGGTGCTTCTGGTTATTGCCGCCGCTGCCGCGGTCTATTTCGGCAAGGTCGCCTTCAACGAACCCGGCCCGACGGAAGTCACCACCAATTATGTCGTCAAGAACGGCAGCGGCATCGTCGAAATCGCCGATGGCCTCGAACGCCGCGGCATCATCACCGATGGCCGCGTGTTCAAATATGGCGTTCAGGCCTATGGCTTTCAGCGTGACATGAAGGCCGGCGAGTACGAGATCAAGGCGCACGCCTCGATGCGTGACATCATGGACCTGCTGCGCAGCGGCAAGTCTGTCCTGCATTCGCTGACCGTTCCCGAAGGCCTGACCGTCGACCAGATTCTGCAGCGTGTCAGCGAGGATGACGCGCTGGTGGGGGCATTGCCGGCGGTCGTTCCGGCGGAAGGCACGCTGTTCGCCAACACGCAGCGCTTCTCCCGCGGCATGACGCGCGAGGAAATCATCAAGAAGATGCAGGCCGACCAGAAGAAACTGGTCGAGGATATCTGGGCGCGCCGCGACCAGAGCATCCCGCTCAAGACCATCGAGGAATTCGTCACGCTGGCATCCATCGTCGAGAAGGAGACCGGCAAGGCCGATGAGCGTCCGCGCGTCGCCGCCGTGTTCATCAACCGCCTGAACAAGCGGATGCGCCTGCAGTCCGATCCGACGATCATCTATGGCCTGTTCGGTGGCAAGGGCAAGCCGGCCGACCGCCCGATCCTGAAATCGGATCTGGAGAAGCCGACGCCCTACAACACCTATACGATCAATGGCCTGCCGCCCGGTCCGATTGCCAATCCGGGCCGGGATGCGCTGGAAGCGGTTGCGCATCCCTCGCAGACCAAGGACCTCTACTTCGTGGCTGATGGAACCGGCGGGCATGTCTTTGCCGAAACGCTGGATGACCACAACGACAATGTGAAGCGCTGGCGCACCGTCGAGAAGAACCGCGTCGACGAGGCTGCCAAGGCCGCCACCGGCGACAAGAATGCCAAGCCATCTGCGGCGGACGACAGCGCGCCGACACAGGAATAATGTCTGAAGGCCTGGTTTCGATCAGGCCTTTGTCCTTTCGGACTTTGGGGGAAAAATGTCATTGCAAAGCATGACGGGTTTTGCCCGTCACCTCCGGAACAGCGCCGGGGCGCAGATTTCATGGGAAATCAAATCGGTGAACGGCAAGGGGCTCGATGTGCGGTTCCGGCTGCCCGCGGGGTTCGAAGCCGTGGAGCAGAAGGCGCGCGCGCTGTTCAGCCAGCATTTCAAGCGCGGCAATTTCCAGGCGGCCCTGACCGTTGACCGCAGTGCCGGCGATGCCAGGGCGCTCATCAACGAACCGCTGCTGAGGGAACTGGCAGGGATCGCCGCCCAGCTGCGTGCTGACTTCGGTCTGGCACCGTCCACCCCGGAAGGCCTGATGGCGCTGCGCGGCGTTCTGGAAGCGCCGCAGGACGTGTTGACGGATGAAGACCAGGCCGAGATCGAAGCGGCCGTGCTGGCGGTCCTCGACGAGACCCTGGTGCAGCTTGCGCGCAACCGCGAGACCGAGGGCAAGGCGCTCGGCGATATACTGAGCACCCAGATCGATGCGGTGGAGCGGCTGACCGGGGAGGCGCGGCACGATCCGAGCCGGACGCTCGACGCCGTCCGGTCGAGACTGGCGGCACAGGTTGCACTGCTGCTCGATGCATCTCCGGCTCTCGATGAAGCGCGCCTGCACATGGAGGCGGCGTTTCTCGCCACCAAGGCCGATATCCAGGAAGAGCTGGACCGTCTGGAAATGCATGTGGCCGCCGCCCGCACGCTGCTGCGCGATGGCAATGGTGTCGGGCGCAAGCTGGATTTTCTGACACAGGAATTTAACCGCGAGGCGAATACACTCTGCTCCAAGTCCAATGCGGCCTCCATCACGTCGATTGGACTTGACCTCAAGGCGGTTGTGGATCAATTGCGCGAGCAAATACAGAATCTGGAGTAAACATGCTCAACGCCTCAAACAGCATCAAGCGCCGCGGCCTCATGCTGGTGCTGTCGTCGCCATCGGGTGCCGGCAAGTCGACCATTGCCCGTCTGCTGCTCAACGACAAGGAAAAGCTGGAGCTGTCGCTGTCGATCAGCGTCACCACCCGTCCGCGCCGCGCCAGCGAAATCGACGGCGTGCATTATCATTTCATTTCGGTTCGCGAATTCGAACGCCTGCGCGACAGCGATGAACTGATCGAATGGGCTGAGGTGCACGGCAATTTCTATGGCACGCCGCGTGAGGCGGCGGAAAACGCCCTTGCCGACGGGCAGGACATGCTGTTCGACATCGACTGGCAGGGCGCGCTGCAATTGCAGGACAAGATGAAGGGCGACGTCGTCAGCATCTTCATCCTGCCGCCGTCCATGGCCGACCTGAAGCTGCGGCTGCACCGCCGCGCCGAGGACACCGAAGAAGTCATCGACATGCGGCTGCGCAATGCGCGCAACGAGATCGAACGCTGGCGTTCCTATGATTACGTCATCGTCAACAAGGATCTGGAACGCGCCTATCACGAGGTCCAGTCCATCGTGACGGCCGAACGCCTGCGCCGGGACCGTTGCCCCGGCCTGTTCGATTTCGTCAGCGGCCTTCTGGATGAGAAGATCGATTAACGGTGCAGGTTATCTGATATCTGCAGGAACATTGTGCGTGGTTCGACAAGCTCACCATGAGGGAGAGTGAGGATTGCAGGAAGCTTTATTCTGCAATGTTTCCGGCTAGCCCTGCAGCCCACCCATCTCCCTCATGGTGAGCTTGTCGAACCACGCACAGTGGTTATGCAAGATTTACCAATGGTTTCCCTAACCCACACCTAAACCGCGTTGGCCAGCGCTACAAACTCATCAATGGACAGTGTTTCGGCGCGGCGTGTGGGATCAATCCCGACTTTGGCCAGCAGCGCTTCACCGCCGAGCGGCTTGATGCTCTGGCGCAGCATCTTGCGGCGCTGGCCGAAGGCCGCCTGCGTGACACGGCCGAGCATGGTCGCATCGCAGGCCAGCGGGCTTGCGCGTGGAACGAGGTGAACCACCGAAGACGTCACCTTCGGCGGCGGGGTAAAGGCCTGCGGCGGCACGTCGAACGTTATTTTTGCCTCCGTGCGCCAGCCCGCCAGCACGCCGAGGCGGCCATAGGCATCGGAGGCAGGCTTTGCCACGATGCGCTCGGCCACTTCGCGCTGGAACATCAGCGTCAGCGAGGCATAGAAGGGCGGCCACGGCTCGCTCAAGAGCCAGCCGATCAACAGCTGCGTGCCGACATTGTAGGGCAGGTTGGCGACGATCTTGACCGTACCGTCTCCCGCCAGCGCCTTGAAATCCGTCTCCAGCGCATCGCCTGATATGACCTGCAGGCGGCCGGGATAATGATCGGAAATTTCCTGCAGCGCCGCCAGGCAGCGCTCGTCGCGTTCAATGGCAATCACATGGGCACCCTGCGCCAGCAGGGCGCGGGTCAGGCCGCCGGGGCCAGGGCCGACCTCGATGACGGTCTGTCCCTGCAGGTCGCCAGCCTGCCGCGCGATCTTGGCGGTCAGGTTGAGATCGAGCAGGAAATTCTGGCCGAGGGATTTTTTGGCCATCAGTTCGTGCCGGTCGATCACATCGCGCAGAGGGGGGAGGCTGTCGATGCTCATGCGGCGTTGTTTTCCGGGCTGGAGCGATGGGAGGCGAGTTCACTCGCCAGGCGCAATGCGGCGATGAAGCTGTCCGGCTTGGCCTTGCCCGATCCGGCGATATCGAATGCCGTGCCGTGGTCGGGCGAGGTGCGCACGAAGGGCAGGCCGAGCGTCACGTTCACGCTGTCGTCGAAGCCCAGCGTCTTGGCCGGGATGAGCGCCTGGTCGTGATACATGCAGATCGCCGCGTCATAGCTGGCACGCGCCGCCGCATGGAACATCGTGTCGGCCGGCAGCGGCCCGCGTGCATCGATGCCCTCATTGCGCAGGATCTCAACCGCCGGGCGGACGATCTCTTCGTCTTCCAGGCCCATGGCGCCGCCTTCGCCCGCATGCGGATTGAGCCCGGCAATGACAAGGCGCGGATTGGCGATGCCGAACTGGCCTTTCAGCGCCTGCGCCGTGATGCGTGAAATGGTGACGATCCGGGCGGTATCCAGCACTTCGGGAACCCGGGCAAGGGCAATGTGGATGGTTACGGGAACCGCGCGCAGCAGGGGTCCTGCCAGCATCATCACCGGTGTGACCTCGCGGCCGAACCGCTCACTCGCCAGATGCGCCAGGAATTCCGTATGGCCGGGAAAGCGGAACCCCGCCTCGTAGAGCGGCTTCTTGGCGATAGGGCAGGTGACGACGGCACTGGCACGGCCGGAAAGCGTGTATTGGACGGCGCGCTCGATCGCCTCGATCGTTCCGGCGGCATTTTCGGCGAGCGGAATACCGGGACGGTCGATTTGCCGGTTTTGCAGGGGAACAACCGGCAAAGCCCGCCCGAAAACCCGGTCGGCATCTTCCGGCGTGGTGATTTCGATGGGGCAATCCATGCCGAGCCGTGCCGCACGTGCGGCAATGAGCTTTTCGTCGCCAAGCAGAAAAAACGCCGGCAGGCGCACCGACGCCCGCAATGCCCATGCGGCAAGCGCTATGTCAGGTCCGATTCCGGAGGGATCACCGGAGCTTACGGCGAGGATGCTGCTCATGGGAAGGCAATACCATCATCGATTGACGATGGATGCCTTTTTCCGCAGATCATCGAGATATTGCTTGTTGACCGCTTCCGCCGTGGCATCGGGCTTCTGGTTGGCCGCTGCCGCTTCCTGCGAGAAAACAAGGCGGGCGACGCGATCATCGGAAAGCTGGCGCGTTGCACAGACACCGAGGAATTCGACGCCCTTGTCGGTGTCGAGTGTGGTGGTCGCGTGTCCGGCGGAGGTGGCGGTGACCTGTTTCGACCATTCCGGCGGCAGCTCCTGTTCGACGAAACGGCCGAGATCGCGGACGGTCACGTCCAGTATGCCCTTTGCCATATCGCGCGTTGAGTCACAGCCGTTGAACTTGGCGCGCAGCGCATTGGCCTCGTTGCGGCGCTTGGCGATGTTGCCGCGATCGGCGGCCGGAACAACGAAAATGACCTGCTGCAACGTGAATTCGGTCGAGACGGGCTTCTTGCCGCCGTCCTTCAGCATGCGCTGCACGGCATCCTGCTCGGACACGCGGCTGCCGCCCTGCGACCGGTTGCGGGTGCTGAGGGCACGGCCCCAGCCCATCTGCAGGCGGATATATTCCTTGAAATGGTCGGCTGTCACACCGGCCTTGTCGAGGACGCCGGTGAGCTGGGCAAGGGTCATCTTGTTGTTGGTGGCAAAGCGCTCGAAGGCCTGATTCACTTCGGTATCGGAAACGACAATGTTCAGCCGCCGCATCTCCTGGCGTTTCAGCATGTCGTTGGTGAGTTCCTCCCGCGCCATCTGCGGCAGGTTGCCCTTCTTGTGCTGCAGCTTCAGAAAGGCCGCGCGCCGGGCAATGTCATAATCGGTAATCGGCATTCCATTGACGATTACCTTGACGTCGCTCGCTTGCGCAGGCAGCGAAATGCCCGCCGCCAGGCCCGAGCCCAAAGCGGTAACAATCGCCGCCGCAAGAATGTGCTTCCTCACCATCATGTTCCACATTATCCGATCATTATGGATCTCTTTTGACCATTTTGACAAAAATGACCGGTAAAATCCATTCCTGTGAGATTCATTTCCGTTCTTATTGCCGTTTTACTAAGGCAAAAGCATGACTGGCCGCAAGGGCGGCCAGTTGAAAAGAAATAATCAAATGCCGCCAATATCGACAGGCTTGCCGAATTCCCACAGCGTGCGGAAGGAGATCTGGAAACCGTATGTTGTTGTCGTTTCGCCGGCTGTACCAGTGCCGGTGATGGGCCGTTGCTGCGTATAGTACATCTGGTAGGTGAAGCACTCATCGTCATAGGCAATCGCTGCCGTGCGCTTCACCAGTGTGTCATGCACGATATCGTAGGTGCCCGAGCCGAGAAGACGCCAGTTTGGTGTCAGCTTGGCCGTGCCGCCAAGGGTGACTTCCTGCCTGTCCTCGGTGAAGCCATAGGTGGGCTGAGCGCCGATGAATGCGTATTTCCCGAAAACCGAGCCGTATTTGCCGGCGCCCGTCGCTGCGACTTCGGCACGATGAACCTCGAACGTATCCTTGTCGAAGCGGCCGCCCGTCGTCAGCGTGTAGGCGCCGTAGTTGGCGCCGATCATCGCAACATAGTCGGAACGTGCTGTTTCCAGTCCCGATTCTGCGCCCGCATTGACAAAATCCTGCGAGGCGAAGGAATTCACGCCGCCAAGCTGGAACGATTGACCGGCAATGCCGTTGAGCGACAGGCCGTTGTTGAACGTACCGGAATAGCGAATACCCAGATTGGCGCGTGTGCCGCCCTCGACGCGGTCGTAACCGGAGAACTTGTCCCGTTCGAACAGGCTTGAGGCATCGAAGACGAAGCTTTGCGCATCTTCGTTCGGCATCTGGCCGGCATAGGGCTCGTTGTTGCGGACAAAGAGCTGTGCCGTCGGTTCAAGCACGTGGGTTGAATTGGCCGCCGTGAACAGGATCGGGTATTTCGCTTCGAGCCCGGCGGTTGCCATGCCGCGGAAGGCCTGGTCGCGGGTGACGCCAGGAGAACTCGAGTCGACATACATGCCATCGCCGCGCAGGGCAAGAATGGGTGTCAGGACAAGGCCGCTATCGGTAATGAATGTACGCTTCCACTCGACCTCGCCGGTGATACGGCCATCATTGCCCTTGATACCGGCGAGATAGCCGGAGCGCGGCAGACCTGTGTATCCCGCATTGGCATCTACCTTGTCGCGATACAGCGCCTGCACGTTCAAGTTGAAGTTCAACTCGCCGCCGGCAAGAGGCTGGGTGGGGATATAGGCATAGTCGAGACTTGGCAGAACCCAGGGCTGCTTCTGTTCAGATGAAGCAGGATTGGAATTGGTCCACCCTTCCTGAACGTGAAACTTGTAGAGCCGCACGTCAAAATAGTTCCGGTCATGCAGGCCGGTCAGGTAGATCTGGTCGGTCTTGTTGTAGTCCGCATAGCCTTCGAGGCCATAGCGATAGGCAAAGGCCTTGTCCGACTGCACCATCGCATCCCAGCCGAGGGTCCAGCGCGGGTTGATGCGAATCGAGCCCTTCGAACCGATCATGCCGCGGCCGGTATTGTCCCGGTCGACCTCATCGGTCGTGGCGAACTCACCGGGCTTCTGCTGGCTGATGCCGGCGACACGGATGCTGTACTCGCCGTTTTCGAGGCGATGCCGCCATTCCGCGTCCGCCAGGAAACCCTGCTTCGTATAGCCGGTGCCGGTCAGCGTCAGGTCATAATTGGGAGCGAGTGCCCAGAAATAGGGAACACTGACGCCATAGCCGAGATTCGTCTCGTATTTGTAGCTCGGCATCAGGAAACCGCTTTTGCGCTTCACGGTCGGATCGGCGATTTCAAACGCCGGCAGGAAGGCCAGGGGCATGCCGAACAGCTCGAAGCGTCCGCGCTCGAAGCGGATGGTCTTGTTCTTGCCGTTCCAGACGATCCTCTGGGCGCGCACCTGCCAGAGCGGGGCCTTGCCCGGCTTGTCGCGGCAGGGCTCGCAGGCGGTATAAATACCGTTGTTGAACTTGGTGATTTCGCCGCCGATGCGTTCGGCGCTTTCCGCCGCGAAGCGCGTGTTATCCGCAGCCTCGACGCGCAGCGTGTTGACGAAACCTTCCTTGAAGTCGTCGGTGACATCGAGATTTTCCGCATAGATGCGGTTGCCGTCCTTTTCGACGATCTCGACCTTGCCGACGGCCTTCAGGCGGCCGGTCTTCTGGTCATAGGTAACCTGACGGGCAACGAGGCGGTTGCCGTCATATTCGATCTTCACGCCGCCGACGGCCGAAATCGTCTTGGCATTGATATCATAGACGAGTTCATCCGATTCCAGCAGCATCTGCGCATTCGGATTCGTCTTGAAATTACCTGCGAGGGCATCATTTGTCTGGGCCAAGGCCGGGAACGAAATCCCGCCTGCAAGGCATAGCACGGCCGTCCCGCACATAAGCCGTGCGAGCCACGTCGGCAACACCGAGCGCGTTACATTCAATCCCACTCTAACCATCCTCCTTGTGCAGCAGAAAGGAGACCCCAAAAAAAGTTGCGATCAGGACCGGAGTCCAAGCGGCAACGAAAGGCGGAACGAATCCCGCATTTCCGAATGCCTTGACCACAACTGTGACGACATAAAGCACGAAGCCCGCGAGGACGCCACCCAGAATCATCGTTCCAGATTGGCCAAAGCGAACAAATTTCAGCGAAACCGTCGCGGCGATTAGGGTCATCGCCATTAAAAGGGCAGGCAAAGCCAGCAAAGACTGGAAATGCATGTCAAAAGCATTGGCTGGATAGCCAAAAGAGCGAGCTGCGGCAATTTTGTTACGCAGCTCAAAAAAAGGAATTGTCTCGGGCCGGGCCAGACTTTCTTCAACGAATTCAGGCCGAAGATGCGTTGCGATGCGGACATCGCCCGGTGAAACAGGTGTCTCGCCCAGCACGAATTTCGTTACATCCGTCAACTGCCAGTAGCCGTCTTCCAGGTCAGCGGTTTTGGCGTCGAGACGCTCGATAATGTCCTTGTTCTTGTCCAGTCGGATGAAGGAAGCATCGACCAAACGCAACCCGCGGTTGACGACATCCTTGGCACCGATGATGGTCTCACCTTCATCGGTTTTCTGGCGCAGCCACGGCACGCGAGCATCGGTTGTATCGTTGGTTTTTCCGCTGCGCCAGGCCGCCTGTACGGCCTCGCTTTTCTCAAAGCCATAGGCGGCGAGGGGATTGACGATCAGGACGGCGAGAAGGCCGAACAAAAACGCGCCGGTGCAGGCGGGCAGGAGAAACTGCCAGGCCGAAACACCGACGGAGCGAGCCACGACGAGCTCGTATTTCCGGTTGAGCGAGATCAGCGTGGTCATCGCCGAAAACAGCGCGATGAACGGAAACACCTGCTGCATGATGTAGGGAATGCGCATCACGGACAGGCCGAATGCCTGAATGGAGGAATATTCCGGCAGGGCGGCCAGCTTGCTCGACAGCTCGGTGAAATCGAGGATGAGGGCGAGCGCAAAACTTCCCATGAGGAAATAGCAGGTGATCGTCACGTAGCGGAGAAAGAAGTAACGTCCGAGTGTCCAGCCTATCATTCGTCACGCGCTCCACGTCCGGAGCGGGGATTTAGCAGCTTTGTCCTGACACCTGCAAGGGCCGCCTGTGGTGACGAAAACCCGTTCTTGAAGAAGTCTGCCAGCTTTGCCGGCATGCCGATCTGACGATTCGTCGCCAATGCATAGATGGCCGACAGGGTAACAAGAACCGGAAAAACAAAGAGGAAGGGAATGACGTTTTCATTCTTTTCCGAAGCCTGTCCGCTGGAATAGCTGATCCAGAAGACGATCAGGCTCAACGTGATCGCCGTGAAGGAGGCTGAAATGCGCGCCTCGCGGTGCGAACGCGAATCCGCGGCGGCGGCCAGCGAAATGAAGGCGAAAACGATGGGATACATCCAGTCGGTCAGCCGTTTGGCCAGCTCCGAGGTGTAGCGCAGCGGCTTCTGCTGATAGACCGTATCGTTCGGGTCCGGGTTCATCAGATAGTTCAGCGGACGATCCTTCGGGAAGATGGTGACGTCCTTGTCGTCCGATGGCAAAAATTCAGCAAGATCAAGAGCATAGGTGTTGAACTTGATGATCGACACATCGCCGGTCTTCACGTCGCGGCGGTCGATTTCGCCGTCCTTCATGACCAAGAGGCTCTGGTTGCCCTTGTCGACGACGAGGCCGTCCTTCGAATAGTAGAGGAGGTCGGTCACCGGATCGCGCGAATCGGACACGAACAGGCCCTTGATGGCGCCGTTGGCATCGCGGCTTTCAATCTGCAGATAGAGATCCTTGTCCAGCCGCTGGAACGAGCCCTGCTGCACGACGAGATTGATCACGTCGGAGCGGGCGTCGGCCAGCATCTGCCGCATGCTCATCTGCGAATACGGGGCGATGAAATTGGCGATGACGAATGAAAGACCGGCGACGACGACGGCAAAGAGCAGGACGGGCCGGATGACCGTGGAGCGCGGCGCGCCCGAGGCGTTGATGACGACGAGTTCCGAATCCTGGTTCATCGTCGACAGCGTCTGCGTCACGGCAATGACCAGCGCGAACGGCATGACGACGGGAAAAGCGGCGGGAAGCAGGTTGGAGCTGAACTTCAGGATGTAGAAGAAGCTCTGGCCGCTGGTGGTCAGGAAGTTGATGCGGCCGAGGACCTGGACGATCCACGTAATGCCGACTGCTGACAGGAGGACTGCCAGAAACATGACGACGATGCGTCGCAAGATGTAATACTCAATCAGGCGCATGTCATGTTTCGCAAAAGAGTTCCGCCACCTTGTTTGTCGACTTGCCGCTCACGGATGAACGACCATTTCATGTATGCCATGCAATCCATGGCATTATTTTGCCGCACTATGGGACGAACCCGTTATATGTTCAATCTAGTCAGGCTTGGCTAAAAATAGGCGAAGAAAGCTGGTTAACAAGGTGTTAGCGCCCGATACCTATCGTTACCCACTTCATTCATCAACTTTGATGAATTAGGAAGTCACAATTTGTTCAATCTGGAGATATCATGTCCAAACGACCATCCATCAGTTTTGCAAAGTTTGCTGCCGTCGAAAACGGAACCGCAATTTTGCTTCTGGCAGCCGAAGGCAAGGCCGCGCAGGAAGCCGAATCTGTCGTCGGGCAGGCGTTGCTGTCGCGTATCATCGATGTCTCGGATTTCAAGGGAAAACTTGCAGCGAGCCTGAGCACGCTTGCACCTGGCGGCACCGAGCTTGACCGCCTGGTCCTGGTCGGCGCCGGCGATCCGGCCAAGCTGAAAGCCGATGACTGGCTGAAACTGGGCGGTTCCGCCTTCTCGAAGATCGGCAAGGCCAAGCATGTTTCCGTGGTTCTGGCGTTGCCGGATACGGACGTGTCGGGTGAAAATGCCGCGGATTTCGCGCTCGGCATCCTGCTGCGCGCCTATACGTTCGACAAGTACAAGACGAAGAAGGGCCGGGATGACGAGAGCCGGGACGACAAGTCCTCGGCCAAGATCACCCTTCTCGTGGCCGATCCGCAGGCGGCAAAGAAGGCCTTTTCCAATGCCGAAGCCGTGGCGGAAGGCGTTATCTTGGCGCGTGATCTCGTCAATGAACCCGCCAATATTCTCGGACCGGTTGAATTTGCCGAACGTATCGAGGAACTGAAGAAGCTCGATGTGAAGGTCGAGATTCTCGACCCCAAGGACATGAAGAAGCTGGGCATGGGCTCGCTGCTCGGTGTCGCGCAGGGGTCGGTGCGCCCGGCACGGCTTGCGATCATGGAATGGCAGGGCGGCAAGGGCAAGGAAGCGCCGATCGCCTTCGTCGGCAAGGGCGTGGTGTTCGATTCCGGCGGTGTCTCGATCAAGCCGGCCGCCGGCATGGACGAGATGAAGGGCGACATGGGCGGTGCGGCCGCCGTCACCGGCCTCCTGCACATGCTGGCAAGCCGCAAGGCCAAGGTCAATGTGGTCGGCATCGTCGGCCTCGTTGAAAATATGGTCGACGGCAACGCCCAGCGTCCCGGCGACATCGTCACCTCCATGTCGGGCCAGACCATCGAGGTGCTCAACACCGACGCGGAAGGCCGGCTGGTGCTGGCGGATGCGCTTTACTATTGCAACGAGCGTTTCCAGCCGAAATTCATGATCAACCTCGCCACGCTGACCGGTGCGATCATGGTTGCGCTCGGCCAGTCGCATGCGGGGCTGTTCTCCAATGACGACACGCTGGCGGCGCAGCTGTTCGATGCGGGGCAGTCGACCGGCGAGAAAGTGTGGCGCATGCCGCTCGGCGCGGAATATGACAAGCTGATCGATACCAAGAACGCCGACATGAAGAACATCGGCACCCGCTTTGGCGGCGCCATCATCGCAGCGCAGTTTTTGAAGCGGTTTGTCGGGGATACGGCCTGGGCGCATCTGGATATCGCCGGTACCGCCATGGGCACACCGGCCAGCGAGTACAACCAGTCGTGGGCGTCCGGTTTCGGCGTCCGCCTGCTTGACCGGCTGGTCCAGGACAATTTCGAAGGCTGACGAGACTGTGGTGCGTGGTTCGACAAGCTCACCATGAGGGACGGAGTGGATTGCAGGGAGCCTTGTTCCGCGACGCTCGCGATTGGCATTGCAACCAAATCACATTCCTCATGGTGAGCTTGTCGAACCACGCACCACCCATTCTTTGACGAATCGGTCAAGGCCTGCTTGAACGAAGTGACACTGGCGCGTTTTTGAGCCAAGAGAGACAATGACCGAAATCCTCTTCTACCACCTGACTGAATCGACGCTGGAAAACGCGCTTCCGGGTCTGGTCGAGCGCTCGCTGAGCCGCCAGTGGAAGGTGGTCATCCAGACCGGATCGCAGGAGCGGCGCGACAGTCTCGACAATCATCTGTGGACCTGGTCGGATGCGTCGTTTCTGGCCCATGCCACGGATCAGGAGCCGCACCCGGAGGAGCAGCCGGTGATACTGACCACGGGCGAGGGCAATCCGAACGGGGCCACAGTGCGCTTTCTGGTGGATGGCGCGGTTCCGGTGCATGTCGAAGCCTATGAACGGCTGGTGCTGATGTTCGACGGGCACGACCAGATGCAGCTCGAACAGGCGCGAGAGCAGTGGAAGCAGTTGAAGGCCGCGGGACACACGCTGACCTATTGGCAGCAGAATGCCGAGGGCCGCTGGGAAAAGAAGGCCTGAGAGATGCGCAAGCTGCTGCTGTTGCTCCTGCTCGCCGGTGTGGCGCTTGGAATTGGCTATCCCTGGTACGCCTATAATTTTTCCGGCAGCGAGCTGGGGTCGTGGCGGGTGTTTGACCGGCCCGGGCCGTACAAACCCGTGACGGTTTCGTTGAAGGCCAGCGATGGCCCGGTGCGGATCTTTGCCGACATGCAGCCGCTGCGCAGTTTCATTCCGGCCGAAGGGCGCACCGCGCTGACCTCGGTCGTATCGCGGGACGGCCGGGATGTGCTGGTCAAGACGCTTTCCTATGTCAATGCGCAGGCCGCCAACCGGGGATCGCCGCAGGGGCCGCGTTTCTATCGCGACCGGATCGGCGATATCGATCCCGTGGTATCGGGCGACTATACGTTCAGGATCGGACCCGGCGATGCCGATGGCCTCGAAGTGGCGCAGGTGGATATCGTCCTGCGCAAGGGGGCGGTGAGCATCGACAAGCGCTTCGTTCCGGCTGGCCTGACCATGATCGCCGTCAGCATTTTCGGCCTGATCCGCCTGGGACGCCGCAACGCCAACCCCAACAGCACGCCGCCAGCGCCCAAATGGGGACGATGATCGTGTCGCCGAGCAATGCCTGCCCGACATTGCTGACGCCGCGCCTGCGCCTGCGTCCGTTCGAAAGCCGCGATGAAGCCGGACTGCACGCCTGCCTCGCGAACGAAACGCTGACACAGTATTGGGGCTTCACCGCCTGCACGACGATGGAGGAAACGCGGCGATGCCTGCGCATCCTGGCAAAGACCACATCGCCCTACGATTCGATGGCCTGGGCGGTGGCCGACAGGACCACGGACGAATGCATCGGCATGGTGAACTACCATCACCGCGAGGTCAGCAATCACCGGCTTGAAATCGGCTACATCCTGCGCCGCGAGTGGCACGGGCAGGGACTGATGAGCGAGGCGGTCAAGACGCTGATGGATTACTGCGTGGCCCATCTGAAGGCGCATCGCATCACGGCGATCATCCATCCCGACAACACCGCTTCAATCCGGCTGGCCAAACGGCTCGGCTTTCAATGCGAGGGCGGGCCGATGCGCGATTATTGGCGCGTCGGGAAAGGCTATATGAGCCCGATGCTCTACAGCTTCATTGCCAGCTGAGGGCTGTCCCCCGGCCTTTCCGTGATCCGGTAGGCGCAGCGCCGGGCGCCCTTCAATATATGCTCGAAGCGCCTGATCTCGACCTCGGGACCGAGCGCCGCCTGAAACACATCAAGCTCCGACCGGCACAGTTTCTGGCATGCCCTGGCGGCCACGCAGATCGGGCAGTGGTTTTCCACCAGAACCAGCGCACCCGCCGCATCCCGGGTGGTTTGCGCCATGTACCCTTCGGCGGAGCGTATTTCCGCCAGACGCTGCACCCGTTGCTCGAGGGAGCCCGCGTCCGCGAGTTGCGTGCGATAGTGGTCGAGCGTGGCGGCTTCGCGGTGCGCGATCAGCTTGTCGAGCCCCGCATCGCCGAACACGGCTGACACGGATGCGAGGATATCGGCCGTCAGCGCCGCATGATTGTCGGGAAACTGCCCGTTGCCTTCCTCGGTCAGGTGCCAGAAGCGTTTCGGGCGGCCGACGGTCTCGCGGCTGTCTTCAAAGGCGACGAGGCCGTCCTCATGCAGCCGTCCCAGCATCTGCCGCACCGCGACGGAGGTAATGCCGAGGCGATCCGCCAGGGACGCGGCGGTCTGCGCGCCGGCGACTTTCAGGGAATAAAGCATGCGATTTGTCGTTCGATCCTGCATATCGGCAATGTAACAAAATTCTTTTTAAAAAGCGATTGCTTATTTTATTAAGCGGAATATAAAAACATAAAACTTATTTAATTGAGGTGACGCCATGCATGACCCCGACGATACAGCCAGCGATGCCCGCTGGTCCGAGCTGTTGACCCCGCAGTTTTCCGCCGCGACCACGACGCTTTGCCTCGGCGTGGCGCTGTTTGCCTTCAACGGCTTTCTCGTTTCCACCTCCCTGCCGACGGCGGTGCGCGAGATCGGCGGGCTGAAGCTGATTTCCTGGGCCTTCACGCTCTATCTCGTCCTGTCCATTGTCGGCGGTGCCAGCGGCGCGCTGCTGAAGGGCAGGCTCGGCCCGCGCCGGGCGCTGGTCGGGGCCGCCATCGTCTTTCTCGCGGGCACGCTGATTGCCGCCTTTGCCTCGTCGATGACGGAAGTGCTTGTCGGCCGCGCCCTGCAGGGGCTGGGCGAGGGCGTGATCGCCGCCATCTGCTATGCCCTCATTCCCGACCTGTTCCCATCGCGCCTGGTGGCAAAAGTGTTTGGCGCCGAAGCCGTCGTCTGGGCCATCGCGGCCTTCGGCGGTCCGCTGGTTGCCGGGCTTTTGACGGAAACCGTATCCTGGCGCGCGGCGTTTCTGGTCAATGTGCCCATGGCGCTGATCTTCATCGCGCTGGTGTTCCGCATCGTACCGCGTTCGGCGGCCGAAGCCGCACCGCTGTCCGTGCCTTTCCTGCGGCTGGGGGCGATTGGCGGCGGCATCATGCTGGTGGCGCTTGCCGGCATCATGCAGACGCTGACGCTGGAAGTCCTGTGTGTCGCCGGCGCTGCGGCCGTTCTCATTGCCGTCGTTGCGGTTGACCGCCGCAGCCGCACGCCGCTGTTCCCGTCCGACGCCTTTGCCCTGACGTCAATGGTCGGCATCGGCCTGTGGATCGTGCTGCTGATGCCCGTCGCCCAGGCGTCCACCTCGGTCTATCTCGTCATGACCCTGCAGAATCTCTGGGGCTATGGCCCGACCATGGCCGGTGCGTTCAGCGCCAGCTTTGCCGTCGCCTGGAGCGCCATTGCCATTCTGGTGGCCAATGTGCAGGACCCGCGCCGCCGGTCGCGGATGATCCGGCTCGGACCGGTACTGCTGGTGACGGGACTTGCGGTTCTCGTGCTGGGTTTCTCCGCCGATCTGCCCATTGTCGTTCTGATCGGCCAGATGAGCATCGGCGCCGGGTTCGGGGTCAGCTGGGGCTTTTTGAGCCAGAGCGTGATGGAATCGGCGCGCGACGGCGAGCGCGACCGGGCTTCCGCTCTCCTGCCGACGCTGCAATCCGCCGGTTACGCCATCGGGGCTGCGGTGGCCGGTCTGGTCGCCAATGCCGCCAGCTATCCCCAGGCAACAAGCCCCGAAGCCTTGCGCGACGCGACGATGATCATCTTTGCCGTCTCGACGATGATCGGCCTTGCCGCCATGATCGCCGGTTTCGCCCTGCCGCTGCGCAGGAAGACGGTGTTCGCCGCCGATCTGCCGTAGCGGCACGAAAAAGCCCGCCCTGACGAGGGGCGGGCGACAGTTCCGGACGATCCGGAAAATCCAGGAGAGGGGAGGATTTCGACCTGCAAATCCCCTCTCTTGCGATTTTTGCTGTTGGTGAGGAGGAGTGGTGGTTCGTGGTGAGCTTGTCGAACCACGCACTGTGCATATTGCAACTTTTGTCGAATTGCCTGTTGTGATCCGTTTTCCTAGCATTCAGCGCCGCATATGGAGAGCCAGGCATGGAGGTCACAGTCTATATTCTGCTGTGCTCGGATGGATCATATTATACGGGGCTAACGAAACAGGACGTTGACGCCCGCGTTTGGGAACATAATGCAGGAATTTGCGATGGATACACAAAACGCCGCCGCCCTGTCCAACTTGTCTTCACCGAGACTTACGACCGTATCCTTGATGCCATAGCACGGGAACGCCAGATCAAGGGGTGGTCACGCGTGAAAAAGCAGGCGCTGATCGCATTGGATTATGAACGCCTGTCTCAACTCTCAAAAAACCGCAGCAAAATTTGAACAGTTAAACCGGCTGCATATGGCTGGTGCGTGGTGCGTGGTTCGACAAGCTCACCATGAGGGAGGTGGGGGATTGCAGGGAACTCTATTCTGCAACGTCTAAGATCAGCTTTGCAGTCAACTCACTTCCCTCATGGTGAGCTTGTCGAACCACGCACCACGCACCACGGTAAGGAGAGGTAACGATCCGATTACAGATCCGCCATCGCCTCTTCATATTCGGTCGACAGCGTCAGCCATTCCTCTTCCGCCCGGGCGAGCGAGGATTTGGCGTAACCGATTTCCTTGCCGATTTGCGTCGCCTTGGCCGGCTCGCGGCTGTAGATGACCGGATCGGCCAGCTGGTCCTGCAGGGTCTCGATCTTCTTCTGGAAGCGCTGCACCATGGCATCGGCTTCCTGGATCTTCTTCTGCAGCGGCTTCAGCGCTTCGCGCTTCTGCGCCGACAGCTTGCGCTGCTCGGCCTTGGTCAGCTTCTGTCCGTCATCGGCGTTGATCTTGCTGTTGCCGGAGCGCTCGGCCTTGGCATCGGCCAGAACCAGCGAACGGTAGGCGTCGAGATCGCCGTCATAGGGCGCAACCGCGCCATCACGCACCAGCCAGAGCCGGTCCATCGTGGCTTCGATCAGATGCCGGTCGTGCGCGATCAGGATCACGGCGCCGTCGAAATCATTGAGCGCATGCATCAGCGCTTCACGGCTGTCGATATCCAGATGGTTGGTCGGCTCGTCCAGGATGAGCAGGTTCGGACCCTGGAAGGTCGCAAGCCCCATCAAAAGACGGGCCTTTTCACCGCCGGAAAGGTCCTTTGCCGCCGTGTTCATCTTCACCGTGGCCAGACCCATCTGCGAGACGCGGGCGCGCACCTTGGATTCCGGCGCATCGGGCATCAGCTTGCGCACATGCTCGATGGCATTGTCCTCGGGCACCAGATCGTCGAGCTGGTGCTGGGCAAAGAAGGAAATCTTCAGGTTCGGCGCCACCGTCATCCGGCCGCTCTGCAGCGCGAGACGTCCGCTGATCAGCTTGGCCAGCGTCGACTTGCCGTTGCCGTTCGAACCCAGCAGCGCAATACGGTCATCCGCATCGATGCGCAGGTTGAGATGCTTGAGCACCGGCTTGCCCGGCGTGTAGCCGACTTCACCGCTTTCAACGGCGATGATCGGCGATGCCACCACCTTTTCCGGCTCGGGAAAATGGAACGGCGCCACATGGTCTTCGATGACCGACGAAATCGGCTTCAGCTTCTGCAGCGCCTTCAGGCGGGACTGCGCCTGCTTGGCCTTGGACGCCTTGGCGCGGAAACGCTCGACGAAGGCCTCCATGTGCTTGCGGTGCGCTTCCTGCTTGGTGCGCTGCTTCTGCTGCAGCTCCAGCGCTTCGCTGCGCAGCCGTTCGAACTGGTCGTAATTGCCCTGCCACAGCGTCAGCTTGGTCTGGTCGAGATGGATGATCGAATTGACGGCCGAGTTGAGAAGGTCGCGGTCATGGCTGATCAGGATGACCGTGTGCGGATAGCGGCGGACATAATCCTCCAGCCACAGCGTGCCTTCCAGATCGAGATAGTTGGTCGGCTCGTCCAGCAGCAACAGGTCCGGCTCGGCGAAGAGCACGGCCGCCAGCGCCACGCGCATGCGCCAGCCGCCGGAGAAGGACGAGGCCGGGCGCTTCTGCGCTTCGGAATCGAAGCCGAGGCCGGAGAGGATCGCACCGGCGCGCGCTTCGGCCGAATGCGCGTCGATATCGACCAGACGGATGTGGATTTCGGCGATGCGGTGCGGGTCCGTGGCGGTTTCGGCTTCCGCGAGAAGGGCGGTGCGCTCCTGGTCGGCGGCCAGCACGATCTCGAGCAGGGAATCTTCCGTTCCCGGCGCTTCCTGCGCCACCTGGCCGATGCGGATGTTCTTGGGCAGGAAGAAATCGCCGGTTTCCGCTGGCATCTCGCCGGTGATCACCTTGAACAGGGTGGATTTGCCCGCACCATTGCGCCCGACCAGTCCCGCCTTCGTGCCCGACGGCAGGTTGAGGTTGGCGTGATCGATCAGCAGGCGTCCGGCCATACGCACGGATATGTCGTTGAGAATAAGCATGGCCGCGCTTTTGCACGGGAAATGCGCTTTTCGCAAGCCGTGCATGCAGCAGATATCGCCCGATTGCGCGGGAAAGTCGGGTTAGGCGATATCTGTGTCCGATTGGGCACGCTTGTCAGGAGGTGCGTGGTTCGACAAGCTCACCATGAGGGAGGTGGTTTGGTGCAAGGCCAATCTGATGCGTCGCAGAACTGGTTCCCTGCAATCTGCCCAAGTCCCTCATGGTGAGCTTGTCGAACCACGCACGCTGGTTGGGCAATTCATCGCGGATTATAGGCGGCGCGCATGCGAAAATGCTGTTGCAGCAAATTGACTTTCCGCCGAAATGCGTCAGTCTTGCTGCCATAATATCCAAACAGAGGCGCCTTCCCATGGGAATCATTCTGCACGAACTCGTCGGTACGGATCTGAACAGGCCATTCAGCCCGCATTGCTGGAAAACCGTAATGTCGCTGGCCCATAAGGGCCTGCCGTTCAACCGCAATCGCGTGTCGTTCAAGGGCATTCCGGAACTCGAAGGCGCGTTCTCGCCAAAGGTGCCCATCATCCGCGATGGCGACAAGCGGGTGGCGGATTCCTTCGAGATCGCCCTGTATCTGGAAGACACCTATCCCGACCGGCCATCGCTGTTCAAGGGCGAGGGTGGCCGGGCCATGGCCCGCTTCGTCGAGGGCTGGTCGCAGATGACGCTGCATCCCTATCTGAATCTCGTCATCCTCATGCCGGTGCACGATATTCTCGATGCGCCGAACCAGGCCTATTTCCGCGAAAGCCGCGAGAAAATCTTCGGCCGTCCGCTGGAGGCGGTGGCTGCCGAACGTGATGCCAGGCACGACGCCTTCACCAAGAGCCTCGAACCCCTGCGCAAGATGCTGCTGTCACAGCCGTTCATCGGCGGCGAGGGCCCGCTGTTCAGCGATTATATCGTGTTCGGGGCGTTCCAGTGGGTGCGGGTGCTGACGCCGTTCAAGCTGCTGGATGAGAAGGATCCGGTGCATGACTGGTTCGAGCGCTGCCTCGATCTGCATGGCGGCATTGCCCGCGAGATCAGTGCTGCTGCATAGGTCTGCAATTTGGGCAGCAGGGTTGTGCGTGGTTCGACAGGCTCACCGTGAGGGAGATTGAGGATTGCAGGGGGTATATTCTGCAACATCTGAGATGAGCCTTGCAATCAAACCACCGCCCTCATGGTGAGCTTGTCGAACCACGCACCATGCCATTGCCTGTTTCTCGGCACAGCCCCTTGGCAAAGGGGCTGCCTGACGCTATAGAGCCGCCATCCAATTCCCCTAACGACAAGGTTTTATTCCATGGCGATTGAACGCACTTTCTCGATGATCAAGCCCGACGCGACGCGCCGCAACCTGACCGGTGCCATCACACAGAAGCTGGAAGAGGCTGGTCTTCGTGTTGTTGCTTCCAAGCGCGTCTGGATGAGCCGCCGCGAAGCCGAAGGCTTCTACGCCGTTCACAAGGAACGTCCTTTCTTCGGCGAACTCGTTGAATTCATGTCCTCCGCACCGACCATCGTCCAGGTTCTGGAAGGCGAAAACGCCATTGCGCGCAACCGCGAAGTCATGGGCGCCACCAACCCGGCCAATGCCGACGAAGGCACGATCCGCAAGACATTCGCCCTGTCGATCGGCGAAAACTCGGTTCACGGTTCCGATGCGCCTGAGACAGCCGCAGAAGAAATCGCCTACTGGTTCTCCGGTACGGAAGTCGTCGGCTGATTGTTTCAGCTGAGACAGCAAGAAGCCGGGATTTTCCCGGCTTTTTTGTTTTAAAGGGCTGTGAATTCAGTCCTGCCGCGCCAGCTGCGCAATGGTTTTGCCCGATGCATCGCGCAGCGTCAGCTTGCCATCGACCAGCCGGAAGGCACGGGTGCGCTCCAAGATGGCAAAGAACTTGTGTTCCTGATCCATCAGGGCAGGCGGGCAGAGCTTGCGCGTTGCTGCCGCCGGCTTGAAGGTGAGTTTGCGGCCTTTGACCACAGCCTTGCTCATGAAGCGGTTGCAGCCGCCGGAACCACTCACCGCACCGTCACGGCCGATCGTGAGGGTTGTCTGGGCGAAGTCGATGACGCCGCCGCCATTGATGTCTTCCGCCAGCCAGGACACATCGGTAATGACCGGCACGCGGCTTTCGCTGTGTGCCTTGAACGACAGGCCGAACAGCGCGATCACGCCGGCGAAGCCGATGAAGAGTGACAGAATGGCAAGCCGTCTCATTTCTCAATCTCCTGCCAGCGCGTAAGCGCCGCCGCATCGGTCGATTTGGCCTCGACCCAGCCGCTCGCCGCACCGCTGACAAGGTGTTCCTTCTTCCAGAAGGGTGCGGCATTCTTCAGATAATCCATCAGGAAGGCGGCAGCGTCAAAGGCGGCGCGGCGATGGGCGGAGGCAGCCACGACCAGCACGATGTTCTCACCGGGTCTGATCATGCCATAGCGGTGGATGACCGTCAGGCCCGTCAGCGGCCAGCGGCCGAGCGCTTCCCCGGCAATGCGGGTGATCTCGCGGGCGGCCATTTCGGGGTAATGCTCGATTTCCAGCGCCTGGAGCGTCCCGGCTTCATCCCGGCACAGCCCGCTGAAGGTGACGACGGCGCCAATGTCATGGCGTCCCGATGTCAGGCGGGCAATTTCAGCGGCCGTATCGAAATCGTCGCTCTGGATGGCGACGCGCGGTCGGATCGCGCTGGACATGGCTTCAGCCGCCGGTCATGGGCGGGAACAGGGCAATCTCATGTGCGCCGCCAATCGGCGTCTTGTGGTCGACATGTTCCTGGTTGATGGCCACGCGGATGACGTCCTGATATTCCAGCGCCGCCTCATATTCCTCGCCGCGGGTTTTGAGATGGCTCAGGAGATCGCCGACGGTCACGATGGAGGGCGCGAGATCGATGATCTCCTCGCCCTTGCCGATGCGTTCGCGCACCCACGCGAAATATACAAGCTTCACTGCCATGGCTCTAATCTACCACATGTTTGAGGCCGGCACGGAAATAGTCCCAGCCGGTATAGAGTGTCACGAGGGCCGCCACCCACAACAGGGCGATGCCGAACTGCGTCGTATGCGGCACGATCTTGTCGCCGGCGGGTCCCGCCAAAAGGATGGCCACGGCAAACATCTGGATCGTCGTCTTCCATTTCGCCAGCTGGCTCACCGGCACGCTGACCTTCAGTTCCGCCAGATATTCGCGCAGGCCCGAAACGAGAATTTCGCGGCACAGGATGATGATCGCCGCCCACAGCGTCCAGCCGGCAATGGTTCCGTCCGCCGCCAGCAGCAAAAGGCAGGCCGATACCAGCAGTTTGTCGGCTATCGGATCGAGCATGCGGCCGATGGTCGAGGTCTGTTTCCAGATGCGTGCGAGATAGCCGTCGAAGAAGTCGGTGATGCTGGCAATGGCGAAAATCGCCAGCGCGCCCCAGCGCGCCGCGTCGCTGGATTGCAGGCTGCCTTCGAGGAAAAAGCACAGCACGACCAGCGGCACCGCGAGAATGCGCCCATAGGTCAACAGGTTCGGCAAGGAGTAGGCGTTGTTCTTGGGCATATTTCCAACCAATCAAATCAGTGCCGATCAAACGGGCTTGTCCGCCAAACGTCAAGCTCATCATTCCGGAGTCGGGCGCAATTGTGTCCCGATTTCAATAAGTAAACCAAACTAGGTGCGAAAATGATCGCGAATGGTGATGGCCATTGCTTCCGATATCCCGTCCACCTTCATCAGATCCTCGACAGCGGCCTGCGATACAGCTTTAGCCGTGCCAAACTGATGAAGCAGTGCACGTTTGCGTGAAGGGCCGATCCCGGCGATCTCATCCAGCGGATTCTTGACCATTTCCTTCTTGCGCTTGGCGCGGTGCGTGCCGATGGCAAAGCGGTGCGCCTCGTCGCGCAGCCGCTGCAGGAAATAGAGGACAGGATCGCGCGGCGGCAGGGTGAAGGACTGCTTGCCCTCCATGAAAAACCGCTCGCGCCCGGCATCGCGGTCCACGCCCTTGGCAACGCCGATGGCCGTCACCTTGTCGGCAATCCCCATCTCCTGCAGAATGCCGCGCACCGCGCTCATCTGGCCCTGTCCGCCGTCGATCAGGATGATATCAGGCCATGCGGGGAAGGCATCGGACTCCTCGTCGAATTCATCGATCTCCTCGTCCGCCGGTGCATCCGGCATGTCCTTGTTTTCCGGCGTGCCGTGTTCCTTGACGAGGCGGCTGAACCGGCGCTCGATCACTTCGCGCATCATGCCGAAATCGTCGCCCGGCGTGATCTCGGTCGAGCGGATGTTGAACTTGCGGTACTGGTTTTTGACAAAACCCTCCGGGCCCGCGACGATCATGCCGCCGATGGCATTGGTGCCCATGATGTGGGAGTTGTCGTAGACCTCGATGCGCCGCGGTGTTTTTTCCAGACCGAACGTTTCGGCGACCCCCTTGAGCAGGCGCGACTGCGACGAGGTTTCGGCCAGCTGGCGGCCAAGCGCCTCGCGGGCATTGCTGAGCGCGTGTTCGACAAGATCCTTCTTCTCGCCGCGCTGCGGCACGGTGATCGTCACCTTGCGGTCGGATTTCGCCGTCAGGGCAACACCGAGCAGCTCCTGATCCTCAACCGTTTCCGACAGCATGATCAGCGAGGGGCAGGGCTTGTCGTCGTAGAACTGCGCCAGAAAGGCCCCGAGTACCTCGGCGCTCGACAGCGAGGAGTCGGCCTTGGGATAATAGGCGCGGTTGCCCCAGTTCTGGCCCGTGCGGAAGAAGAACACCTGAATGCAGGTGGTGCCGCCGTCCTGGTAGATGGCAAAGACGTCGGCCTCTTCAACCGATTGCGGGTTGATGCCCGAATGCGACTGGACGTGGGAGAGAGCAGACAGGCGGTCGCGATAGACCGCCGCGCGCTCGAAATCGAGTTCGGCGGAGGCTTCGCGCATGGCATCGGACAGATGGGTTTTCACCGCCTGGCTCTTGCCGGACAGAAACGCCTTGGTCTCGGTGACCAGCTCGTCATAATCCGCTTCGCTGATTTCACCGGTGCAGGGACCCGAGCAGCGCTTGATCTGGTAGAGCAGGCACGGACGCGTGCGGTTTTCGTAGAACGAATCGGTGCAGGTGCGCAGCAGGAAGGCGCGTTGCAGCGCGTTGATCGTGCGCCCGACAGCACCCGCCGAGGCAAAGGGGCCGAAATAATCGCCCTTCGAGGAGCGGGCGCCGCGATGCTTGAAAATACCCGGCGCCAGCCGCCGGTCGGTCTGCTTGGGCGCCGTCAGCAGGATATAGGGAAACGACTTGTCGTCCCGCATCAGAACATTAAAGCGCGGGCGCAAGCGCTTGATGAGATTCGCTTCCAGCAGCAGCGCTTCGGTCTCGGTGCGGGTGACGACGAATTCCATTTTCATGGTTTCGCGGATCATGCGGGCGATGCGGTTGTTGTGGCCCTGACCGCGCGCATAGTTGGAAACGCGCTTCTTCAGGTTGCGGGCCTTGCCGACATAGAGCACATCGCCGTCGCCGTTGAACATGCGGTAGACGCCGGGCTTGTTGGGCAGCCGCTTGACCAGTTCGCCGATGACATCGGCACCGCTCGTCCCATCGCTCTCGACGCTGGAATCCCATTCGATCGCATTGATCAGCGCCGCGACATCGCGGATCGGCTCGCTGTTTTCCTCGGCGAGCGGACCGTCATCATCCAGCATCACATCGGTATCCTCCGCGTTCCCTTCAGGGGAAAGCGGCGGGGCCGGGTCGATTGCCGGGTGATTGCGTGCGTTGGTCATTCTGCCATTCCCGTGACATCCGGCGTCTCCCACGCCAGATGCTGCCCGCCATCCAGGGCAATCATTTGCCCGGTGATGGAGCGCGTCTGCCAGAGATAGCGGATCGTGTTGCCGAATTCTGCCAGATCGGGCCCGTGTTTCAACAGCAGGCCGTCAACTTGTTGTTCAAAATCGATTCTCTCCTGACGTTCGCCCTGCATGGTCGGCCCCGGACCGATGGCATTGACCCGGATATGCGGGGCCAGCGCCTGCGCCATGGTCTGGGTCGCGGCCCACAATGCGGCCTTCGACAGGGTGTAGGAGGTGAATTTGGGCGTGAGCCGCCACACGCGCTGGTCGATAATATTGACAATGAGGCCGTTCTCCCCGTCGGGAAGCGCCGATTTCATCGCATCCGCCAGCAGGACCGGGGCCTTCACATGCACGGCGAAATGCCTGTCCCAGACGTGGTCGTCGAAATTGCCGAACCCATCATCATGAAAGATCGACGCATTGTTGACAAGAATTTCCACCGGACCGAGCGCATCCTCGGCGCTGCCGATCAGGCCGCGAACTGCGTCGCCGTCGGTCAGATCCGCCTGGACCACCGCCGCGGTGCCGCCGGCCGCCTCTACTGCACGCAGCAGGGCCTGGCCTTCTTCGAGCGAATGATTGCAATGAATAGCCACAGCAAAACCGTTGGCGGCAAGATTCTCTACAATCGCCTTACCAACGCGCCTTGCGCCGCCTGTGACAAGGGCAACGGTCTTATCTCTATGCAAATGGCTCTCCCAGTCCTGCGATTCATGCTCGAATATAGGGAGGATATCGGCAAAGCGCGAGGGTTTGGCGGCATCTGCACTGACAAATGAGAAATTCCAGTCATTTGTTTCTTTCATGGCATTTTTGCCAGATGAAGGTGCGTATAGCCACGAAAATTGGCCGAGAAATGCAAGCATAAGGCAGAGTTTAAGTATCGGTTAAGTATACTATATTGAAACCGGCGGATTGCGGACTTTTCAATAAAATTTTCTCAAATATTTCGTAAAATCTATTTTGTCGTACTATTTTTACATCGTTGAAATCATTGGATAATTCAAAATGTTGCATAATGAACACATCGCATTTCTGCCATTTTCTCGACAGTTTCTTTTCACAGTCTGGCGCGAGTGCCGCCACAATGAGAAGCGAATGTTCCTCTCGTTCAGCGGACGCAAGTTTTGGTTTATCCCCCCGACCAAGTGCCCGCTCCGTGTAGAAGAGTTTAAAAAAAGGAGATTGCCATGCGCACTCTTAAGACAATGATCCTCGCTTCGGCGGCTGTGCTGACGCTCTCCGCCCCAGTTCTCGCTGCTGACGTCATTACCGAACAGGCTCCTGCGCCTGAAGCTGCGTACCAGGCGCCCCAGGCCGATTGGTCCGGTGCATACCTCGGTGTTTACGGCGGTTATGGCTGGAACAAGAACAAGACCAGTGTTGGCAAGCTCGATGCTGACGGCCTGAAGGGTGGCGCTTACGGCGGCTACAACCTGCAGAACGGCCAGTTCGTATACGGTGCTGAAGGCGACATCGGCTACTCCGGTGCCAAGGAAAACAACTTCGGCTACAAGGCCAAGCAGGGCGTAGAAGGTTCTATCCGTGCCCGTGCCGGTATCGCTCTTGATCCGGTCCTGCTCTACGGTACAGGCGGTGTTGCCATTACCGACAGCAAGCTGTCCGGTCCTCTCGGCAGCGAAAGCAAGACCCACGTCGGCTGGACTGCCGGTGCCGGTGCGGAAGCCAAGATCACCCAGAACATCGTTGGTCGCGTTGAATATCGCTACACCGACTTTGGCAAGAAGGACTATGATCTGGGCGGCATCGACAGCGTATCGAACAAGATCACCACGAACGAAGTTCGCGTTGGTGTTGGCTACAAGTTCTAATCTGGACTTGACCTCCAGAAAAAGCCGGGCAGGAAACTGCCCGGCTTTTTTGTTGTTCGGGATTTACTTCGGCAGAAGCGCCGCAAGCTCGGGATGCAGTTCTTCGAACCGCTTCTGCCAGCGCTTGAGTTTCGAACGGCCCTTTTCCCATTTGCCTTCGAACCGCAGGGTCGCATAGGCGAGGGCGGCGGCCAGCGCGATATGGCCGCCATGCAGCTTCTTGCCGAGGCGCGGCGGCGCCGCATTGAGATAGTCGAGCACGCGGATCGCTTTGGTCCACTGCCAGTCGAGCCACGGCTGATGGATTTTTTCTTCCGGATGGAAGCGCCGCTCATAGACATGGGCAAGCAGGACATCGCACAGGCCGTCCGCAACGGATTCCAGCTGTTCCGCCTCCAGCCGCTTTTCGGCATTGCGCGGGAAAATCTTGTTGCCCGACACGCGGTTGAAATACTGGGTGATGACGCGGCTGTCGTAGAGCGCTTTGCCGTCGTCGAGAATGAGTGTCGGAATCTTGCCGAGCGGATTGGCGTTGATCAGTTCGGCCGGGGCCGTATTGGTGTCCACGAGAACACTTTCAATCGGAATGCCGGCGTAATGGGCGACCATGCGCACCTTGGTGCTGTAGGGCGAGGCGGGGGAATACAGAACTTTCGTCACGATGACGCTCCTCGGTTGACGATTCGATGGCGAACGGTAAACGCCCGGCGGGTTTTCGCAAAGCGGTCAGATCAGATTGACAACACCCCCCTCTGTCCTACCGGACATCTCCCCCACAAGGGGGGAGATCAGCCTTCACTATCGTTTCATCCAATCTTGAACGGTTGAATGTTGCCTGAAATCATTGATGTCGATGTGATCTCCCCCCTTGTGGGGGAGATGGGCGGCAGCCCAGAGGGGGGTGATCGGCAGTTCTACCGCGTTCCCGGCATATCGACCGACCGCCGGCGGCAGGAGGAGCGGTCAACCTCCGGGCAGCTGCGGAACTGCAGGTCCTTGGTCAGGCAGACGCGCACCTCACGCAGGTATGTGCTGTCGCAGGTGACGGAGACCGCATCCCGCGTCATTCCCGGATTGGCCGCGACAAAGGCCTGTTCGACAAGCTGCGGATTGACGGGCGCCCGCTGGGTGGGCTGGCTGTAGGCGGACGGGACGACGACGCGCGATACCGCCTGCCGCATCACGGAAAAATAATCTTTCTGCGTCAATCCGGTGCAGGTGCCGTGCTTGCGCCATTCGTAGGTGACGAGCCCGGCGGACGGCATGATGTCGGAAATCTGCCTGGCCTGGCTGAACGGCACGTCGCGCGGCTCGTCGGTGGTGCAGTCCTGCGGATAGCCCTGTTCATATTGTGGCCAGAGCCCGTGCACGACGAAGCCGTAGGGGCGGCCGGTCGAACATTGCTGCCGGTTGGCATTCGAGCCCTCGGCGGCGCAATAGCTGGGCGACCAGGACAATGCGAGAACGTAGAAATCAAAACCGGTGCCCGCCGGTACGGATGCTGCGGGCGCGCCGGTTGTCTGGCGTTCGCCCGCGGCAATCACCTCGGGCGTCTGTTGCGGAACAAGACTTTCGCGCGGCTGCTGCTCACGCAGATAGGTCAGTACCGACACGCCAAGAAGCGCTGCAAACAGGGCGTAGCGCGCCAGGCTGCCGAGCTGCATCAGCGGTCACGGATCATTTCAGGCTGCGGCAGCTGCCATTGTAAACGTTCCAGCGGTCGAACCCGGCCACGCAGAACTCGACATTGTTGCCGATGGAAGCATAACCCAAGCCTTCCTCGACCACGTACCAGACCGGACGCTGCCTGCCGTCGGAGAGATGGGCGGTCGCCTGGCAATAATAGCGCGGAACGGCGGACATTTCGGGATTGCGGCTCGGCTCATAGCGCTGCTGATGAACGTCGCTGAAATCCTGGATCGCCACCTGCTGCAGGCCCGGGACGTGATGCACCTGATAGGAGAACCGGTTGACGATGCGATTGAGGACGCCGGATTTGCCGCAGGTATCGTCATAGGTCTGGCTGGGCGCGCGTTGCAGGTAATCGGCGGAAAACGCCGGAACGGCGGACGAAATTGCCAATGCAGCGCCAAGGGTCGTGGCGAGAAGGGTGGAAACGCGTGCCATAGGGGTCACTCTCCATGAGGTATCGATTTGCGACCAATGTCGGACAGCCGATGCGCGCGGTCAAGCACCAACTTGCTCGCCGCGGATCCAATCGAGGGTGAAACCGGCATTCTGCCCGTCACTGAGGACTTTTGACAACGCCGGGAAAACGCTGCGCAGCTCGCCCTCCAGCGTGAAAGGCGGATTGACGATGATCATGCCGGTGCCATCCAGCCGCGGTTCCGGCGAGGGCGCTCGAATCATCAGCTCCGCGCGCAGGATTTTGGCAATGCCGGTATCATGCAGGAGGGAGGCGAAACGCTTGACCTCCTGCCGGTCCTTGACCGGGTACCAGAAGGCATAGGTGCCGCCGGCAAAACGCCGGTGCGCCTTGACCAGGCCTTCCGCCAGACGGTCGAATTCGCCGCCGATTTCAAACGGCGGGTCGACAAGGATGAGGCCGCGCTTTTCCTTGGGCGGCAGGTGGGCGCCCAGTGCCAGCCAGCCGTCCAGCTGTGTCACGCGCACCTGCACGTCGCCTTCGAACAGCTCGGCAAGGAGCCGGGCATCGTCCGGATGCAGTTCGAGTGCCGACAGCCGGTCCTGCTTGCGCAGCAGGTGCCGCACGATCAGCGGCGAACCGGGATAGTGGCGGATGGCGCCATCGGGATTTTCGGCGCGCACAATATCCAGATAGGGCTGGATGAGACCGGCGACATCCGTATCCAGTTTGGCCTCGAGCAGGCGGCCGATGCCGCTCTGCCATTCGCCTGTCTTGCCCGCTTCCGTTCCCTTGAGATCATAGCGGCCGATACCCGCATGGGTATCGATGACGCGAAAGCCATGGTCCTTGCGCTGCATATAGAGCACAATCCGCGTCAGGATAATGTGTTTGACGACATCGGCGAAATTGCCGGCGTGATAGGCGTGACGGTAGTTCATGGCCCTGCTTGTTTCACGATGTTGGTGCTATCGCAAGCATCTCGCTATGCTGATTGTCAAATTGATTCCCGAAGGTCTTCCGATGACAAAACTTCTCGCCATGTCCGGCAGCCTGCGCGCCGTTTCCATGAACAAGTCGGTGCTGGAGGCCTGCAGTCAATTGGTGCCCGCCGGTGTCAGCGTGGCGCTTTATGCGGGGCTGGCGGGGTTGCCGCCGTTCAATCCCGATCTCGACGGCGACAACCCGCCCAAGAAGATTGTGGCGTTGCGCAAACGGGTCGGTGCGGCGGATGGTCTGATCATTTCCTGCCCGGAATATGCCCATGGCATTCCCGGCAGCTTCAAGAACATGCTGGATTGGCTCGTGTCGTGCATCGAATTCCCGGGAAAGCCGGTACTTCTGATCAATACTTCGCCGCACTCGGAGCGCATCACGCCGCTTCTCATGGAAGTCCTGATGACGATGTCGGCGCATGTGGTCACAAGTGCGTCGCTCACCCTGCCGCTCAAGGGCAAGAAGCTGGACGCGGACGGCATCGCCAAAAGCGCGGAATTCGGTGCGCCGCTGCGCGCCGGTCTTGCCAGTTTTGTCGACGGCATCAATGCCGTTTAGAACTTCTCACTTTAAAGATGAGATTATCGAATTTGCCTTATGACCCAAATGTGTCATTGAGCGCGGGGAGCACGCGCATTTCGGGCGTGCCGAGGTCTGATCATGTCCGGAACGGTTGTTCTCATTGTCCTGTTTGCCGCATTCCTGCATGCAAGCTGGAATGCTGTCGTCAAATCCGAGGGCGATAAATTCCTCAACACCGTCGTGGTCGTGACTTCGGCGGGGGTGATCGCCATGGTCTGCCTGCCGTTCCTGCCGGTACCGGCGCGCGAAAGCTGGCCGTTTCTGGCGGCATCGGGCGTGGTCCAGCTCATCTATCTCGCGCTTGTCGCGGCGGCCTACCGCAGCGGCGACATGAGCCAGGCCTATCCCATCATGCGCGGCACGGCGCCGCTGTTCGTCGCCATTGCCAGCGGTCCGCTGGTCGGCGAGTTCCTGTCGGCGCAGAAATGGTCGGGCATTGCCCTGATCTGCTGCGGCGTGCTGGTGCTGGCGCTGGAGGCGCGGCGGCGGGCAGGGGCCAACCGCGCCACGACGGTCTTTGCTTTGATCAATGCTTTGGTCATCGCCACCTATACCCTGATCGACGGCATCGGCGTCCGGCATTCCGGCGCACCGGCGGCCTATACGATGTGGGTTTTCACCCTCAACGCCATTCCCCTGTTTCTCTGGACCGTCGTGACCCGCAAGGGCGAGCTCTGGCCGCATTTCCTCAAGCGGACGCGGCTGGCCACGGTCGGCGGCGTCGGCACGCTCGGCTCCTACGGTCTTGCCCTGTGGGCGATGACCATGGCGCCGGTCGCAGCCGTTGCCGCCTTGCGTGAAACGTCGATCCTGTTTGCCGTGGCCATTTCCGCGCTGGTTCTCAAGGAGAATATCGGCGCCAAGCGCCTGATCGCCGTGGCGCTGATCGCCGCAGGCGCCGCCGTGATGCGTCTCGCCTGACGCCTATTTCGGCACCATGTCGAAATAGGGTTTTGCCTCTTCCAGGGCGCGGGCAAAGGATGGCCGGTTCATCAGGCGATCGCGATAAGCGGTCAGCACGGGATATCCTTCGCCGATCGGCACGGCCATGTCGCCATAGAAAAGCGCGGGGGAAGCGGCGCAGTCCGCCATCGTATAGGCGTTGCCTGCCGCCCACGTCCGGCCTTTGAGACGGTCCTCGAGCACATCATAGGCGGTTCGCAGCTTCTGTCTGGCATGTTCAACGCCCAGCGCATCGTTCTGGCCCGCGGGACGCAGCCTGTCGGTGACGACCTTCTGCATCGGCACGTGCACGTGCAGATCGAAGAAGCGGTCGTAGAAGCGCGTTTCCAGTGCCGGCTCCCGCCCGGAGGGCAAAAGCGGCGTCCTGCCAGGAAAATGCTCGGCGAGGTATTCGATGATGATGCTGGATTCAGGAACGGTCTGGCCCCGGGCTTCGTCGCGCAAGACCGGAAACTGCCGGATGGGCCACATCTTGCGGAATTCGGCGCTTGCCTCTTCGTTCATGAAATCGACCATGCAGGGCTCGAAGGGCGTGTCGTTCTCGTACAGCGCGGTCAGCACTTTCATGCAGAACGACGATAGCGGGTGAAAATACAGTTTCAGTGACATTTCGGGGCTCCCATGCAAAGCTTGATCAGTATTCAATACTAAAGTGATTGCTTAAGTATCAAGTCCGCTCGCCAGCGTCAAGCGCGGTCGCGACATTTTGCGTCTGCAGCAGCTATCCAGCCCATTCCGGCGGCGCGAAAACTGCGCTATGGATAGGCCATGAACAAAGCTGTCATTCTCCGCACCGGCCATTCGGCCTGTCCTCACGATTGCCCTTCGACCTGCGCGCTGGATGTCGAGGTGCTCGATTCCGGCCAGATCGGACGCGTGCGCGGCGCCAAGGACAACACCTATACCGCCGGTGTCATCTGCGCCAAGGTTGCCCGCTATGCCGAGCGCATCCACCATCCCGACCGGCTGCTGAAACCGCTTGTCCGCGGCGGCTCCAAGGGCGAGGGCGTGTGGAAAGAGGCAAGCTGGGATGCGGCGCTTGATCTGGTCGCTGAATGCTTCCTCAAGGCCGAAGCGGAATACGGCTCACAAAGCATCTGGCCCTATATCTATGCCGGTACGATGGGGCTGGTGCAGCGCGATTCCATGCACCGCCTGCGGCACGCCAAGAAATATTCCAACCAGTTCGACAGTTTTTGCACCAACATGGCCTGGACCGGGTTTTTCGCCGGGACCGGCAAGCTTGGCGGCGTCGATCCGCGCGAAATGGCCAAGTCCGATTGCGTGGTGATCTGGGGCACCAATGCGGCGGCCACGCAGGTCAATGTGATGACCCATGCGGTGCGCGCCCGCAAGGAGCGCGGCGCCAAGATCGTTGCCATCGACATCTATGAAAACGCCACCGTGCGGCAGGCGGATCTCGGCCTGGTGCTGAAGCCGGGCACCGACGGGGCGCTGGCTTGCGCCGTCATGCACGTGCTGTTCCGCGACGGTCTTGCCGATTGGGACTATCTCAATGCCTATACGGACGATCCAAAGGGACTGGAAGCGCATCTTGCCGACCGCACGCCGGAATGGGCGGCGGCGCTGACCGGCCTGACGGTCGCGGAGATCGAAGAATTCGCCCGACTGGTCGGCACGACAAAGAAGACGTTCTTCCGGCTTGGCTACGGTTTCACCCGCCAGCGCAACGGCGCGGTGAACATGCATGCGGCCCTGTCCATTGCGGCCGTCACCGGTGCCTGGAAGCATGAGGGCGGCGGGGCATTTCACTCCAATTCCGGCATTTTCCGCATGGACAAGCGGGAAATCGAAGGTCAGGCGTTCAAGGATTCCACCGTTCGCCATATCGACCAGTCCAAAATCGGGCTGGCGCTGAACGGCGACAAGGATGCGCTCTATGGCGGGCCGCCCGTCATGGCGATGCTGATCCAGAACACCAATCCGGCCAATGTCGCGCCGCAGCAGCGCCTGATCAAGCAGGGCATGCTGCGCGAGGACCTGTTCATGGTCGTGCACGAGCAGTTCATGACCGACACGGCAAAGCTGGCCGACGTGGTGCTGCCGGCCACCATGTTCATGGAGCATGACGATATCTATCGCGGCGGCGGCCAGCAGCATATCGTGCTCGGCCCCAAGCTGATCGACGGTCCGGGCGAAACGCGGCCCAATCTCTACGTCATCAACGAACTGGCAAAACGCCTCGGCGTCGGCGACCTGCCGGGCTTCGATCTCGATGCCCGGACGCTGATCGACCATATGATGGCGGCGAGCAATCTGCCGGGCTATGACGTGCTGAAGGAAATCCGCTGGCTCGATGTGCAGCCGGACTACGAAACCGCGCATTACGCGAACGGTTTCAACTGGCCCGACGGCAAATTCCGCTTCAAGCCGGATTGGACCGGCAGTCCGTCGCCGAACCGTCCACCGCAGTCCATGGGCACGCAGGGACCGTTCGCGACTCTGCCGCAATGGCCGGATTATTGGGAAGCCATCGAAGTCGCGGATGCAAAACATCCGTTCCGTCTGGGCACGTCACCCGCGCATAATTTCCTCAACTCGACCTTTGCCGAAACACCGACCTCGATGCTGAAAGAGGGCCGCCCGGAACTGCTGATACATCCCGACGATGCAGCGACGCTCGGCATCGAAGAAGGCATGCGTGTCGAAATCGGCAATGAACGCGGCGAGGTGGTGGTGCATGCCCGCCTGAATGCCGGTCTCAAGCGCGGCGTTGTGATCTCGGAAGGCCTGTTCCGCAATTCGGCATTCGAGCGCGGCGAGGGCATCAATGTCCTGACGGGCTCGGATGCGTCGGCGCCCTATGGCGGCGCAGCCTTCCACGACAGCAAGGTTTGGGTTCGCCCGGCAATGAATTGATTTTATTGATATTTTTGACTGTTTTTTGAATCTGCAATTTTGATTATCTATACATTTTGACAACTATGGTTTACAATACTGATGAAGAACTTTCTGGAAACAGAGGTGTTCACCGCGTGGCTTGAAAAATTGCGGGATGGCCGTGCGCGCGTGCGAATAGTGGAAAGATTGCGCCGGTTCTCCGGCGGTAACCCCGGCGACGTCAAAGCCGTGGGTGAAGGTGTGAGTGAACTCCGAATTGACTATGGGCCCGGCTATCGAGTCTATTTTTGCGTGCGTGGCGATATCGTCATCATTCTGCTCTGCGGCGGTGACAAAGCCTCGCAAGATCGGGATATCAAAAGAGCAAAAGTATTGGCGCGGGAATTCAAGGAGCGTAGATCATGACCAAGCTGCGGAAATTTGATCCGGTGCGGTATCTCGATTCCGACGACATGATTGAGGAATATCTGCTGGCAGCGTGTGAGGGCGGAGATGCCTCCCATATTGCCCGTGCGCTGGGCGATGTGGCCCGTGCACGGGGTATCAGCGAGCTTGCCCGCAAAACCGGGCTTACGCGTCAGGCGCTTTACAAAGCCTTGAGCGGTGAGGGTAATCCGGAACTGGCGACGATTACCAAAGTCGCCGACGCGCTTGGACTGCAACTGAAAATTGTGCCTGCGACAAAGAACAAGAAGGACGCTGCGTAAGCAGCGGCGTCACGCGATCAATCGCTGAAAACTGTCCGCCCGTCCTGCATGACGGCCTTGCCGGATGCCACCTGCGCCAGGGCGCGGGCATAGGTCTCGTGCTCCACGGACAGCACCCGCAATGCAAGACTGTCTGATGTATCGCCGTTGAGCACCGGCACGGCGGTCTGGGCGATGATCGGTCCCTCATCCATGCCCGCCGTGACGAAGTGCACGGTGCAGCCATGCACGCGAACACCGGCTTCAAGCGCCTGTTCATGCGTGTGCAGGCCCTTGAACAGCGGCAAGAGCGACGGGTGGATATTGATCATCCGGCCTTCCCAGGTCTGAACGAACTCCGCCGACATCAACCGCATGTAACCGGCGAGACAGACGATTTCCGCTCCCGCTGCACGCAGGGCAGCGGAGACGGCGGCCTCATGCGCCTGCTTTGTCGGATAATCGCGGTGCGCAATGGCATGGGCCGCAATGCCGTGCGCCTTTGCCGTTTCCAGCCCGCCGGCATCAATCTTGTTGGCAATCACGGCGACGATCTCGGCGGGATAGTCAGCCGCCTTCGCCGCTTCAATCAGAGCGGTCATATTGGAGCCGCGGCCCGAAATCAGGACCGCGACGCGCTTCTTGTGGGCTGCGCTGCTCACAGCGCCAGGTTGCCCTGATAGACAACGCCGCTGTCGGCACGGGCAACCATGGTGCCAAGGCGCACGGCATCCTCGCCCTGCGCCTTCAGCGCAGCGAGCACAGCATCGGCATTTTCGGGGGCGACAACGGCGATCATGCCGATACCGCAATTGAACGTGCGCAGCATTTCATCGCGCGCGACGCCGCCGACCTTGGCCAGCCAGGAGAAGACCGGCGGCACCGCGATGGCGGAAAGATCGATGCTGGCGGTCAGGTCCTTTGGCAGAACGCGGGGAATATTGTCGGGGAAGCCGCCGCCGGTGATGTGGGCAAGCGCCTTGATGGCATTGGTTTCGCGGATCGCCGCCAGAAGCGGCTTCACATAGATGCGGGTCGGCGTCAGCAGCGCCTGTCCGAGCGATGTGCCCGGCTTGAAGGGTGCATCGGCATCCCAGCCAAGACCGGACAGCTCGACAATACGGCGGACAAGCGAAAAGCCGTTGGAATGAACGCCCGAGGAGGCAAGGCCGAGAATGACATCGCCTTCGGCCACATCGCCCGACGGCAGCAGCTGGTTGCGTTCGGCGGCGCCAACGGCAAAGCCGGCAAGATCGTAATCGCCATCGCGGTACATGCCCGGCATTTCAGCGGTTTCACCGCCGATCAGCGCGCATCCGGCCTGCAGGCAGCCCTCGGCGATGCCGCTGACAATGGCCGCGCCCTGATCCGGGTCGAGCTTGCCGGTGGCAAAATAGTCGAGGAAGAACAGCGGTTCCGCGCCCTGAACCACCAGATCGTTGACGCACATGGCGACGAGATCGATGCCGACCGTGTCATGCACGCCCGCATCGATGGCGATCTTCAGCTTGGTGCCGACGCCGTCATTGGCGGCAACGAGGACCGGATCGGTAAAACCGGCGGCTTTCAGGTCGAACAGGCCGCCAAAACCACCGATCTCGCCATCGGCACCGGGACGGCGCGTCGAGCGCACGATCGGCTTGATCTTTTCGACAAGCAGATTGCCGGCATCGATATCGACGCCTGCCTGCGCATAGGTGAGGCCATTTTTGATCGTCATTGTCAGCTCCGGATTGTTGCTGGCGAAATGGCACGACTCCGCCGTCGCTGCAAGCTCTGAGTGCCCCAAGCCGGGTGAAAACACCAGATATCGACAGTTTGGCCGCCGGAAAGGGGTTGAGCAATACCGCTGCTGCGTCCATCTAGAGCGTAACAATAGAAAATGCGAGGAAGCCGGCCGAGTGACAATTCCCAATTACATCACCATCTTCCGCTTCATCCTCGTGCCGTTCATCGTCATGGCGCTGCTGTCCGGTTCCGTCGGTGCGGCGCTTGTCGGTTTCGTCATCGCCGGCGTTTCCGATGGTGTCGATGGCTACATCGCCCGGCGCTACGACCAGCGTTCGGAACTGGGCGCCTATCTCGATCCCATGGCCGACAAGCTGCTGCTGGTCACCCTGTTCGTCGTTCTCGGGTTTCTCAACGAGCTGCCGGTCTGGCTGGTTGTCATCGTTGTTTCGCGTGACATCCTCATTATCAGTGCGGTGCTGCTGTCGACGGTGATGGCCAATCCGGTGGAAATGCGCCCGCTGTTCGTGTCCAAGGCGAACACGGCGCTGCAGATCGTGCTGGTGGCGTTTACGCTGGCTGATATGACCTTCCAATTTTCGTTCGGCGCGGGGCGGACGATTCTGGTATGGATGGTTGCACTCTTGACCGCAGCGTCCTCCACTGCCTATCTCGTGGCATGGACACAACACATGGCTGGCTATGAGCAAAACCGTAAGCAAGACGAAGGCGACACCACCGGCCGAACGTGACATCCACGTGGATGTGCAGGTGAACACGCTGGCAACCGCCGTGCGGCGTCAGGCGTTTTTCTGGACCGGCGCCGTGGTGTTCCTGGCGCTGTTCCTCTACATTTTCTCGTCGATCCTGCTGCCCTTCGTGGCCGGGCTCGTGCTTGCCTACTTCCTTGATCCCGTCGCCGACCGGCTGGAACGTCTGGGCATGTCGCGCCTTCTGGCAACCATCGTCATCCTGATCCTGTTCCTGGTGACCTTTGCGCTGCTGCTGATGATCCTCGTGCCGATCTTGGCATCGCAGATGACCGATTTCATCGCCCGCCTGCCGAGCTATGTCGCCCGGTTGCAGGAACTGATCGCCAACCGCGATTCCCAGTGGCTGAAGGATTTCATCGGCGTCGATGCATCCGTCATCCGCAACAGCCTCGATTCCCTGCTGCAGCAGGGTGCCGGTTTCCTGTCCACTCTGCTGCAGTCGATCTGGAGCTCGGGCAAGACGCTTATCGATGTCGCGGCGCTGTTCGTCGTCACGCCCGTCGTGGCATTCTACATGCT
The DNA here is from genome assembly GCF_058792715.1 of Phyllobacterium sp. MT110. NCBI lineage: Bacteria > Pseudomonadati > Pseudomonadota > Alphaproteobacteria > Hyphomicrobiales > Phyllobacteriaceae > Phyllobacterium > Phyllobacterium sp. MT110. The sequence continues at coordinate 615,569 of NZ_JBXAFE010000001.1, forward strand.
GCTCGATTGGGACCGCATGGTGCAGAGCATCGACAACCTGACGCCGCGCGACCATGTGCAGACGGTGCGCGAAATCGCCCGCGACATGAACAAGGCCATCGCCGGCTTCGTGCGCGGGCAGGGCACGGTGTGCCTGCTGCTCGGCATGATCTATGCGGTGGGGCTGACCATCGTCGGGCTGAATTTCGGGCTGCTGATCGGGCTGTTTGCCGGCCTCATCAGTTTCATCCCCTATGTCGGTTCGCTGGTCGGGCTGGTGCTGGCGATCGGCGTGGCGCTGGTGCAGTTCTGGCCGGACTATTTCTATGTGGGTGCCGTGGCCGTGGTGTTCTTCATCGGCCAGTTCTTCGAGGGCAATATTCTCCAGCCGAAACTGGTGGGATCCTCCGTCGGGCTGCATCCGGTCTGGCTGATGTTCGCGCTGTTTGCCTTCGGCTCGCTCATGGGCTTCACCGGCATGCTGATCGCCGTGCCGACGGCTGCGGCCATGGGTGTTCTCGTGCGCTTTGTCATCGGCCGTTACCGGCAATCCCCGCTCTACACAGGCGATTACAGCAAAAGCGGGCGGTCCAAAGAAATCCGGTGACATCCGGGCGGCATTGACTGTATTTCACCTGACATGACCGATGCACCGCGACAACTGCCGCTCGATCTTGGCCATGAGCCGGGATATTCGCGCGACGACCTGATTGTCACCGCCTCCAACATGGCGGCGGTGGACATTGTCGACCGCTGGCCCGGCTGGATTTCTCCCGTCGTCATTCTGGCCGGGCCGACCGGGTCGGGCAAGACGCATCTGGCGGCCGTCTGGAAGGCCGAATCGGAGGCAACTGTCATCGATGCCGCGCATATCGGCGATGCCTCGGGCAGGACCGGTCCGTTCCTGATCGACGCCATCGGCGACGGTCCGATCGATGAAGCCGGGCTTTTCCATCTGATCAACAGCGTGCGCCAGAGCGGATCGAGCCTGCTGATGACGTCACGCCGCTGGCCGGGCACCTGGCCGGTAAAACTGCCTGACCTTGCTTCGCGCCTGAAGGCGGCAACGACGGTGGAGATCGGCGAGCCGGATGACATGCTCCTGTCCGGGGTGATGTACAAGCTCTTTGCCGACCGGCAGATCGCTGTCGATCCCAATGTGATCAGCTTTCTGGTCAGCCACATCGAGCGGTCGCTGTCCACGGCCAGCCGCATCGTCGAGCGTCTTGACCGCGCGGCACTGGAGAAGAAATCGAAAATCACCCGCGCGCTGGCCGCCAGCGTTGTTACGGCCCTCGACGAGGGGCAGGCGACCTTCGATCTTTAAAGCGTCCGGGCTTCCGCGCTCTGAATTGCTTTGACGCGGAAAGCGTCAATGGTTCTTGATGGCGTTGAGAAAGATGGCGGCGATCTTGCTCAGATGGTGGTCGCCGTCTTCGTGATAGGCCTGCCGGCCGGCGGTGGAAATCGCGTTGAACAGCTGGTTGCCCTCGCTGTCGAGCGCAAGCGTATCCCTGACAATTTTGGCAATGTCGCCGCGCGGCTGGATTTTCCGGGCGAGATAATCGGCCAGCAGTTTCTGCTGCCGCGGGCGATCATCGGTGATGGCGCTGAAGATGCCCCAGACAAACCAGGTTTCACCGACCTGCATGTCGTCATCGCTGATCTGGTGCATCTGCTGCTCCCGCAGTTTCGCCTTCTGGGTATCGGCGATGCTTTGGGCCAGGTCGAATGCTGCCGAATCTGTGATCTCGATATGTGCTGACATGATGAAACTCCAACGGTTTGAAATATGCGCCGGCATGGAAAACAAGGCTGGCGACGGGCGTTCCCTGCAAAACCAGTCCCGGGGGATTGAACCCGGATCAAGGACGTATCTTCAACGTGGCACATCGGCCCGTCAAAGGCTGGTGTGTTCGAGCAGCAGGGAGTGTTCCAAAGTCGGACGTTACAATCAAGCCATTTGTCGCCACTGGCCGCAGGGGCGGCCTACGTCTGGTTTTTCTGCATTGTGATCAAGATGGAGTTTGTCCAAACCGGCGGTGCACTCCGGGAGTTGCGAAATGAGATTGGGGGCCGGGATGGGCAACATTGATTGCTGTATTGCATCATCAGTATGAGCAGCACGGAGTAATGAATACTGAATTCTTCAACGGGGCGCAAAACATCGGGAATTTCGGCTGTGCTTTGATCATCAATAAATTGTGATTGCAGTTTGTATTGCGGTTAATATATCAGTTTTACTGGATGGGGATTCGGGGGAATCCATGAATGAAGATAATTCTTTCCCTGACGTAAGTTTTACTTACGTCGGAAACCATTGGTTTTATGGGAGATTGATCGGTTCATGCTAGGCCTCTTTGTCTCCATGATTTGTTGTAACGGTATCATAGGGAACAATGAAAAATCATCTCCTTGTAGCTGGCACCGGGCGTGCTGGGACAAGCCTTCTCGTCAGATATCTTGATGCGCTAGGTCTGGAAACTCATATCACCAAAGCAGATGGTCAAACAGTATTGTTTGAAGATGCCAATGCGGGCTTGGAAGATCTTATTCTCCACGGCGGTGAGAACCTGCCTTATGTTGTGAAATCTCCTTGGCTGTACCAATTTGCAGATGAGGTGCTTGAAAACAAAGACATTAAACTTGATGGCGTCATAATTCCGATTCGTAATCTTGTGGAAGCGGCAAGCAGCAGGACCATTCTGGAACTGCAGAACCTCCACCGTACCCAAGAATGGATGGCCGACGAGAGTAAAACCTGGGACGCATGGGGGAGTGCACCTGGAGGTACGGTTTTTTCACTGAATCCTTTGGATCAAGCCCGGCTCCTCGCCGTGGGATTCCATCAGCTTTTGGACAAGCTGACGAATGCTGGGGTTCCAATTTATCTTTTGGCTTTTCCTCGCTTTACCCGAGATCCGGAATATCTCTTTTCAGTCCTTCGAGGGTGTTTGCCAGCATCAGTAAATTTCGACCAAGTGAAGCTGGTGAGCGAGAGCATTGTTGAGCCGGAAAAAGTTCGTGTCGGGTCGGAAATGGCGTCCCAGTTTCCGGTATCAGTTCCGGCGCAATCAGCCGATGAATATCCGTCACTGGAGCAATTGGATAATGTTGCGCTGCGACGAGAGATCAGAAGACTGAGACGCCTCGAAGTGGCGGCCAGGCAGGATTTGGCGCAGGCGCACTCGGCACAACAAACGCTGCAAGGCGAACTGGACAACCTTCAAACCGCTTTGGTCGAAAAAGAGCGCAACGCGCTGGAAGCGCAATCCGCTACGATATCCCGGTTGGCTGCAACCGTTGCCGACCTTGAAGACAGCTTGAGTTCCATCCAATCGAGTACGTCATGGTCAATCACTCGGCCCCTTCGCAAAGCAGCAACCTTGGTGAAAAAGCTCGGACGTTGAGTGTAGGCCGGCACCCGTCCACAGCGACGGTGCAATCAAGCCAGTTGTCATCGAATCATATGCTTCAGCTCGTCTCCCGCAAATGGGGTTGTGGGGCAGGGAGGAACATCAGCAGAACATTCCCGGCGCTTTTCCCGGGCTTTCGGTTCCGTACCCCGCCGTGGCAAAGCTTTTGTTCCGTTTGCGGGCTTTTCTTTGATTTCGCTATTGCGTTCCGGAATCAAAAACTCTAGGGAAGCCAACGTTGAACATGATACGGAGCGTAGCGCAGCCTGGTAGCGCATCTGGTTTGGGACCAGAGGGTCGGGAGTTCGAATCTCTCCGCTCCGACCATTTCAACCGATGATGCTGCTGGTACTGAACCGAAGCCTGTACTATATCGGGATTTCAGACAAAGGGATTTCTTCTAATGGCAGCACGTATTTACCGCCCCGCAAAAACAGCAATGCAGTCCGGCAAGGCCAAGACCGAAAGCTGGATGCTGGAATTCGAGCCGGAACAGCCGCGCAAGGTTGAGCCGCTGATGGGCTATACGTCATCGCGCGACATGAAGAGCCAGATCCGCCTGTCCTTCGAAACGAAGGAAGAGGCAATCGCCTACGCACAGAAGAACGGCATTGCCTATTCGGTGCAGGAACCCAAGGAAACAAGACGGCGCGTTGTCTCCTATTCGGAAAACTTCCGCTTTGACCGCAAGCAGCCCTGGACACACTGATTCTTCGACGTTTGGCCTTGTTTGCAGTTTGTTCGGATTTCCCGGCGATACTGTGTTCGCCGGTGTAAAACTGGTCCCGTAGCTCAGCTGGATAGAGCACCGGCCTTCTAAGCCGACGGTCGCTGGTTCGAATCCAGCCGGGATCGCCACTTACCAAAGAGAACCAGTTCTGTTTACCGGATAGCGAGGCAATCCGGCCGTTGGTCTGATGCAAACCAACAAGCTTTCATGGAGGCCGGTCGAAGCAGGAAAGGTCTTAGCCGCCGAGTTCGGCAACTTTCTTGCGAAGCTCCAATACTTCCTCCACCAGCGTGCTGACAACGTCCTTGAGAAACGCCACCTTGTGCTCCGGATCGTCAACAGTGTTGATAAGTTCGAGAGCAGCGGGCAGAGAGTCAATCTCATCGGATCTGTTGTTGTCACCCACGTTTCTTCTCCCACGTTTTTGGGAGACAGAACAACATGGTCCAAATCGGGAAATCAAGGTGACAACGATGTCCCTGTCTGTGTGTCGCGCCCAGCGCCGAAGCCGTGTCGGCCGGTCAGTTTGACATCTATCGTCTGTGTCCGCCACCGTTACCACCGCCACCGCCACCGCCACCGTGACCACCGCCACCGTGACCCCCCCCACCACCACGGGAGCTTCCCTTGCCCGGGTTGCCGCTCTTTGCCTTTCCGCTTTCCTTGGCGACGCTTTTGCGGGGCCCGCCAAAACTCAATCCGAATCGCGCTGCGTCCGCTGTGCTGACAAGCACAACGCTTGATAGGGTAAGGGCGGATATGGCGATAACGAGTATTTTCATCATTTTCGTTGCAATCCAAACAGGTGAAAAGTTGCACGAAATCGAGATTGCTATGGCCGCCGTGTCAATGCAATTGTTGTTAAAATGACCACAAAATTGCGCAAAACATGATCTTTCCGGTGAAGTGAACACGTCCTGAAACCGCGCAGCCGCCTGCGGGGCCTGTCGTCAACGCTATTCCCCGGAGAAGCCGGCTGCGCGGCAAGGCCATGGGAATGTGCGTTTACTCCAATTCTCAATGCTGCGTTTTTCGTCCTTTGCCTTCGCGATCTGTCTTGCGGTGATTGAATGGCACCGCTTAGCTTGATCTGCGATTGATTGGAGATGCTCTGAATGCTTGAAACCACGGCTTCTGTGCGAAATCAAAAGGTTGCCTATAATTTCAGAACACCCGACACGTTGGAGGCAACACCCGTCGCTGTTAAGCGGATCCTCGTTGTCGGATCGTGCATGGCAGCGGGTCTGTTCCACTACGCCCATGTCATTTTCAAGGGCGCGGAAGTCGATCATGTCCTGTACAACTATCCCGGTGACCTGGCAGAACCGCCGCATCCAATCGAAGAATATGCCTTCCAGCTTATACATTTGCCGTTGCGGACGATTGTGCCGGAAACCATGCTTTCGGATATACCGCACACCAGCGAGGAACCGTTCAAGGAAAAACTGCGGGAGTGCGAGCAGCGTTTGATCCAAACGTTTACGGGCGCGCTGGCGTTTACAGAAAACACCAAGCTCATGACCTTCGTTTCCGAATATTTCATACCGCAGCAGAACCACATGGGGCGGCTTCTGCCGCGCTATGACCTGCGCAACCCCACCTATTTCGTCGAGCAGTTGAATCGCAAACTGCATGAGCTGGCGCGGGAACAAGGGGCACATATGGTCCAGGCCGATGCCATCGCGCAGACATTCGGCCGAAAGTTCATTCAAGAGGATCTCGTCTGGAACTGGTCGCATGCCAGCTATGCCAATGACTGGGATTCCATCCACGACACAACCCGCATTGTCCAGCCAACCAAACTCACCAGCCTTTACCCGATCAACATAGAAGATTTCATCTTCGGGTTTTGGAGCGAGATACATGCCATGTATCGGACGCTCACCCAGCAAGACAGCGTGAAGCTGGTCATCCTTGATCTGGACGATACGCTCTGGCGCGGGGTTGTCGCGGAAGAAGGCATACACAATCGCGTTCTCCTGGAAGGATGGCCGCTCGGCCTGATCGAAGCCCTGAAATTTCTCAAGCAGCGCGGTATCGTCCTGGCGATCGTCAGCAAGAATGACGAAGCGACAATCCTCGACTTGTGGCCTCAGTTCCTGAAGCACAGACTGAATATCGATGACTTCGCGGTCCGGAAAATAAACTGGCGGCCAAAAGCGGAAAACATCCAGGATATTCTCAGAGAAACCAATCTCTTGCCGAAGAACGCTCTCTTCATAGACGATAATCCCGTTGAGCGGGAAAGCGTGCAAGCGGCATTTCCGGCCATGCGGATACTTGGCGACGAATTGTATTCGATCCGCCGCACATTGCTTTGGGCCCCGGAAACGCAGGTTCCGTACGTCACGCAGGAGTCAAGCAGGCGCACCGAGATGATCCAGGCTCAGGTGCAGCGGGAAACCGCGAAGGCCGTCATGACCCGGGAAGAGTTCCTGGCTTCCCTCGACGTTTCCGTCGGCATTCGCCCGATCAACACCATAGAGGACGAACGTTTTCCACGCGCGCTGGAACTGCTCAACAAATCCAACCAGTTCAACACCACGGGCAAGCGCTGGACCATCGGTGAATGTCAGCAGGCCTTTCTCTCGGGTGCCGTCTTCGAGACTTTCGAAGTCGGCGACAAATACACCGACTATGGTCTGGTGGGAATCGCCATTGTCAGGGATCACATCATCATCCAGTTCGTGATGAGTTGCCGGGTGGTTGGCCTTGGCGTCGAGCAGGCGGTTATCGCCGGGCTTGCCGCAAACCACCTTGCCCTGAAGGGCATCTACACGCCGACCGAAGCCAACGGCCTATGCCGCGACCTGTACCAGAAATGCGGGTTTGCATTGGATGGCGGCTTGTGGACGCTGCGGGACAATACCGTCACAGCCCCGCCGCACGTCAAATTCCGCGAGATGTCAGCTTAGGCTCCCGGCGACCCTTGTTGAGCTGGGGCCGACCAACGAAACGACCGGCCGCACGTGATCGACAGCACCACGGTTCGGGGGGCCTCACAGGCTCCCGGTACAATTCGAGATGAACGACGTGTCCAAGGCTTGCTTTGCGGCGGCAAAAAACATGAGTGTTGAGAAGTCCGGCATATCGTTTTCCTTCGAGTTTACCGGAATTCCTGTCTAGCATTTGTGCGTTGATTGACAAGGGGTTGGCTCGCAGTTCCTGCAAAGACAGCCATGGACGCTTTTTGCCCAATAATACCGGTCTGATCCGGGATTTCCGTCACGCTCACGTCACGCCGGTTTTGATGATATGTCCATGACTGGCAACGTTGTTCTGTTGCCCGTCAATAATTCAAATATGCCGGAAACGACACTGCCACAACACGTTCCCTGAGAAGAACGAAATCCAAGCTCCCATCGGGTGCAGGGAGTTGGGTCAATTGACTTATCGATGGAAGGAAGTGCTGCAAAATCCTGTTCCAGACACACTTTACCCCACCGTCTTTCGGGATGGTGGGGTTTTTACAGCGCCAGCTTTCCCCGCTCAATGCCGTCACCCTGGAGTTTAGAATGTATTCGATTGATCCGCAGCCCTATCAAGCCAGTGCTTGGAAGTATATCGGCGTTGTCCTGTTCCTGGCGGCACTGTCATTTGGCCTCGGCCGATATTATGCGGCAACAAGAACTGCAGCAGAAGCGGGCGTTCATCGTTTGAATGCCGAGCAGCAAGATAAAATCACATTGCAGAGGGTGAATTAAATGGACCCAGTGGGGGTGCGCAACATGGTTGCATCGCTCCCATCCACATAAAACCGATCGTCCCCAGGCGCTGGAATACGCGCTTCTCCAACCCTTGATCATCAATTTCGGTTTACACGGCCGGAATAAACTCTCGCTTTGGAATAATTGTCCTTCAATCTTTAATATTCTGGTCTATCCTCAGCAACGAGGGTGGGCACATGGAGACAAAACAGAGTATTGAAGAGGCAACAAGAGTTCTCAAACTCTCACACGCCATGCGTTACAGATATTTCATCAAGAAAGCGGTTGAGACCTACAAAGTATACACCATCAACCTTGGTTCGAATTATCTCATTCTCAATGACCCGGCCGGGACATCGATGTGTTGCCCGCTCTGGCCGGATGCCATCTTTGCGGAGCTGTGGCTGGGGCCGCTGGACCGCGGTACCGGCTTGCATATCAAAACCGAAATCGTTGAGATGGAACTTGACGCGGTGCTGAAAGATTTTCTGCCGGCATTGCGGCAACGCGGACTTAAAGTCGGGATCTGCTTCGATCAGGCAAGCGACGGACGCATCGAGTCCGTTCACAAGGTGATTGCCGATATCAGGCATGAGATCCAGACGGGGTTTTCCTACCTGAAACCATAAGGGCAGCCCCCGCCGCACCGAACTGGCGTCCCATTCAGCGGCGCCGCAGAAAGATGAAGAAAATCAGGATGACAACAATGAGCGGAACGCCCAGCCACCATAAAACTGCTGCTGTAAGCATCGTATGACCTCCAATTGCATGGGGTAAACGGCGGCGGGCGTGAGAGGTTCCGCAGCACTTTTTGGCGATCCGATCATTCGCCGCGTCAAGTCCCGCAGGACAGTGCTGTTGAAAATGCGGGTGCCAATTCCTTTGCCGGGTTGTGCCGGACCGCTAGCTCGCGGTTTTGACGGCTTTGTGCCCGCTTGTTTCGAGGATGGATATCCGGAAAAACACGGGTTCAAGCGGACGCTCTGCATCGCGAATGACCGTCTTTGTGTACCCTGGTTGCCACCATTCGGCGGATGCACTCAGAAGATGGTGCGCGGTCGCGCGCGCGTCGACATGGGACGGATCGTTCGACAGTTCTTCGTACAGCCCGTTGACGATCACGCTTTGCCAGCGATTGGTTGCGTCAATCTCATCGAACGCGACACAGACGTGCGGATTGTTGCGCATCCATTCGACCTTTCGGCCGACCGTTGTAAAAGAATAGAGAAAGACGGAGTGATAGGCGAATCTGAGCGGAACGATATAGGGGTGATCATCCCTGGAGCAGGCCAGGCGGCCAATGCTCGCGCGGCTCAGCAAGGCATTGATCTCCGCCTTCGTCATCTCATTAATGATCATCGAGGTTGCTCCTGGACTTCTTGAACAGGCGGACTGCCGCCGCGATAATTATTGAGGGCGCTTTGTTCGTTGTCAAACAGGTGAATGACTTTGGCTGCGCAATGTGAAGCCCTGCGCAGTTTGCGCGGATGCAGGGGAGGCGTGGGTTGGCCAGCCTTCATGCTTGCGTGTTCACGCAAACGAGGTGATCGGTACAAGGGCCTGCGCGCTTGTCGTCTCAGGTTTTGTTGATACGACCGCGGCCGTGCCTGAACAGCATCACACCGAGATCGACCTGAACGACCTGACCGCTCTCTTGCTGGCCGGTGTGATCCGGGTGCAGAGCCGCGCCCGGTTGCTCCGGGTTGCTGCGGGCGTGCTGTTCCAGCCGCGCAGCCAATTCGGGGTGCAGACCCTCGCCGCGTCGGGCGGCCATTGCATGCAAAGCATTCAAGAGAGACAACATTGAACTCACACTCCCTGGGGTGTGGATTCAGTGTATCGCTTGCCCTTGATGGCCAGCCACCCGATTCATGCCGCAGGTGTCAGGCAGCGCTTCCTCTCGGTGCAAAGAGTATGATCCCCGCCGCGACAAGCGCAAGAATGCCACCGGTCATGTCCCAGCGATCCGGCCGCTGACCTTCCGCCAGCCAAAGCCACATCAGCGAGGCAAAGATATAGACACCGCCATAGGCGGCATAGGCGCGTCCGGCTTCACCCGACGGCGCGAGTGTCAGCAAATAGGCAAAGGCGACAAGGCACAATGTGCCCGGCGCCAGCCAAAACACCGATCGCTCCATGCGCAGCCATGCCCAGAATGCGAAACATCCGGCGATCTCGGCCAGGGCGGCAGCGCTGTAGATCAGTGCGGTTGTGAGGTAGGTTTGCATGGGCCCCCCGGATTTCCTGACAGCGGATCGATCCTGCATAGCAGACAACAGCGGAAATTGAAGCGGCGGCAACAACGCATGCCAAGCCGGCATTGACCGGCAATCCGCGGCGTGCCAGTCGGCAGAACCAGTTCTCCGCCATGAAATCGTTGCGATTCAGGGTCAGTGAGGTCGCAGGAAAAACTGATTCGAAAGACCGGAAGGGCAGGACATGCCATTCCGGGGCTTTCGCAGTCCGCTCGAGGCCAAGGAAGCAGAGAAGAGAATGGATCAAACGATCACGCAATGGCTCAATTCGCCCGCTGGCCATACTCCGGTTCTCGATGGAATAATGTTGACCGTTACCAGCTTCGGCGTCCCGCTGATGATCGTGGCTGTCATTGGCCAATGGTGGAGCAAGGCGGACAGGCTGCACGTGCGGCATACCTGCGTCTCGGCCGGGCTGACCTTTCTCATCGGACTGGGCTTGAACCAGATCATTCTGTTGTTTGTGCAGCGCATCCGGCCCTATGATGCTGATATCACGCATCTTCTCGTTCCCCCCAGCGCCGACTGGTCGTTTCCGTCGGACCATGCGACGGCATCGCTTGCCATCGTCGCGGCCTTTGCGCTTCACGGTCTGGCGCGCCGCACCATTCTGCTGGGGCTGATGGCCTTTCTCGTCTGCTGGTCGCGCATCTATGTCGGCACGCACTATGTTTCCGACGTGATCGGCGGCGGTGTGACGGCCTTGCTGGCGGCCCTGGCGGTTGCCGTTTTTTATCGGGAGGGGTCGAAAATCGATCGCTTCGTAACACGCGTATTCTGAAAGTTATCCGGAACGCAATGGCGCGGCAAATTCAGCCACACTATAGCCCTAAACTAATCATTAACCCTGCTTCGGGGGCGTCGGCAAAGGCATATGTGGTGTATGGTTTTGGTGGGTCGTGTTAAGGAGAGAGTGTCATGTTCAAAGTTCTGGCAATGGCGGGTGTAACGGCTCTGACGCTATTGGCTTCAGCGCCGTCATTCGCGCAATCAATCGAAATAGGTCCCGGCGGCGTTCGCCTCGTCGATCCGCAAATGGATCGTCCCTATCGCAGCGTCAGCATCACTGATCGGACGGCGGTGCGGATCGCCCGGTCCGAAGGCGTGCGCGAAGTCGACGATATCCGGCGGACGCGGTCGCGCATCATCGTGGAAGGAACGGACTATCAGGGCGACGACATCAGCGTCTCCATTGATCGTCGAACCGGAGAAGTGATTTCGGTCAATTGACGCCGGGTTGAAGCTTTATCCGCCCCGCTGCCCCCTGGGGATGGCGGGGCGTTTCCTTTTGCTTGCCGTCACACCCGCGCTGTGGTCCGGCGCACCATGGGCGTCAGAGAATTCTCTTGATCTCCACCCAGTCATTCATATCGTTGATCTTGAGTTTTCCGATGTTTCCGGCCGTATCGAGCAGAACTTCCGGCATGAACTGGTGCAGATACTCGTCGTCGCTGCTGGTCTGCTCCCATACCTGGCCATTGGTGAGTTCGAACTTTACCCCAAGCCCGTAGCCATTGGTCGAGCCTTTGATCGTCTCCTTGTCATATTCCATGGGCAGCCCTTTCATTCGGAAAAACCCAGTGTCGGGCAAGCCGGACAGTTCGTCAATCAAGCGTGATGGAACCACTTGCCTTCTCATGCATTTGAAGCTTATGGAAATGCTTTCATTCACGCATGTGACCATCAAGTCGCCGCGTACCGGCCGCGTCATCGTTGTGCGCAATGTGCGCGACGCGCTGACCATGCTGACGCAGTACTGGTCGCGGCGCCGGGGTGAAAAGCACAGGATCGCCTGTGACGCATGCCGCAATGCACTTGATGAAAAATTGTCCGCCGAGGATGCACGCGCGGCCTTTGTCGCCGCATCGCTGGAAGCGGGTATCGATGTCAGCGAGCGCACCGGATCGCAATTGGGGACCACGCTCGGCGCATCGACCGATCAGCCGGGAAAACCCGCGAATACGATCTAGGATCAGGTGAGGGTCTTATGGGACAGTATCCCGATGGGTCGATGGTTGAACTGACGGGAGCCCGTCAGGCTATGGAAGAACAAATCTGACTAATCAGCACGGCGATTGCCAGCGCAAAGCCAAACACAAGCAAATGGCACCACGCGGGCGTGGTATAGTGCAAGTGCTGTTCGTCCTCATCATCTTCATACATTCGAATGTTCCCCTAATTCGTCTGCAGGTGCCTATTCCATCAACATGAAAGTTAAATGTCAAAGCGTGTGCATGAAAATAATTCAGAAAATGCACCGAAAATGACCTGTTGGGCAGAGAAGTGTTGCGGAATCGACCCACAGAAGCGTGCTGCAGTGCATCAAAACCGGGGATTCTCATGGGCCGTCACCGGATGCGGGCAGGGAATGGCGGTTGCAAGCGCAGCCGGAATGCATCCCGCCGGAGCGGTAATATCCGGTTGAATCACAGTTTACTAAACCTAGGGTTGTTATGCGAAGGCGCGTCCGAGGATCCAGACGGCGGCCAGAATGACAAGCATGATAATCGCAAGCCGCCAGGAACCTGCGAATACGCCGGGTTGTTTGTTGTCATCGGACATTGAAGATTCCAGAGCGGTTAAAATTTTATCGAAATGAATACAACTATTGCGCGAATATGCAATGAGAACATCTGTAACTATGGAAGGTGAAATGTTGTGTCCGACCGCTGACGCCAGCGTTTCGAGCTGAAGCGCCGTCAACAGATCTGGTCGAATGCCGGGCATCGATGGCACCGGTCATCGCTCCATTGCACCGGTGCCGTGTCGGATACCGAAGTCCTATTTGGTCAGAAACCTCACCTTGAGCTTGCGAACAATATGGCGCGATCTCAGCTTCTTGATAAGCCTGTCTTCGAGCTTCACGTTCCGGGCGATAAGTTCATCCCAGTTCGTCACCGCCGCGGCTTTGACGGGTTTGACTTTCCCGGCCTTTTTGACTGGCTTTGGGTTCTCGGGGCGATGTGTTGCCATTTCTGTCTCGCGATTTGAATGGCCCGGATTACGGTAGTCTTCCAAAAAGTACAAAGTAAGCACTCAGATGACCCTTTCCAAACATCCCCTGCCAACGCAATGCAGGTGGGTGTCAGCAAATTGGACGACGGGGTGAAGCACAAGACGATATGCGCCACAAAAGGCCCGCCAGCGACAAGCTTTGGTACTTTTGTCTTCATTCTCCAGTTGTGTCGTGTTGCACGGTTCCACGCGGGGATGAATACGACAAAACCACGTGAAATCCGTTGGATAAGCCACATTGCGTGGCCTGGTGTTCCTGCCGGTGAACCGCAATTTCGCCATGGGCGGGCCGGGGCAAAGACCGATAGAACGGGGTCATCGCCCGAATTTGCGGCCGAGAATCAGCACAAGGGGAATGATGATCAGGAAGACGACGAGATAACCCCATATGGATGTCATATAGGGCGCGTAGTCGTCCTTCTCCTTGTTTTCTTCGTCCTCCTCCTCCATTGCTTTCTCCTGCATGGGCTTGGCCAGGCAGAGGTTAACGGACTTTGAACCTGCAATTGCGGTGAGGAGCAAGTCACGTTCGACCAGCATGGCAATTCGAGAACAATTTCAAGACACGATCATAACACTGACCCGGCGGCATCGGGAGGTGTAATATTCTAGTACATCCGATTGAGAAGCCCGGCCTTTTGGTGGCCGGGGAGAGCGGTAGAGCGCAGGCCGGCACGCTGCGATGACCCGCAGCTGCCGGGCATCCGGTCCGGGTTCTCACCGTATGACGGGATGAAACCGCCGCAGGCAGGCAAAGCCGGCGGCAATGAACAGAAGCAGCACAATCCCTTGCACGATCGCAAAAGGCGGCTCCGAGCCGGTGGGCGCCAGGGCATTCAATGCGGGTATTTTCTGGAATGACTGGGCGACCAGCACGAAAACATTGAAGTACAGCGAGATCACGGCGCCGACCACGTAGACCCATCGCCACGGCCCGGCGAGCTGCAAGGGGTAGCGGGCGGCGATCGCGATGATGAGAATGATGATCGAGAGGATGCCGACGCCGATGGCGGGCGTAAAACCCTGGTAGGGAAAGCCGAAACCCGTCAGGCTTGTCGCTGCCGTGCTCACCAGAAAGATCAGTGTCCATCCGTCCTTTCTGTCGGACGCAAGCAGTCCGGCGAGAACGATCAGCCCCGATATAATCCCGATCAGGCTGATCAGGACGTGAACGAAAGTATAGAAAGTCATGCCAAAGATCATGATGCGGTCCCCTCCATGATTTTGTTCAAGCGCATTCTGAATCAAAACTGGGAAGACGAAACAACGTTTACGGGAAATTGTAAATATATAGCATCGTGAAACGATATATGAGTAAAATAGTCAATATTACTGGGGGGAATAGATCAAATCCCGAAGTAATCAGCAGGCATATGCAGCACATGGGTGATCGGGCTGATTTTGGTCTGTGGGCCGACCGGAGCCATGGAAATGGCGGGCAGGGGGCAGTCGGTTAATTTCATATCCAACGTCAACGGCATTGGCGTTGGATATGAAATTGGGGTTGCCTATGGCCAGGCAACCCCAACAGTATGTTTAGTTAACCTTCGTAGCCGCGAACTTTGCGCCGAGGTTGGTGAACAGTGTGCCGAGGTTTGTGCCAAGGGAGGTTGCACCGGCAATGATGCCGACGGAGATGAGGGCAGCAATCAGGCCGTATTCGATGGCTGTTGCGCCGGACTCATCCTTGAGAAAACGTGTGAAAAGAGTTGTCATGTTCTGTATCCCTGTTGAAGCGTTGCTTTTGACGCGGTTTCGTTGAACCGTCGTGAACTTAGGCTTTCAACAATTTCGGCTGACTTAAAAAAACTGGTTAGCAAAGTATCACCGGATTTCTTGCTTAATCATCGCTTACATCGCCCTGAATATTTTAAGTAAAATGAAAGCCATGACCGCAGGGCGTGCATTTCCCGCGCCGTGCTGTGCGACGTACCCCGACGCTGGGCCCCCCCCCAAAAAACCGCTGCGCTATCGCCCGATCCCCGGCAATGCCTTCGCTTGGGCAAGCAGATGCAGCCGTCTGGCGGCGTTCGAGGGAGCGCTTCAAAATAAGTTTTCATTAAAAATGTAAGTAATCACGCGTTTTTCCAATTTCATCATGGCTCACCTAAAGCAAATATGATGCACTTTATAATAAGAAAGAAAAAATATTGAGGAATGAAACTAAATCCAATGTTCTTACGTATCGCACTATATCCATTCCAGCTGACGTTGGAGATTTTTGCGGTGGAGATCGATGGAAGTTTAGAATTTTAAGAAAATACATGAATAGATGGAGTTAAATATACGCAACACATCATTGTTGCGCGTAAAAACATTTGCTTTTTAATAATGTTATTTAGAAAATATGTATTGAGTAATAAGTGTTGTATTGATTTATTTCAATTATTGATGCATATATCGGTGTTCTTGGTTTGTGAATGCTTGGGTGCAATAGTAATAATCGGGAGGTTGTAATGAATAAGTTCGAAAAGAAGACGAGCTGCATTGTAGCTGGCTCTTTCATACTTGCGGTGCTTACGACGTCGGCGCTTGCCGGAGGTTTGTCGGTGGGCGGGGTTTCAGTCGGCGGTTCGCAGAATGGCGGTCTGGGCGTTGGTGCCAGCGCCAATCTCGGCGGTGTAAAGGCGGGTGCTGATGCATCGGTTGGCGGCTCCAAGGGTGTTGCCGCGGGCGTGGGCGCATCGATCGGCGGTTCAAACGGAATCAATGCGGGGGCGGGCGCCAGCGTCAACAATGGCGTTAGTGCCGGACTTGGCGCCAATGTCGGCGGATCAGGCGGTGTGACAGCGGGAGCTGGCGCAAATATCAGATCAGGCGGGATCGGCGCAGGAGTTGGAGCCAATGTCGGTGGAACCGGTGGCATTGGCGCCGGGGTCGGCGTTGGCATCGGTGGTGGCAGCAATACGGGCGGTACCAGTCCCGGCGGTGTCAGTACCGGCGGGGTCACGACGGGCGGTGGTATTCTTGGCGGCGGCACCAAGCCGGGCAGCCTCAATCCCGGTGTGAACAACAAGGCGGTCGCCGCCAGGCTGGCACAGCTCACGGCCCAGGACAGGATGAAGCTGAAAATCCGCTGTGCGGAAATTTCATCCAACGCGATGAGCTATGACAGCTCGCTGGTTGCCCTGTGCAAGCTGCTGCGCGGCTCATGAGAACAGGCGCATAAGACAAGAATGGCCCCGAAAGGGGCCATTTCTTTGCCAGGACCGGCGCGGCAGGTGGCTGCCGGGCAATCAGCCCGTGCATTTCCGCCGTGCGATGGAGCGGGTCATGGAATCAACCTGTCCTTGCAGGGCGCCGGCCTTCTTCTGGTTGGCGGTGCGATAATCCGGCAGAATGGGGCCGAAGCCCGTGATCACGCTCGGTTCCCGGTAGCCCGCGCCATTGGTCAGGCTGCTGATCTCGGCCATCGCGCTGTTCTTTTGCGCAATCAAAGCGGGGCACTCGACCGTATCGTAGTGCAGGGATGAAATTTTCTCGCGATCAAGCTGCCCCTGTATATTGCCGCAGCCGGCCAGCAGCACAGCCACAATAATCAGCGGAAGGTGTTTCGTCGTCATGTGCCAATTTCCTCGATCACGAATAGCGGGACATGAATGGGCCAATGCCGCCGTTTTGGCAAGATGGCAGCGTGAATCAGTTCGCCGGCACTTGCGGCAGCGCAGCATCGCTCCGGACCAGGGGATGGCGGTGGACGGCGGCAACGCCGCTGCCGTATGATCTGTCTGTAAACTCAAATTTATCAACGTGTTGTGCTGATTTTCATAATGAATATATCAACGTCGATGTTTAAAACTGTAGTGAAATATCGATTTAATCAGAAATCTCTAGCCAATTGGTCTTGTATTGAAGTTTTGGCTTGCTGATGACGCCCGCTCGCCCTTATGATTCTGTTTCCGGGAGCACCCGGCATTGCAACGCAAGAGTGAGGAGACAGGAATGCCTGGTTTGCTGCACCCACTTCATGACGGCCACGCGCCCATCATATTGCATAGTGCCTTTCAAGACGCCCTTGATGCTTTGGAGGATTGGGAACTCGGGCACGATGAACCTCAGATCGAGGTCAACGACCGGCAGGTTCTGATCAGCGCCGTGTTCCGGCGTCTGTGGACTTGCACCGACATTCTTCCATCGAGAACGCTGGATGTCGTGGAAGACTTGCTGCCATTGCGTTCGGCGGAGTTCAAGGCCGGCACGTCAACCTATGCCGATGCTGCCCATAGTCTATGGGAATTGAGCCTGCAGAAACGCGCGGCCTCCTACGAAATGCAGCATCACAACGCCTCCTGAGACACATTGGACGCTTTTTGAATTACCCGCCGCTTTGACCCGGCGGGTAATTTTTTCGCATGCCTTATGGATGGCGCGGCGGTTTAGCCGCCATGTTTGGCCAGCCAGGCCTTCATCTGCTTGATTTCGCCTTCCTGCGCGGCGATGATATCGGTCGCAAGCTTGCGGATTTCTTCATCCTTGCCGTATTTCAGCTCCACCTTGGCCATGTCGATTGCGCCCTGATGGTGCGCAACCATGCCGCGGACAAAATCCTTGTCGGCATCGCCGGAAAATTTGATGGACATGTCCTTGTGCATCTTGGTGTTTGCCTGCGCAAATGCCTTGGATGACGGGCCCTGATCGCCGGTTGGCTGCATCGCCATGGCATCATGCTTCATCATCTTGTGTTCCTGCGCCTGGGCTGGTGCGGTGAAGGCGAGGGCGCAGACAAGGGCTGTGGCGGAGAAATAAGAGGTTTTCATCGAATTGATCTTTCCTTAGGTCAGACAGACAAGCACAGGCTATGACCTGTTCACCCGTGCGTTATGAAGGATAGGAAGCGATCAATAGCGGTTTGGGCGGCGGCGACAGCGGTGCGCTGGCCTGGGCAATGAGGGGCAGTTCGATGCCGTGCGGCACCAGCATCCGAGTCGAGACCGTGGTCACGGCGGCAATGCCGATTGCGGGAATGGCGATACAGGCGGAGCATAGCGCGGGATGGGGCAGCTTGGCGGTGTCGGTGCAATGCTTCTGGTCGCCGGCACAGGCATGGGCGTGGCCGGCCATCTGACCGGCCGATTGTACCGCCATTTCGCCGGCCAACCGGACGGGCGCCGCAAACACGGGCACCCAGCCGACGGAAAACGCCGTGAGGAAGGTCAGAAGAATGGCAAGCCTGCTCATGGCGTTTTCATAACAGGAACAATCGGCAAGGCGAAATCACCTTCTGTTTATTGCGTTATTGCGCATGTCTTGCCGCGGCGAGCGCCTTTTCCAGATCGGCGATGAGGTCTTTGGTATCCTCGAGGCCAACCTGCAGGCGGATGAGCGGACCCTTGTAATGCTTGCCCGTCAGCACCCGGTCGGACAGGTTGACCTGAAGCGCGAGGCTCTCATAGCCGCCCCATGAGTACCCGAGCGCGAAAATATCAAGGGCATTGAGGAAAGCCCGGGCCTGTTTTGTCTCGCCTTCGATGACAATCGAGAACACGCCGGCAGCGCCGGTGAAATCCCGCTTCCACAGAGCGTGCCCCGCGTGGCTCTCAAGCGCGGGGTGCAGGACCTCGATGACGCCGGGCTGCTTTTCCAGCCATCGCGCTATTTCGAGCGCGTTTTCGCCATGGCGCTCCAGGCGCAGTGCCATCGTGCGCAAGCCGCGCAGGACATAATAGGCATCGTCGCCGCCCACGCACAGACCGATGGCCGTATAGGTATCGTCCAGCTGCCTGAAGCATTTTTCATTGGCGGAAATCGTGCCCATGAGAATATCGGAATGGCCGGACGGATATTTCGTTGCCGCGTGAATGGAGATATCGACGCCGAAATCCAGCGGCTTCAGGTAAAGCGGCGTTGCCCAGGTGTTGTCCATCATGACGATCGCGCCTGCCGCGTGCGCCTTCTCGACGATTGCCGGAATATCCTGAATTTCAAACGTGTTGGAGCCGGGGGATTCGGTAAAGACAACAGCCGTGTTGGGGCGGATGAGCTTTTCGATGCCGGCGCCGACCAGCGGATCGTAGTACTCGACCTCGATGCCGAGCCGCTTGAGCGTCGTATCGCAGAAATAGCGCGTGTTGCCGTAGACGCTGTCGACCATCAGCAGGTGATCGCCCGGCGACAGGAACGCCAGAAGGGGAATGGTTACCGCGGCAAGGCCGGACGGCACGAGCAGCGTGCCGAACGAGCCCTCCAGTTCGTCGATGGCCTGGCACAGGGCGTCGGTCGTGGGGGTTCCATGCGTGCCATAGCCGTATTTCTGCTTGTGGCTGGCCATGGTTTCCGCATCGGGGAACAGCACCGTCGAGGCATGGACAATGGGCGGATTGACGAAACCGTGATAATCCCTGGGATCATAGCCTCCATGGGCCAGGCGTGTGTTGATCCCGAATTTTGCCATTTTGTCCGACTCTCTGCCCATGGAATATCCTCTGCACTGCGATGCCAACAATTGTAACTGCTGGGAGAAGTCGATAAAGCCACGGCGTTCCTGTTGCAACAGGCGAGCACAGCGGGCGTGGAAGAATAAGGCCGCTTGGGTCGATGGGAGAAACAATGACTGATGCCAGCAATCCGCAATCCCTGTCCGGCCTGAAGCGCGCGCGCCGCTCGATCGTCAATTTCCTGCGCCGCATGCGGGCACCGGCCTATCCGAACAGCCCGGCGGCCTGGACCGGGGGCATGTCGATGGCGGCGGTGCTGATCTTTTTCTTCATTCTGCTGCTGCATCCCTTTGACGATCCGCTGTCGCGCAACCTGTCCTCGCATCAGGGGCCGCTGAGTTCCCTGCGGCTGCTGACGGATATCGGTTTGTCGCAATGGTATCTGATCCCGGCCTTTTTCATTGCGGTTTGCCTGATCGGCATCGACTGGCGCAAGCTGCCCCATGCCAAGCGCGTGCGTCTCGGCCTCATCTATGCCCAGGCGACGTTTGCATTCTGGTCCGTGGCGCTGTCGGGAATTCTCACCAATATCGCCAAGTTCTGCATCGGGCGGGCCCGGCCGAAATTCATCGACACCCTTGGAGCCAACGGCTTTTCGCCGTTGCACGCAGGGTATGATTTCGCCAGTTTCCCCTCGGGGCACTCAACCACGATGGGGGCGGTCGGCGCGGTTCTGGCGCTTTGGTTTCCGCGCTGGCGCGTGCCGATCATCCTGGCCACCATGTTCATTGCCTTTACGCGCATCATCGCCAGGGCGCATTATCCGACGGATGTGGTTGCGGGCTATAGCGTGGGCTTCCTGTTCACCCTTGCGCTTGCCAGATTCCTCGCCGGGCGCCGGGCGGCCTTTCTGTTCGATGGCACTCGATTCTTCCCGGTTTTGCGTTTTCGCGAGCGCTTCTGGCGCTGATCGGGGTTTTTGACCAAGAAATAATCGAAAATTCCATTCCGAAGCAGCCATTCGGCCGTTTCTGCAAAAATATTGAGCAAAGATTATCCCTTGACCAAACACGTAGAATGGCCTTCGATACAGGGGTGAATGGGAGACATGCTGGAGCCTTAAAAGGGTGTGGGGGAACCCGCTGGCATGTAAAATTTCTCTCTTGGGAACCACGGGCAACAAATAAAAGGGTTTAGTCGTTATGAAAAATCTTGTTTTGAAGAGCGTTCTGGGGGTATCGGCGCTGCTCTTGCTGGCTTCTGCGGCCTCTGCCGGCACGCTGGATGACGTCAAGAAAAAGGGCTTTCTGCAATGCGGCGTCAACACCGGTCTGGCCGGGTTTGCTTCGCCGAACGACAAGGGCGAATGGTCCGGTTTTGACGTCGACTATTGCCGCGCTGTCGCCGCCGCCATTTTTGGCGATGCAACCAAGGTGAAATTCACGCCGCTTTCCGCCAAGGACCGCCTGCCAGCGCTGCAGTCCGGTGAAATCGACGTTCTGATTCGCAACACCACATGGACGCTGAGCCGTGACTCGCAGGGCTTTGATTTCACCGGCGTCAATTATTATGACGGCCAGGGCTTCATGATCAACGCCAAGAAGCTGTCGGGTATCAATTCTGCATTGCAGCTTTCGGGCGCTTCGGTCTGCGTTCAGTCCGGCACCACCACGGAGCTCAATCTGGCCGACTATTTCAAGGCCAACAAGATGGAATACAATCCCGTCGTGTTCGAGAAGCTTGAAGAGGTCAACGCCGCCTATGATGCCGGACGTTGCGACGTGTACACCACGGACCAGTCCGGCCTGTACGCCATTCGCCTAACGCTCTCGGCACCGGACGATCACGTCGTTCTGCCGGAAATCATTTCCAAGGAGCCGCTCGGTCCGGTTGTCCGTCAGGGCGACAGCCAGTGGGCGCACGTCATCCGCTGGGTGCATTACGCCATGCTGACGGCCGAAGAGCTTGGCATCACCAAGGCCAATGTCCAGGATCTGATCAAGAGCGACAGCCCGGAAATCAAGCGCGTGCTCGGCCAGGAAGCCAACACCAAGCTTGGCACCGATCTCGGCCTGACCAATGATTGGGTTGTCAACATCGTCAAGGCCGTGGGCAATTACGGCGAAGTGTTCGAATCCAATATCGGTTCCGGCAGCAAGCTGAAGATTGCGCGCGGCATCAATGCTCAGTGGAGCAAGGGCGGCCTGCAATACGCAATGCCGATCCGCTGATTTTTTGAAGTCATCGATCTGAAATCCGGGAAGGGGGCTCGTCCTCCTTTCCGGGGGAACAATTAAAAAAATAACAAAAATAAAAATAATAAAAATAAACGGTTAAAAGAAATGAGGGGTCAATGGCATCGCAGGATATTACGCCTGCCGGTACAGGCAGCGCCAAAGTATCACTTCTGAACGATCCGAGAATTCGCGGCTATATCTATCAGCTCGTCGTTCTGGTTGTACTGGTCGCTGTGGGTTACTGGTTTGTCAACAATACTATCGCCAATCTGCAGCGCGCCAATCTGGCAACGGGTTTCGGTTTTCTCGATGGCCGCTCCGGATTTGATATCAGCTCGCATCCGTTCACCGAATACTCAAGCGACTCGACCTATATAAAGGCGCTTTATGTCGGTATTTTGAACACGATGCTGGTTGCCGTCGTCGGTATCATCACCGCGACCATCATCGGATTCATCATCGGTGTCGGGCGGCTTTCGCACAATTGGCTCATCCGCAAACTGTGCACGGTCTATGTCGAGGTTTTCCGCAATATCCCGCCGCTGCTGGTTATTTTCTTCTGGTATTCCGGCGTTTTGGCGGTTTTGCCCCAGGCACGCCAGAGTATCGCGCTGCCGTTCAGTTTCCTGAACAATCGCGGTTTCTTCTTTGCCGTGCCGGTTTTCGGCCAGGGTGCCTGGCTGGCTGGCGTTGCCTTTGTGCTTGCCGTCGTCGGCGCCTTTCTGGTCCGTCGCTGGGCCTATAAACGGCAGATGGCGACCGGCCAGCGCTTTCCGGTGTTGTGGACCTCGCTGGCGCTGATCATCGGCCTGCCTTTCCTGGCATTCGCGCTCAAGGGCTTTCCGGTCACCATGAATTATCCGGAACTCGGCGGCTTCAACATCAAGGGCGGCGCTCTGGTCGGACCGGAGTTCATGTCGCTCTATCTCGCGCTGTCCTTCTACACCGCATCGTTCATTGCCGAGATCGTCCGGGCCGGCATTCGCGGCGTGGGAAAAGGCCAGAGTGAGGCGTCGCATGCGCTCGGGCTGCGCGCGGGAACAACGACGCGGCTCGTCGTCGTGCCGCAGGCCCTGCGCATCATCATTCCGCCACTGACCAGCCAGTATCTCAACCTGACGAAGAACTCGTCGCTTGCGGTCGCGGTCGGCTATCCCGATCTGTTTGCCGTCGGCGGAACCATCCTCAACCAGACCGGCCGTTCCATTGAAGTGGTGGCGATTTTCATTGTGATCTATCTCAGCCTGAGCGTGCTCACATCGCTGTTCATGAACTGGTTCAACGCCAAAATGGCATTGGTGGAGCGCTGATCATGGCCGACAACAATCTGAGTTTCGTTCGTACCGAAATGCTGCAGGGCCAGACGCCGCCGCTGGGCGAGCGGGGAATCGTCCGCTGGATACGCATCAACCTGATGGCAACGCCCGTCGATGCCGCTCTGACGGTGTTTGCGCTCTTCCTTCTCGCCTGGTTCGTGCCGCCGATGATCAACTGGCTGTTCGTCCAGGCTTCCTGGTCGGGCGTGGATCGGGCGGTCTGCGCCACGGTGTCCCAGGGCGGTACCCAGCCGGAAGGCTGGTCGGGTGCCTGCTGGGCCTATGTGAACGCCAATTTCAACCAGTTCATGTATGGCCGCTATCCGCAGGACCAGCACTGGCGTGTCAACATTGTCGGCATCATGTTCGTCGTCCTGTTGGTTCCGCTGCTGATCCCGAGGATTCCCTTCAAATCCGCCAATGCGATCGTGTTCTTCTTTGTCTTTCCGATCGTTGCATTCTTCCTGCTGGTTGGCGGCTGGTTTGGCCTTCCCTATATCGAAACCGCGACGTGGGGCGGTCTGCTTGTCACGCTGGTCCTGTCTTTCGTCGGCATTTCCGTGTCCTTGCCGCTCGGCATCGTCCTGGCGTTGGGACGCCGGTCGAAAATGCCCATCATCAAGATGCTGTGCGTCGTTTTCATCGAAATGGTGCGGGGCATCCCTCTGGTGACAGTGCTGTTCATGGCCAGTTACATGCTGCCATTGTTCCTGCCGCCGGGCGTGACCTTCGACAAGTTCCTCCGCGCCCTGATCGGCGTGGCGCTGTTCGCATCGGCCTATATGGCGGAAGTGGTGCGCGGCGGCCTGCAGGCAATCCCCAAAGGGCAGTACGAAGGTGCTGACTCGCTGGGATTGAGCTACTGGCAGAAAACCGGCCTCATCATCCTGCCGCAGGCGCTGAAGATGGTGATCCCGGGAATCGTCAACACCTTCATCGGTCTGTTCAAGGATACATCGCTGGTGTCCATCATCAGCATGTTCGATCTGCTCGGAACCGTGCGTCAGCACTTCAACGATGCCAATTGGGCATCCCCGCAAACCCCCATATCCGGCCTGATTTTCGCCGGTTTCGTATTCTGGATTTTCTGTTTCGGCATGTCGCGTTATTCCATCTTCATGGAACGCAGGCTGGACACAGGACATAAACGCTAAGGAGCATCTGCATGACCACTCAAAACGTTGTCGATCCATCCGAAATTCATGTCGACCGCTCGCTCATGCAGGTCTCCAAGACCGATGTAGCCGTCGAGATTACCAACATGAACAAGTGGTATGGCGATTTCCACGTCCTCAAGGACATCAACCTCAAGGTGATGCGCGGCGAGCGCATCGTCATTGCCGGACCTTCGGGATCGGGCAAGTCGACGATGATCCGCTGCATCAACCGCCTCGAAGAGCACCAGAGCGGCAAGATCCTTGTCGACGGCATCGAACTGACCAACGACCTGAAAAAGATCGATGAAGTCCGGCGCGAAGTGGGCATGGTGTTCCAGCACTTCAACCTGTTTCCGCACCTGACAATTCTGGAAAATTGCACGCTCGCGCCGATCTGGGTGCGCAAGATGCCGAAGAAGAAGGCGGACGAGATTGCCATGCATTATCTCGAGCGCGTCAAGATTCCGGAACAGGCCAACAAATATCCCGGCCAGCTGTCCGGCGGCCAGCAGCAGCGCGTGGCCATCGCCCGTTCGCTGTGCATGAACCCGCGCATCATGCTGTTCGACGAACCGACCTCGGCGCTCGATCCGGAAATGATCAAGGAAGTGCTCGACACCATGGTTCAACTGGCCGAAGAAGGCATGACCATGGTGTGCGTCACCCACGAAATGGGCTTTGCCCGCCAGGTGGCAAACCGTGTGATCTTCATGGATCAGGGCCAGATCGTCGAACAGAACGAACCGGCGGCATTTTTCGACAACCCGCAGCACGAGCGCACCAAGCTGTTCCTCAGCCAGATCCTGCATTGAGAATTCTGCGCATCGTCGTGACATCCATCGCAGCGGCCCTCGTGGCCGCTGTTTTGCTGTTTGTGGCCGGTGCCCTGATACCGCGGTCGTTCTTCGCGCAGACAGCCTCTCCGCCGCTGGCTGGCCGTACCGTCCTTCTCCTGTCCAATCCCATTCATACGGACATCGCATTTCCCGCCGATCCCGATGTCATGGCGCGGCTGTCCATCCTGAACGGGGAGAATTTCCAACTGACCGACCCGCGCATTGCCTGGATTGTCATGGGCTGGGGAGGGCGCAGCTTCTATCTTGAAACCCCCACCTGGGCCGAACTCAAATTCATGCCCCTGATGCGTGGTTTGACGCTTGATCGTTCCACGATGCATGTGGAGCCCATCGGGGTAGTCAACACGGACCAGCCCGGTATCGAGCGGCTGACGGTCGGCCCCGAAGCCTTCGAAGCGATGCTTGCGCATATGCTCGGCAGTTTCCGGCTGAACGCCGAAGGCAAGGCGATGATGATCGAAGGCGCCGGATATGGTCTGAATGACCGTTTCTTCGAAGCCAATGGTTATTTCACCGCATTGCTCGGCTGCAATACCTGGACCGGCGCCGTATTGCGGGCAGGAGGCCTGCGCACCGGCGCCTGGAATCCCTTGCCGCAAAGCCTGGTCTGGTCACTCAAGCGCTATAACAATGCGAGTGGCGATCAAATCTCGCCGTTGGGCTTTTCCGCATCAAATCCATAAAGCCAGTCGAAACCCGCCACGAACTTTTCAGCAGGCCGGTTGCGCAGCAGCAGGTTGCGGGCAAGCGCCACCGGCCCCCTGGCGTGATAGGCCAGCTGATTGAGCGCGCCGCGCCGCACCACGGACTCGATACGCTTTGTCCGGTTCCTGGCATAGGCCGCCAGCGCTGCGGGCCAGTCCTCGCTGCCATGGCCGAGTGCGGCGGCAAGAGCACAGGCATCTTCGATGGCCATGGCTGCGCCTTGGGCCGCATAGGGCGTCATCGCATGGGCCGCGTCGCCGATCAGCACAAGCCGCTCATCCCGCAGAAAGCTGCACCGCTTCATTTCGAACAGGCGCCAGGGCGTCCATTGCCCGGCCGACAGCACCAGATCGCGGATGCCCGGATGCCACCAGTAGAAATCCCGGGTAAAATTCTGGTTCGGCGCCTGCGGATTGACTTCGATGTCCCAGCGCCCGGGGTTTTTCCGGTCGCGCGCCACCGCCACGAAATTCATCAGCTCGCCCGAACGGATTGGGTAGGCGATGAGGTGCGCATTGCTGCCGGTCCAGGCAACGACATTGGTTCCTTCAGGCAGGAGGACGCTGAACGAAGCAGGGAGGCGATCGGCAGGCACGGACACGCGCCAGGCGATGGAGCCGGTATAGCGGGCGCGATCAAGGTCTGACAGCGCATTGCGGGTGTTCGACCAGACACCGTCGGAGCCCACCAGCAGGGCGCCGCGATGCTCTTCGATGCGGTCATTGTATTGCACGCGAACCAGCACGCCCCGAGCGTCGCTGTTGTGATGGGTAACGGCCGATTCCAGCTGCATGGCGATGTTGCCGCGCTGGCGCACTTCGGCAAGAAGTGCCTGCTGCAGGTCGGCGCGGTGGCAGACGATGTAGGGCGCGTGCCAGCGTTGTGCCGCGGCCTTGCCGATGGGCAGGCGCAGCAGCTTTTCCCCGCTCACGCCATCCTGCAGGCAGACCGCATCCGGTTGCACGGCATGAGGCATCAGCCTGTCCAGGACGCCGAGGCGGCCGAGCAGGCGGGTGGCATTGGGCGAAAGCTGCAATCCGGCGCCCGCTTCGGCCAGAATGGCGCTCTTCTCAAAGATCTGGACGGCAAAGCCTTTGGCGCTCAGCGCCAGCGCCAGCGTCAGGCCGGCGATACCGGCACCCGCAATGATGATTTGATCAGGATTGGGAGTTCGCCTGTTGCGAGCCGTCTTCAGATCGATGACGGGCGTTTGCAATCAGGCAGCCTTGTCGTCCACATAGGTGCAGCCGGCAGGAACCGTTTCCCCGGCGGAGAGCGACGCATCGTAGCGGTACAGCGTCGAGCAGTAGGGGCAGACCTTTTCATTGTCATCGCCCAGGTCGAGGAAGACATGCGGGTGATCGAAAGGCGGATTGGCGCCGACGCACATGAATTCCTTGACACCAATGCTGATGGCGGCGTGACCAGCGCTGTTCTGGAAGTGGGGAATGCTGTGTCCGGCCATGTGTCGCTCCTGGGCTTTCAGTCGATAGGCAATGGTGTTGTCTTTCTCATAGAGCAATTCCGCAGCGAAGAAAATCGCTTCTGCTGCGCTAAAGCGAGGCAATCTGACACAAGTGGCGGCTGGTTCTGCCGCAACCGGCGTTATGGCGGGTTTTCCGTCAGGCGCCGCATGAGAAATTCATCGCGAAAGGCTTTGGTTCCGGTGTAAGCTGCCGCGTGCCGATTTTTATCGGGCTGAGGAGGTATTGGGCCGCGATTGCTATAAAACCTTCAAGAGACTTGACTAATGTGGCCTGTGATTCCGCTTTTGACGGGACTATTCCAATCGGAGAATGACAATGAACGATCAGTCACCCGCCATAACGAATGCAGTCGAAGCCATCGGTCTGCCGGATCTGCACACCAGTGTCGACCGTTTCGTCAATCGCGAGTTCTCCTGGCTGCAGTTCAACCGCCGCGTACTGGAAGAAGCCCACAATGTGCACCAGCCGCTGCTGGAGCGCCTGCGCTTCCTGTCCATCTCCGCCGCCAATCTCGACGAATTCTTCATGGTGCGCATTGCCGGTCTCGCCGGGCAGGTGCGTGCCGGGGTAGCCAATCGCAGCCCGGACGGGCGCACGCCGCAGGAGCAGCTGGAATTCGTGCTCGATGAGGTCGGCAAACTGCAGGCCGCCCAGCAGCTGCGCCTGAATGAACTGCGCGTCGAGATGCTGGCCGAAAACATTGAAATCGTCCGCCCGGACAAGCTGACCAAAAGCGAGCGCCTCTGGCTCGAGGATCACTTCCTTGAAACCATCTATCCCGTCCTGACCCCGCTTTCCATCGATCCGGCACATCCGTTCCCGTTCATTCCCAATCTCGGTTTCACCATCGCCATGCTGTTGAGCCGCAGCATCGACAACCGTCCGATGACGGCGCTGTTGCGCCTGCCGCAGGCGCTGAAACGTTTCATCCAGATTCCCGACGATGCCGGCCGTTTCCGCTTCCTGACGCTTGAGGATGCCATCAGCCTGTTCACCGGGCGGCTGTTCCCCGGCTATGAGGTGAAAGGCGCCGGCACATTCCGCATCATCCGCGACAGCGATATCGAGGTGGAGGAAGAAGCGGAAGATCTTGTGCGCCTGTTCGAAAGCGCGCTGAAGCGCCGCCGCCGCGGCCAGGTGATCCGCATCGAGTTCGATGATGAAATGCCGGAATCGCTGCGTGCTTTCGTGGCGACGGAACTCGGTGTTCCCGACAACCGCATCAGCGTGCTCGAAGGTCTTCTGGCACTCAACACCATCTCCGAAATCGTCGGCATTCCGCGCGCCGACCTGAAGTTCGTGCCCTACAACCCGCGCTTCCCCGAGCGGGTGCGCGAGCATGGCGGCGATTGCTTTGCCGCGATCCGCGAAAAGGACATCGTGGTGCACCACCCCTACGAATCCTTCGACGTCGTCGTGCAGTTCCTGCGCCAGGCGGCGGCGGACCCGGAAGTGGTTGCCATCAAGCAGACGCTCTACCGCACCTCCAATGACAGCCCGATCGTGCGTGCACTGATCGACGCCGCCGATGCCGGCAAATCGGTGACGGCGCTGGTCGAGCTCAAGGCGCGCTTCGATGAAGAAGCCAATATCCGCTGGGCGCGCGATCTGGAACGTGCCGGCGTTCAGGTCGTCTTCGGCTTCATCGAGCTGAAAACCCATGCGAAAATGTCGCTGGTCGTGCGCCGCGAGGAACAGAAGCTGCGCAGCTACGTGCATCTCGGCACGGGCAACTACCACCCGATCACCGCCAAGATCTATACGGATCTGTCGTTCTTCACGTGCGAGCCATCCATCGGCCGCGACGTTGCCCAGATCTTCAATTTCATCACCGGCTATACCCAGCCTTCGGGTGAGATGGGCATTGCCGTGTCGCCGACCACCCTGCGCCCGCGCATTCTCCAGCACATCGCCGAAGAAATCGAGCACGCCAAGGCCGGCCGTCCGGCGGCAATCTGGATGAAGATGAATTCGCTGGTCGATCCGCAGATCATCGATGCGCTCTACAATGCCAGCACGCATGGCGTCGACATCGACCTCATCGTGCGCGGCATCTGCTGCCTGCGCCCGCAGGTTCCGGGCCTTTCCGACACGATCCGGGCAAAATCCATCGTTGGCCGCTTCCTCGAGCACAGCCGTATTTTCTGCTTCGGCAACGGTGCGGGACTGCCGTCGGAAAAGGCGCTCGTCTATATCGGTTCAGCCGATATGATGACCCGCAACCTCGACCGCCGCGTCGAAACGCTGGTTCCGATCACCAATCCAACTGTGCATCAACAGCTTCTTTCACAGATTATGCTGGCAAACCTTCTCGACAATCAGCAGAGTTACGAGTTACTAGCAGACGGTACATCGCGCCGGATTGTTCCGGCGGATGGAGAAGATGCTTTTAACGCGCAGGAATATTTCATGACAAATCCCAGCCTGTCCGGCCGCGGCAAGTCGCTGAAGTCTTCAGCACCACGCTTGATCGCTCACCGCAAGCGATCCAAAGCAGCGAAAAACAAGACTGCATGATATCCGCAGCGCAGGGGCGTGTGCAAGGACGCCATCCGGCCGGTGTCATCGACATCGGCTCGAACTCTGTACGTCTGGTCGTCTATGAGGGGGTTACCCGTTCGCCGACCGTCCTTTTCAACGAAAAGATTCTCTGCGGCCTTGGCAAAGGCCTGGTAAAAACCGGCAAGCTGAATGAAAAGGCTGTGCAAAGCGCCTTGCGGGCGCTGCGCCGGTTCCGCGCCCTGGCCGATCAGGCGGGCGCCCGCTCGCTGGATGTGCTGGCGACGGCGGCAGCGCGCGAAGCCGAAAACGGTCCCGATTTCATTGCCCAGGCCGAAATCGTTCTGGGAGAACCGATCAAGGTTCTGTCCGGCCGGGAAGAGGCCTATTATTCCGCGCTGGGGATCATCTCCGGCTTTCACGATCCCGATGGTATCGCAGGCGATCTGGGCGGCGGCAGTCTCGAACTGGTTGACGTCAAGGGCCGCACCATCGGCGACGGCATTACCCTGCCGCTGGGTGGCCTGCGTCTGCAGGATATGTCGAACGGCGATCTTTCCGCCGCGTCCGATATCGCCAAGAAAACGCTGGAATCGGCCAAGCTTTTGGCCAAGGGCAAGGGCCGGGCGTTCTACGCCGTGGGCGGCACGTGGCGAAACCTCGCCAAGCTGCACATGAGTGCCGAGCACTATCCGCTGCACGTCATGCACCACTATGAAATTCCCTTCGAGGAAGCACAGCGCTTTCTCAAGCGCGTCGCGGACGGCAATCTCGACAATATGCGCGGGATCGAGGATGTCTCGAAGAACCGCCGTGCGCTCTTGTCCTATGGCGCCATCGCCCTGCTTGAGACCATCCGCAAGATGCGTCCGTCAAAGGTTGTCTTTTCGGCCCTTGGCGTGCGGGAAGGGTTTCTGTTCTCGCTGCTGTCGGAATCCGAGCAGCTGGAAGACCCGCTGATTGCCGCAGCCGATGAACTGGCCGTGCTTCGCGCCCGCTCGCCCGCCTATGCGCGCGAGCTGGCGGACTGGAGCGGCGATGCCTTTGCCGCGCTCGGCTATGACGAGACGGAGGACGAGAAGCGCTATCGCCGCGCGGCCTGCCTGATCGCCGATATCAGCTGGCGTGCCCATCCCGATTATCGCGGTTCGCAGGCGCTGAACATGATCTCCAACGCCGCTTTTGTCGGCATTGATCATCCGGGCCGGGCCTATATCGCGCTTGCCAATTTCTTCCGCCACGAGGGCATTGCCAACAACGCGGCAGACCCGGAACTGGCGGCGCTCGCCACGCCGCGGCTGCTGGAATATTCGAAGATACTGGCGGCGATCATGCGGATTGTTTATCCGTTTTCCGCATCGATGGCGGGGGTGGTTCCCAACCTCTCGTGGAAACAGGCGTCTGACGGCATCTATCTCGAAGTGGCGGCCAGGAATGCCGACCTGATCGGCGATGTGCCGGAAGGCCGCTTGCAGCAATTGGCGAAACTGACGGGCAAGCCGCTGAAAATGGCCATCGGCAAATAAGTGCCGGTGCTCAGGCGGCGATAGCCGCCTTCTTGCGTCCGGGCAGGGTCATCGCCGCGACACCGGCAATCACGCAGACCAGGCCGATCCATGCGGTCGATGCCAGGCTTTCGCCGAGAAACAATACGCCGATGCCGACGCCGATCGGTACGCGCAGATAGGCCTGCGATGTCGTGCCGACCGTGCCCAGCGTGTTGATCAGCCGGAAATAGATCACGAAGGCGAGGGCGGTGGAGAACACGGCAAGGCCAAGCAGCGCGAGCAGCGAGTGGGCGGAGGGCGCCAGCGTCCATGGCCGGTCGACCACGAGGCTGACCGGGATGAGGATGACGGCGCCGCAGAGCATC
Source organism: Phyllobacterium sp. MT110 (assembly GCF_058792715.1). Taxonomy (NCBI): domain Bacteria; kingdom Pseudomonadati; phylum Pseudomonadota; class Alphaproteobacteria; order Hyphomicrobiales; family Phyllobacteriaceae; genus Phyllobacterium; species Phyllobacterium sp. MT110. The sequence continues at coordinate 647,176 of NZ_JBXAFE010000001.1, forward strand.
GAGCCAGCGGCGGGCATCATCGGATCGAGATTTTTGAAACCCTTGCCGAAGATGGCGGCGGCCGCATAGGAAATCGTTGCCGCAACGATGGCAAGCTGCGCCACCAGTTCCTTGCCGATGCCGTTGAATGCCTCGAGCCCGATGATCAGGGAAATGCCGATGACACCGGCCGCCACGCCGAAGACTTTTCGCGTGGTCACGGCTTCGTGGCGGGTGATCAGGACAGTCAGCAGAAAGGCGAAGATCGGCGTTGTCGAATTGAGAATGGTGGCAAGACCGGCATTGACGGTCAATTCTGCCCAGGCGATCAGCGTGAAGGGGATCACGCTGTTGATGCAGGCCTGGATGAGAAAGCGTTTCCAGATCGCCGGATCACGCGGCAGCGCAAGGCCGCGCAGCTTGATGATGGCCAGCAGCAGTCCGCCGGCGATCAGCGTGCGGGCGGCGATGAAGGTGACCGGCGGGATTGTCTCCACCCCCACCCGGATGAAGGTGTAGGAGGCGCCCCACAGCGTGGCGAGAATGGCGAGAAGCGCCAGTTCTCTGGTCAGAGACGGGGTTTGCACGGGGGTAGCAGACATCATTGCCTCACATCAGCATGGTTTCAACGGGCCGATGCTAGCCAGTTTTGGCGGGCTGATACTTCGGTGGAGGCCGAAGTATCAGTAGTATCAGTCCGTGCAGGGCACGGCGCGGATCCGCTTGTTCTCGAACTTCAGGCACAACTCGCCATTGATCAGCTGCAGCGCCTTTTCACCAAAAACCTCGCGGCGCCAGCCCTGCAGGGCCGGAATATCGTCCGCATCGCCTTCGGCGGCAATCCGGTCGATCTCGTCTGACGTCGCGACAACCTTGGCGGCAACGCCGTGTTCTTCCGTCACGAGACGCAGCAGAACCTTCAGCAGTTCGGCCGCTGCTCCTGCACCTTCCGGCGACTGCACGGATTTCGGCAGGCGCGGCATGTCTTCCTTCGGCAGGTCCAGCGCGATGTTGACGGCATTGAGCAGCCCCGTGGCGATGCTGGAGCGCTCCCAGCCCTTGGGGATGGTGCGCAGCCGGCCCATCGCTTCCACGTCACGCGGCTGCTGCTGGGCGATCTCGTAAATGGCGTCGTCCTTGAGGACGCGGCCGCGCGGCACGTTGCGCTCGCGCGCTTCGCGTTCGCGCCAGGCGGCAACGCTGCGCAGCACGGCGAGCTCCTGCGGTTTGCGCAGGCGCATCTTCAGACGCTTCCACGCATCGTCGGGATGCATGTCATAGGTCTCGCGCGCCGTCAGCACCTTCATCTCGTCGAGCACCCAGTCGGTGCGGCCTTCTTCCTCGAGCTTTGCCTTGAGGTGCAAATAGATGTCGCGCAGATGGGTGACATCGGCCAGCGCATAGTCGAGCTGCTTGTCGGAGAGCGGGCGGCGGCGCCAGTCGGTGAAGCGCGAGGACTTGTCGATCTGCGCGCCATTCACCCGCTGCACCAGCTGGTCATAGGCAATGGCATCGCCGAAGCCGCAGACCATGGCCGCCACCTGCGTGTCGAAGACCGGATGGGGGATCAGATTGCCAAGATGGAAAACGATCTCGATATCCTGCCGCGCCGCGTGGAACACCTTGACGATGGTCTCATCTGCCATCAGCCGGAAAAACGGCGCAAGATCGAGACCCGGGGCGAGGGCATCGACAATGGCTGTATGATCAGGGGATGCGAGCTGGATAACGCAAAGCTCCGGCCAGAACGTGGTCTCCCGGATGAACTCCGTGTCGACTGTTACGAAATCGGATTGCGAAAGGGCGGCTACAGCCTGGTCAAGCTGATCTGTGGTTGTAATCATGGTCATGAAATTTCTATAGCGAATGGAAATGCATTTGTCTCGCCTGTCCGAGTTTCTTCGCTGCTTGTCGCGTCTATATGGTTGATAGGCCCACAAAACGGGCTTCCAGTCATTCGCAATCTTGACAAATCGCCGTCAAAATGCGCTTGTCCGCGCAAATTCCAAGATCATGGCCGGGGCTTTCTTCACACCTCCCGGCAGCAAGCATCAAGCATCTCAGAGGCACATATCATGCACCGTTACCGCAGCCATACCTGCGCCGCCCTGCGGAAATCCGACGTTGGTTCGACAGTTCGTCTTTCCGGCTGGGTTCATCGCGTCCGCGATCATGGCGGCATTCTCTTCATCGATATCCGCGATCACTACGGTCTGACCCAGATCGTCGCCAGCCCCGACTCGCCCGCGTTCAAGCTGGCCGAGACCGTGCGCGGCGAATGGGTGATCCGCGTCGATGGTGAAGTGAAGGCCCGCACGGACGATACGGTCAATGCCAACATGCCGACCGGCGAGATCGAGGTGTTCGCCCGCGAGATCGAAATCCTGTCCGCCGCCAAGGAACTGCCGCTGCCGGTGTTCGGCGAGCTGGACTATCCGGAAGACATCCGCCTGAAGTACCGCTTCCTCGACCTGCGCCGCGACACGCTGCACAAGAACATCATGTCGCGCACCAAGATCATCGCCGCCATGCGCCGCCGCATGACCGAGATCGGCTTCACCGAATTCTCGACGCCGATCCTGACGGCATCGTCGCCGGAAGGTGCGCGCGACTTTCTCGTGCCCAGCCGCATTCATCCCGGCAAGTTCTATGCCCTGCCGCAGGCGCCGCAGCAGTACAAGCAGCTGATCATGATGTCCGGTTTCGACCGCTACTTCCAGATCGCACCCTGCTTCCGCGACGAAGATCCGCGTGCCGACCGCCTGCCGGGCGAGTTCTACCAGCTCGACATCGAAATGAGCTTTGTCGAGCAGGAAGACGTGCTGTCGACGATGGAGCCGGTCCTGCGCGGTGTGTTCGAGGAATTTGCCGAGGGCAAACCGGTCACGCAGCAGTTCCCGCGCATCGCCTATGACGATGCCATGCGCAAATACGGCTCGGACAAGCCAGACCTGCGCAACCCGATCGAGATGCAGGCCGTGACCGAGCATTTCGCCGGTTCCGGCTTCAAGGTTTTCGCCAACATGATCGCCAACGATCCGAAGGTGGAAATCTGGGCGATCCCGGCCAAGACAGGCGGCTCGCGCGCCTTCTGCGACCGCATGAACTCCTGGGCGCAGGGCGAGGGCCAGCCGGGCCTCGGCTATATCTTCTGGCGCAAGGAAGGCGAGGCGCTTGAGGGCGCCGGTCCGCTGGCTAAGAATATCGGACCGGAACGCACCGAAGCCTTGCGCGTGCAGCTGGGTCTGGACGATGGCGATGCGGCGTTCTTCGTCGCGGGCGATCCCAAGAAGTTCGTCTCCTTTGCCGGTGCCGCACGCACCCGTGCGGGCGAAGAACTCAACCTCGTCGACCGCGACCAGTTCAAGCTTGCCTGGATTATCGACTTCCCGTTCTTCGAATGGCTGGAAGACGAGAAGAAGATCGATTTCGCCCACAACCCGTTCTCCATGCCGCAGGGCGGCATGGACGCGCTGGAGCACCAGGACCCGCTGACGATCAAGGCGTTCCAGTACGATCTCGTCTGCAACGGCTTCGAGATTTCCTCGGGCGGCATCCGCAACCACCTGCCGGAAACCATGGTCAAGGCGTTCGAGGCGGTCGGCCATTCGCGGGAAACCGTGGAAGAACGCTTTGGCGGCCTCTACCGCGCGTTCCAGTATGGCGCACCGCCGCATGGCGGCATGGCGGCCGGTATCGACCGCATCGTGATGCTGCTCGTGGGTGCCAAGAACCTGCGCGAGATCACCATGTTCCCGATGAACCAGCAGGCCTACGATCTGCTGATGAATGCGCCGTCGGATGTGTCGCCAGCGCAGCTGCGCGACCTCAACATCCGCCTCGCGCCGATGAAGAAAGAGGATTAAAAACCCTTTCCAACCGACTCTGGACAAACAAAAAAGCCCGGCATCTCGCCGGGCTTTTTCTTTGCCGTCTTTATCAATTACTGGTTGGCGTTGACCGTGACGCCGAGCGTCTTGATCAGCGACTTCGGATCGGCCATGCCGCCGGCTGCAATGATGGCAAACGGCACGGGCTTGGCCGGGGCGGCCTTGATCTCGATGTTCTTCGGGCTGTCGAGATAGGCGCTGACCGCTGTTCCCAGGGCCTGGGCAAATTCGGCATTGCCGAGCTGCGCTGCCATCATCGGCAGGATGGCCTTGCCCTGGTTGACCAGGTCGGTGCGCTTGGCACCCTGCTGCTTGGCAGCGTAGTCGAGAGCCTTGTTGGTGAGCGAAGCATCGTCGAAGCGGATCGACGCGCCGGTGAAGCTCAGCTGCTGCATCAGGCCGAGCATGGCCATGCCCTTGGCATCGTCAGGCTTGCCGTCGCCGCTCTTTACAGCGTCCTGAATGCCCTTGATGAAGTCGAGCGTGTAACCGGAAATGTCGAACTTCATGCCCAGCGTGCCGGCATTGTCGGCGGCAAAGGCGAACTTGTCGACGTTGAGACGACCATCGGGGATGTTCCACGAGCCGTTCATGTCGATCTTGCCCGAAAGCGTTTCATAACCAAGCGCCTTGATCGTGTCCTTGGTCTTTGGGTCTTCCACGCCCGACAGGTCCGCCTTGAAGCTGGCGACATTGGATGTGAAGACAACCGGCGCCGACGCGGTGAACGGCGAAACGGAAACGGTCAGGTTGTCAGCCGAAAAGACATCCTTGCCCTTGCTGTTGACGTTGAAGTGCTTCAGCCCGCCCTTCTGGTACTGGAGCATTTTCGCCAGCGGCTCGGTTGCGCCTTCGGCCGGCAGGGTGATGCCTTCAAGCTTGATGCCTTCGACACTGATCTTGCTGTCCGGCTCATCGGCGGGGCTGAACTTGATATCCGGTACGGTCGCCGATCCGATCTTGAAGCCGCCGCCCGAAACGTCGCTGACATCGCTCAATGTCACGTCGCCTGCATTGAAGCTTTCCTTGGCGCCCGCTGCGGACAGCTTGGTGTCCTTGAGGATGACGGTCGAGCCGTTGGTTTCGACATTTGCGTATTCAAGGGTGCCGCCCTGTTCGCCATAAACGGCCTTCAAACGGGCCGCCACCGCATTGCCGTCCACCGCATAGGCTGAACCGGCAAAGACAACGACAAGTGCAGTGGTCGCAGCCATGAGGTGCAAGCCGGATTTCAGAGAGTAGGTTGGACGCATAGTGTGTTCCTTGTTTTGCTCAATAAACAAATCTATCCCATGCCGCGCGGCAAAACTATGACAGTCTTTCCCTGCGAAATCGGGCCAATTGGGCGGTAGAAAGTCAGATTTGGCGGATGGACGCAAGCCCTGCCCATTTTTTGCCCATCACGATAGGCAACAGGCTGTGATCTGAGCGAATCATTGCTTGCCCGTGAATCGGTGAGTTGATAACCCATTGACATGGGAAAAAGCCTGATTCCGCCAGACAATGGCGACGATAATATTGAACCGGTTGATCTGAAAGCCGCGCTGGAAGAACGCTATCTGGCCTACGCGCTTTCGACAATCATGAACCGTGCCCTGCCGGATGTGCGCGACGGGCTCAAACCCGTCCACCGCAGAATCATGCATGCGATGCGGCTGTTGCGGCTTTCGCCCGACCAGTCCTATGCCAAATGCGCCCGCATCGTCGGCGAGGTCATGGGCAAGTTCCACCCGCATGGCGACCAGTCGATCTATGACGCGCTGGTGCGCCTGTCGCAGGATTTCGCCGTGCGTTATCCGGTTGTCGACGGGCAGGGCAATTTCGGCAATATCGACGGCGATAACCCGGCGGCCATGCGCTATACCGAAGCGCGGATGACCGACGTTGCCATGCTGCTTCTCGAAGGCATCACCGAGGATGCTGTCGACTTCCGCCCGACCTATAACGAGGAAGACGAAGAACCGATCGTTCTTCCCGGCGCCTTCCCGAACCTGCTCGCCAACGGCTCGTCCGGCATTGCGGTGGGCATGGCCACGTCGATCCCGCCGCACAATGTATCGGAACTCTGCGCCGCCGCCCTGCACCTGATCAGGCATCCCGAGGCGACGGTCGAAGAGCTGATGTCGCTGGAGGATGATCCCGAGGATCACACCAGGACCAGGGTGCGCGGGCCGGATTTCCCGACCGGTGGCGTGCTTGTCGAAAGCGCCGATGCCATTCTCGATGCCTACAAGACCGGGCGCGGCGGTTTCCGCCTGCGCGCCCGCTGGCATGTGGAGGATCAGGGACGCGGCACCTGGATCGTTGTCATCACCGAAATTCCCTATCAGGTGCAAAAATCCCGGCTGATCGAAAAGATCGCCGAGCTCCTGATCGCCAAGAAAATTCCCTTGCTGGATGACGTGCGCGACGAATCCACCGAGGATGTGCGCATCGTGCTCGAACCGAAGAGCCGCAGCGTCAATCCCGACATTCTGATGGAATCCCTGTTCAAGCTGTCCGAGCTGGAAACACGCTTTCCCCTGAATATGAATGTTCTCTCGAACGGCAAGGTGCCCAACGTCCTGTCGCTGCGCGACGTGCTCAAGCAATGGCTCGAACACCGCAAGGACGTCCTCATCCGCCGTTCGCGCCACCGGCTGGCCGAGATCGAGCGCCGCCTGGAAATTCTCGGCGGTTTCCTGATTGCCTATCTCAACCTCGATGAGGTGATCCGCATCATCCGCGAGGAGGATGAGCCCAAGCAGGAAATGATGACCCGTTTCGGGCTGAGCGATGTTCAGGCGGAAGCGGTCCTGAACATGCGCCTGCGGTCGTTGCGCAAGCTCGAGGAATTCGAAATCCGCAAGGAGTTCGACGGGCTGACCGCCGAAAAGGGCGAAATCGAGCAGTTGCTGGGTTCCGATGCCAAGCAGTGGCAGACCATTTCCTGGCAGATCGCCGAAATGCAGAAGAAATATGCGGCCGACACACCGCTCGGCAAGCGACGCACCACCTTTGCCGATGCGCCGCAGCACGACCAGGCCGATATTCACCATGCCATGATCGAGAAGGAGCCGGTGACGGTTGTCGTCTCGGAAAAGGGCTGGCTGCGCGCCATGAAGGGGCATCTGCCCGATTTCTCGTCGCTGACCTTCAAGGAGGGCGACAAGCTCAAGCTGGCATTCCACGCGGAAACCACGGACCGGATTCTGATCCTGACCACCGGCGGCAAGTTCTACACCATCGGCGCCAACAGCCTGCCCGGCGGGCGCGGTCATGGCGAGCCGATCCGCATCATCGTGGATATGGAGAACGATCAGGACATCGTCACGGCCTTCGTGCACAACCCCGGACGCCAGCTGCTGCTGTCATCCCATGACGGCAACGGCTTCCTCGTGCCGGAGGCGGATGTCATGGCCAATACCCGCAAGGGCAGGCAGGTGATGAACGTCAAGGCGCCGGATGAGGCGCGCCATTGCATTCCCGTCACCGGTGACAGCGTGGCGATTGTCGGCGAGAACCGCAAGATGCTGGTGTTCCCGCTGGCGGAAATCCCCGAACTCGGGCGCGGCAAAGGCGTACGCCTGCAGCGCTACAAGGATGGCGGCGTCTCCGATATCCGCGTCTTTGCCATGGAGCGGGGGCTCACATGGCAGGATGCGGCGGACCGGACGTTCACGCGCAGCCGGGAGGAACTGGCCGAATGGATCGGGCCGCGTGCTTCCGCCGGCCGCATGGTGCCGAAGGGTTTCCCGCGCTCGGGCAAGTTTTCCTGACATCGACGTGACGGCTGATTGAAAAATTAAACGAGAGCGTTCATTCTCGTATTGACCGGTTTTGCGTTTCGCTGTAAATGAGAGTGAACATTCGCTCTTTTTTGTGGTGCCTCGTGACCGACAGTATTCTGCCAAAGCAGTCGAAGCTCCTAACCGATGACGGATCGGACAGGGAATCCGGTTGTTTTGTCGCCAAGCTGTTCGGCAAACGGGCGCAGAACCGCGAAGTGCAGGAAGCGCGCATCCTTGAAGCCGCCACCAACTGTTTTGTCCGTGCGGGCTTTCGTGGCGCATCGATGAATGACATCTGCTCCGAGGCCGGCATGAGCCCCGGTGCGCTTTACCGTTACTTCCCCTCGAAGGAATCCCTGATCGAAGCCATCGTCGCCGGCCATCGCAAGGCAAGCGCCGAAATTCTCGACCGCATGAGCGGGTACGGCAACATCATCGATGCGCTTGTGATGGTGGGCCTCGATCACGTTCGCCAGAAGTCGGCGAACGGCGTTGACGACGCCAGCGCGCGGCTTTTTGCCGAAGTGCGGGCGGAAGCCATCCGCAACGAGGCCGTTGCGGCCCAATGCGAGCTTTATGAAGGACAGATGCGCGAAAAGCTTCTGTCGGCCGTCGGCGCCGCCAAGGCCCGGGGCGAGATTGATCCCGTCGGTGACCTTGAGCTTGTCGTGGCCAGCCTTGCCGCCATGGGCGAGGGGATCATCATGCGGAATTTTCCGGCACAGGGTGTGCCTGTCGAGGCGCTGGAGCCGATGTTCCGCGCTCTTGCAGTCGGCATCCTGCGCCCCGTGCAAGCATAAATACTGACATACCGATCCAGCAAATACCTCTTTTGATCAGGTAATCCGATGCGCAACCGTCGCACTAAACTTCTGGCATCCGTCGTTCTGGCCCTCGGCCTCACCGCCACGCTCGTCCCGGCCGCCATGGCCGAGGACAAAACGGCCGTACAGGCGGTCAAGCCGCCCGTCATCAATGTCATTCCGGCCGCCGAAGCCGAGATGGTCGCGTCCATCACCGTCACCGGCACCATCGTTCCGCGTCAGGAAGTTGCCGTGGGAACCGATGTGGCGGGGCTGATCGTGCTCGAACTCAGCGCCGATCAGGGTGACCGGGTGAAGGAGGGCGATATCATCGCCCGCCTCGACAAATCGTCCCTCGAAATCCAGCTGGCGCAGATCGAGGCGCAGCGCGCCCAGGCCGAAGCATCCATCGCCCAGTCGGAGGCGCAGATCGTTGATGCGCAGATCGCCGTCCGGCAGGCCCAGGAAGCGCTCGACCGCGCCCGCGCCCTGTCGGCCAAGGGCATTACCTCCAAAGCCGATTTCGACAATGCCACCAATGCCTATGACAGCGCCAATGCCCGGCTCAACACATCCCGGCAGGCGCTGGTTGCCAGCCAGTCGCAGCTGCAATTGGTGGCCGCGCAGAAACGCGATGTCCTGCTGCGCATCGAAAAGGCCGATGTCAAGGCACCGACGACCGGCGTCGTCCTCAGCCGCAATGCGCTGCTTGGCGGGATCGTGTCGATGAATGCCGGTCCGCTGTTCCGCATCGCCCGCGACGGCGAGTTCGAACTTTCGGCCAATATACCGGAAGTGGATTTGCCGCGCCTCAAGCCTGACATGCCGGTGGCCGTGCGCGTGTCCGGCATGGAGCAGCCGGTTTCCGGCCGGGTCCGCCTCATCTCCCCGGAAATCACCGCAAGCTCGCGCCTCGGTGCGGTGAAGATTTCACTGGAGCGCAATGACGCGATCCGGCCCGGCAACTTTGCCCGTGCGGTCATCGAATTGACCCGGCGCAATGGCGTCAGCGTCCCGCTCTCGGCCGTTGTCTATCGCGGCCCGACGGCCCTTGTGCAGGTGGTCAAGGACGGCGTGGTCGACACGCGCAAGGTCACCCTCGGCATCCGCAATGACCGCGCTGTGGAAGTGCTCGACGGCCTTGCCGACGGCGAAGACGTTGTCGCGCGGGCCGGTACGTTCGTTGCCAATGGCGACCGGGTGACGCCCATGCGCATTGCCGCGGAAACGACGGGGGCAGTCAAATGAACTGGAACATTTCCGCCTGGTCGATCCGCAATCCGGTTCCGTCGATCCTGCTGTTTGTCGTGCTCGTCGTTCTCGGCCTGATGAGCTTTTCCAAGCTGCCGATCACCCGCTTTCCCAATATCGATGTTCCCCTGATTTCCGTGGCGATCACCGATCCCGGCGTTGCGCCGAGCGAGCTGGAAACCCAGATCGCCAAGCGTGTCGAGGATTCGGTTGCCAACATCACCGGCGTGAAGAACGTCACCACCACGCTGACCGAAGGCATTTCGACGACGCTCGTCGAGTTCCGCCTCGAAGTGGATACGCAAAAGGCGCTCAACGATGTCAAGGATGCGGTCACCCGTATCCGCAGCGATCTGCCTGCCACGATCAAGGAACCCATTGTCAGCTCTGTCGATGTCGAGGGCTCGTCGATCCTGACCTATGCGATTTCCGCGCCGGCGATGACATCCGAGGAACTGTCGTGGTTCGTCGACGACAAGATTCTGCGCGATATCCAGGGCGTCAAGGGTGTCGGCCGTGTCGAACGCTATGGCGGCGTGACGCGGGAAATCCGCGTCTCGCTCGATCCGGACCGTCTGACGGCATTGGGCGTGACTGCATTTGACGTCAACCGCGCGCTGAAATCGATGAATGCCGATCTGACCGGCGGGCGCGGCGATCTGGGTTCAACCCAGCAGACCATCCGTACCCTTGGCGCATCCCGCACGCTGGACGACCTGCGCAGCGTCGAAATTCCGCTGGCGGGCGGGCGCTCTGTCCGGCTGGATGCCATCGGCACCGTGTCGGATTCGTTCCAGGAACCCAAATCCTTTGCCCGCGTCAACAACCAGACCGTTGTGTCCCTCGGCGTGTTCCGCGCCAAGGGTGCCAGCGATGCTGATGTGTTCAAGCGGGTTCAGGACCGCATGGACCTGCTGACGCAGAAATACCCCGATGTGCGGTTCAGCATCATCGACAATGCGGTGAACTACACCTACGGCAATTACGAAGCCGCCATGAGCTCGCTGGTCGAAGGCGCGCTGCTGTCGATCGTCGTGGTCTTCCTGTTCCTGCGCAATATCCGCGCGACGCTGATCGCGGCGATTGCCCTGCCTCTGTCCGCCATCCCGACATTCTGGGCCATCGATATGCTCGGCTTCTCGCTGAACCTGATCAGTCTGCTCGGCATCACGCTGGTGACGGGTATTCTCGTCGACGACGCCATCGTGGAGATCGAGAACATCGTCCGGCACATGCGGTCGGGCAAATCGCCTTACCGCGCGTCGCTGGAAGCGGCCGACGAAATCGGACTTGCCGTTATCGCCATTTCCGTAACGATCATTGCGGTGTTTGCGCCGGTCAGTTTCATGAGCGGCATTGCCGGACAATATTTCAAGCAGTTCGGCCTGACGGTCGCCGTGGCGGTGTTCTTCTCGCTGCTGGTCGCCCGCCTGATCACGCCGATGATGACGGCCTATCTCCTGCGCGACGGCAAGAACCTGCACCATGAGGACAATGACACCGGCTGGGTTGGCGCCTATACACGCTTCCTTGGCGTGACGCTGCGCTATCGCTGGCTCACGCTGATCAGCGGCGTCCTGCTGTTTGCAACGGCCATCTGGGCCATGGGGTTCCTGCCATCCGGATTTGTCCCGGCGCAGGACGAGGCGCGGGTGGCGGTCAATCTCGAGCTGACGCCGGGTTCGCGCATCGATGAAACCCGCCGCGTCACCGATGAAGCGGCGCTGCGGGTCCGGGAAATCCCGGAAGTGCAGCAGACCTATGTCGTCGGCGGGTCGTCGCCAAAGGGCGAGACGGACACGCGCCGCGCGACCATGATCGTCAAGCTCAGCCACAAGAGCGAGCGCAACCGGAGCCAGAAGCAGATCGAAGCCGAGATTTTCGCCAAGCTTTCCGAAGTGCCGGATCTGCGCGCCAACTTTGTCAATGATCGCGGCGAACGCGAATTTGCCGTCGGCGTCATCGGCACGGACGGCCAGAAGGTGAGCGAGCAGGCCCGGTCCATGCAGAGCGGCATGACGGCAACGGGCAGCTTCCAGGCGGTGTCCTCCAGCGCCGCGCTGGACCGTCCGGAAATCATCGTGACACCGCGCATGGACAAGCTGGCCGAGCTTGGCCTGTCCACGGCTGCCGTTTCCGATGCGCTGCGCGTGGCGACGCTTGGCGATCTCGATGCCAATCTGGCGAAATACACCGTGGGTGACCGGCAGATTCCGATCCGGGTTCAGCTGACCGAGGACGCCCGCCGCGACCTGACCGTCTTGAACACGCTGACCGTGACCGCCCCATCCGGCGTCGTGGTGCCGCTGGCATCCATCGCACAGGTCAGTTTCGGCCAGGGACCGTCGTCCATCGAACGCTTCAACCGCGAACGGCGCGTCGTCGTCGGCGCCAACATGGCCGGCGGCAAGGAGATCGGCGAGGGGCTTTCCATCGTCAAGGGCTTGCCGCAGGTCAAATCCATGCCGGATGGCGTGCGCATTCAGGAAACTGGCGACGCTGAAGTGATGGGCGAAGTGTTCGCGGGCTTCCGCAATGCGATGATCATGGGCCTGATGCTGGTGTTCGTGGTGCTGATCCTGCTCTTCGGCAGTATCTTCCACGCCTTCACCATCCTGATGTCATTGCCGTTGTCGATTGCCGGTGTGGCCGCCGCCCTGCTGCTCACCAACAATTCCGTGTCCATGGCCGTGGTCATCGGTATTCTCATGCTGATGGGCATCGTCACCAAGAACGCCATCATGCTGGTCGATTTTGCCATTGAAGAGGTCAAGCACGGCATTCCGCGCAATGAGGCCATCATCGACGCGGGCCGCAAGCGCATCCGTCCCATTGTCATGACGACGATTGCCATGTCCGCGGGCATGGTGCCGGCGGCGCTGGCCTTCGGCGATGGCGGCGAGTTCCGGGCACCCATGGCCATCGCGGTGATCGGCGGGCTGCTGATCTCGACTGTCCTGTCGCTGGTGTTCGTGCCGTCCTTCTACACGATCATGGACGATCTCAGCCGCTGGATGGCGCGTGCGTTCCATTGGGGTTTCCGTCCGAACAAGCCGGACGAAGCCGAAACGGCCGCACGCCCTGGCGTGCGCACCGTGCCCGCCTATCCGGCACCGGGCTATGCCAGCGAGGCAGCCGAATAGGGGTTCTCAGATCGGGTGGCGGAATGCCGCCATCCGAGAGCGCTTGCGGGCGCTGTGCATCTGCCAGATCGAATGGCTGACCAGCGTGGTGATGATGATGATACCGCCGAACAGGGTGGGGTCGCTCGGACGTTCGGCAAAGACCAGCCAGACCCAGATCGGCGCCAGAACCGTCTCCAGCAGATAAAACATAGCCACTTCAGGCCCGGACAGGAAGCGCGGGCCGGTCGCCAGGCAGGCAAAGGCGATTGTCGTCACCACGGCGCCGTTGAAGATGATCCAGCCGGGCGCCGCGACGGAAAAGCCATGCTGTGAAACCATGAAAATCGCCACGGTCATCGGCAGGACGGTGCCGATAATGGCCGCAAAGCTCATATCCTTCTTCGAGGCGCGGGTGACCGTGATGGCGGAGGCGAGGAAGAATGTCGACATGAGAGCGATGATATTGCCGAACAGGTGCCCCGATGACAGGCCCTCGCGCACGATAATCCCGACGCCGATCAGCATGAAGAACATGGCGACGAAGGTTGCGGTTTTCGGGCGCTCCTTCAGGAAAATCCAGGAAAGCAGCGCGGCAAACACCGTGTTGAACGCCAGGATGAAGACAAGGTTGGCCGTCGAGGTGTTGTAGACGGCGATCATGAAGAAGATCGAGCCCAGGCCGTAAAGCCCGGCCACGGCAAAGCCGATCCGTCCCGGCAGGATGGTTTTGACCCGGCCGGTCACCATGCTCCACACCGCCCAGATGATCAGGGCGCAGATGAAGGTCGTGCCGCTGCGCAGCAGCAGGGTCGACCAGGTTTCCCCCTGGCCGAGGCGCAGCAGCGGGATATCGACGGAGAGTATCAGCCCGCCTATGCCCGTGATGAGCAGGCCCTTGCGGTGATCGAGATGCGGTTGGGACATTTCCTCTGACTTTCCAAGTCTTTTTCTTGTTTTGAGGCCCGAGCATTAGCCGCAAGCGCTGGCTTATTCTAGGGCCGGGATTCATTAATCTGTTTCGAAGGAAACGGGTAAGCGGTGCTGGAACCAATCGGTCACCCCCCTCTGTCCTGCCGGACATCTCCCCCACAAGGGGGGAGATCAGCCTTCACAGCTGTTTCAGTTAATCTCAAAGGCAGCAAAACTGGTAAACTATTGATGTCGATGTGATCTCCCCCCTCGTGGGGGAGATGGGCGGCAGCCCAGAGGGGGGTGAATTACAATAAGATGTGCTGCAACCCCGCTCAATCGCGGCGTTCCCAGCCCTTCGGGCCCAGATGTTCCTGGGGCTTGTAGCGGATTTTGTACTGCATCTTGCGCGAGCCCTCGACCCAGTAGCCGAGATAGACATGCGGGAGGCCGGCGGCAGCGGCGCGCTGGATATGATCGAGGATCATGAAGGTGCCGAGCGAACGGTCGGCGTAATCCGGATTGAAGAAGGAATAGACCATCGACAATCCGTCGCCCATGACATCGGTCAGCGCCACGGCGATCAGTTCGCCTTCGCCCTTCTTGGTGATGAAGGAATCCGGCCCGCGGCGGCGGTATTCGATGATCTGGGTGGGGACATGGGTGTCTTCAACCATCATCGCATAGTCGAGCACCGTCATTTCCGACATGCCGCCCTTGTTGTGCCGCGCGTCGAGATAGCGCCGGAAGAGGGCGTATTGTTCGGTCGAAGGTTCCGCCTGGTGGATATTGCCGATCAGGTCCCGGTTGTGGTTCCAGACCCGGCGCATGGATTTGTCCTGCTTGAACTCCCCGGCCAGAATCCGCACGGAAACGCAGGCCCGGCAATTCTCGCAGGCCGGACGGTAGGCAATGTTCTGGGAGCGGCGGAAACCGCCCTGGGTCAGGAGATCATTCAGCTCGGCGGCGCGCCCGCCGACGAGGTGTGTAAAAACCTTGCGCTCCAATTGCCCTTCCAGATAAGGACAGGGTGAGGGTGCTGTCAGGAAGAACTGCGGTGATTGCTGCGGTTGATGCGTCATTCGTTATCCTGGAACAGTCTGCAACCCCTATAGAATCGTAAGCCCCCCGAAAACGTCAATTCAATTATATTGCATTCAGATGTGAATGTCGCGGGTCGTCGTTGCAAACGTTACGGCCAGGACCGAGGTGCCAAGCAAAATGTCAGCCGTGCTCGTCATTGAGATTGTAGCAGGGCTGGCCGTTCCATGAATGGCTCGGCGCGTCCGCCTTGCCGTCGACCGTACGGCCCCAGCGGCCGGCGAAGGAACGGTAATCGTTGGAGAAGCGAATGGTCAGCAGACCCGAGCCGTATTTGTCGACCCAGACCATCGTGCGCTCGGTACCCTTGGCCGGATCTTTTTCCGCGAGGGTTCCCATGACGAGGCCATCGCGCGCTTCGATCTGGTATGTGCCCGATATGCGGCCATCACGATCCACATTGAGCGCCGTGACGACATCCCGGTAGTCGCCGCTTGAAATCACCTCGCCGCAAAACCGTCCGGCCGGCGAAGCAGCGATGCTGACGCCAAGTGCGGAACCATAGAATGCAAATGCCATTGCGGCGAGAGCAGCAAGCCTGAGATGAGTCATGGATGTGGCCGGTAAAGAAAGAAGGCTCCCGACGGGAGCCCTCTGGATTAATGATATGCGCGTACGACGACCGTACCAAGAAGAAGATCGTGGACCGTGCGTTTGCGGTCGACAACGAAAGTTGCGAGCAGGATCAGCGGTGTCAGCACCACATTCAATCCCCAGAACAGGACCGTATGGACGATGGCAAGCAGGCCATCGACCTTCTGGCCGTCAAGACGTTCGAGCCTGAGGCCCATCATCTGCATGCCCTTGGTTGCCTGGCGCGGTCCGCCAAGTGTTGTCGCCACATAGGCGAGTGCCACGGCCGGGAACATGATGCCGTACAGCATCCATCCAAGGCCAAGCGTTGCAACACCCAGAATGGCGATGATGATCGCAACCGGGATGCACAGGAAAAACACGATGACATAATCCATCAGGAACGCGAAAATGCGGCTGGACCGCACGCCCTGATACATCCGCCAGTCATCCAGGCGGTTGGTGATTATTTCGCCGTCAAGCGCGCTCGTATTCATTTCGTTTCCCGTTTCAAACACACGGACACAGTGCCGTGCTGCAGAACGTGGGAACTCCGGAATGGAAATTCAAGGAGATTTTGCGCAATAGGGCTGCATATGGCCATTGTGCGTGGTTCGACAAGCTCACCATGAGGGAGAGTGAGGATTGCAGGGAACGGTATTCTTCAATGTTCCCAATCGACTGTGCAGCCCATGCATTTCCCTCATGGTGAGCTTGTCGAACCACGCACGGAGCTGATTCAGTCTAAAGCCCGGCTTTCAGGCGCTCGGCGACAAGCGGGGCGAAATAGGTCAGGATGCCGTCGCAACCGGCTCGCTTGAACGCCAGCAGCGTTTCCATCATCACCCGTTCCTCGTCGATCCAGCCATTGGCGCCGGCGGCCTTGATCATCGTGTATTCGCCGGACACCTGATAGGCGAATGTCGGGACGCAGAATGTCTGCTTGAGCCGGTGGATGATGTCGAGATAAGGCAGGCCGGGCTTGACCATCAGTGAATCCGCGCCTTCCGCCAGATCCTGCTCCGCTTCGCGGACCGCCTCGTCCGTGTTGGCCGGATCGATGTAATAGGTCTTCTTGTCGCCCTTCAGGCGTCCCGACGTGCCGATGGCTTCGCGGTAGGGGCCATAGAAGGCCGATGCGAACTTGGTCGCATAGGCCATGATCGCCACATCCTGGAAACCATTCTGGTCCAGCGCTTCGCGGATGGCGCCGATACGGCCATCCATCATGTCGGACGGTGCAATGATATCGGCACCGGCGGCTGCCTGCAGCACGGCGCCGCGGGTGATCTGCGCCACCGTCTCGTCATTGACGATGATGCCGTCGCGCAGAATGCCATCATGGCCATGACTGGTGAACGGGTCGAGCGCCACATCGGTGATCATGCCGATTTCCGGCACTGCGTCCTTGATGGCGCGGGTGGCGCGGTTGATCAGGTTGTCGGCATCGAGAATGCCCGATCCCGTCTCATCGCGCAGCGCCGGATCGATATTGGCGAAGGTGGCAATGGCCGGAATGCCGAGCTTTGCGGCACGCTCCGCCTCGCGCGCGGCCATATCCACAGAAAAGCGCTGCACGCCGGGCATGGCGGCAATGTCTTCACGGCGATTCGTCCCCTCGCACAGAAAGATCGGCCAGATCAGGTCATTCACCGTCAGCTGGTTCTCCTGAACCAGGCGGCGCGACCAGTCAGCCTTGCGCATGCGGCGCAGGCGGCGGCTCTGCGTGATTTCATCGACGGTCCTGCCGGTGCTGGCATGAAAAGGGGAAACTTTGTTCATGATGGCTGCCTTATCCGCGTGCGGCGGACTTTCTGCTGTTGTTTAGAAGTGTTTTAACAGGCTTCCCCCCTCGGACCAAGATGCTTGGCAACAGATGTGATCCATTGACGCGGTGCGCCGGAGTTTCCTAACCTCATAATAATCAATGAGGAGGGGTGCATGGAAATCGATTTCGGCGGCGAAGGCGAAGTAGTATTCGAAACCAGGGGCAAGGCCGGACTGGTTCGTTTGACACGCCCGAAAGCCCTCAATGCCCTGACCCCGATCATGGTCCGGGCGATGCATCGCGCCCTGCAGGCCTGGGCCGCCGATCCCGATATCGCCTGCGTTATCGTTGAGGGGGAGGGCCGCGCCTTTTGTGCGGGCGGCGATATTCTTGCCGTCTACCATGCGGGGCAGGCGGGCAAGCCGCTCTATGACTTCTTTTACGACGAGTACCGGCTCAATGCCTTCATCCGCCACTTTCCAAAACCTTATGTTTCCCTGATCGACGGCATCGTCATGGGCGGTGGAGTCGGCATTTCCGTGCATGGCTCGCACCGGATCGTCACGGAAAATGTCATGTTCGCCATGCCGGAAGTTGGCATCGGCTTCTTTCCCGATGTGGGCGGCAGTGCCTTCCTGCCGCATTTGCCCGAACATTTCGGCACCTATCTTGCCCTGACCGGCAACCGTATCCGCCAGGGCGACTGCCTGCAGAGCGGCATTGCCACCCATGCCATCCGGGCGCAGGACAAGGAGGCGATCCGCCATAGCCTGATCAAAACAGGCGACCCGGCGGAAGCCTTGCACGGCAAAACGATCAATCCGGACTATGAAACCAGTGAAAAAATACGCGATATGATCGGCGTGCTCTTCGATTCGCAAACGCTCGGCGGTTGTCTCATCCGCTTGGCTGCCGCCGGCGTGAACGGAAACGAGGATGCGCAGCGCGTTCTGGATATCGTCAGGACACGTTCTCCCACCAGCCTGCACGTGACGTTCAGGCAGATCGAAGAAGGACGTGATCTCGACATGGATCAATGCATGCAGATGGAATACCGGATCCTGTCCCGAATGCTGGAAAACCACGATTTCTATGAAGGTGTCCGGGCGCTGCTGGTCGATAAGGGCAATGCGCCGGTCTGGCAGCCTGCAACGGTCGAAGACGTGACGCCGGAGATGGTGGACGCTTATTTCGCGCCGCTGGGCGAGCGGGAACTGCAGCTTACATGATCGAGAAGCCCACCCATCTGCCCTTCGATTCGACGCTGGCCCAGACCGGATTCATCTGGCTGCTGCGTTTGGTGTCACTGTATTGCCTCGCGGCCGGTGTCGGTTACTGGGTGCAGATCATGGGCTATTACGACGGGCTGCTCTGGCGCTTCGATTTGATGCCCTGGCAATGGAAGGTAGCGTCCGTGTCGCTGGCCATGCTGTTTCCCGTGGCGGCGACCGGGCTCTGGATGATGGTTTCGTGGGGCCCCGTCATCTGGTTCGTGGCTGCCGCGGGTGAGACGCTGATGTTCACCGTGTTCTGGGAATACTTTTATTACCGGCCGGCAATCGCCGTTATCCATGGCTGCGTCGCCTTGCTCTATATCGCCTTCCGTATCGTGCTTTTGCTGCAGAAGCGCCAGCAGGCCATGCCGCAGCGGTAAGTCTTCATTAAGCCTGAAATTGCATGCCTTGTGGTAAGGTACTGTTAAGTCTGAGTTTTAATTCGAATTTTATGCGTATTCGATAGTGTTGCCTCAACGGTGAGAAAAATACACCGAAACAACAGTGAGGCAGGTATTATGAACAACATACAGAGAAAGTCTGGCACGAGCCCGCATGCGACCGTCAATGATACAGCATTGCGGACTCTTTATCTTGAAGCACTTCAGTTGGTCGAACGTCTGCATCGTCGTTTACTTGACGTTGTCAAAGATGAATTCGACCGCAACGGCCGCAGCGACATCAACGCCATCCAGGCATTGCTGCTTTTCAACATCGGCAATGCTGAACTGACCGCCGGTGAACTGCGCAGCCGCGGCTACTATCTCGGCTCGAACGTGTCCTACAATCTGAAGAAACTGGTCGAACTCGGCTTCATCTCCCACGAGCGTTCCCGCACCGACCGGCGTTCGGTTCGCGTCAGCCTGACGGAGAAGGGCAATGAAGTGGCCGAACTGGTTGCAGGCCTTTACGAGCGTCACGTGGCGTCGATCGAGCATGTCGGCGGCATCAAGGCGGAAGAATTCCAGTCGATGAACAAGGCGTTGCAGCGTCTCGACCGCTTCTGGAACGATACCATCGCCTACCGCATGTAATCCTCGAGACCACTGTCAAACAAAAGCCCGGCTTCGCGTGACAGCGAAGGCGGGCTTTGCTGTGCAGGGCTGTGCCTGCGGGGCAAAAGTCATCAATCCGCCATAATGGCGTGGAAAGGCGTTTTGAGTTATTCCATAATTCAGTGAAGCTTAAATAGCGGCCTCCGCACGGGCTGATCGGCGCTCGAACCATCACGATAACGCGATCAGTGCAAAAGTTGCTGTTTATTAAGGGTGTTCCTGATAATTTTGGAAACCATAATCCGTGTTCTGCGTTATGAGGCGACGGGTTGGTTACAGAACTTCCAATTGGGTTGGGCAATACTATGAAGAAACTAGGATCATCAGCGCTTGATCGCCGCACATTCCTCACGGGCGTGGCAACAGCTGGTTTGGCTGCCATTGCATCGTCCGCCTGGGCGGAAGATGCCGCAATCAACGACATCCTTGCTTCTCCACGCCGCGGCAACTGGGACGATCAGTTCGACGCACGCTCCAGCGCCCACGCCAAGGTGGCCAGCTTCCAGCCGATTGCCAGCCCCGAGACGGTGTCCTTCATTCAGGCGGCCATCAACAGCTACAACCAGATCGTTGCCGGTGGCGGCTGGCCGAACGTGCCGGTTACCACCAAACTGCAACTCGGCGTTGTCGATCCTTCCGTTTCCATCCTGCGCAAGCGCCTGATGGTATCGGGCGATCTGTCCGCGAGCGCCGGCATTTCCAATTCGTTCGACACCTATGTCGATGCGGCGGTGAAGCGTTTCCAGTCCCGCCACGGCCTTCCCGCCGATGGTGTCATGGGCCAGTTCACCATTGCCGCCATGAACATTCCGGCCAATATCCGGCTCGGCCAGCTGCAGACCAATCTGGAGCGCGTGCGCACGCTCGCCGCTGCCAACCAGGGCGCCCGCTATGTCATGGTCAATATTCCGGCCGCGCAGATCGAGGCTGTCGAGGGCGGCCGCGTCGTGCAGCGCCATACGGCCATTGTCGGCAAGATCGACCGCCAGACGCCGATTCTCGACTCCAAGATTTCCGAAGTCATTCTCAACCCTTACTGGACGGCACCGAAGTCGATCATCCAGAAGGATATTATCCCGCTGATGCGCAAGGACCCGACATACCTCACGCGCAACAAGATCCGCCTGTTCAACGAACAGCGCCAGGAAGTGCCGCCGGAAAGCGTCGACTGGAACACCGACGATGCGGTCAAGCTGATGTTCCGTCAGGACCCGGGCAAGATCAACGCCATGTCCTCGACCAAGATCAACTTCCCCAATCCCTACGCGGTTTACATGCATGACACGCCGCAGCAGGGCAATTTCAACAAGCTGATGCGCTTCGATTCCTCCGGCTGCGTGCGCGTGCAGAACGTGCGCGACCTGAATGTCTGGCTGCTGCGCAACACGCCGGGCTGGGACCGCCAGACCATGGATGCGACGATCAAATCCGGCGTAAACACGCCGATTGCCGTTGCCGATCCGGTTCCCCTGCATTTCGTCTATGTCAGCGCCTGGTCGACCGGCGACGGCGTTGTCCAGCTGCGCGACGATATTTATGAGCGCGATGGCCAGCAGGCCCTGTCGATCGGCACCAACACCTGATCGCTGCATCTGCTTGAAGATGCTGATATTGCAAAGACCGCCTCCGGGCGGTCTTTTTGCATTTGAATGGTGGATGGCGGTTTCGGGCTAGTGCTTTTCGCCCACCGGCCATTGGCCTTGATCGTTTAAGTATGATAATGCGCCGGAAATACCTACTCACTTACCGGCAAATGAGGGTCCAGGCACCATGTCGAATGCAAGCGCTTCCGTTGCAGATACATTTTTCAACGCATCACTCGAAGACATCGATCCGGAAATTTTTGGCTCCATCCGCAAGGAACTGGGCCGCCAGCGCCACGAGATCGAGCTGATCGCCTCGGAAAACATCGTTTCGCGCGCCGTGCTTGAGGCACAGGGCTCGATCATGACCAACAAATATGCCGAGGGCTATCCGGGCAAGCGCTATTATGGCGGCTGCCAGTTTGTCGATATCGCGGAAGAACTGGCCATCGAGCGCGCCAAAAAACTGTTCAACTGCGAATATGCCAATGTGCAGCCGAATTCCGGCAGCCAGATGAACCAGGCCGTATTCCTGGCACTGCTGCAGCCGGGCGACACCTTCATGGGCCTCGACCTCAATTCCGGCGGGCACCTGACCCACGGTTCGCCCGTCAACATGTCCGGCAAATGGTTCAACGTCGTGTCCTACGGCGTGCGCCAGGACGACAACCTGCTCGACATGGCCGAAATCGAACGTCTGGCGCATCAGCACAAGCCAAAGCTGATCATTGCCGGCGGCACGGCCTATTCGCGCGTCTGGGATTTCGAGCGCTTCCGCCAGATCGCCGATGCGATCGGCGCCTATCTCATGGTCGACATGGCGCACATCGCCGGTCTCGTGGCTGCCGGTGCGCACCCGTCGCCGCTGCCGCATGCGCATGTCACCACCACCACGACGCACAAATCCCTGCGCGGCCCGCGCGGCGGCATGATCCTGACCAACGACGCTGATATTGCCAAGAAGATCAATTCGGCTGTCTTCCCCGGCCTGCAGGGCGGACCGCTGATGCATGTCATCGCCGCCAAGGCCGTGGCTTTCGGCGAAGCGCTGAAGCCGGAATTCAAGACCTACGGCCAGAATGTCGTGAACAATGCCCGTACCCTGGCAGAATCGCTGAAGAAGAACGGCCTCAACATCGTTTCGGGTGGCACGGACAACCATTTGATGCTGGTGGACCTGCGTCCCAAGAACGCCACCGGCAAGCGTGCGGAAGCCGCGCTTGGCCGCGCCAACATCACCTGCAACAAGAACGGTATCCCGTTCGACCCGGAAAAGCCGTTCGTCACCTCGGGCGTGCGCCTGGGCACCCCGGCTGGCACGACGCGCGGTTTCGGCGCGGCCGAATTCACCGAGATCGGCAATCTGATTTCGGAAGTGCTCGATGGCCTGAAGGTCGCCAATTCCGACGAGGGCAATGCAGCGGTTGAAAAGGCTGTGCAGACCAAGGTGGTCGAGCTGACCGGCCGCTTCCCGCTTTACCCCTATCTCGGACAGTAAATCCGGGAGAATTACTGAAAATGGCGGTGCTTGAGCGCCGCCATTTTTGTTTGCGGGTGCGGGAGGAAGTGCGTGGTTCGACAAGCTCACCATGAGGGAGGTGAGTTGGCGTCAATCGATTCGCAAACGCTGCGGGGTATGGCTCCCTGCAATCCTCCATCTCCCTCATGGTGAGCTTGTCGAACCACGCACAGCAGCTTTGCCACCCGCCGGTCAAGATTAGTCACACCAACCATTTCTTTGACACATCGTTGCGGCCAGGGTGCTTTTATATCGTACCGAAAGTCACTATCTTCCCTAACGATTTCAGAATCATCTCCGGAAAGCCAAACGATGCGTTGTCCCTACTGCCAGTCTGAGGATACTCAGGTGAAAGATTCCCGCCCCGCCGAAGATGGGGCGGTGATCCGCAGGCGGCGCATCTGTACCGTGTGCGGCGGGCGCTTCACCACCTTCGAGCGCGTGCAGCTGCGCGATCTCAGCGTGATCAAGAAGAGTGGCCGCAAGGTGGCTTTCGACCGCGACAAGCTGATGCGTTCGGTGGAAGTGGCGCTGCGCAAGCGGCAGGTCGATCCGGAACGGGTGGAGCGCGCGGTGTCGGGCATCGTCCGCCAGCTCGAAAGCTCCGGCGAACCGGAGGTCAGCTCCGACGAAATCGGCCGGCTGGTCATGGATGCGCTGAAAGGCATCGATGACATCGCCTACATCCGCTTCGCCTCGGTCTACCGCAATTTCCGCGAGGCCAAGGATTTCCACAATGTGATCGACGAAATCACCGCTGGCGATGTTGCGTCCGATCCGGTCGAGGATGAGTGAACCGCATGAACCCATCGGAGCAGAGTGCGCTTGACCGGCGCTACATGGCTGCGGCCATTCGTTTGTCGCGCAGCCATCAGGGGCTGACGGGAACAAACCCGTCCGTCGCGACGCTGATTGTCGACAAGGATGGTGTCATTGCCGGGCGCGGTGTGACCGCCATCGGCGGGCGGCCGCATGCGGAAACACAAGCCTTGGCCGAGGCTGGCGACCGGGCGAGGGGCGCCACGGCCTATGTCACGCTCGAACCCTGCGCCCATCACGGCAAGACGCCGCCCTGTGCCGATGCGCTTGTGACAGCGGGCGTCAGCCGCGTCGTTGCCGCCGCCAATGACCCGGATGACCGGGTGGCGGGCAGGGGCTATGCCATCCTGCGCAATGGCGGCATCGAGGTGGTGACCGGCGTTCTGGCGGCGGAAGCCGCCGATTATCTCGCCGGCTACCTGATTCGATCATCGAAAAAACGCCCGGAAGTGACTCTGAAACTTGCACTTTCCGCCGATGGCTATATCGGCAGGCACGGGACGGGCCAGATTGCCATCACCGGCCCGGTTGCGCGGGCGCAGGTGCACCTGATGCGGGCTGAATCCGATGCCATTCTCGTGGGAATTGGCACGGCGCTGGCCGATGACCCCGTCTTGACCTGCCGCCTGCCGGGGCTGGAAAACCGTTCGCCGGTGCGCGTCGTGCTCGACAGCCGGCTGCGTCTGCCGCTGGACAGCAAGCTGGTGCAGTCGGCGGGTAGCGTTCCCCTGTGGATTGCCGCCAGCGCCCAGGCCGATCCGGCCAAGCGCCAGGCGCTGGTCGCGGCGGGCTGCCGCATGCTCGCGACCGAAACCGATTGCGGCGCAACCGCGCTGCCGGAACTGCTCGACGATCTGGCCGCGCAGGGCATCGCCACGCTGATGGTGGAGGGCGGTGCTGCCGTCGCGTCCGCGCTTCTGCAGGACGATCTCGTTGACCGCATTGCGCTTTTTGAAGGCCCGCTGGCAATCGGATCGGACGGCGGTCTTGCAGTACCGGAACTTTCTTCCCATATCGCTCGTGACTTCACGCTGTCGCGGGATGACCGCTTCGGTGACGATCACTATCGCGAATACGTAAGACCCATCTGAGGAACCATGCATGTTTACGGGAATTGTAACGGATATCGGCAAGATAGGTCAGGTCAAGCCGCTCAATGAAGGCGTGCTTCTGCGCGTGGAGACCAATTACGATCCGCAGACGATCGAGATCGGCGCCTCCATCTCCTGTTCAGGCGTGTGCCTGACCGTCGTGACGCTGCCGGAAAAGGGTTCGAATGCCCGCTGGTTCGAGGTGGAAGCCTGGGAAGAGGCTCTGCGCCTGACCAGCATCGCCAACTGGAAGAACGGCACGCGCATCAATCTGGAACGCTCGCTGAAGCTGGGCGACGAGATGGGCGGGCACCTTGTCTCCGGCCATATCGATGCCATGGCCGAGATCGTCAAGCGCGAGGATGAGGGCGATGCCGTCCGCTTCACGCTGCGGGTGCCGGAAGAACTGGCGCGGTTCATCGCGCCGAAAGGCTCCGTGGCGCTCGACGGCACGTCGCTGACGGTCAATGCCGTCAATGGCAATGAATTCGATGTCCTCTTGATCCGCCATTCGCTCGAAGTCACCACCTGGGGCGACCGCAAGGCCGGTGACAAGGTGAATATCGAGATCGATCAGATGGCGAGATACGCTGCACGGCTTGCAGAATATCCGAAATCAGCCTAGGACCACACGCAGAGGCGGAGCATCTTCGCCACCCCCATTGAGTTCTGGAGTTTTCCATGTCCAAAAAAAAGGCGCATGCGCCCCATCTGTTGATCGTGGAAGCGCGATTCTACGACGACCTGTCGGATGCCCTGCTGAACGGTGCCAAGCTGGCGCTCGATGAAGGCAAGGCAACCTATGATATCGTGACCGTTCCCGGCGCGCTTGAAGTGCCTGCCGCCATTTCCTTTGCCCTCGATGCAGCGGAAGACGGCGGAACGGAGTATGATGGCTTCGTGGCACTTGGTACGGTCATTCGCGGCGAAACCTATCATTTCGATATCGTTGCCAATGAATCCTGCCGTGCTCTGATGGAGCTTGCGGTGGATGAAAGCATTGCCATCGGCAATGGCATTCTCACCGTCGAGAACGAAGAGCAGGCCTGGGCCCGTGCCCGCCGCGAGGACAAGGACAAGGGTGGCTTTGCAGCGCGCGCTGCCTTGACCATGATTGCCCTCAAGGAAAAACTCGGAGCCTGACCGGATGCCTGCTTCCAAAGATGGGGAAAGTCCCGCTGTAAAGCCCGCCAACAAACGCGGCGTTGCCCGCCTGGCGGCGGTGCAGGCACTGTACCAGATGGATGTTGCCGGAACCGGCGTGATCGAGGTGGTGGCGGAATATGAAGCACACCGTCTCGGCAAGGAAGTCGACGGTACGCAGTATCTGGATGCCGATCCGCAATGGTTCCGTGCCATTGTCGCCGGTGTGGTTGCCGAGCAGACATCCCTCGATCCGATGATCCGTCAGGCCCTGACCGAAGACTGGCCGCTGTCGCGGCTCGATTCCACGCTGCGGGCGATCCTGCGCGCCGGTATCTGGGAACTGAAGAACCGTCCCGATGTGCCGACGGCGGTTATCGTTTCGGAATATATCGACATCGCCAAGGCCTTCTACACGGAAGACGAACCCAAACTGGTGAATGCCGTGCTCGACCGTCTGGCCTTCGAACTGCGCGGTGAAAGCCGCGGCGCGAAGAACCCGCGCGGCTGACGTCCATTCATTGAAAGTGGCGGGCACCCCCCTCTGTCCTGCCGGACATCTCCCCCACAAGGGGGGGAGATCACATCGGCATCGATGTTGTTACAGTGTCTTTGACGTTGGCAGTTGATTTGCAGTGGCTCTGACAGCTGATCTCCCCCCTTGTGGGGGAGATGGGCGGCAGCCCAGAGGGGGGTGTTCCATCGTGCCTGTTGGCAAGCTTATCCCAACCCTGAGCCGCCTCAGCGAAAGGCCTTGACCTTTTCGCATCCGCTTCGTTACTCCTAGTACATACGGTCGCGTTTCTGCCGGCCTGGCAGATTTTGCGTGCCGTACCGAACCTGACCTGGGGAGGGGTATTTTTCGGGTCAAAATCTGAGGGAGTGGCATGACTATACTGTTTCTCGTCATCGCCTGCGGTCTGCTGTCTGTCGTTTACGCTTTCTGGGCTACCCAATCGGTGCTCGCAGCGGACCAGGGCAATGCGCGCATGCAAGAAATCGCCGGTGCAATTCGCGAAGGTGCACAGGCCTATCTCACACGTCAGTATACCACGATCGCCATGGTTGGCGTCGTTGTCTTTCTAGCAGTCTGGTACCTCTTGTCTTCCACCGCAGCGGTCGGCTTCATGATCGGTGCGGTCTTGTCGGGGCTTGCCGGTTTCATCGGCATGCATGTTTCCGTCCGCGCCAATGTGCGCACGGCGCAGGCATCGTCCCGCAGTCTCGCCGCCGGTCTCGAGATCGCCTTCAAATCCGGCGCGATCACCGGCATGCTGGTGGCCGGTCTCGCGCTTTTGGGCGTCTCGGTCTACTATTATATCCTGACCGGCCCGATGGGCCATCTGCCTGCGGACCGTGTTGTCATTGACGCGCTTGTCTCCCTCGGGTTCGGTGCGTCGCTTATTTCCATCTTCGCCCGTCTTGGCGGTGGCATCTTCACCAAGGGTGCTGATGTCGGCGGCGATCTCGTCGGCAAGGTCGAAGCCGGAATTCCCGAAGATGACCCGCGCAATCCGGCAACCATCGCCGACAATGTGGGCGACAATGTCGGCGACTGCGCCGGCATGGCCGCCGACCTTTTCGAAACCTATGCGGTGACCATTGTTGCCACCATGGTTCTGGGTGCCATCTTCTTTGCCGCAACGCCCGTCCTGAGCACGGTCATGCTCTATCCGCTCGCCATCTGCGGCGCCTGCATCATCACCTCGATTGCCGGGACGTTCTTCGTCAAGCTCGGTGCGAACAACTCGATCATGGGTGCGCTCTACAAGGGCCTGATCGTGACGGGTCTTCTGTCGATTGCCGGTCTTGCCCTTGCCACGTCGATGACTGTCGGCTGGGGTGAGGTGGGAACGGTCGCAGGCAAGTCGATCACCGGCATCAACCTCTTCTATTGCGGCCTTGTCGGGCTCGTGGTGACGGGATTGATCGTGGTGATCACCGAATATTATACCGGCACCAACAAGCGTCCGGTCAATTCGATTGCCCAGGCGTCGGTGACCGGCCACGGCACCAACGTCATCCAGGGTCTGGCCGTGTCGCTTGAATCGACGGCGCTGCCCGCCCTGGTCATCGTCGGCGGCATCATCTCGACCTACCAGCTTGCCGGGCTGTTCGGCACCGGCATCGCCGTTACCGCCATGCTCGGCATTGCCGGCATGATCGTTGCGCTCGATGCCTTCGGTCCGGTGACGGACAATGCCGGCGGTATCGCGGAAATGGCCGGGCTTGATCCGGACGTGCGCAAGTCCACCGACGCGCTGGATGCCGTTGGCAACACGACGAAAGCCGTGACCAAGGGCTATGCCATCGGTTCGGCCGGTTTGGGCGCACTGGTGCTGTTTGCCGCCTATTCCAACGACCTGCAGTTCTTCATCAGCGAAGCGAACAAGGATGGTTCGACGGCCTTCTCCTATTTCAAGGGAATCGGCGCCGTATCGTTTGAGCTTTCCAATCCCTACGTTGTCGCCGGTCTGATCTTCGGCGGTCTCATCCCCTACCTCTTCGGCGGTATCGCGATGACGGCCGTTGGCCGGGCAGCAGGTTCCGTGGTAGAAGAAGTGCGCAGGCAGTTTCGTGAAAAGCCGGGCATCATGGCCGGTACGGAGCGTCCGGACTATGCGCGGGCGGTGGATATTCTCACCCGCGCCGCCATCAAGGAAATGGTCGTGCCGTCGCTGCTGCCGGTATTGGCGCCGCTCGTCGTCTATTTCGGCGTGCTGCTGATTTCCGGTTCAAAAGCCTCGGCCTTCGCCGCGCTCGGTGCTTCGCTTCTCGGCGTGATCATCAATGGCATTTTCGTTGCCATTTCGATGACATCCGGCGGCGGCGCCTGGGACAATGCCAAAAAGTCCTTCGAAGACGGCTTTGTCGACAAGGATGGCGTTCGTCATATGAAGGGATCGGATGCCCACAAGGCTTCCGTGACCGGCGATACGGTTGGCGATCCCTACAAGGACACGGCTGGCCCTGCGGTCAATCCTGCGATCAAGATCACCAACATCGTGGCCTTGCTGCTGCTGGCGGTGCTTGCGCACGGATAAGCGTCCATCACGTCAAAGAAAAACCCGCGAAATCAGGTTTCGCGGGTTTTTTGTTTTCAGCGCAGGGATTACTGACCGGGAGGTCCGCCCGCGCCAATGGAACCGGGTGCCTTGCCAACGCCCGCAAGCAACTGGCCGAGGAACGACAGGTCCTTGCCGCCGGTCGGCGTGGTGCGGGAGATGAAGTCGAAAACCTTG
The DNA here is from genome assembly GCF_058792715.1 of Phyllobacterium sp. MT110. Lineage (NCBI taxonomy): Bacteria > Pseudomonadati > Pseudomonadota > Alphaproteobacteria > Hyphomicrobiales > Phyllobacteriaceae > Phyllobacterium > Phyllobacterium sp. MT110. The sequence goes on from NZ_JBXAFE010000001.1 coordinate 676,071, forward strand.
CCGTCCTGCAATCCGTAATTGGAAATGCTGGCGACCTTGCTTTTCTGGTCGAAATAAACCGCAAGAATGCGACGGTCGGTCACCTTCGGCTGCATGAAGGCGACGCTGCGTTTGCGCTTCTGGGAAATGTAGTAGAAGACTTCGTTGTCGAACGTTGCCGTCGAGGAAGGGCTGCCAAGCGACAGGATGACCTGCTCGCGGCTGGACCCCACCGGAACGAACGCCAGCGCCTTCTCGTCGAGAATATAGCCTTCCGACAATGTTTCGGATGGATTGAGGTTGGCGGTATTACAGCCGGCAAGCCCTACGACAAAAAACAGAGTTCCGGCGAGAAGATATTCCCGGGAACGATCGGCCTTGAAAATCCGCTGCAACAACGACATCTCCATTTCAATAGTGGGGCCACGTCTTTCGCTGCCCGCAGAACTTCGGTAAACCACCTTGAAGTCCGATGCAACCGGCGACTCGTGTTGCGGCCCGACCCAAGTGAAAGCACATATATGATTCTCAATTTATTCAGCCGTAAGGCCAAAGCAAATGAGGCGATTACCACAGCCCTCTACGATGTGATCGTGGCGGCGGCGCGGCAGCCATACCTCTATTCTGACATTGATGTGCCGGATTCGCCGCTCGGACGCTATGAAATGGTATCTTTGCACGTTTTTCTTTTCATGCGCCGGATAAAGGGCAGGACGCCCGCCCTCAAGATGATCGGACAGGAAGTGACGGATGAATTCTTCCGCGACGTGGATCACTCGCTGCGGGAGCTTGGGATCGGCGACTCCGGTATCCCGAAGCGGATGAAGAAACTGGCGCGCATGTTCTATGGCCGGGTGGAGTCCTATGACAAGGCGCTCCAGACCAACGACCATCCGGCCCTGGCGGCCGCACTGGCCCGCAATGTCCGCCCTGACACCAGCGAATGGACAGGCGCCTCCGCGCTGGCCGGATACACCATCCAAGCGGCGTTGTTCCTGGAAAACCAGTCGGATGAAGATATAGCCCGCGGGCAGCTGGCTTTTCCGGACGCCAGCGCCGGTGCAGAAACCCTGCAGAATTAGGAAGGGGAGCAAAATGACAAGAAATATCGATGGCGCACTCAGTTTCCCGATCTCGGTCAAACGGCTTCCGCAGAAGGGACTGACCGTCAAGATCGAAGCGGACGAGCGCGAGCGCATAGCGCTGCGGGACTTTCACGAATTGCAGGATGTGACGTCGTTCAAGGCCGATCTGCAGATTGTTCCCTGGAAGAAGGATGGCATACGCGTGCGCGGCGTGGTGAAGGCCCGGATCGTCCAGTCCTGCGTTGTCACGTCGGATCCCGTCGATGCGGTCGTCAATGCGGAAGTGGATACGCTGTTCGTGCCGGAGAACTCCAAGCTGGCGCGTTTGCCGCTCGATGAGAACGGCGAGCTGATCATCAGCGCCGACGGTCCCGATATACCGGAGACATTTTCCGGCGATACGCTGGATGCCGGTGCCATAGCCGAGGAGTTTTTCGAGCTGGCCATTGATCCATACCCCCGCAAGGAGGGCGTTTCGGATGCGCCCATCGAGGTTGTCTTCGGTGATGACGAAACAGCGGAGAAGCCTGTCAGTCCGTTTGCCGGCCTCAAGGACTGGAAACAGAAGCCTTGATTGTGACGATTTCCTGAGGCTGACTATCGAAATACTGCCCTGATGGGCTATAACAACGGAAAATACCCAAAAAGGGGCAGTGTTTTTCACAATGATTCCAGTCTATGTGCCGGAGGTCCGGCAGATTCCGGTTGTACAGCGACGGAAATTGACTATTTTCGCCGAGTCTTTGAGCAATTGATAAACCCAGCAAGCATACTCACTGAACAGGACAATCGAGAGTGATCAGAATTTCCATTGATGCCATGGGCGGTGATTTCGGTCCTGAGATCGTCATTCCCGGTCTGGCAACGGCGCTGGAGCGCCATCCTGATATCCGGTTTGTGATCTTCGGTCGTGAGGAAGAGGTAAGGCCGGTTCTCGACCGCCATCCCACGCTTGCGAGCTCGACATTCCACCACTGCGACGTGTCGGTGCGTATGGACGAAAAACCCAGCCAGGCCTTGCGCAACGGCCGCTGGAAGTCATCCATGTGGCGCTCCATCGAGGCGGTGAAAACCGGCGAGGCGGATGTCTGCGTATCGGCGGGCAATACCGGCGCGCTGATGGCCATGTCGAAATTCTGCCTGCGCACCATGGCCAATGTCGAACGCCCGGCCATTGCCGGCATCTGGCCGACATTGCGCGGTGAGAGCATCGTGCTCGATATCGGAGCGACCATCGGTGCCGACGCGCAGCAGCTTGTCGACTATGCCGTCATGGGCGCCGCCATGGCCCGTTCGCTGTTCGAGATCGAACGCCCGACGATCGGCCTGCTCAATGTCGGGGTGGAAGAAATCAAGGGACAGGACGACGTCAAGGATGCTGCGCGCATTTTGCGCGAGATTCCCTTGCCAAGCCTTGAATATTACGGCTTCGTCGAAGGCGACGACATCGGCAAGGGCACCGTCGATGTGGTGGTCACCGAAGGGTTTACCGGAAACATCGCCCTGAAGACGGCGGAGGGCACGGCCAAGCAGTTCGCGCAGTATCTGCGCGATGCCATGGGCCGCACATTGATGGCCAAGATCGGCTATCTCTTCGCCAAGGGCGCATTCAATCATCTGCGGGAGAAAATGGACCCGCGCAAGATCAATGGCGGCGTGTTTCTCGGGCTCAATGGCGTTGTCATCAAGAGCCATGGCGGAACCGATGCGCTGGGCTTCGCGTCCGCCGTCGATGTCGGCTATGATATGGCGCGCAACAAGCTCCTGAGCAAAATTGCCTCGGATCTGAGCCATTTTCACAAAAGCCCGGTCGGGGTCGCTTTTCAGGGCGAGACCGAAAATGATTCAGAAGCTGAGATAGAACCACAGGCGTAGGAAAAATAAATGATCCGGTCCGTTGTTAGAGGTGTAGGGGCGGCCAAACCGGCGCGTCTGGTCAAGAACGCCGATCTGGAAGGCATTGTCGAAACCAGCGACGAGTGGATCGTGCAGCGGACGGGCATCCGTCAGCGCTATATCGCAGGCGAGGGCGAAACAACCGCTTCGCTGGGCGAGGCAGCAGCACGCGCAGCGCTCGACAATGCCGGCATGACACCGGACGACATCGACCTGATCATTCTGGCGACTTCGACGCCCGACAATACGTTCCCGGCCTCCGCCGTCGACATCCAGGCACGCCTCGGCATGACCCATGGCTTTGCCTTCGACATGCAGGCGGTCTGCTCCGGTTTCGTCTATGCCATCAGCACTGCCGACCTCTACATTCGCGGCGGCATGGCCAAGCGCGTTCTGGTCATCGGTTCGGAGACATTCTCGCGGCTTCTCGACTGGAATGACCGCACGACCTGCGTCCTGTTCGGCGATGGCGCCGGTGCCGTCGTGCTCGAGGGCAATGAGGGACGCGGCCTGACATCCGATCGCGGCATCCTCACCGCCAACCTGCGGTCCGACGGTTCGCACAAGCAGAAGTTGTATGTGGATGGTGGGCCATCCAGCACCCAGACCGTCGGTCACCTGCGCATGGAGGGCCGCGAGGTTTTCAAGCATGCGGTCGGCATGATCACCGACGTCATCGAGGCCTCGTTCTCGGAAGCCGGGATCACCGCCGAGGATGTCGACTGGTTCGTTCCGCATCAGGCCAACAAGCGCATCATCGACGCATCAGCCAAGAAATTGAACCTCGCCGAGGAAAAAGTGGTCATTACGGTTGACCAGCATGGCAATACCTCCGCGGCGTCCGTCCCCCTGGCCCTGGCGACAGCGGTTGCCGACGGGCGGATCAAGCAGGGCGATCTTGTCCTTCTTGAAGCCATGGGCGGGGGCTTTACGTGGGGTGCAGTTCTGCTACGGTGGTGATGGTCCGGTTGGGTCAGCAGTTTGTTTTATCAACTGTTTTACCTGCTTGCCCTATCGGATTTGATCCTATAACTTCCGCTTCCACCTTGATAGTTTTGCAACAAACGAGAGCTTAGAGATCGTATGGGGGGTAAGACCATTACGCGCGCTGATCTGGCCGAAGCAGTCTATCGCAAGGTAGGGCTTTCACGCACGGAGTCAGCTTCACTCGTCGAAACCATTCTCGATGAAGTATGTGATGCCATTGTTCGTGGCGAAACGGTCAAATTGTCATCGTTCGCCACGTTTCAGGTCCGGGACAAGAACGAACGCATCGGCCGCAACCCGAAAACGGGTGAAGAGGTGCCCATTTTGCCTCGCCGGGTCATGACGTTCAAGGCGTCCAATGTGCTCAAACAGCGCATTTTGCGCTCGCATCAGGCACGCAAGAAGAAATCTGCATAGCGGATTTATGCAGGGCGCTTCGGCTCCCTGGGCGAGATTGCTGTGGGGCAATCTCGCGTTGTACTTGAAAACCACTTGATAAACCGCTGAAATGGGCGTCGAATCAGATTTTCTCCTGAAAGGGTGAAAACATGGACAAGAGTCCCGACGCTTTTAGAACCATCAGTGAAGTTGCTGAAGATCTCGATCTTCCCCAGCATGTTCTGCGTTTTTGGGAAACGCGTTTTACCCATATCAAACCGATGAAGCGCGGCGGCGGACGACGATACTATCGCCCGCTCGATGTCGACCTGCTCAAGGGCATCCGCCATCTGCTGTATGATCAGGGCTATACGATCAAGGGCGTGCAGCGGCTTTTGCGGGAAAATGGCGCGCAGTTCATCATTGCGCTCGGCAGCGGCGACACCGCTGCCGCCGAAGCCATCAGCCAGCAGAAGCAGGCGGCCGTTCGCGAGGAGGAAGCGCATTCCGCCGAGCAGGAACGCGCCGACGCGGCTGAAGAAGCCGCCATCATGGGATCGCCGAAATCATCGTCCCATGGCCGGCGCCTTTTCGGCCTGATCAAGGGCGACGATGACGGTCCGGTGGCTGCCGACGGCAAGCGGCTGTCAAAGGACAACCGGACCCTGCTGCAGGAAACGCTTTTCGACCTCCTGGAATGCAAGCGCCTGCTGGATCAGGTCCGCTAGGTTCACCGCGCAATTCGCTGCAGAGTTGCAGGCTGGCAATAAGGTTGCTCGTGGTTCGACAAGCTCACCATGAGGGAGGTTGAGGATTGCAGGGAGCCATAGGCTGCAACGTATCCGATTGGCCTTGCAATCAAATGAATTCCCTCATGGTGAGCTTGTCGAACCACGCACCGCGCTCCCGCCAACAAAAAACCCAGCTTCCACGGGGAGTGAAAGCTGGGATTTGGGGTTGGCTGTGGGGTTCAGCCTAGCTGGTTGGGGGACCAGTATTGTGGAAACGCCGCCATCGGCCAAAAGTTCCAAAATATTTTGAAAAAAATTTTGCAACTGATTCAACGGGCCAGCATACCGATGACGATGCCGAGGCCTGCAATGACCATCAGCGTCGACACGGAATTCTGCGTCTGGATACCGCCGATTTTCCGTGCCTGATGGCCGACAGCATGTGCTGCCCGCCGTCCGCCGTCCTTGATGGCGTCAAAGGCCGAGGAATCATCGCCTTCGAGATCATCGAGCAGTTGCACGCCCTTGTCGGCGAGCGATTGCGTCAGCGCCGCCAGATCGCGCTTCAGATCTTCGATTTCGCGCTGCAAACGGGCGCGATCCTCATCGTTGCGGCTTGGTTCAGCACTGTCCATGGCCATCACCCTTCGTTAGCGTCTTGAAACAAGCCCGATGAGCAGGGCTGCGCCCGCCACGATGGCAAGGGTTGCTAGCGGGTTTTCCTTGGCCGCATCGGCGGCATAGCGCACCTGGTTGGTGGCAACGCGTTTCACATCGTCCAGCTTTTCGCCGCCCATATCGGCGAGATTGGCCGTGAGTTTCGACACTTCCTTGCGCAAGGCTGCGATCTGAGCCTCGACATCGTCCTGGATATCATCGGTGGTCTTGGAAAATATTGCCATTCTTCATATGCTCCTGTGCATGACAAGCCTATAACGGGCAGGGGCCGTTTCGGTTCCCCTCGGGTTTTGTTCGAATGTCAGCGCCCGGAAAAATAATAAATGCACCTGCCGGAAACTTTCCCGGTCAAGCCCTCGTTCTTGTTTGCATTCCCCAGGAAGGGGAGGCAAACGCGGAGCAATACAATGGGTAAATTGACTGCAGGTATTTTCGCCGGATTTTTGGCGGTTACAGCACTGAGCGGAGCAGCATTGGCAAAGGACAACCCGATGGTTGGCGGCGCACCGATGTATGCCAACAAGAATATCATCGAGAATGCGGTCAACTCCAAGGACCACACCACACTTGTCGCCGCGGTCAAGGCGGCCGGTCTTGTCGAAACGCTTCAGGGCAAGGGACCGTTCACGGTATTCGCGCCAACCAACGAAGCTTTCGCCAAGCTGCCAAAAGGCACTGTCGAGACGCTTTTGAAACCGGAAAACAAGGCGACGCTCACCAAGGTTCTCACCTGCCACGTGGTGGCTGCTGACGCCATGTCCATGACGATCAAGAAGATGATCAAGGACGACGGCGGCTCGCACAAGGTGAAAACGGTCGGTGGCTGCATTCTGACCGTCAGCGAAAAGGGCGGCAAAATCTCGATCAAGGATGAGAAGGGCAACGTCGCTCATGTCTCGATCGCTGATGTCAAGCAGTCGAACGGCGTCATTCATGTGATCGACAAGGTTCTCCTGCCAAAATAAGACAGCGGCAAACGCTGCTCCGGCCGACACCCCCGCATGCCCGTTATCGGCGTTCCGATAACGGGCTTTTTGTTTCTCCGGTCAAAACCTACTTGGTGTCATGCTTGAAGCGCCGGTGGCTGAATCCACCTTTAGCCAACCGCAGGATTGAAGAGAGTTTTGTCGGGTCACAGGCAATTTTAGGAATTTGTTTGCTCACCTTTTGCATCGTTTTGGGCGATGCAGGCTGTGCATGGTGCGGCGTATGAAGAATCGCTTCTCCCATAGTTCATTCGCTCCCTGACGACGTTCCGCTCCCGGCCCATGCCGAAAGCCCAATGCTGTGGTTCGTATACGGATATTCCCGGATCATACGACGGACAGTCGATCCTTGCCTGGATCATTCTATGGAGAGGTCAGTCAACTCTTGCCGTTTACACCCGGTGCGACGGTTTCGTCTGGTACGCCAGCAAGATAATCACAATGACTGCAAGCAAGAAATCAAGATCACGTATATCCGTAACCTCCTGCATTCCAGGGCGGAATATAGCGGGAAACGTGCCGGTTTCCAAATCACAACATGTCGAGCCGGCCGGCGTGCAGCGCGTGCAACGCTGCACATGTAAAAAACGGTGAGCCGCGAAGCCCACCGTTTCAAAAAATGACGTGACTGGAGATCTCATCATCGCAGTTCAGCAATGCAGTCCTTCTCCATTGCCAAACACAATTCATATGTTTGTTGGGCCAAGGCCTGAGTATCCGGGGACGGGCCCCGGATACATCTTCAAATCCTGTTAAGGATTAGAAGTTGCGCTGGAAGCGGATCATGCCGCCGAATGCATCGTCGTTGCCGCCGTTGGCAATCGATACATCCTTACGATGACCGTCGAACTTGGTGTAGCTGATTTCTGGCGTAACTGTGAAGCCAGGAACGAGCTCGTATGCCAGGTTCAAAGTACCAGCAACGGTACCTTCGGATTCGTATGCAACCTGTGCATTGACAGTTGCCTTATCCGTAACCTTGGCAGACAGACCACCCCAAACAGCCCAGTCGCCTTCCCAGCGGCCGAACCAGTTCAGGCTGCGTGCATGCGCGTAGTTATCGTCGAAGTTCGACTGATAGCCACCCATGACGAATGCCTTGACAGTGTCGGTGAACTTGACGTCCAAACGAACCTTACCGGCCCATTCTTCGATAACCGAGTCATAACCAGCAACAGCCGAGATGCCGCCCCAACCCTGCTCGTACTTCACACCGCCGACTACATGCGGCATGTAATCGTTGATGCGGTAGTCGTGCGAAACGCCGTCGTTGTCGGATTCGGATTCGCCCTGTTCAGCACCGATCATGGCCGAGAAGCCATTGCCAGCTGCGAACGTGTAGCTAACCTGGTTGGAAGTGCCGGACTGATAGTTGATCACGTCGTCGTTGATGACGCTGCCGGCATAACCGGTGAACGAACCGAACAGTTCGTCAGCAACACCGATGCGGAAACCGCCGAGTTCGATGAACGCGTTAGGAATGAGGCCACCGCTGTTGGAACCGTTCGTGTAGTTGAAACGTGTTTCAATGTACGAACGCAGTGTGCCGAGTTCTGTTTCCGAACGGGCGTCGAAACGAACTGTGGCGCGTGTGCGCTTGTAATAGGTGTCTTCGTTCAGGCCGTCGGAGCCCTTGATGCCGCTGACATGGCCGCCGGTGTATACGCTGTCGCCGCCCTTGGCGTCGTAACGGACATAGCCGCCGATCTTCAGGCAGGTCTCGGTGCCAGGAATGTAGAAGAAGCCCTTGCCGTATGCATCGCAAACGCGAACGTATTCGACAGCTTCAGGTTCGGCGACGACAACTGCGTCAGCAGCGCGCGCGCCAGTTACTGCAACCAGAGCTGCAGCGGAGCCGAGTAGCAGGCTCTTAATGTTCATTGTTGCTCTCCATGAGATTGGTAGTGACAATTCGGTATTCTGCGACTTTGGTCGTAGAGTCAAATGTCAAATTACAAATCTTTAATGCCGGGAGCGATGGGATTTTTATTGTTGCGGATTTGCAACTACAAGTTAACACAGGGTTAATATCAAGTATAATCACCATGAATACTTTAACGTACAAGCATATCATGCTATTGTAACAAAATTGTGATAGGGTTTGTGAATATTATCAGGTTTTCGCTTGGTATTTCCGTCAGCTGCGTGGCGCCGGCGGTCGGGTGGATCTGCTGTTTCCCGTGCCTGACCGCCCGGCATGAAGTCTGGAGGCGGCCACGTCCGTTCGTGGCAGCGGGTGAGACGTCAATCAGCCCGCCCGACCCTATCCTTAAGTTGATAGCAGTCGCGCCTTGCCCTTGCGGGCAGCTTGGTTGTGGCTGATTCTGAGCGCAATTGATACGACATTCAACAATGGCTGCAGCCAGCCGCAAGACACGGATGGGTGACATGCCACGTCCGGAATGCGGATTATCTGTGCGATGTCAGAAGTTTAATTCTCGCCTTTCGTCGTATACGCCTGACGAGCGCCTGCACATCGGCTGTGCAATCCTGAAAATTCATCTGAGCAGCGCGACTCTGCTCCTCCGCCTGAACGATGATTTTTTCCTTGCAGCTCTGTCGTCCCAGAAACTTAATTCTTGTTCGCATGTTCCACACCCCTCATGTCTTATGACTTTTTTTGAGAGACCTCTTATATGCAATGATTCCGGGTGGTTTGGAATATATCCGGTGTTCAAATGCCGGGCTGGCCATACACGAAACAGTGAATAAACCTCGGCGTGAGACTGTCGTATCGGTTGGCGCTACGGACGGAGGAGGGTGGAGACTTGGCGTTTACAAAAGATGAGATAACTGCCCACGCCCTGGTGATCGTCGATGTGCAAAATGCCTTCATCACGGGAGCCGAAGCCGTCCCGGATAGCGTCCAGCTTCAGAGTGCGGTGAAAAGGCTTCTCGAGAATGCACGCGCGGCCAAGGTGCCTGTTGTCTTCCTGCAGAATGACGGTCCTGCCGGCGCGGTTGACGCGCCGAATACCGATGGCTGGCAATTGTTCTTTCCGCCTGAGGCGCGCGAAGCGGTGATCCGCAAGTCCAGGGATAACGGCTTCGATGGCACCGGGCTCGAGAATGTGCTCCGGGCGCATGGTGTCCGCTCGATGGCGATCTGCGGCATGCTGTCGGAAATGTGTCTGGCGGCGACGGCGCGAGCCGCGCTGGAAAAGGGATTCGCGGTGATCCTTTCCCATGATGGCCACGCAACCTACGATGTGCCGGCTGGTCCGGGCAATTCAGAGGCTGTTCCCGCACGGTTGGCGGCGCGGGCGGCAGAATGGTCGCTGGGCGACGACATTATCCTTTTGGGCGCTGCGGGCGATATCCGCTTCCAGACGGCCCGCCGCAGGTAAAATGCTTCCGGGGCTTGCCGTTGGCAAATGGCGGGGCGAATCCCCTTAGCGCAGAAGGCGCAGGAAGATTGTGCTTGCGGCAACCCCGAAGGCTCCGCCCGCCGCCTTCACTACGGCATCGAGCAGCCGGGCATGCCGGGTGGGGGCAAGCATCTGCGCCAGCTCGAAACCGAAAGCCGCGCCAACCACCAAGACCAGGATGAGCAGCCACCGCCGCGGATAGGCCGCCACAAAGACGAAGCCAAGCACGGCAAAAGCTGCAAAGCGCTCGACATTGACCGGCAAGCCGCTCTCCGGCCGCAGGCTGATGGGGTCGACAGTGATGAAAAGTATGGCTGCGAACAGCAGCCAGGCGGCGATTTGAATGAGCTTCATGCATACCTCATAGCGCATTCAACGCCTGGTTCCAATCCGTCACAATCTGCAATTTAGGGTAAAGCCGGATGTCGGCGTGCGGGCGGCGCAAACTTCACGTTGCGCATTGCCCGTATCCTTCGGGTGAGGCCCGGCAAGGGGCATCGGGGGGTGATGGGATGCCGAGCCTCCGTTGCCCGAAGGTGACAACGTGCGGGTGATAACACGAGAACCTGAGCAGGAGATTATCCGAACCTGAGGCGAAACTGAGATGCAATCCGGCCTCGGGACAGCATGTCTGCCGGGGCGCGGATGCGCCTGTGGCGAGGCCCAGTGCAGCGCCGGGCGAAGGCAGGCACGCACTGGACCCCATGCTTGGGTTGCTCAAGCGAAGCTCACTTGCCAAAGGCGTTTGTCACAATCAAGCCGTCATGTTTCCCGCGTCGTCCCGTGCCGTTCATTCAGCTGCGGTAATGGACCCGGTACCTGTCTTCGATCGGCTGACCGACCGTTGCCTTGACCCCCAGGACGAAATGGATCGAGATGATCTTGTCGGCCTCTACACCCGCTTCAGACAGTGCGGCATTCAGTGCCTTGATCGTGGCCGCGACTTCCATCTCCTTGACCGGTATCTGCTCGTTCGTCGTCATTATTCGTTCCTTTTCACAACGGGAAATGCCTTGGCCCTACCGGGCCTGGCTCGTTTGCCCCGGGCGCCGCTCACGCGCCCTGTCAGGCATGTCCGATATACCGCGCTGATATACATTGGCATAATATAAGAATTGTCATATCCTAATAGGCATAGACTATGAGTAGGTCATGCCTGCCGTGCGATGGGCCAGCCGCATGAAAGTGGCTCGACCATCGGTTTGTATTGAAAGGAGTATGATCGTCATGACATTGTCCGGCCTGTCGCTTCGCGATCTGGAATATGCCATTGCGGTTGCGGATGTGGGCAGTTTTGGCAAGGCCGCCGAACAGTGCCGGGTTGCGCAGCCCTCACTTTCCGTACAGGTGAGCAAGCTCGAAACCCGGTTGAAGACGGTGATTTTCGAACGCACGACGCGGCGGGTCATCGTCACGCCGCAGGGCCAGGAGCTCCTTGACCAGATGCGCCGTGTGGTGCTGGAGGCGCGCCGGCTGCTGGATCTGTCCGTCCGCTCCGCGGAGGCCTTCGGCGGCACGTTGCGCCTGTCGGCAATCGCCACGCTCGGCCCCTATTATTTCCCGCGCATTCTCCAGAGCTTGCGCGCGCACTACCCGGCGCTTGCCTTCGTGCTGGGTGAAGGGCGCACCGACGACCTCGTCACGGCTCTGCTGCGCGGTGATCTCGATGCCGTGCTCATGTCGACACCGTCCGGAGAGCCGGGCTTGAGCGAAATCCCGCTGTTTCACGAACCGTTCGTGATGGCCTGTCCCGAGGGACATGCGGCAACGCTGGCTGGCGGTGCCGGATGGAGAGATCTGTCCGCCCATGAGCGATTGCTGCTGGAGGAGGGGCATTGCCTGCGGGATCAGGCGATTGCCGCCTGCGCGGAGATCGACACCACCAACCGGCATGCGACCAGCCTGGAGACCCTGAAATATATGGTGGCTGCAGGCGAGGGATGTACCCTGCTGCCCGTCCTTGCGGTAAGTGACGTTCATGGGCTGCACTACCTGCCGCTGCAGGGCAGCGGATATGCGCGCACCATTGTCCTGGCCTGGCGGCGCAGCGATCCCCGCACAGAGGACTTTGAACAGCTCGGCGCCAATCTGCGCCGGTTTCAACATCCCGCAATCCGCACATTTGCCTGAGCGAGGACAAGCGTCATAGGCAATGTACAGTTTTATACAGGTTTATACTTTTGTGTCATGTTGCCATTGGGATTGCGGCTTATGACCAAGGGGAATGAGAGGATATGGGACAGGGGGAGTTCATTTCGTGAACGCACGTCTTTCGTGGATAGCTTGTGTTTTCTTCAACCTAAGCTTCATGGTTGTGGGGTCAGCCGCAGCGCAGGAGGCGGCTCCGGCTTTGTCAGGCGACCTTGCCGAGCTGTGCGCACCCGATCCGCAGCATCCCCCAAGCCTATGGAAGATCAGCAAGAAATTGGATCAGGGGGCATGGCGGTCGCGCCTGTCCTGTGATTCCGGCGCTGCCCCTTCGTCCGGGCCGGTGCTGCGCCTCTCCGTGCATCCGGGCGACGCCGTTGAAAAAGAGTCCGACGAAAAATCGACGGAACGCGTGGAAATCCAGATGCGGAAGGAGGTCGTCAAGTTCGATGCGCCAACCTGGTACCGCTTCCGGTTCCGTCTTGAACGACCCTGGCAGGGCATCGGCAACCGGACAGTCATTCATCAGGTAAAGCAGAACATCCAGGCGCGTGACGAGAAGCCGCAAGGGGCGTGTCCCGCCGCCAATCCCCTGTTCAAGGTCGAGGCCCGCCCGTCGGCCACGGGGGCGGATTTCCTGGTCAAGGTGCGCGGAACCAGCGACTGCAAGCTCGGAGAATCCAGAATAATATGCGGTCCATGGCACCTGGACCTGGACCACTGGAATGATGTGAAGGTCATGATCAAGCCCAGCCTGAAGGAGGGGGCAAGTCAGGTGCAGGTCTGGCTCAACGGGCGCGGTTGCGATCCGTATACAGGGCTTCTCGGTTATCCCGATCATGGTGTCCGCGATGATTCCGGCCGCCCGTTTATCGACGTCCAGCCGCGCTTTGGCATTTATCGCGATGCCCTGCCGGACAATGTGCAATCGATCGATTTCACGGGCATCCGGTTTTGGTCCGCAAATCCGGCAGGCGATCCCTCATGGTCGGAAAATCCGTTGCCGATGCGATGATGCCCGGTCATCAACGCCGCTGTTCACATCTTAAGGCATTTCTAACTATCCGGTTCGGAACTGTCACGGGATTCTCTAATTCTTGACGACTCTCCGCTAGGCATCTCGCCGACAACGGAGCAGGTGCCTATGCGCGAGGATATTTCAGGATTCAGTGTACCGAGATGGCGGCTGACACGCTGGTTGGCCGATGCTGGATCCAATGTGCCGGGCTATATTCGATCGGAATTGATTGCGAGCCTGTTCGGAACATTGCCGATTTTTGCCGGCGGCGTCATCAATACAATCCTGGTATCGGCATTCATTGCCTACCGGATACCGCGACCGGAATTCATCATCTGGCTGGGATGTGAATTGCTGATCTGCAGCGCGAGGCTCGTGGTGCTGCTCATCAGCCACAGGAATGCCAAAGCGGGCAAAGCCACGCCTACCGACATTTACATTCTGCTGGCTCTGGCCTGGTCAGGCGCCGTCGGTTACGGCTGTTTCATCAGCATGATGAGCGGGGATTGGGTGGTGGCAACGCTCGCCTGCCTGTCCGCAGGCGCCATGGTGGGGGGCATCTGCTTTCGCAATTTTGGCGCGCCGCGTCTTGCCTCGGTCATGATCATCTTGAGCCTTGGGCCTGCCTGCCTCGGCGGTGCGCTGTCGGGCGAACCGATCTTATACGTCACGCTTTTGCAAATTCCGCTCTATCTCATCAGCATGGCCATGGCCTCGCACAAGCTCAACGCTATGCTGATTGCGACAAAGCTCGCTGAACGCGAAAATGAGCGCCGGGCAAATGAAGATGCGCTGACGGGCCTGCTGAACCGCACGGGCCTGCTGGCACACATCAATGATCGTTTGTCGGCGCTGCAGCAGGATCAGACAGGCTTTGCCGTGCTTTACCTCGATCTGGATGGCTTCAAACTCGTCAACGATCAATACGGCCACGCAAGCGGCGATGAGGTGCTGTATGAAGTGTCGAGGCGGATTTTAGCCAATCTCGGGCCCGAAGACGCAGCGGCCCGTATTGGCGGCGATGAGTTTGTGGTTGTGAAAGCCAGCGAGGACGATCAGGACCTTACGGCGTTTGCGGCGTCAATCTCTGAAAACATAGGCGAGCGCATCCGCTTGAACGTCGGCAGCAGCGTGGAAGTGGGGTCCAGCATGGGAATTGCCCTTGCTCCGCGGCACGGTAGTGCAGCCGGCGTTCTATTGGATAAGGCCGACAAAGCTTTGTACCAGGCAAAGGCTGCGGGAAAGAACAGGCACGCGATCGCACTTTAGATCCAGCCGAATACGAAATATCCCCTGTCCATTTGAGACGGGCGAGGACCTTGGCTCGCCCTGTCTTTCCATGGCCGTCCCTCAGGCCTCGGGTTCGTGGCAAACCATTTCGATGTTGTGCCCGTCCGGATCAATGACGAAGGCCGCATAGTAGTTCGCGTGGTAGCGCGGGCGCAGACCCGGCGCGCCATTGTCTTTACCGCCCGCGGCCAGAGCCGCCCGATGGAAAGCCTCGACCTGCTGGCGATTCTCGGCCGTGAACGCCAGATGAAGATGCGCCGGCTTCTCCTCGGTCTGGTACAGGCACAGGGAGGCCTTGCCCTTTGGGCTGAGCTCGGCACCCTGCGCCGGCGTCGTCCCCTCTGCGATGACAGCGATACCGAGCGGTTCGAGTGCCTTGAGGTAGAACGCCTTGCTGGCTGCATAGTCGCTTACGCCGAATTTCACATGGTCAAACATGGTTTCTCCTGAAGTGTGTGGGCCTGGACGCGTCCGCCGAACCCGGAGCGGAACAGAGCGTCATGCGCCTCCTGGTCGGGGTCGTAGCAGCAGTCCTCGATCAGGCGCACATCGTAGTCCGCATCGCTGGCCCAGGTGACGCTGGAAAGAACGACGCCGGTGGTGCTTATTCCGGCCATGACAAGGGTGTTTACACCGCGCGTCCGAAGATCGGCGTCGAGCGACGTACCGTGAAAAACGCTGGCTCGCGGACATGCATAGAAAAGGTCACCCGGTTCGATCGCAAGCCCCGCAACGGGGCGGCCGGTGCGAAAATGTCCGGACGATGTATAAGGCGAAATCTGGCGGTTGCTTGCCGGTGGTGCGTGTTCATAGGCTTCACCCAGTGAAAAGTTGGGGAACAGCACCGGCCGGCCGGTGGCGCGCCAGCGCCTGATCAGAGTGTTGCAGCGATCCAGCAAGGGCGACGGCTGCTCCCCGAACAGGATTGCAAACACGTCGGCTTGATAGTGCATAATGACGAGGGCCGCTCTCTCGATATAGCGGCCCTGGAAATCGATCAACATTACGGTCCTCCAAAATGAAATCCGAATTCCGCATTCGAATCATCCCGTTTAGCCCGGCGAGTATGAGGTAAGGGTGGGGAAGGTAAAGAAATCCGTGGGACGTTCAGTGCCGAAAACGCCCACGCCGTGCATTTGTGTGCAGTTTGTTCTTTTTCTTCCAAATCGGCTATTGCCAAAAAAACCCCAGTATTCTAGGGGTTCGGCACCGGCGGAGCGTAGCGCAGCCCGGTAGCGCACTTGACTGGGGGAAATGATGCCTCAGCCTATTTTCTGGTTTTCTTTCAATTCGTTAGCCTGATCAACCTTCGCCTGTGCGGCGTTTTGGGTGTGATTCATCGCATTGAGCAGATCACTTTGGGTCACGTGCGCATATTTCAGCGTCGTATTCATGTCAGAGTGACCAAGTAGATCCTTTACCAACCTCAGATTACCAGTTGCTCGCAGCAGGCGCGTGGCACAGGTATGCCGCAGATCGTGGAAGCTGAAATCCTCAATTTTGGCATTGATGACGGTTCGCTCAAACGTTGACTTGAGGCCTTCGCGCGAGATTGGCAGCAGATCGCCGCGAGGCGCATTGTCCGCGCGCTTGCTGGCATAGGTAAATACCTTGTCCTTTGCCATGGGAAGGGCGCGCAGCAGCGCATACACGGCATCGGAGACGGGAATAGTTCTTGTCTTTTCGCCCTTGCCGGTTACGCGCATCTGACGATTGGTCCAGTCAATCTGTCGCCACGTCAGGTCAAGACATTCCTGCATGCGGCATCCAGTTAACAGAGAGAATCTGACGATAGGGTGATAGTCGGCTCTCAGTTTGGCGAATAATCGCGTTTCCTCTTCGGGCATGAGTTCCCGAACTCGCTCCTGAGGTTCTTTCAGAAGCAATTTAGACCATTTGATCTTATTGACTTCCTGCCCCCAGGTATCGGCTGCACGGGCCAAAAGAGCCCGCATGGGCTGTGTTACGGATCGATTGACCGTTGACGGCTGTACATCCTTTTCAGCGCGGCGCTTGCTGATCAGTTTTGCAATATCTGCATCAGTGATGGATGAAATGAGTGTGTTCTTGCCAACTTGCCTGTCTAGCCATGCGAACACCGTAATTGTCGTATCGCTATTCACATGGAATTGGCCGACTTCATCCCAATATCGGCCAGTCGCTTGACCCATGGTCATAGGCTGGCCTGACTGGATTGTCAGGCTTTTGATGCGCCGCTTTTCCGATTCCTCGAATTGCTCAGCTTCTCGCTTCGTCGTTTTGCCAGTATTTCCTGTATATCGGTTACCTTTGACACGGAAATCGTAGCTGTAGAACGGTGCGTTACGGCGCTTGAAGATCGGCATTGCGTTTGCTTCCTTTGGGCCTTGAAGGCCTCCAGATCAGAAGGATCGTATCGCCGCACTGTTTTATTGCCACGTCCGATATTGATGTACGGCAAGTCTCCGTCCGCCATGAGGTGGAATAACTGACGGTTGGAGATGCCAAGTTCATTCGCGGCCTGCTCTGGTGTCAATAGAGGCATTAGATACTCTCCCCGTTGTTCTGCATATCCACCGCCTGTCGCTTCCTCCGCATCTCGGTATGTCCATAGCGGTCGGTATGGGCGGTGTAGCCGTGCTCACGAAGCCATTTGATGATTGCTGCGAAAGCCTTGTCGTATGGCTTGTTCATCTCCGCTCCTCCTCTACAAGAGGGCTAGCTGCGAGGGCCGCTTTGAGCATTCTGGCAGTATCCGGCCATTCTGACTGTGCGGCTGCCACCATCGCTTCACTCGGCTCACTCAGGGCTTCGAGGATGGTGGCTATGATCTTTTCTGCTCGCTCGATAGCTACTAACTGCCCACCGTAACCGAAGGTTCGTTTGAAACGATCTTGTTTGTCTGGTCCGCGAAATCCATACATTTCCGGTGTTGTCCCAAACGATGCTGGATCAATAATCCGCGCCACCTTCTCGACCAGTTCTTCATACGTTACCATTGCTGCCTCCATGCGCCTTGAGGTACGTGATTTCCCACGTCGGATGAAACTGTGAAGTGTAATTTTCTCCGTCGAGTTGAATGTTCAGCCGACCATTAGAGGCGCTTCGAATTGTTCCGAATATAGATTTGGACGGATCATTCCATCCACCGGTGTACTTTATGCGACCGCCGCGTTTCGCAGGGACAGAGTAGTACTTTCTTACCCATTCCATACTCATGACGCGATCCCTTCGAACTGCTGCGGATTTTCGAGGCGCTTTCGGGCAGTCTCAAAAATTACATGGTCTTTCTCAATCCCAATGAAATCACGACCAGTGTTCCAGCAAGCAACGCCCGTTGTTCCTGACCCCATCGCATTATCAAGAACAGTGTCGCCGGGGTTTGTGTAGGTTCTGATGAAATACTCAAACATATCGAGTGGCTTTTGAGTGGGGTGCAGCGCTGATTTCTGCTTGTCGCTGGGAAACCTCACCACACTGCGCGGATAGCGCTCGGTGGATGAGTATGGCAGCTCAGTGAACTTCTGCTTGCCATAGTTGGTTGTGGTATCACGCCGCTTCACGGCAGTTTTTTTGACGTGACCCGTTGTCTTGATAGGATTGTATGTCGGCAACTTTCTATAGAAGACGAGCACATTCTCATGTGCCTTCATCGGCATTTTCTTCGCATTCATATGACCGGTTGGGTGAGACTTTTTCCAAATCCATTCGTACCGGAGCATGTTCAGATTTGACGCGCCAAGCACCTTATCGAATGGGGTCTGCGCAGTCAGAACAATAGCGCCTTTGCAGATACGCTTATATTCAGCCCACAGTGGCTCAAGAGGTATGATGCTATCCCACGAATTGCGAGTTGTGCCGTATGGCAGGTCGCACAAGATCATATCCACGCTTGCTGCAGGCAGGTTCTTCAATAGGTCAAGACAATCACCGTGCCATAGCTTCACCATGTCACCGGCCCTCCAGAAGCGCGAGGGGAGCGGGCGGCAATGGCATCCAGTGCTTGCCTGTATTCAATCGATAAAGAGCAGAACGGTAATTGACCCCGGCAATCTCACAGGCCTGTGACAAAGGCATAGATACGCCCTCAAGCTCAACTATTCTGTGTGATCGCTTATTGCGAGATTGGGTTTTTGGATCAGCCCAACGGCAATTATTCGGCTCGTAGTCGCCATTCACATCAATGCGATCTATAGACCAGGACTTCCGTGGTTTTTCTCCCATGTCACGAAAGAATGCGTCGAAGCTTTCCAACCAATCGTGGCATACTTTTATGCCTCTATAGCCATAATCCTTGAACTTTAAGTTCCTCGGGTTGGTACACCTATCCCGGATTTTTATCCACGTATTGTATTCAGATGATCTGGACTGACCATGCGTGGTGTGGAGGGCGATAACTGATCTCGACACAGCTTCTTTTTGGAGGCATCCGCAGCTCCTAGTGTCTCCGCTACGCAAAGAGCGAGGATCAACAATGGTTATTTTCCCGCAATCGCAAACGCACTTAACTGTTCTGCGTCCGTTGGGGGATTTATCGCCATCGTCTAAGACAAGAAGGCGCTCAAATCTCATGCCTATGACATCAATCTTGGCTGGCATTGTCATCTCCAGTCTTCACTGTGCTGATCGGATGCCACTCGCGTATCGCCTGCTCGCGTACTTCGATAGGTTGGGCGTAGAGGGGAATGTCAAATTCAATACGGTTCTTTGGCAGCGCACTATTGTATTGCGCGGCAGAGATAAGCTGATTTTTGCGAAACTCACTGCTAGACGCATAAGCAACGATCTTAGAAGCAGCAATTCGACGCTTGCCTTTTTCTACTGCCGCATTGAACATGTCGACGTCATTTTGATCCACTTCTGTGACTGGACTTTCATCTGATAGAATGAAGTCGATCATTCGATCCACTTTGTCCGGCTCCTGTAAGCAAGGAACGGAGAGGGCTGCTCCATATGCATCATACTGCGCCTGTCGAAATGGGGAAAGGTCAGAGGGGCGACCTACGGTGGAGAGGGCGGCAAAATCTTCTGAGTGAATGCGCTCGTAGGCTTCGTCTTTGAAACAGAACCACGTTGAATGTGGCTGACCCTTTTCAAGAGCGATTTTTTCGGCAGCAGTTTTTATACGTTCTGATAAGTCAGTCATGATCGAGCCACTCCACTATGAGGATAGCCGCCGCAGGAAACAGTAGTGACAAAATTATGATGCCAATAAACTCACCCATGGTTCTCGCCCCCGTTCTCAGGAGAGAGCGCGGCGCGAGGGGTTGTGGCGCACTTTTCACAATACCAGTTATCGTTGATCGCCTGTTTCCATCCGCATTTGCGCAGAGTGCGCACTGCTTCCGCCCGACGATAGCCAATCCCGAGAAATGGCAATTCACATTGTGTGCAATGGACTTCGTAACTTGCGATTAGCTTACCCATCTATGCGCCCTCGCTTTTGAGAGCAGGCATGCCCAATTCCGAAAGCCATTCCTCGCGCTGATCGTGCCGCGTGGCAGGTAATTGCAGAAATGCCAACCGGTCTTTCAACCAGTCGTTCTGCTCCCGCAACCCCTCTTTCTCCCTCTGGCACTTAGCAAGCTCCCCAACCTGCAAGTCCGAAATCTCTTTCCAATCGTCACGCGACTTCTGCATCTCAGCAAAGGAGGCTTCGGCTTGCTCGGCGCGCTCTCTATAGATTTTTCTGTCCGCGCGGGCAGCCTGTATCAAATGGCTTTTTTGTTCCAGATACGCCTCAAGTGCTGCTACGGTTGCTTGGTGGTCGGTGAATAGGACATAGTCCCCCGATACGTGTGGCGTCATACTTGCAGCTTCTCCGCACCAAACGGAACCGCCGTCAAATTCATAACGCTGTATTGCCACCGGCTGCACGTCCGCCTGTACCATCTCTACGGGGTGGGGGTGTGCTGAAACAGCGGCGTCTAGATTTTTTCCGTACCAAGCCCACATAGCTAGAGTGGCGACCTCATCCCGCAAGGCGGTTGGTGGTGCGCACCCATACTTTTCGAACAGGTTTTTTATTTGAAGCCAAGTCGGTTCAGTTTCAGATTTCCGCAAAGGCTCCAATGTCGGCTTGAGGGCAGTATCAGTCATCTTGGCGACCCTCCGCTTTGGCGATGGCACGTTCGCGATCATCATCAGATAGTTCATGACCAGCGCTAACCCACGCCTTGTTCCACCCTTGCTGATACAACCATGGTTTTTCTCGTCTCTCAGCTTCCCAATATGTTGAATCACATTTATCGTGATATTTTGAGAGCGGGTTGTTTGCGGCGTATGCAGACAGCCAAACCTTACTTCCTATTTCATCAACCAGTTCCAGATCCGTCATCGCTTTGAGTTTTTCAGCGTATTCAGTCATGGTCGGCTTCTCGATGCCAAGGTCTGTAAATACGCAGCCGCTGCTTGGCGTAATTTTGGTTGTCATGACGCGCTCCTGAGACGATTGTTTCGCGCAAGACCACTATTGATCCTGGCCACGCAAAATGGTTCAGCCTGGTCACCGAGGCTCGACCAAGCCCCATAGAGCGTCAGGGCAAGCTCATGCGGGTCTATCCGTTGCTTGGCCCACCAATCGGCCTCATTGCCACTGTGCTGGTCTCTGTGGGCTTCTGGGGATAGAGGGAGGCACCACAGATCATGTGCCTTATGCCCTTTGCCGCGCCCGTAGTGCATGTAATGCGGGTTCGCGAATGAGATATGGGCAGCTTGGACGCCATATTTCCCTGAAACCACACATGGAAGTTTATGCAGGAAGGCGAGATAGCTGACCTTCTTTGTCGGTTTGACTTTCGGAGTCTGGTCCGAAAATGAGTGAGCGATGCGAAACCCAGCCATCATTCACCGCCAATCAATCGGGAATCCCGATCTGTGTCAGGTGAAATGCCGTTTTGTGTCAGGTGGTGGAGGTGATAGGTCATCACGCGACCCCCTTCCAAAGCGCTCTAATACCCGTCGCGAGCCAAAACACAGAGAAAACCCAATAAATCCAAAGCGCACCCTCGTTGAATAAATACTGGTGTCCGCCCCCATTCGCCCAATTGGCCGATTGAAGTGCCTGTGCGACGCAGGCTACGCAAACTGTGATCCTCATCGGTTTACCTCCCACATTTCACGGGCAAGAACATTCTCAAGTTCCTGGGCGAGTACTGCTCGATAAAGATCATCGTGCTTTGCTTCGCGGGCTATGTTTTCCAATTCGCGCCGGCCGCGGGCATGCGGTGGCAAAGATTGGATACGAAGGCGGATAGTGTCGGCGTTGATGTTCATATCGCACCTACCAAGCCATTGAGATACTTGAGGGCAAACTCTGACGTGAGTTCCTTCTTGATCACCTTGTCGGTCGTTTCAAAGCAGATGCGGACAAACTCAAGGCCTTCCGGCAGTTCGTCTTTCCAGACGTTCTTGGTACGCTCCAGCACTCCTCGACGCTCACCCGCAGGCAGATCACTGTTGGCGATCTGAAGGAGCTTGTCCTTGCATTCGCGCTTGAGTTCACGGATGACGGACGGATTTCTGCCGGTTGTCTGCTCGGTGAAATCGTCAATTTCGGAGTCCAGTGAAGACGACGGGGAGGCGACATCATCCCCACTGGACTCAAGTGCCGATTCATCATCGGTTAAATGGGCGGAAGCGACACGCTCATTGGGGGCGATGGCGTCAATGTCGCTTCCTGCATCAGCTTTCGTGGGGAGATCGTCGGCTGATGTTTCTGAATTCTGTTCTGGAACGCCACCAGTGAGCGTTCCGGTCTCGCGGGCTACATTGGCGGCATTAAAGCCTTCCTGCTCTCCATGGGCTTCTTTGGCGGCAGCAAGGCGCGCCTGCAGTGTCGTGCGTGGCGTTACATCCTTTGCGTTGTCTGCACCTTGGAACTGTTCGGCTTCGTCACGGTCGTACACGCCGAGAAGAACTTCGGGGCAATGACGACGAGCCCACGACCGAGCGGAGAAATAGCCAAGCTGCTGCTGTGGATCTGACTTCCACAATGGCGAGTTCTTGGTAGTGATGCTGCCAATGGATGGAGACGTGTAAACGCACTCCTCACCATCAAGCGTTCCGGTAACGGTGCATGTCATTGCGGCTCCAGTGCCTTCAAAAACATACTTCAAGCGCCCCTTAATGCCGGATCGGGTATTGACTACGGCGGCGATAAGCTGGGCCTCATAAGCGATAGCGCCATTCACGGCATAGGACTTCGAGGCCACAGCAAATGGCGACATCTGCCACTCAAGGGCTTGCATTGCCACAGCCATGCATGCGCCTGCGTTCCCGCGTAGATGCTTTGGTAGGGCAATATCGGCCTTGCACATGACTTCTGCGAAGCGAACGACTTCACCCAGGTTCTGCGGTGCAATTGACGTACCATTCGCGCCAGTCGATACCGATACGCTGTTAATTGATGTTTCACGCGGTGCGATCTGGTTCATGATTGATTTCCTTTGGTCGGAAGACTTGAGCGCAGATCGGACAGCCAGCGGTTGCGTTCTTGGGTGCGCCATATTTCTTCACCACGCGCCCTTTCATGATAGGCGACATCGTGATGTGCTTGCTTCAACCTATCTTCCCTCCACTCAGCACCGGTTAGCTTTACTGGGGATTTGGAGGGGTAGTCTCGCTCGATTGAGATGTTCAATTGCTCAACCATGAACTCCTTGATGCCCTCTGCATCAGTGTGCCACGAAGAGACTGCATCTAGCATCGAGCGGTATCGAGAGTTGCGCAATTCGCGTTCCGCCCTGTACTTGGCGTCACTTGCCATCGTAGATTTGTACTCTTCAACTGCGCGACTTTCGCATTCCGCTTCTGAAAGTTTGGGCAACGTTTCGAGCACTGCCTTTGCCTCTTCGAGCTTATCGTCGTGATATTTTGTCTGGGGTTCAAAGCGCTCCGGAATCGGCGCATCCCAAGGTTCATCGCGCATCATTATGCAAGCACCCATGCCGCGCGCGCAGATCAAGGCAAATTCCCGCAGTGTAGTGATTTTGCCGTCACCAACAACGGCTGTGTATCCAGTGGGCATTATGCTGCCTCCTGCTCGGCGATCTGCGCCTGTCGGTTAAGGAAATTGTCGATGTTGTCGGCAGCCCATGGCTTCATTGAGATTGGACGTTCGCCGCGATTGAATGGTTCACGGCCGGGCCAATATCCTGCATCAAGGCATTCACGGATTTTCCGCAACGCCCATCGCACACATGCTTCACCACGATCCATCGTGAACGTGTCAATCTCAACGTGTGCGGTATCTGGCACGTCATCGTTGAGCACATAGAGCAGGGCGAAGGTTTCGAAGGGGATGCCAAGACCGCGGCAAACCATACGATTCATTGCAGCTTGAAGGTAATAGCCGCAGTCGAATATCTGGCGCTGCAGAAAATCCTCATCCATGCTGGACGTGGATTTCAGATCACAAAACACACCGTCTGCCGCTGGAATGACATCAGGACGCGAACGAAGCCAGATGCCTGTCTCTGGGTCGCGATAGAGCATCGAGCGCTCTGCACGGCCATTCAGGATGCCTTGCTGCACCTCTGGATAGTCGGCGGCATCTTCTGCCATACGATTGATGGTCTTGAGCTGGTCATCGGTGAGGACGGTTAGGCCCTTGCTCGCGGCATCTGCCAGCCACTGCTTGCACTTGTTGGAATTGCCAGACCAAGGCTTTTCAACGCCTTTTTCATCGACATAGGTTTCAGGCCGGATCGCATAGTGATCGCGAAATGTGCCTTCACCCAGCAGCAGGAAATGCACTGCTTTGCCGAACTCAAGGGCAGGACTGGTCTTCGGAACCACGTGACCGGGATTCCATTTCCACCGGCCCCAGAAAGCCTTCGGGCTTCCACCATGAACCGGCAGGATGTGCTTCAAGGCGGACTTGGAGACAGACGGGCCATTCAGCAGATGAACATTTCCGTGGTAGTCATCCATTGGAATATTGGCATAAACACCGTTTTCCTTGATGGTCTTGCCATCCCAAGAGATTTCGCCGGCCAACCCACCGATGATCTTATCGGTAATCGCTCCAAGAGACTGCATGGCGCCGGGTTCAATGCGATCCATTTTCATTTCATCCGCTCCTCAGTGGTGTCAGCGATTTCGTTGAGAAGTTCCCGCGCAGCTTCCCTGCCGTAGATCAGGCAAAGGTCGCGGTAGTTCTGGCGAAGGTGATATTCGTGGAAACCCGATGGTCTGGACTGTGCATATCGCTTCATCCGGTCTTGCATTTCGGGTGGTGTATATTGGGATGGAGAAGTCATGCGTCACCTGCATGCTGCAGCACATACTGGATGTCAGACGACAATTGCTGGCCAGATGCTTCGGAGAACAGACGTGAATAGTTCCATTCCGTGTCGCGAAACACGCGTCCGTCAATGTCATCATTGAAACAAGACAGAATGTCCGTCTGTATGGCCGCATCTTCAGGAGTGACAACTGTGAAGCGGTCGATAGCGGAAGAGACGCGATAGTATCCATCGGACCAATCTCCTCGCGTTTGCTGCATGGCAACAGCGAGATCCAACCTCTGATCCTTGGCGCGTAACGCTTCTAGAACATCATGCCACTCAACCGTTTCTGGAAGTGCGTATCGCAAGATCAATTCCGCGAGTTTGATGTTCTCCCGTCGCGCCTTGAGCTTGTTTTCAATCTCTCGCGCTTCAGCAAGAACGCGAGCTTCCTCGACACGATCAGCGTCCTGTGCATATTCGGTGTAGGTTCTTTTCAGTCGTTCATAGGTGAAAGTGGCCGCTTCAAACCCATCGTTGATTTTGACGGTCCGGTTGAGATCGCCGAGATAACCTGCATCATGCCGAATGAGCTTCGGCATTCGCGCGCGGCTTTTGAAGTCCCGTTCGCTGTAGCTGTCGGGAATTCCGACCTGCTTCATGATATCGGTGATAGCCTCACGAATGACCTTGTTGGTCTCAATCTTTAGCAGATTGCGCTCATGAGCTTCGACGTCCTTTGCGCGTGCTGCCTCCAGTTCGGATTGCGCTTTCGACGCAATTTCCTTGTTAGTAGGCTTGCGATAGTAGGAGCGAATATGGCTTTCATAACTCTGAGGACTGGCCATACATTTACCGACAAACCCACAGAGTTCGAGTTCTTCAGCCTTGTTGAAAACTGTCATGCGACCCTCCCGATAATTCCAATGATCAGGATCGAAAGCATCACCACGCCGAAGACAGCGAGCGCCCACATTGAGCGGTGAACGCGGTTGGTCTGGATGATGCGGATCAGGTCTGGTTCCTGTAGGAAAATCATGACGCACCGCCATTTTCTGGTGCCATCGCAACAATCCTGCGGGCAACCTCAATCGCTTCAGCCTGGGTACGGCTTACCGTTGCTCTGCCGCGGTGAAACACTTCCAGCAGATCATCTTCGCCATCCGAAATGATAACGCTGCTTGCCAGATCAGTTTCGTTTACGAGAACTTCCCATGTCTTGGCGGTCATGATGCACCACCCTTCTCGCGTTCCGCGATCATGGCGTCGGCAAACTCGTATCGAAGGGCCGATACTATTTCGGCTCTGGATCGAATTTTCGGCTTGTAACTGTCGTTGTGGGGATTGCGCGAACGATCAAGCTTCTCATGAAGCTCTACCTGAGAGATATCCGGCTGCGGGGCATGGATCGCCGCATAGTCGCGTAGGGACATTCCTTCATTGATGTGGATTGTCTGATCGAGTCCGTCACTGGTTTCGTAAGCGAATGGAAACGCCGGACCACCTGTATTGATCTTGCTCATAGCCCACGCCTCCGCTTGATAATCAGCAGCTGTGCAGCCCGAACAATGCAGGCGAGCATGAAGAGAACTGCCGCGAGAAGGATGGTGATCATGACGACATCCTTTCGGCCTGATGCGATGCGATCAGTCGGTTTTCGCGGTTGTGCTTGATCCGGTTCCGTTCCGAACGGCTCCAGTCGTCAACAACTTCCTCAACCTGCTCATCGGTGAGCATCGCGAGGCCGTAGCGATCAAATAGGGTTTCAACGGCTTCACGCTCGGCCCGATAGCCAAAACTATTGATGAAGCGTTCCATGCGTTCACGAGTGGCTTTAGTCATGATGCCACCGCCAATTCTTCCGCTTCGGATGCATCAACCCGTTCCACGAGATTGAGCCACCACGTCGCGTAGTTCCCATCTCCGAATGACACCCATGCATGGTCATCTGCGATAGCAAGGACCGTCGCACCAGATGGGCCACTTCCATCCTTGAGGCGCAGTGTGTCACCAAGGACAATAACCGGATGAACCATGGTCATATCCTTGATGACGGCGTAAAACTCGTCATAGAGGACCTTGACCTTTTGTTTACCTTCGTGGCCAAAGTCGGAAGCGATAATAGCTTCAATGAGAACCCTGTCGCCCTTTCGGAATTTTTCCATAATTACATTGCTCCCATTGCGATAAAGATGACTGCTGAGAGGAACACGGCGAGGGCCATGCCCTCAGCCAGTGCGTCGAGAAAATCGCGCATTATGCTGCCTCCTGCCTGCCTACGGCCTTGCACAGCGCATCGTGATGCTGCTTGAGCATGGCCATCTGGTTTTGATTGAATGACCAGTGTCCGCGCTTGGCGTGTTCGCGGATGAGAAGCTTATCCAGCGTCCGAATGGCCGAGTGGATTTCCGTCTCTTCATCGATGTGAAGAATGTCGGTCAGAACGAACAATGTATGACCGCCGCGTTCCATCCGGTCACAGACCTGACGAAGGGTTTCAGACTTCACCGCCGCATTGACGGCCTTGAAAACGAGATTGGAAAGGTGCGCGTTCATGCTGCACCGCCAGTCGCGACGACGTAGTGCGTGATACGGCCAACAAAACCGTTTGGGCAGGTGTGCCCATCAATTGACCAAGTATCGGCAGGTATTGAACCCGCAACAAGATCAAAAGATGGATAACGGTCAACGTTCGTCAAAACATGGACGATGGCTTCTGCCGGAACAGGAAGTCCATCCGATGTATGCTTAATCCAGTTAAAATCTGTGTTCATGTCATTTGCCCCATGTGTTGAGCAGATCAGGCTGGGCCGTCTTCGTACTCGTTGGTATGGGGAACATTTATACCTAGTTGGTATTGTCGTCAATACCTGTTTGGTATAAATGTGAGCGATGTTTAAAAGACCCGATCTAATAGCTTCCCGATTTAAAGACCTTGAAGAGCGCTTTCCGCCAGTTGATGCGGGGCTATTTCTTGCTGATCAGCGTGCGTGGGTGAGGAGGGTGACGACTATGACCGATCTCACCCATCACGAACGCGTGGCCGCAATTTTCATTGGAATGGTGTGTTCGCCAGACCGGCCATACTGTGTTGCCGGCATGTCATACATCGAAAAGCAGACAGGTTGTGATCGAACCGTTGTTTTTCGGGCGACAAGAAAATTAAAAGCCGCGCAATTGTTGGAAATTGAGAGTAAGGCGCGAGCGGGTAACATTTACATTTTTAAGTGGCCGTATAGCTAATGGTTGCTGCACAGCAACTAATTATTGGTTGCTGCACAGCAACACAGATATAAACCTACAATCTGATTAATACCTATATTCTCTTTCATAGGGTAAAGAGGCTTCAGAATATGGCTCTGTCAAAGAGCTATTCTCTAGAAACGGCATACCGGACGCGTCCAACTATGCGGATTGTATCACCATCATCGCCATTCAAAGCGATTGGTTCTTGAAACCTCGGGTCTGTCGATTCCGGCAGGAGCCATGGTTTCCTTTGATCATCAAACCATAAAATCTTTACGGTTGCCTCTTTCAAGCCGTCTGACCGTTCGCGCTCAACAATGTAGCGTTTCCCAGGTATCAGATCCTCATGCGTTTCGATGATGTGAGTAAAAACTAATACAGTTCCTTCAGGGTATCGCCTGTTCATCGAGGGGCCGCGTGTTTCCGCAGCATATAGTGGATATCCGTTTAGTGAAGTATCATGCGGTATAGGTACATCGTATTGATCTTCTTCTGACAACTCCCAAGTCTCCTCCCATTCGCCCGCTTGCACATATCCTAGAACTTTAACCATGCGGGCTGGGACAGAAGTATCATCCTCATCAGTAAACAATATTTGCGCAGCTGGGATACCAAACTCAGATTCTATTTTAAGAGCCCACTTTTTTGACATGGGCCGTTTCCCGCGTTCAAGCCGTTGATACTGCGGTTGCGACGTGCCTAAACGCTTAGCCATTTCGGCTTGTGTGAGTTTGAGCTGGTCTCGAATTTCCTTGAGATTCTTCATGCTCAATCGCTAAGGCCAATAAAAAATGCTGTCAAAAACCAAAATGGTATAAAAACCTGTTTACAATGATATACCCAGTTGGTATAAAGCATCATGACCCTAGCACAATACCTAGATGAAAAATCACTGACGGAGACTGCTTTCGCCGAACTGATCGGCGTCAAGCAGGCAACCATCAATCGATACATCAATAAAAAGCGCTTCCCGTCGCCAGATGTAATTCGAAAGGTTGAAGCCGCTACGAAAGGTAAAGTGAGGGTTTCAGACTGGTTCTTAATCGATGAGGCTGCGGCATGAGCAGACATCTCAATTTGGGATACACGGACTGGGATGCGTTTGATCGGTCGATAGCTGATGCACAGCAGAAAAAGACAATAGCTGTTGTCATTGAGGAGTCTGACAATTTCCTCCACACCATATTCGAATCTGGAAGCGAGCCTAAATGGGCCCATCCAAGTCAACGTGAATCCCTCCTCAAACTTCGATGTGCTCTCATCCCACTAGGTGAAAGCATCGGTGTGTTGAACGCCGAGGGTGTTCGGTTGATGGACGAGGTTATGGCTGCAGACAAGGCGAGGAAAGCGAAATGAGCATTCATTCCTTTCCACGTTGCGCAGGCTATCTGAAAGGAATGCGCGTCAAACTCAATGATCCGGCAATGACCGACTATTGGTTCGCCGTGATCGTCGCTGATGCTGCATTTGATGATGATGAGCTGGTGAAAGCGGGAACGGTGAATTTTGATACGATGAGAGGTGAGGAAATCCTTGCCGGCCTCGAAACATTGTTCCCAAATCGCAAGCGCCAGACCAAAAATAAACACCAAGGCGCTTGGTTTGATAGCCTCAAGGCCTGTCTCGGTGTGAGGGGCGTAAAGGTATCCAGCCTCAAGACAGATGACGAGTATTGGGAAGTTGCAATGCTTCTCTGGCCTTCCGTCATCAAGCGCAATGAAACCGGTCATATCGGCGGAATCCTTTCACAAATCCAAAGCATGTCAAAGAAGCAGCGGTCGGCATTGGCTCGCCGTGATGCCATTCCTGAAAAATGGAGAGCAAAGGCGTGATCAACCCCCAAGATTTCCAATCGGACGACGGCGAAATCGCTGAAGTGACAGGATATGCCCGACTTGCGAACGCCACATGCGTTGAAATGCCGTCGTCCGGCCAATTCCCCTGGAATTATGACATGGATGCTGCGCCTCGCGGAGAATACGTCACCACGACGTACACGAATGGCAAAGGCAAGAAGGTAGAGAAAACCGTCTATCAGCATCAGAAGGTCATCCTTGCCAGCCCTTGCGGTGTTGTGACGGTGGGACGCTGGCTGCCCAATGAAGAGCGTTGGGAAATGTTCACGAAAGCCGTCCCGCCGATTGCGTGGATGCCTTGGCCGACTTCACCGGTTCTGAAAGAGCAGGTGGCGGCATGAATTGGCTCGATATAGAAACGGCGCCAGAAGGCATTGTCGTTAAAACAAAAATCCACGATGAGAACGGGTCCCGCAACGAGCAGAACCTTAAACGCAGTGGCAACCTGTGGTTCATTCCTGACGGCAGTATGTATGTCTATTACCGCCCAACTCATTGGGCGCCGGCATGACAATCCTAGCAATCAGCCTTTATTCACTCGGCCCCATTGGTGCTTGCGCTTCCGTACAGAGGGATGCGCCCACGGGCTTGCGTGAATGGGTCTTCATACTCGCTTGGCCTGCCACGGTGGTTGGCGCCACCGTTCTTGGCTTGGCGAACTTTCTGCGGGGGAGATTGCTCCCATGAGAACAAAGACAATTGCACACCCGTTTGAGTTTTCCAGGCCTTACGCGTGCGCTTTTTCACCATCAGTTCCTTCCACAAATCGCGGTCAAATCCGCGTCTTCGATAGGTCTCAATCTATCGAGGAAAAGAAAAAATGTCCGACACAAGACGGGTCAAATCTGACCCAACACGGGGCGAATTAGTAATGCGTGCACTTGCTGACACTCAGGGGATGCCAGTTCCCCAGAAAGCAAACTACTGGCTCGAGACGATCACGAAGGCCCATCACAAGGGCCGACACGACACATGGACTGCAGCTCGGGATCGCGCAGCCAAGAAGGCAGGTGTTGAACTGCCGATGGCCGAACGCATCTGGAAGCGCTGGAAATCTATGAATGACGTTGGTGGCGAGACGGTCATCAAACTCATGCTGGCATACGAGGAAATGGTCCAGCGCAACAACGAGGCCGCTGACGGTTACATGGCCGAGCGGCACGAACTTAGGAAATCAAATGAGGCTCATCAGAAGTCTGCTTAATCGAGCATGGCAATGGCTGCTGCTCGGTTTGGAAAAGCGACGTCAACGAAGAAAGCATTGAGCATGTCAAAAATCATTCGCACACCATCCAAGGCCCACGGCGGGATTACGCCCGAAGAAAAGCTCCGCATGGATGAGCATTCCCAAAAATGGATTGGCATTGCCATGCGCACCGATCCGATTGAACCGGACAAAATCATTCCGGCGATCAAGGGCATTTATGCTGCAGCCAATCTGAAAGAACCGCGAGTCATTATCGTTCCATCACCAATGGTTATGGCTTTTGCTTATGGAGCGTCAGCAGCCATTTGGCATGTGAGGAAGAATGGTAAGGGTGCAGCAACCGATGCAGCAACCCGTGCAGCAACCTATGCAGCAACCTATGCAGCAACCGATGCAGCAACCGATGCAGCAACCTATGCAGCAACCCGTGCAGCAACCCGTGCAGCAACCGGTGCAGCAACCTATGCAGCAACCCGTGCAGCAACCCGTGCAGCAACCTATGCAGCAACCTATGCAGCAACCGATGCAGCAACCGATGCAGCAACCGGT